>JAFXQK010000077.1 GCA_017527205.1 Lachnospiraceae bacterium | reverse complement strand
TCAGAAAGGCCCCTTGGAGAGTACGAGGTGGATAGGTCCGGGGTGTAAGCGCGGCAACGCGTTTAGCTGACGGTCACTAATAGGCCGAGGGCTTAACCAAAGCCGAAGAATTTTTCCCGATGCCCCAAATCGAGGTAAAATCCTTCTGCGCGTGAGAGGTCACGGCAGGAGAAACGGGAAGGTTCGAAGCACGGCTGACTTAATGAAAAATGGTTGTCTTGTTTATTAGTTCGATTTCGGTTTTGAGGGTACAAAACCTGATAAGATAGGAATGGATCAACTCCGTTCCTATTTTTGTTTTAAAAGTATTTTAAAAAGTGTATAATCTATGATATACTTAAACTAGAATTTATAAATTATGAATGAACCAATCTTCGATGCATCAATAATGATTTGATTATGTGAATCATAACGCGAAGCTTGTTTGTAAATAGTAATGACGATGCGGGGGTATCGTATGGATACTAATATTTTGTTGGAAAATGGTACAAATGAATTAGAAATTTTGGAGTTTGTCTTAAATAATTATTCGTATGGAATCAATGTTGCGAAGATTCGTGAGATTATTCCTTACCAAAGGGTAACGCCAATTCCGAATGCACATCCTAGCATTGAAGGTATTTTTATGCCAAGAGATACCATGATCACGGCAATTGATCTTGCTAACTGTCTTGGATTTATGGAAAGCCCTATTGGCGGCATGTTTATTATTACGAATTTTAATAAACTGAACATGGCATTTCACGTGGAAAATGTTTTAGGAATTCATCGCGTTTCCTGGACGGAAATTGCAAAACCGAATAGATCGTTTGGATCCTTGGAGGACAGCATTATTAGTGGCATCGTAAAAAGGGATGACCGCTTAATCATTATTCTGGATTTTGAAAAGATCATTAGTGACATCAATCCTGAGACGGGTCTGAAGGTTTCAGATATTGATGCATTAGGAGAGCGAAGAGAAAGAAACGTTCCAATTTTGATCGCTGAGGATTCCCCTCTTTTGAATAAGCTGATCGTGGAATCCTTGAAGAAAGCGGGATATGAAAATCTGATCCACACGGAAAATGGACAACAGGCATATGACGTTATTTGTAAGTGTAAGGAAAACGGGACACTTCGGGATAATGTAAGATGCATTATTACGGATATTGAAATGCCAATGATGGATGGACATCGACTGACAAAGCTTGTAAAAAGTGATGAGGCGACGGCAAAGATTCCTGTCATTATCTTTTCCTCTTTAGTAAATGATGACATGAAGAGAAAGGGTGAGGCGCTTGGAGCGGACGCCCAATTGTCTAAGCCAGAAATTGGCAATTTAGTAAAAATCATAGACGAGCTGGTAGATAAGTATCATTTAGAGGATTAAAATGCAGCCGGGGAAAACCCGGCTGTATCTTTTGAAAAGAAAGATGACATAAGGAAAAGGCTATGAGCGCAAAGTTTGTTGATCAAGTAGAATGGAATGGAATATTAGAAAAAGAAATACCGGAGGCGGAAATGGTGTTAGTCGGATTAGGCGACGAAATTGACACCTATAACGGTGAAAAGGAATTGGCTTTATTAGAGAGTGTATTGGGCGAATGCGAAGCAGCATGGTTGATGCCTGAGGTTTACGACGCCTTAAGAAAATCCATGCATATGAATCAGGAAGATGAGAAAATGAGGATTCTCAGTGATTTAGCGGATCGGCTAAAGGGAAAGAATTATTATGTTGTTTGCATGGCAGGACATAAGGGAATTCTGGA
Source organism: Lachnospiraceae bacterium (assembly GCA_017527205.1). Classification (GTDB taxonomy): domain Bacteria; phylum Bacillota; class Clostridia; order Lachnospirales; family Lachnospiraceae; genus Acetatifactor. The sequence continues at coordinate 23,228 of JAFXQK010000077.1, read as the reverse complement.
AATTCCCTGGCGTGAAGGAAGGCTTGTTGCACCATGCGGGTTTGGAACAAAAAAACAATGCAAAATGACATGTGAAGGAGAAGAACCCAGGGATTTGACGGATATTGAGAAAGCAGAGCTTTCTAACGCCTCGGAGGAATTCTTATATGCCAGTGGCTTCTTATCCCGTGGGCAAGATCAAGTGATTACGCAGAAAAGCCATCGGCAAGATCAAGTGATCGAACAGGAAGGTGAAGTGATCCAAGGAAAATGGAGCAGCTTACCGCCTCAGGTGCGTGAGGCAATGGAGCTGATTGAGAAAAGAGAGAAGATAAGAGCTGCGGCCTTGGAATATAAGAAGAGATGTGAAAATATTTTGGGGACCTGTCCGATTTGTGGTGCGCAGGAGGTACTGAATGTTGTGCAGGCACCCAAATATGATCAGAGAGGATATCTTGCAGAGTGGACAAGGTATACGAAATGGCTTTATGGAAGTATGAACAGAAGGCTGCTGATCTTGGAACTCGGGACTTCAAAAAAGCATCCGGAGCTTCTGCAGGACGCTTTTCAAAAAATGTCTGAAATTCATACAAAGGCTCAATATTTTATTTGCGAATGTCATTGATTGGCCGTGCAAGCTGTGATAAAATAAGCTTGGATTAGTGCATTTGAACATTACTTGAAGGGAATGAGGAGAAGATTCATGATCGCAATCATTGACTATGATGCAGGTAACATAAAAAGCGTGGAAAAGGCCATTCAGTATTTAGGGGAAGAAGTGGTTGTCACGAGGGACAGGGAGACGATTCTTTCCGCGAATGGCGTGATTTTGCCTGGAGTTGGCGCGTTTGGCGATGCCATGGAAAAGCTCCACGCCTATGGTTTGGTGGAAGTGATTCATGAGTGCGTGGAAAAGCAAATTCCATTTTTAGGAATTTGTCTGGGATTGCAGCTCCTGTTTGAAAGCAGCGAGGAGAGCCCGGGAGCTAAGGGGCTTGGCGTGCTGGAAGGGAAAATTGTTCGTTTGCCGGCGGAGAGCGGCTTGAAGATACCGCATATTGGTTGGAATAATTTGAAGTTTCCCAGAAGGGGAAGGCTGTTTGAGGGCGTGCCGGAGGATGCATACGTATATTTTGTGCATTCCTTTTATTTGCAGGCAAAGGATCCGGAAATCGTGACGGCCACGACGGAATATGGCGCCACGATTCATGCTTCCGTGGAGAAGGGAAATGTCTTTGCGTGTCAGTATCATCCCGAAAAGAGCTCGGGCGTGGGACTCAAAATGCTGGAAAATTTTATAAAAATGACTAAGTAAATGTCCTAAGCTGACCCATGGTGCCATTGATGCACGCATTAAAATCACGGTTGGTTAGATAGTAAATTAGACATAGATTTAGACTTAAATTATAGAAGACGCTTAAAACACGAGGTTAAAAAGCATGCACACAAAGAGAATTATTCCCTGCCTGGACGTGAAGGACGGCAGGGTTGTAAAGGGAATCAATTTTGTGAATTTGAGGGATGCCGGAGATCCCGCGGAGGTGTCCGCAGCGTATGATAAGGCAGGAGCGGATGAGGTCGTGTTTCTTGACATTACGGCCTCAGCAGACAGCCGCGCAACGCAGCTGGAATGGGTGCGGCAGGTTGCCAGCAAGGTATTTATTCCGTTTACCGTTGGCGGAGGCATTCGAACCGTAGATGATTTTAAGGCAATTTTGCGGGAGGGCGCGGATAAAATTTCAATCAATTCCGCGGCGATCATGAATCCCCAGCTGATTAGCGATGCGGCAGAGAAATTTGGCAGTCAGTGCGTTGTCGTGGCAATTGACGCGAAACGCCGCGCGGATGGCGAAGGATGGACCATTTACAAGAATGGCGGGCGCGTGGACATGGGGATCGATGCCGTGGAATGGGCGCGGAAGGCTGAAAAAATGGGGGCAGGGGAAATTTTGCTCACCAGCATGGACTGCGACGGAACGAAGGCGGGCTATGACATTGAGCTTACAAGAGCGATTTCACAGTCGGTGGGGATCCCTGTGATTGCTTCCGGAGGCGCAGGAACGATGGAGCATTTTTATGAAGCACTGACAGAGGGCGGCGCAGAGGCAGCGCTGGCGGCTTCGCTGTTCCATTATAAGGAACTGGAGATTCGGGAAGTGAAGGAATATTTGAGGGATAAGGGCGTAAGCGTAAGATTATAATGGAAGAGTGAAAACCCTAGTGGAAAGGTATTTTAAAAACCATGGGAATGATTGACAATGATTGGCTTCCGGCGTTGGCACCAGAGTTTCGAAAGCCGTATTATAAAAAACTGTATGAGTTTATTCGGGAGGAATATAATACCAAGCAGGTGTTTCCGCCGGCAGAGGACATTTTTAATGCATTTCATCTGACGCCGCTTAGCAAGGTAAAGGTTGTGATTTTGGGACAGGATCCCTATCATGACGTGGGACAGGCCCATGGGCTTTGCTTCTCGGTAAGACCGGGGATTGCGATACCGAAGTCACTAATCAATATCTATAAAGAGCTGCATGATGATTTGGGTTGCAAGATCCCAAATAATGGTTATTTGGAAAAATGGGCGAAGCAGGGAGTACTTATGCTGAATACCTTACTTACGGTGCAGGCGCATCAGGCCTTTTCGCATAAGGGAAAGGGCTGGGAAGAATTTACGGACGCTGCCATTAAGGTTTTGAATGAGCAGGATCGGCCTATGGTATTTATTCTGTGGGGAAGGCCGGCGCAGGAGAAAAAGGCTTTCCTAAATAATCCGAAGCATTTGATTATTGAATCGCCGCATCCGAGCCCGCTTTCAGCAAGCAGGGGATTCTTTGGAAGCAGGCCGTTCAGCAGGACGAATTTGTTTCTGGAAGAGAACGGGATGGCACCGATTGACTGGCAGATTGACGATATATAGCTCTCATCCGGTGCTTCGCACCACCTTCCCCCGTGGGGGAAGGCTTTCCATGAGATGCCGGCAAAGAGTGTAATATTTTTAGTTGGGTTACGATTTGTAGGGGAATGAATTTGGGGAAGGAATAATCTACGCTAGGAGAGAAGAGACATGGAGAAGAAGGCTTTTGTAACGAAGGAAATGATTGAGGAGATTGTGAAGACGTATCCTACGCCTTTTCACATTTATGACGAGAAGGGGATCCGCGAGAATGCGAAGAAGCTGAAGGAAGCGTTCGCTTGGAATAAGGGATATAAGGAATTTTTTGCGGTAAAGGCTACGCCGAATCCTTTCCTCATCAATATTTTAAAAGATTATGGATGCGGTACGGATTGCTCCTCCATGACGGAGCTGATGCTGAGTCATGCGATGGACATTCCCGGCGAGGACATCATGTTTTCCTCGAATGATACGCCCGCTGAGGAGTTTGCTTATGCTGCAAAGATCGGCGCGACGATCAACTTGGATGATTTTACGCACATTCAGTTCCTTGAGGATACGATTGGATATTTGCCCAAGACCTTGAGCTGTCGCTATAATCCCGGCGGATATTTTTCCATTGCCAACAGCATTATGGATAATCCCGGAGACGCGAAGTATGGCTTTACCACGGAGCAAATGTTTGAAGGCTATAAGATTATGAAGGCAAAGGGCGTCGAGAATTTCGGGATTCATGCGTTCCTGGCAAGCAATACCGTGACCAATGATTATTATCCGACGCTGGCAAAGCAGCTCTTTGAGCTGGCCGTAAAGTTGAAGGAGGAGACGGGGGCGCATATTACGTTTATCAACCTGTCCGGCGGCGTTGGCGTTCCTTATCGTCCTGATCAGGAGCCGAATGACATCATGGTGATTGGAGAGGGCGTTCGCAAGGTGTACGAGGAAGTGCTGGTGCCTGCAGGCATGGGCGACGTTAAGATTTATACAGAGCTTGGAAGATTTATGCTGGCGCCGTTTGGCCATCTTGTGACGAAGGTGATACATGAGAAGCATACGCACAAGGAATATCTTGGCGTGGATGCCTGTGCCGTGAATCTGATGAGACCCGCAATGTATGGCGCGTACCATCATATTACCGTGCTTGGCAAGGAGAATCAGCCCTGCGATCATAAGTATGACGTGACGGGGTCACTGTGCGAGAATAATGATAAGTTTGCCATTGACCGGATGCTGCCAAAGGTAGAGATCGGGGATTATATGGCAATTCATGAGGCTGGCGCGCATGGCTATTCCATGGGATATAATTACAATGGAAAGCTGAAGTCGGCGGAGCTTTTGCTGAAGGAGGACGGAAGCGTGCAGTTGATTCGCAGGGCTGAGACGCCGAAGGATTATTTCGCAACCTTTGACGGATTTGATATCTATAAGAAGCTGGGATTCTAGGACACCTCATCCGGCGCTGCGCGCCACCTTACCCTTTAGGGGAAGGCTTTAAGGAGGTAGAGCAAGTATAACAGGACTTCTAAGGTAAGGATTTTGATCGAATTGCTTAGACGATTTGAGTTAATTGGGGAAAGGAAGGGAAGCTATGGAGCGAAATAGTAGGGATACGGAAATACTCATCGAAAAGGCGAAGACGAAAATGGTGACGCTTTTGATGACAATTTCCGTGGCACCACTGATCATTACGGTTCTTGTGATTGGCGGATTAGGCGCTTTACTGTCGTATGGCGGGTTAGATACGAAGACGGTTATGGCGATTCAGCTTGGCTCGGCCATTTGCCTTCCAATCCTATTTTGCGTGGGGGCTTGGTATTACAGTCGGAGCCTGATCGATTCCATTCGGCGGATTGGGAAGAACATGGATGCGCTTGCGGGGGGAGATCTGTCGAAGCTGAACCTGAAGGAGAGCCCTGTGCAGGAAGTGTTTGACCTGGAGACGTCTTTGGCGGGCTTGCAGGGGAATTTGGATAGGACCATTGGTAACGTAAAGGCCTCGACGACGATTCTTGTCGAGAAAATTGCAGACGTGGCAGAACTGACGGGCAGCACCTTTGAACGGGCAAATCAGATTGAAGAGGTAATCGTCAATTTGACGGAAGCCACGAATAGCATGTCGGAGAACGTCCAGAGCATTAACCAGCAGGTCATTGAAATCGGAAATTGCGTGAATGACATCTATGGGAAGGTCGATATTTTGCATGGAAATTCTGAAAACATGCTGGAAGTCAATTCCAAAACCAATGACGACATGGCGGTGATCAAGGAGAATAGTGACAGATCGCTGGATGCCGTAAATAATATTACGGATCAGATCAAGGAAGCCAATGACGCGATTCGCGAGATTGATACGGCGGTGGAGCTGATTTTGAACATTTCCGATCAGACGAATCTGCTTTCGCTGAATGCAAGCATTGAGGCTGCCAGGGCGGGAGAGTCCGGCAAGGGCTTTGCGGTAGTCGCAGAGGAAATTCGCTCACTTTCTGAGCAGAGTGCCGAGGGCGCTGAGATGATCCGCAGGCTTGCGCAGAAGATTACAAAGGAATCGGCAAAGACCGTGACGCTGGCGAAGCAGGTTCTCGAGCTTATTCAGGAAGGAAGCGACAAGGTTGGCATGGCGCAGGAGCAGTATGAGGAGCTGAGCCAGAAGATACAGCATTCCGCAGAGGAAATTCGCGCATTGATGGCGAAGGCAGATCAGTTGAATGACTATAAAGCAAGGATCGTTGAGAACGTGCATGATCTCAGCGCGATCAGCGAGCAGAATGCGGCGAGCCATGAGGAAGTGAACGCGAACGTAAACGAGATCGTAAGCGAGGTGCGCGTTGTTAAGAACGACTGCGAGGATATGAATGAGAAGGCGCAGGAGCTTGGAAAGGTTGTGGAGTTTTTTCATAAATAAGTGGATGCTTTGAGCTTAGGAAATTTGAGTTGGTAAATGAACTGTCCTGAGGAGAATTTTGAATCAGGACAGTTTTTTATTTGGCTTTGTAAAAATCGTTGACATACGCTGGACGAATGTTTATAATTCTAATTACTAGGAAGACGACCCTTCAGTGGATGTCTTTCATTTCTTTCTAATTAGCGATTCTGCTGATTTTCCATTTGACGATGCTGTACGGCTTTTGTGTACGCAAGTATTTTTTTGCATACACAAATAATGCTTGCACGAGAAAACTGTTAAGCGGAGATTACTGCGTGGCAAAAGGATCGAATGAAAGTCCCTGAAGGAAAAAACGCCAGGATGGGGCCTGGATTGATTTAGAAGGTAAGAGGGGAAGAAGGGGGAAGGAGGCATCGTGACATAACATTGATGAATGCAGTATAATGTATAATGCGGATACATGACCAGATGGCTAAGGCCAAAATGTAAATTGATGAAAGAGGTGCAATTATTGAATAAACAAGAAATGAAGTTTTTTACAAATCAAATGAATCTTATCTTGGACCAATTCGGACAACTGAATAAGAGGATGGATTCCATCGAGAAAAAAATGGATTCCCTGGAAAAGAGAATGGATTCCCTGGAAAAGAGAATGGATTCCCTGGAAAAGAGGGTGGATTCCTTGGAAAAGAAGGTGGATTCCTTAGAAAAGAGGATGGATTCCATCGAGGAAAGAATGGATACCATGGAGAAAGAATTTAAGGAGGTAAAGGATCGTACTAGAAGGCTGGAAATGCGAATTGAAAATGATGTCGTGCCTTCTCTCAATGATATTAGTAAGTGTTATCTTGATACATATAAGAGATATGTCAAGGAAGTGGATAAGGTAGATGGATTGTTAGACAAGGTAGCTGTCATTGAAATTACTGTTGAAAAGCATAGTGAGCAAATTGTTTCTTTGCAGCATCGATTTGCATGACGGAATACAAATTGTGTATAATAATGAAACAAATAGTGCTTGCAATTTGAGAACGACTGTGGTAGACTAATTCTTGTCGTGAGAAAAGGTATTGGTAAAGAAATCCGAAAGCGACAAGAGCCGGCGTGGCGGAATGGCAGACGCGGCAGACTCAAAATCTGTTAATGGCAACATTGTGCGGGTTCAAGTCCCGCCGCCGGCATTATGAAACACCTCATCCGGCGCTATGCGCCACCTTCTCCTCGGGGAGAGGACATTAATGGTCTCAGGAAACTGGGACTTTTTTTAATTTATTTATTGGTAAAAATTACCAAAAAAATATTTAATTTATAAGCAAAATAGGTAAAAGTGCAAATAACTCTTTTCAAATCTAAAAAAATGTTGTAAAATATCCTTAAGAATTCATAAAGTAATAACAAATTGTTTACAAAAAATAGCAAGCTGAATAAAAAATGAGAATCACGGGACAAAATATTGTGATTTTTGCCTTGCAAGGCAGTGGTCGGAGGGAATAGGAACGATCACGGCCGACATTTATTTACAAAAAAGTAACAAATTTGTGATAATTCAATATCTAATGTTGACAGCCGCTAGATCAAGGAATACAATGAATTTAGGTATGTAGTATAATACTCTAGTTGCGGTTGTATCGGCATAAAAAATCGGACTGGATGTATTGGAGGTAATTGCCGCCATGATGGAGCGTTGGGTCACATATTCCCGAAAAAAAAGACTGGGCGAACTGATGGTGGACGCAGGTGCGATCACTCAGGAGCAGTTGGAATCCGCTCTCGCGGAACAAAAGAAAAAGACAGGACAAAAGCTTGGTAACGTACTGATTGAGCTCGGTTATGTCACCGAGGATCAGATGCTGGACGCCCTGGTTAGTCAGTTAAATTATCCCAGAGTCAATTTAAGAGAATTCAAAATCGATGACCAGATCATTGCGATGGCGGACGAGTCCTTCCTTCGGAAGAACATGATCATGCCGTTCGGATTTAGCACCAACAACCCGAACCTCTTAAAGCTGGCCATGGCAGATCCTTTGGATCTGCGTGCATTGGATGACTTCTTCCTCGTAACCGGACATCAGGCTGAAATCTATATCGCGACCTCCGCTGACATTACGAATACCATCGGACGTTACTATGGTAGTGCCGAGGCAAAGCGTATGGCTGAGCAGTTCTCTAAGGAACGCGCAGAGTCCGGAAGAGCCCAGACGACAAACGATGAGGAAAATGAAGCACTGCAACAGGCTCCTATCGTTAAGCTGGTAACGCAGATCATTGAACAGGCGGTTCGTAAGAGAACCTCCGATATTCATATCGAACCCTTTGAAGACGTCCTTCGAATCCGTTACAGAGTCGACGGCGTACTTCAACAGGAGATGGAACACAAGATGGACATTCACTCCGCTATGATCGCCCGTATCAAGATCATTTCCGGAATGGATATCGCAGAAAAGAGAAAGCCTCAGGACGGTCGTGCAACGGCAATCGTAGACCGAAACGAGTACGATATCCGTGTATCCATGCTTCCTACCGTATACGGTGAGAAGGTGGTTATGCGTTTAACCCAGAAGAAAGCCTTGTCGAGAGACAAAAAGGATCTGGGCTTCCCACCTGCGGAGCTGGAAAAATTCGAAAAAATTATCAGCAGACCGAACGGCATCATGCTGGTTACGGGACCTACCGGTTCCGGTAAATCTACCACGCTGTATACGGCGCTCAGTGAGCTGAACACCATCGGCGTAAACATCATCACCGTTGAGGACCCTGTCGAGGCAAATATCTTCGGCATCAATCAGGTTCAGACGAACGAGAAGGCGGGCCTTACCTTTGCAAGCGCCCTGCGTTCCATCTTACGTCAGGACCCTGACATCATCATGATCGGTGAGATCCGTGACCAGGAGACGGCAGGAATCGCCGTAAAAGCGGCTATTACGGGTCACTTGGTTGTTAGTACCTTGCATACGAACTCTGCGGCAAGTACCATTACCCGTCTTGCCGACATGGGCATCGAGGATTACCTGATTGCAGACTCCGTTATCGGCGTTATTGCACAGCGTCTGGTTAGAAGAATCTGTAAGTCCTGCTGCGAGGACGTGGTTGCTGATGATTATGAAAGACATATTCTTCAAGTTCCCGATAGCCAAGGCCCTGTTATGATCAAGCATCCCGGAAAGAAGCATGATTGCCTTGAATGCGGCGGAAGCGGATATCACGGACGAATCGGTATCTATGAGATCATGCCTCTGACGGCAAAGCTTAAGAGCGTTATCAGCCGTGGCGGACTTCCAGAGGAAATTGAAAAAACGGCTCTGGAAGAGGGTATGAAGACTCTGAGAATGCAGGCGATCAGTTATGCGCTACAGGGAATTACCTCTGTTGATGAAGTTAAGAGAGTAACTTACGAGGAGTAACACCTCATCCGGCGCTGCGCGCCACCTTCCCCTCAAGGGGAAGGCTTTAAAGAGGGTTGGTCTTAGAATAACAAATATGAGGGGAAGAAACTTATGAATGCATCGATTTCCAGCTTCTTGATGGTAGCAAAGCAGTTTGGAGCATCCGACTTACATTTGACCGTAGGCGTAAGACCGAAGGTTCGTATCCGTGGTACCCTGCAGGAGATCGCGGTGGCCGACAAGATCATGCCTTCAGATGCGAAGGAATTGGTCGAGTCCATGTTTAAGCCACGGCAGAAGGAAATTTTTGATAAGTATGGTGAAGTGGACTTTGCTTATGCGGTTCCCGATATCGGACGTTTCCGTGTAAATGCATTTAAACAGAGAGGCTCTTACGGCGCCGTTCTTCGTTTGGTTGGTACGGAGATCCCTTCTCCTGCAACGCTTGGTATTCCCATTTCCGTTGTAGAACTCACGAAGAGAAAGAGAGGACTGGTGCTCGTAACGGGACCTACCGGTTCCGGCAAGTCAACGACCCTGGCTTCCCTGATCGACATTATTAACAAGAATTACAACTCCCATATCATTACCCTGGAAGACCCGATCGAGTACCTGCACAACCACAACAAGGCGATCGTAAACCAGAGAGAGATCGGTATTGATACGCAGAGCTATGCGAACGGCCTTCGTGCTGCACTTCGTGAAGACCCTGACGTTATCCTCGTAGGAGAGATGAGAGACCTGGAGACCATCTCCACTGCAATTACCGCAGCCGAGACCGGACACTTGGTATTCTCTACTTTGCATACCATCGGTGCAGCGCCGACCATCGACCGTGTCATCGACGTATTCCCGCCTCACCAGCAGGATCAGATCAGAGTACAGCTTGCATCCGTGCTTGAATGCGTTATTTCCCAGCAGCTCTGCCCGACTGCAGACGGCAAGGGACGCGTGGCAGCTTTCGAGGTCATGCATGCAAATGCGGCTATCAGGAACCTGATTCGTGAAGGAAAATCACATCAGATTGATGGTATGATCCAGACCAATAAGAAACAGGGAATGCAGACCATGGATGATGCTCTGTTTGAACTGTACCTGAAGCACAGAATTGATGGTGCTACTTGCGTTGAATTTGCTCAGGATCCTCTGGTAATGCAGGAAAAGGTATACTAATCATAAGTGTTACAAACAATTAATAAATTTGTAAATTTTTTATGAATAAGCTCTAAAATACTTCCTTTCATTGTCCGATATATACAATGTAGGGGAGATCTCGAAAGGATGAACGAGAATGGCTGTTTATAAGTACGAGATCATTGATCCCAACGGAAAACACAAAAAAGGCACCATTGATGCAAACGATGAGTTGACTGCAAGGCAGACCTTGAAAACAGACGGAAGCACCTTGGTATCTATTTCCATGGCGGGCGCACTTGATAAGGAAATCAATATTTCCTTCGGAGCACCTGTAAAGCCTAAGGAACTCGCCGTATTCTGTAACATGTTTAAGTCGATCCTGGCTGCCGGCGTTACGATCATCGAGGCATTGGGAATGCTTGCGGAACAGACCGAGAACAAGAGGTTTAAGGCGGTCATTGAGGAAGTGCATGATGACGTGCAGAAGGGCGAAACCCTTTCGAGTGCATTTGCAAAGCACCCGAAGTTCTTCCCAGAAATGATGATCCAGATGGCGAATGCCGGTGAAGCTTCCGGTTCCCTGGAAACCTCGTTTGAAAGACTTTCGACCCACTTTGAAAAGGATGCTCACTTAAAGGCATTGGTTGCAAAATCCATGGTTTACCCGATCATCTTGATCTGCGTTATCGTGGGCGTTGTCATCCTGATGATGACGGTCATCGTACCGCAGTTCACCAGTACATTTGATGACATCGGAGCAGAGCTTCCCGGAATCACGAAAGCAGTGATGGCTATTTCAGATATGATTCTTCATTGGTGGTGGTTGGCGCTGATTATTATCATAGGTGTTGTTGTTTTCCTGAAAGCCTTTAAGAAGACAGAGCGCGGTGCATTGCTTTTTGGCAAGTTAATGCTTCACATGCCGCTTTTTGGACCGCTTTCCGTTAAGACGGCGGCAGCAAGATTTACCAGAACCTTAAGTACCCTGATTTCTTCCGGTATGGCACTGGTAGAAGCCATTCACATTACTGCGAAAATTATGACAAATGCTGTGGTTCAGGCAGCTTTGGTGAAAGCCGAGCAAGACGTAACGCAGGGATTTCCACTTTCCGTTCCGCTGATGGAATCAGAGGTATTCCCTGTTATGGTTCCTCAGATGGTAAAGATCGGAGAGGAAACAGGTAGCCTGGATGAGATGCTTTCTAAGATCGCTAACTACTATGACGAAGAAGTAGAGATTGCTACGGAAGCGCTTGTAGCAGCGATGGAACCGCTGATCATTATCGTAATGGCAGGTACTGTTGTACCGATTATTTTAGCAGTGTTGATGCCCATGTTCAGCCTGTACAGTGCACTTGGATAAATTACATATGGTTATCTATCCGCAGCCATGGCGGATTGGTGATAAAACAATCAATTTCTCAAGGAGGATGATTAAAATGAAAAAGTTAAACAACAAAGGTTTCTCGCTGGTTGAGCTGATCATCGTTATCGCTATTATGGCAATTCTGGTTGGCGTAGTTGGTACTCAGGTTATTCCTTATCTGGAGAACTCCAGAAAGGCTAAGGATCAGCAGGTTCTGAGCGGATGGAATACTGCAGCTGTATCTGCATATTCTACCGAGGCTGCTAGTCTTGATGCAACCAAGAAATATGAAATTACGATTGAAGAAGGTAAAATTACTGTTACTCCTGCTGATGCTGCAGGAAAGGCTAACCTTGAAAAGACTTTCAAGGCTCTGACTGATTTCACCGACAAGAATCCTACTTTCAAGACGATGGCTTCCAAGGCAGGAAAGGACATCAGCAAGGTTGTAATTACTATCAACGGCTTAGATGGTCAGGTTGTTACTGTTACTACTTGTAAAGATGAAACTAAGTATTCCTTCGATCCTATCGAAAACAAGTAATCTATTAAAGTAAAGCAGGGAATTTGTCATGGCGGGAATGTTAATGCTACATGTTCTTACAATGATTATTGGTCTGCTGTTTGGCGGGTTTGCCAATGCTTGCATAGATCACTTCTCGAAGAAGACTAACTTTTGGAAGATAATGACATGTGAAACTTGTAATGCCAGACATTCCTTCCGTGACATGGTTCCTCTTGTATCATTCTTATTACTAAAAGGCAGATGCCGCTCCTGCGGAGCGAAGGTCAATATTCAGTATCCCTTAGTGGAACTGGCGAATGGTGTGTTATATGTAATCGTTTTCATGGCGAACGGTTGGAACCTCCAAAGCGCAATATATTGCCTTATGACGTCTGCCTTTTTGGTAATAAGTATTGTAGACGAAAAGACTTTTGAGATTCCGTTGGCATGTAATCTTTTTATTGCAGGACTTGGAATCGTTTGGTGCATGATTGATTACCATAATCTGATATCTTATCTAATCGGTTTTGTCTGCGTAAGCGGAGCATTATATCTGCTTTATATCATAACTGGAGGAGCATTGATCGGCGGTGGCGATGTTAAGCTTATGGCTGCTGCGGGATTGCTTCTTGGATGGAAGGATGCAACATTGGCATTCTTTTTGGCATGTATCCTTGGCTCCGTGATCCACGTAATTCGCATGAAGGTTTCGAAGAAGGCTGAGCATGTTCTCGCAATGGGTCCATATTTGTGCATGGCGCTTTGGATCTGTGCGCTTTGGGGAGATAAGATGATCGAATGGTATCTTCATTTTCTGATTTCCTAAGTGGGAGGGGGCTCCAAAATCCTTAGGGGATGAGAAAAGGAAGGGAAAAACATAAAGGAGAAGACAGCATATGGCGAAAAGAGTTTTAAGTATTCAGACCGGTATCTGGTGGACGAAGGTCGCACTAATGGAGTATGGGGTAAAGCATCCCAGAGTATTTGACATTTTTACCTTCCGTACGCCGGATGACGCAGTTGAGGATGGCTACATCAGAGAAAGAGAGTCGCTCGCAAATCAACTTCGAGCAGAGCTTAGTAAGCGTAAGATTTCCGAGAGAAAGGTTATCTTTTCCATCAACTCTGCAAAGGTAGTCTCGAGAGAGGTTATGGTGCCCAAGGTAAATGCAAGGCAGTTAAAGACCCTTGCAATGGAACAAGCTAGAGAGAATTTCCCGATGGATATCGCAAGCTATACCATCAGTTATGCAAAGATGGGAATGCTGGATGGCGATCCTAAGGCACAGATGAAGTTGCTTCTTCTTGCTGTTCCTGATAACTTGCTTTCCAACTATGTACAGTTTGCAGAGCTTGCAGGTCTTGAAATTGAAACCTTTGAATACATGGGTAACTGCGCAATGCAGTTTATCGCAAAGAACTTTATTGAGGATGCCGTGGTGGTACAGCTGGAAGAGCGTAGCACCATTGTCTCCGTTATCAAAAATGCAAAGCTGGTGTTCCAACGCGTGGCACCGCATGGCTATGATTCTACGATTGCAGCAGCCATTGACCATCCGGTTTTGGGACTTCACGATGATCAGGAAACTTTTGAATTCCTTTGCAAGAACAATGTTACCCGTGACCGTGTAAAGGCTGAAATGTTCCCTGATTCTGTAATCGCAGATCCTGAGGAACGCATGATTGCTGCTCAGCAGGCGTATGAAGCAATCAAGGAGTCCATGGATTATCACGTAAGAATTGTCGTATCTGCATTGGAGTTCTATCAGAACCAGTATAAGACCCCTCTTCGTGGTACGCTTCACCTTGTTGGTGATGGCATGCGTATTCAGGGTATGGCAAAGTACTTTGACACAAAGATCAATATCGAAGTGGAAAAGGGCGACTATTTGTCTCTCTTAAAGATGGATAAGAAAACGGCAGGAACGGGAATCACTTCCGCCGATAGCTTAGGCCTTCTTTCTGTTCTGGGTGCCGTTTTGGAGCCTATGGAGATCACACCTAAGGAGCTTGCAGACAAAGCAAGTAAAAAGAGTACCACACAATTAACAACAGGTATTTTCTTATTTTCTGTACTTGCAAGTGTATGCCTTGTTGGTTTTGCGTATTTTCAAAAAGTGCAGGCTGAGAATGAACAGAAGGAACTTCGGGACGAGATCGCTCGTTTGGAACCTGTTAAGGCTGTTTATGATGAGAATGTTAAGTACAGGAATCTTTCTAATGAGTATGTGACCTTTGATAATATGAGTAAAACACATGCTGAGAAGCTGTATCAGTTGATATGTGATTTGGAAGAAAAGTTCCCGAAGGCTTCCGTTGGTGTAAATTTCTCTGGGGCGGATGATTCGGTATCTATTAATATACAATGTGATGTTAAGATGACCGCTGCTCAACTGATTATGAATTTAAAGGAACTAGATTATATTTATAACATCAACATTCCTTCCATGAAAGAAGGTTCTCAGGAATATACTTTTGAGGATGAAGAAATGGTTAATGGTGATACAGTAGTTCATTCTGTGACTTTGTGGTCCTATACCATTAACTTTAAGCTGAAGGATTCTCCGACGGCACAATATGAGGCGAAGTAAGGAAGGAGAAAAAACATGAAAAATTTTGGAATAACAGATAAGGAAAAACAGCTTTTATTTGTGGTGTTGGCATTGGCGGTTCTTGCATTATCTTATTTCTTTGGATTTACCAAACTTCAAGATCAGACAGCTACGATCAAAGCCAGCAATGTACAGGATCAAACAACCGTAGATAATCTTCGAAATATGGTAAGCAGACAGGCAGAGACGGAGCAGGAGACGGAGCGCTACAAGCAGACAATCAAAGATGTTGTCGCAAAATATCCTTCTGATGTTCCTCAAGAAAAGGCTATTTATCAGGTTCAGGAGATGGAGGATGCTACTGGAGTTCATGTTGACAGCGTTAATTTTTCTATGAATAATTTAGTGATGAATTTCAGTGGAGAAAATGCTCCCAGTGGCCGATATAATACTATGGGAATGCATTTTTCGTCTAGCTATGATCAGTTTAAGGAAATGCTCAAATTTATTAGAGATTACCCTGACAGATGTACGGCACCATCTGTATCGGCTGAGTTTGATCAGTCCAAGGGAACGCTTACCGGTACGGTCAATTACAAGACCTTTTTCCTTACCAATACCGAGAAGGAATACGAAGAGGTTCCTGAGACCGGAATCGAGAGCGGTGTAGACAGTATTTTTGGTACTCTGATCAATGTTCCTGGAGAATTTGAGGGTGAAGAGTCCGTTGGTAGATATGTATTTCCTATTGAAGGATTAGAGGAAGAGTTACAGGGAACTCAGGAGTAATTAATTAGGCGTATCACAGGGAAACGGGAGTAAAAGCTATGAAAAAGAGATTTCGAACCGAAAACGGCGGTTTTACCTTAATTGAGGTGGTTCTGTCCATAACGATTCTGGCACTGATCTCAGTGCCGTTAATGAAATATTTCTCGGATTCCCTGAGATATTCCGTACAGACGCAGGAGAAGCAGAATGCGACTCTTGCTGCGCAGCAGACCTTGGAGTTCATTAAGTCGCAGGATCGTGTCATGAAGTATCAGGGCGCACTCAATGCCGCCGGTGAAACCATTATGCATTATGATATGACGGATGCGATCAAGGAGTACTTTGGCGAGGCAACAAATCTTACAATGGAGCAGCTTGCTTCGTTACATCCTGCATTGGATTCTGTCAATGGTAAGGGCACTGTAGTATATGAATATTCCTTTGCTCCTGCCTCATATTCCAAGGGCTTTGATATGCGCGTCACAATGGAGACGGCAACGGGTGCTACCGAAGTAGCAAAACCTGTTGTTTATGGTATTGATGACCGTTATAACGTTGTCGCAGCGGAAAGCAATGAAGAGGATCTTGCAATCATGGAGTTCCTTACGAAGAATGCTTCTGCGGTTATTAAGAAAAATGGTGGTTACATCATAGGCGTCACACCGGATCCTACGGCAACGCCTGATATTTATGAAGCAGATGATCCTGATCCAACGACCGAGCCTACAGAATCACCCTTAGATGATGTCGAGGAGATGACGGAGGAGGAAATCCGTGAGAACCTTAGAAGAACAGTTGTCGTTGAGATGGATAAGCGTAAGGAGATTCTTGAAGGCGGAGAAACGGTATTCTATACGGTAAAGGTGTATTATGAGTATCATTGTACCGGAGTGGAAGGAAGTGAGGAATCCATTTATACCTCCAGCCCTCTTGTAGATACCAGTGTATCACAGTTGCAGGGCTTGTATCTAATGTTCAACAAGATTCATCAGACTGAGGATCAATTTTTATTCAAATGGATCGGTACTGCTGGAAATCCATCTAAGGCAGAATATCCTGAAATCCGCATGATCTGCCAAAATATTACAGAGGATGATGAAGAAGCTGAGGGAGAAGGAGCTGATCCGACGGAAGCGTATATTCCAGTTGTAAAATTTGAGAATTTTACGGGATGGACGGATTATCATGCAACCTTCCGTACCAATTTGGCTTCTCCTAATACTATCGCGTTAGATATGTCCAGCGATCTTGCTGATAAAACTGATCCTACGGTAGATCCTTTAACGGATTCCGGTAATCCGGTTCGTGTATTCAAGGTGACGGTTCAGGTGTTCCGCAAAGGTGAAACGACAACTCCGTTAATTGAAATGGTTACGTCGAAGACAGAATAAAATGTTCATTTGAAAGTGAAAGTCAGGTAAGGAGGTTTCCATGGAAAGACTATGGTCTCTTAGAAAAGATAATAGAGGTGCTTCCCTCATCGCCGTGTTGATATCACTTGCGGTGGTTAGTGTCTTGGGCATTATCATTGCTCAGATAACCGTAACGAATATTCAGATGAAGGAAGTAGAACGCCAGTCTAAGACAAATTTCTATGACGCTGAGCGTGTGATGGATGACCTTACTTCCGGCTTGAACGGATTTGCGGCCACGGCCATGGAAACGGCATACAATGACATGTTGGGTCAGTACCGTAAGGTAACGGCAGAGGGATCTACTGCAAAGGAAATCTTTGCCAGAAAGTACCTGGACAACATGAAGGATGTCTTTGATGTTGGATTGACGGGCAAGGAACCATTATCCCGTATGATTTCTGGTACGACAAAACCGGCATATACCAGAGGCTATTACAGCATTGCTAAGGTAAAAAGTGCCCTGAGTAAGGATTTTACGGGAACGGAATATACCGATGATCAAAGAAATGAGTTTGTTAAGATCGCAGTGCCTGATGCAGGCGCCCCTGATTGTGCTGCATACTATCACGTAGATTACGAGAACATGCAGTTTATTCTCGAAGGAATCAAGGTTTCTGTAAAGGATAAGAATGGAAACATTGTAAACATTATGACGGATCTTGTTTTCCATGTTCCTGAGATCAATATCGATGGCAGTAACCTTGTAAAAGAGTTCATGCGCTACAGCTTGATCGCCGATACGCAGATCAGTGTCGGAAGTACTGGAATTAACGTAGATGGTAATGTTTATGCCGGTCACGAAGGAATTGTTGCAACGGGAAACAGCCAAGCGAACTTTACCGGCAAGAAGATCATCACCCGCGGCGACATTACGGTAATGTCTAAGGGACAGTTGAACTTTGGTAGGGTCTCCGATCTTACCAACACGCAGATTTGGGCAGAGAATATAAAAACGGAAAGAACTCCCGGCGTAGCTGCTACTTCAGACAATCGTCCGAAGCTTGGGTTGTATGGTTATACCTTTGTTTCCGATGACCTTGAACTGAATGGTGCTTATGATGAAGTAAAGATCGCCGGAGATTATTACGGATATAATTTCCAGAAGAATTATAACGAGAAGGTTCTTGATCTTCAGAATGCAGAGTACTCCAGTGCCGTTGTCATTAACGGTAAGGAGATTAATCTTGATCTGACAGGGATTAAGACCTTGATGATTGCCGGCCGTACCTTTATCGGAAGAAATACCGGTACTGTGAACGCGCAGGATATCGCAATGGGAGAGTCCCTTGCAGTTCGTTCGAATCAGATCGCATATTATGTCCCTCAGGGATGTGTTGATGCATTTAATTCCGGTGATGTTGCTTTGTTTAACAGTTTGTATGAGGAGCATTCCGGTGTGCCGAATGTCTATAGCTATTTAGTGGCTAGCGAACCGTTTACTACATTTTATTACAAGACATTGGATGTTGCACCTGAGGTCATCTACTATTTGAATTTTGCATCAGATCAGAAGGCGAATGATTTCTATGTGAAGTATTATAATAACAGAAAAGGTCTGATGAATGCCTTTGCAGAGAACTATCTGCATGCAGATGCACTGAAACTGAACAATGATGTTGCGCTTCTGCTTCAGGGTGCGTTGCTTTACAGAAATGGTTCTACCGGAAAGCTGGATACATGGTCTCGACCGATTGATGCAAACCTTTGGGGCTATGACAAGCACTATTATAAGTTTGCTGGAACGCATGCTTTGATGTATAAGGCGTTAGCTACGACTCTGGAGGATAAGACAACGGGTCTTACCTTGGCGGATGCGAGATTGGTTGATGCTGAGGGTAACAGGATGTTCCAGTATCTGATCGATGAGACAGCACTGAATGCGCTTGTGACTAGCTCCGAAGCAACCGGTACAGATCAATATGTAGTGGCTTATACAGATCCTGAAGGCGCAATCTCTGGGACAAAGCTTCTAGCGATTGTTAAGGGCGATTATGAAGTGGATTCCGTTTATGACGGCGGACTTGTTATCGCAACCGGCAATGTAAGAGTGAATTCTGCAAGCTTCAGCGGTACCATTATTGCAAAGGGAATCATTTCCTTCGCAACAAATGCCGGCGTAAGCTCTGATGAAATTTTGGTTTCTCAGATTATTTCGCAGGACGTAAGAAAGACAATCCCGAAATTTGCAACGATCTTTAAGGGCTATGAAGCTGCTGCAGATTCGGTTATGAGCACTGCAACCATTAATAAGTATTTGGCTTATGAAAACTGGACGAAGACGATAGACTAATTGTTATTGCACGGAGCACTGTTGCTACGGGGAGGATCACATGAAGATTTGGAAGGATCAAAAGGGATTCAGCTTGATAGAGCTTATCATAGTGATTGGTATTGCTGCCATCATTGCAGGTATCTCCCTGCGTATGCTTGGACAGATCAGCACGACGAATACGGAGAAGGTCGTAAAAACGATTTCGGATGCGCTGACAAAGCAACAGATGAAGTCCATGAGTAAGGAAGTAAAGCCATATTTGTATATCTATGAGAGGAACGGAAAATATTATTACATCTTTTCGGAGAGTAACACCTATGATTATTCCACGATGGGAACGAATGGTAAGGAAATTGGTAATGGCGTGACAATTTCCTACAAGGTCGGTAGTACGGAATATATTATTGGCGGTATTATTACCTTGAAGATTTCGTATAAGCGAGACGGCTCCTTTGATGATGCACCGGATTCGATAATAATCAAAGGAAAACCCGACAGAACGATTAAGTTAAACAAGATAACAGGTAAACACGTGATTCAATAATGAGTTTTAAGCAGGCGTGAAGCTGCGGAAAGAGGCAGGGTAAAGCGGCATGGAAGATAAGATGATAAGAAAATTGGATGATCGAGGTCTTTCCCTTGTAGAATTGGTGATTGCGATCGCAATGTCCACCATAGTGCTTGGGGCGGTTATGTCGTTTTTATATGGCGCTCAAAAAAGCTATCGAACCGCAGAATACACCGTCAATCTCCAGATGGAAGCGCAGCTTCTTATGGAGCAGATGAGTAACTGGGTAATGGAGAGTAATCATATTGAGATCGGTGGCATCGAAGATAGTAATTACTTAGTTTTATATCAGATTCCAAGAAGTAAAATTGAGGATACGACGCTGGTACGACTTGAGACGTTAGGTACAAGAAAAATCATATACATGAATAATGGAAAGCTTTATATCAAGATTGATAATGAAGCATCTGCTGGCGCTTTTGAATCGGAAATCAAAAATGATACCTTGGATACCTCGTTTTTGACGGGTACACCTGATGAAGAGTATTGCATTGGAGAATATGTGATTTCATTTACTGCGAAGGTTCCGGATGGGGTTGATCCAAATAAGATCAATTCCGTAAATGTTGATATCGATATGTATGAGGGGCTTCCCTCACAGTCACAGAGTTATTCCATTTCGGATCGCTTTAGCCTGAGAAATGCGGTTTATGTTGTTGAATCAGACGAATGATCGGAATGAGTGGAAGGAGATTGAAACCATGAGAAAAAACAAGGGTGTTGTTTGGAGAAAAAGAATCCTGTCTGTCATCTTGGCAATGGTAATGGTTGCGATGATGCTTTCTTCTGCTGATTGGGGGATGATCGCAAAGGCTGACGTTGCTTCGAAGGATGAGACAGTTTCCTATGAAGGAACAACCAAGACCAGGGTTCGTGGCGTCTTGAATGAGCTTCCGATTCCTAATGATAAAAGATCGGGTACGGCATATGACGAATGGCTTAAGAATTGGTACAATGCTGCAAGGGGAACCGTAGATCGTCCTTTCCTCATTTTGGAGATTGTTCCTTATTATGAGCAGGGCAATATCGGTTATCTGATAGAGGGATGCGAGCCTGTTGCTTTGGAGCGCATGACTGGTAATGAGTGGATGTATTCCCTTGGTGGATATTCCACTCTGTTTAAGGTTTCACAGGCAACCGGAAACATTTATTTCTTTACGGATGAAGCAGAAGGAAAGCAGTCTTATTATGTAAATAAAAACGGCGATAGTTATCGTGTTGATGATTATTCTTGGAATAATTCAAAATTGAAGAAGGAAGCTAAGGATCTCTTCGGTTATTATGAATGTGTAGAAGAGGGCATGGGTAATTTTAGAATTGCAGAGGAAGATGGCAAGAAAAAAATTGTAAAAGCAGACAATGCTTCCGTAGATAAAAAGGGTACTCTGAATTGGCATACCGTAAACGATTATCTGAAGGATAAGTGGGAAGCCAATGGATATAAAGAAGGCGTAAATTATAAGAAGTATAAGACATTGGAAGTGATTCAAGATACGCCAGGATCAGACATTGATGACTTTATCAGTAATGTTGTGAAGATTGATCAGGTTGGTTCCAGATATTTTACGACTCGTTCCAGCAGCGCAGAGGATCCATATGTTGACGTGACGGGAATGCTTTTTGATTATTCCAACAATGATTCCTTTGCTACTACGGCGATCGGTTTGACGAAGGAGCAGACTAAGACCTATTCCATCTGGATCAAAACGATCACTCCCGTAGAATTAAACGCAAATCCCCAGTGGGCAGACATTTCGGATCTTGTATTTGTACAGAGATTTAGCCATGATACGACCATGACGGATTTGTTTGGCGCAAAGGATAAGAGCGGCGCGTATTATAACAGATTGCAGAAGACTTTTTATGCAAACGCTAAAGATCAGAATAAGAGCGTATTTAGCGGAAACTATGACAGCTCGGATTATCCCGGATATAACGGAAAAGCAAAGGATATTTCCTGGACGGTTGCTTCCAAACTCTTTCAGAGAGTTGCTTCCGCAAAGAATTATTGCGGACTGGTATTTGATAAGACCTTCCGCGATAACATTAATAGTCCCGATACGAAAGACGGCATTCAGTACAGAGTTTATGATCTGAATGATAATCAGGTAGGAACGGATCAATGGAATGGCGTTGATAAAGCATATCGGTGCAACATCGGTAAGCTTTGGACAATGTGCGTATCCAGTAAGCCGAATTTAGTTCAGAGATTCTATGCAAGCAAGCTGGAGGGCAAGACTACTTCTGATCCGAACTATAACATCGGCGTATTTAAGAACAGTACAAACCGTACATCGGATGAGAAAGAATATTGGTCAGCGCTGAGCTTCTATTTTGCTTCAGACGTATATCCTGGCGTAAAGCTGCAGGATATTGATTCTAATACGACCTATTGGGATGATTACAGCGGATATGTTAATACGACTGCAGACGTAACCTATGTTCACGGTCATGTATATACCTATAATGGTAACCAGTCCCTGTTCCAGACCTTTAACAGCGGAACGACGGGAGCCAGAGCTGATCGTTTTAAGAGCTTTGACGAGTATCTGAAGACGAACGCAAGAACAAGAGAAATTTGGGAGCTGCCTGAGAATAAGGCACTCTGGTCTGCAGCAAATGGCGGCGCGGCTGCTGATTATTCCAAGGTGACAACGCAGAATATAGCTCCTTGGGCGGCACTTCGTTATATCCTCGATCTGGATAATGATAAGAATCCGTTCCTGATCGACGATATTTATGTGCTTGACATTGAGCCGACCGTAAAGCTTGATAAAGACAGTAAGCCTGTTTATGAACTGGATGCGAATAAGGTCGCATTGATGGTTCCCAGTATTTCCGCAGACGCCAACATTAGAATTAATTCCATGATTTCCGGTTCCTTTATCGGCAGAAATGAGGATTTGAACTCCACCTATGACATGATCTACATCGGAGATGATGCTGGCGGATTTATGACGGGTGAAGACATTAAGTATTGGGGAGTTACCAAGAAGACAAACACCAATGATGTATGGGCTAAAAGTGTTGCTTCGGCCGGGATGGATAGAACCGATTTCGTTGACAACACGATGGATGGTCAGTTGTACTTCCATATAGGTGATTACTATACGGTTGCTTCTGACGTCAAGGGAAACTTTATTTATGACGTTGCCGAGGGCAAGTATGATTATAATGCTTCTAATGAACATACCTTCAGCACCGGACAGACTACAAGACAGCCTGGAAATGATTTCACTTCAATTAAAGTAAAAGAGATTAAATCCTACATAAAGGCGGGTTATCCCGTAGTGGCTGCTACGAATTTGTTTGATAGTAGTGATCATCCTTATGTTGATCAGACCTCCTATTTGTGGGGATTGCTTAGCAGTTCCAGGGCGACCAAGAATTCGGAAGGAGAGTATTCAGATGGTATCTTTACCAATTTGGATATTTCCGGCATTGATGCGAGGGTTCGACTTCGTAAGAATTCTCAGATGAAGATTTTGTCTACTCCCGTAAAGTAT
>JAFXQK010000029.1 GCA_017527205.1 Lachnospiraceae bacterium | reverse complement strand
TTTATCATGACTGAAATTCACTGTCTGAATGGCAATAATCAAAAACAGCCAGTTGCAAACCACTGTCTGTTCGCTCAAATTCAAATGCGGACAGTGAATTCCCTAATAATTTCACTGTCTAAATGCCAAATTCGAAAACGGGACAGTTATAAGGGACACTTTACCTTCCACGAGGGCTCCGTCCCTTCCGGCGAGGTATTCTCCGACAAAATCCGAGTGTCCGACTAGCAAAGTGGCAAGCTCTAGATAAATCGCAATCTATTCAAATGATAGGGGTCCGACAAATCGCGATTTATCCAAATGATAGGAACCCTACAACCCCCGATTTGCAAATCAGTAATCATCTCGCCAACCCCCGATTTATGGAACCAAAGCATCTCGGCCACCCCCGAGTTCTTCCACCAACTAATTCTTCCTTGCCGTCACGCTCACCCATTCTCCCTGGTATGTCACTTCCAGCACTTCCATGCCTGCTGCCTTCACGGCCTCCACAACCGTCGTTTCCTTGTCGTCGATAATGCCGGAGGTGATATAGATGCCGCCGGGCTTTAACTGATGCATAATAACGGGGGTCAGCGGAACAAGTACGTCCGCGAGGATATTAGCAACAACAATGTCATATTTCTCGTAACCAACCTGATCCTGTACTTCCTTCTCGGTGATAATGTTTCCGATCATCATGGTAAACTGTTCTGGTTTGATCCCGTTATTTGCGCAGTTGTCCTCCACGGCAGGCACGGCGCAGGGATCCAAGTCGGTTCCAACGACATGCTTCGCACCGAACATCAAGGACAAAATGCCAAGGATACCGCTTCCCGTACCCACGTCGAGAAGCTCCGTCTCGGGCGTGATGAACTTGCGCAGCTGCCTGATGCAGAGCTGCGTTGTCTCGTGCATGCCCGTTCCAAAGGCCGTGCCGGGATCAATGTGCAGCACCATGCGCTCGCCATCCTCCGGCTTGATCTTTTCCCAGGAAGGGATGACAAGAATGTCATCTATGTAGAACTGATGGAAGTATTGCTTCCAGTTGTTAATCCAATCAATGTCCTCGGTTTCGTCAACGGTGATGGTTCCCTCGCCAATCTCGCAAAACATGCGCAGATCCTCAAGCTCTCGCTCCACGTCCTCTAAAATGGATTCTCTCGTGCGCTCCTCACCCTGTACCAAAAGCGTTCCGTCCTCCTGCTCCTCCACAAAGAAGCTTAAGTACGCCACGCCGTCATCCGCAGGTCCCTCCGGCAGGATGTCCACAAACATCTGCTCCTTCTCTAAGGGGGTCAGCGGGATCTTGTCCTCAATCTGTGCGCCCTCGAGCCCAATGTCATAGAGCGTGCTGATAATAATGTCCTCCGCGTCGGTCACCGTCTTTATCTTGAATTTCGTCCATTTCATAAAAATGTCCTCCGATCATTTCTAAGCATTCCCTGTTTTTTCATTGCATAGTTAATAGAATTATATACGCAAACCTTCGTTACGTCAAAATAAAAAGACAAAATGTTGCTTCGGAGGTTGCGCTGACGCCCCCTCGGAATTATAATAAAAAGGAAGTCATTTTTCAAAGGAGAATCCCCATGAAGAGAATACGGAGACTGTTACTGCTAACGCTTCCCTTGCTTCTTTTGCTGGCTTCCTGCGGAAACCGAGGGAAACTAAATGAGGGCGATTGCGCTGGAACCATAACCCTGCAGGGCCTTCCGAAGGAGTTTTCCCTGCTGGAGGAAAATCTGCAAAAGGAATTCGAGGTCAGGGTTACGCTTCAAAATATGACGACGGATAAGGATTACGTGGCTGTCCTGAACCAGAAAAACGAATTCAAGCAGAGCGTATCCCTCCATCCCGGAACCTATCGGGTTTCCGCATATGCTTCCATAACGAGCCTTACCCATCTGCACGTCAAGACGACTGCGGATACGGTCACCTTTGAGCGTGACAAGGAGGCTTCCGTCATCATCGTGCCGGAGAACGTCGACGAATTCACGTCGCATTGGATGGAATCCCACCCGCAGGCCGAGATCCTGTCGGCTGACAAGTTCTCCCGTCTCGTGCAGGTGAACCGCAAGGTCATGCCCATCAAGGACGTGGTCACGGAGCTCGATCTCTCCGACATGGATAAGATGCTGGCGGGATATCAGAAAACCACTCTGACGGACAATGAGCGCGGCGTCTCCATCGTACTGCAAAATAAAATGTCCTCGGATCAGCCTCTCTCGAAATGCGAGGTCGTAAGCCTTTCGGTAACGAGCAACACGGTGATTTTCCCCGACGGCGTTTCGCTGGGTTCCTCGCCCGCCAAGGTCTGCCATAAGCAGACGGGCCTTTACGGACAGCCGACCCGATTTGAGGGCTTCTTCTTATACGGATGGGATTTGGACAAAACCAAGGCCATTTACTTAGACCCCATCAGCGGTGACCGCATCACCATAACGTTCCTGGCAAACGGCTCTAGCATCTCGGAAATCACTTACGAGATGGAAGTATTCGAATAGAGGGGAGGGAGAAATCATGCAGAAAGCACTGAAAATTATCAAAATTGATCTGTTGGCCCTGCTGGCGATCCCCCTGCTGCTCCTTGCGACCTTCTTTAAGCTACTGGCGAAGGCGTTTGAGAAAATCACGATTTTCCTCGGGCTTGCCCTTGTCGCCATTGTCATTATTGTATTGCTCAGCACGGCAACGACGCCCAAGAACATTGGCGAGCTTATCATCGGCTTCCTTTTGATCTCGGTATGCATCGGCATTATCATGTTATTTGTCGGATGGGGCTTTGCCCTGATCTCAGGGCTCGCAATCGCAGCATGGAACATCATTATTTCCGTGTTTGACACTCTGTACGAGCTGACCTATAACTGGTATCTTTCCCTGTTTACCTCCTGCGAGGCGGACTACAAAATCCTGTCACTCAACGGAAAAACGGTTCCCAACGCAATTGCCTGTATTTTTTACACGATCCTAAAGGGACTGAGCTGGCTGATCACGACAATAGTTTCACTCTCCTACGGGATCGCAGGCGTATTTAGCTTTGGACTTGTTCTGCTTACGCTGCTTGACCTGAACAAAAACGTAAAAGACGCTTTCGGACTGAACGTTTTCCAGTACATGTCCATGAGTCCCCTGCACTCCGTCATTTTTGGCATTTTGATTTATCTTATCATGATCGGCGTCATTATCATCGGCGTCATGGCGCTGGCATCGGAATGGTATGAATGGGGGCAGGAGCTAAAAATGACGGGACAGGAGATTTCCAATGAAATCACGGATCTCGTAAAGAGCGAGCTAAAGATGGCCACCGGTTCCTCCGAGGAGGTGGCGCAGAATCTCACCTATCTGCAAAAGCTGGAGGAGCACTTGGGCGGTTTGGAAGCCTTAGGTCAGGAGGTCACCAGTGTTCTGGAACAAAAGGACAGTCCCCTGCTTCGAAGCTATTGGGGCATTTACATGCGAAATTTAGATCCGCTGGTTGAGGAATGCTCTGCGAAAAAGAGCATGGACGTCGGCCGCTTCAAGCAGCTCATTCCTCAGATTCAGCTTCTTGACAAGCAGCGCGATGACGTCCAGAAGCTTGCCGATAAATTAAAAGCAGAGCTTTTAAATCCTACGGGAGCTTCCGTATTCTTTGCCGGTTGCAATTCGTTAGAAAAGCTGGAGAAGCGCTATAAGGCGCTTTGTAAGACCTATCATCCCGACATGGCCGAGGGCGATACGGAGACCTTCCAGAAAATGCAGGCGGAATATAAGGTCTTAAAGGCCTCCATGATGCCGCAGGGGAATGTTCAGACGAAATAATGGGGAAAACCGATCCATTGCCAAACAAGAAAATGAAAGTGAATGAAAGCTTGAAATGAATAGAAATTAGGAATGAATAGAAATCGAAATAAAAAAGTCTAGAATGGATAAACTATAGAATAAAAAACGGGGCAGAAAACCAAATGTCTTGATTTTCTGCCCTGTCTTTATGTCTTATTTCTCCCAAAACTTCTTTTTCTTACCGCCATGTCCGCCGCCGTCGTCCTTCTTGTCATCCTTGGAGCCGGATGCCCTTTGAACGGCCGTCAGGGAATCATCATTGGCCTGATCAAACTGCTTCAGAAGCTCCTTCGCCTCATTGCTTAGTCTGTCAGGAACCTGAACCACCAACGTGACATAGTGATCACCGCGAATCTCCTTATTTCTAAGGGAAGGAACGCCCTTGCCCTTTAAGCGCACGCGGGTATCTGTCTGTGTTCCGGCCTTTACGTCATAAATGACCTTGCCGTCCACGGTATCTATAAAGATTTCACCGCCAAGTGCCGCAACTGCAAAGGAAATGGGCACGGTGGAGAAAATGTTAACATCCTGACGCTGGAAGATGGGATGACGTCCAACAATGACTTCAACAAGCACGTCTCCTCTAGGTCCTCCACCCGTGCCAGGCTCACCAAGCCCGGGCATACGGATGGACTGTCCATTGTCGATGCCGGCAGGGATGTCGCAGGAGTAGCGCTTCTTCATCGGGATGTAACCCGTTCCGCGGCAATCCACGCATTTTTCCTTGATGATCTTACCGGTTCCCTGACAGTTCGGGCAGGCCTGTACGTTACGAACGGTTCCAAAGAAGGACTGCTGGGTAAATACCACCTGACCCTTGCCGCCGCACTTAGGACAGGTTTCAGGCTGTGTTCCGGGCTTTGCGCCGCTGCCGTTACAGGTCTTACAGGTCTCCTTTACGGTTAGCTCAATTTCCTTCTTACAGCCAAATACGGCCTCCTCAAAGCTAATGCGGACGCTGGTACGAAGGTTGGCTCCCTTCATGGGGCCATTGCCGGCTCCACCTCTGGATCTTCCGCCGCCAAAAATGTCGCCAAAGATATCACCAAAAATGTCGCCAAAGTCCATGCCGTTAAAGTCAAAACCGCCTGCTCCGCCAGCACCACCGTCAAAGGCTGCATGGCCGAACTGATCATACTGCCGTCTCTTCTCCGGATCGCTGAGTATCGCATATGCCTCGGAAGCTTCCTTAAATTTCTTCTCTGCCTCCGCGTCACCTGGGTTCACGTCAGGATGATATTTTTTCGCCAAGGCGCGATATGCTTTTTTAATGGCCGCATCGTCTGCAGATTTATCTACGCCGAGGACCTCATAATAATCTCGCTTTTGTTCTGCCATAATACATTAGCCTTTCTTGTATTACCTTTTATTAGGGTTCCCATAGAACTCGGGGGTTTGGTTTGGCAGTCTTTCTCAGGCACGCTCGCGCTCCGGGTGCAGCGTATCGGTACTAAGGCGCCTAAATACGTCGCCTAAGTACCGACGCTTGGCACACGGGCCTGAGAGAGACCGCACAAACCATCCCCCTCGAAAATAAGGACTGCTTAATCAAATGGTTAGAATCTGTACGGCAATCGTCCGACGAAGATTATTTCGTCGGACGTTGTCGTGCATGGTTTATACCTCGCGGAAATCTCCGTCAATGACGTCGTCATTGTTATTGCCGCCTGCGTTGTTTGCTCCGGTGCTGGCACCTGCGCCGCCGGCAAAGCCGCTCATGTCAGGTCCGGGACCAGCCTGTGCGCCGCCCTGTGCCTGCTGCATGCTCTCATACATCTTGGTGAACAGGGACTGTGCAGAGTTCATCAGCTTCTCCTTGGCAGCCTTGAGCTCGTCAAGATCCTTGTCGCTCATCTCCTGATCCTTGGTTCTCTCAAGGATGGACTTCACTGCCTGAAGGTCGGTCTCAACCTGGCTCTTGTCGCTGTCAGAAATCTTGTCGCCTACGTCCTTCAGGGCCTTCTCGGTCTGGAATACGAAGGAGTCTGCATCGTTTCTTGCCTCAACGGCTTCCTTACGCTTCTTATCCTGTGCCTCAAACTCAGCTGCTTCCTTAACGGCTCTCTCGATGTCTGCATCAGACATGTTGGAACCGGCGGTGATGGTGATGTGCTGCTCCTTGCCAGTGCCAAGATCCTTAGCGGATACGTTTACGATACCATTTGCATCGATATCGAAGGTAACCTCGATCTGAGGGATTCCTCTGGGTGCAGGAGGGATACCATCCAGTCTGAATTGTCCAAGGGACTTATTGTCACGGGCGAACTGACGCTCACCCTGTACTACGTTGATGTCTACTGCGGTCTGATTGTCTGCTGCAGTGGAGAATACCTGGCTCTTCTTGGTAGGAATCGTAGTATTTCTCTCGATCAGTCTGGTTGCTACGCCGCCCATGGTCTCGATGGACAGGGAAAGAGGCGTTACGTCCAGAAGAAGGATGTCACCGGCACCGGCATCGCCTGCCAGCTTACCACCCTGAATGGAAGCACCGATGGCTACGCACTCATCAGGGTTCAGGGACTTGGAAGGCTCCTTGCCAGTCAGCTGTCTTACCTTATCCTGTACAGCAGGAATTCTGGTGGAACCACCTACCAAAAGTACCTGGCCGAGATCTGCATTGGTCAGGCCTGCATCTCTCATGGCGTTCTGAACGGGGATCGCGGTCTTCTCAACCAGATCTCTGGTCAGCTCGTCAAACTGTGCTCTGGAAAGGTTCATGTCAAAGTGCTTAGGACCTTCAGCAGTTGCAGTAATGAAAGGCAGGTTGATGTTGGTGGTCATGGCGCTGGAAAGCTCCTTCTTTGCCTTCTCTGCCGCCTCCTTCAGTCTCTGCATGGCGATCTTATCGCCGGAGAGGTCTACGCCCTCTGCCTTCTTGAACTCAGAAAGCATCCAGCCAATAATCTTGTTATCGAAATCATCACCGCCAAGGTGCGTATCGCCGTTGGTTGCCAGAACCTCGATGACGCCGTCACCGATCTCGATGATGGATACGTCGAAGGTACCGCCGCCGAGGTCATATACCATGATCTTCTGCTCTTTCTCATTGTCCAGACCATATGCCAGAGCTGCTGCAGTAGGCTCGTTAATGATACGCTTTACCTCCAAGCCTGCGATCTTACCAACATCCTTGGTTGCCTGACGCTGAGCGTCATTGAAGTATGCGGGAACAGTGATAACTGCCTCCGTAACCTTCTCACCAAGATAGCTCTCAGCATCTGCCTTCAGCTTCTGCAGAATCATGGATGAAATCTGCTGAGGGGAATATTTCTTTCCATCGATGGTGCGTCCGTTGTCCGTACCCATGTCTCTCTTGATGGAAGCGATGGTCTTCTCTGCGTTTGTAACTGCCTGACGCTTTGCCGGCTCACCAACCAGTCTCTCACCGGTCTTTGTAAATGCAACGATGGACGGCGTTGTGCGCGCGCCCTCTGCGTTTGCGATAACGGTAGGCTTACCACCTTCCATTACGGCTACGCAGCTGTTCGTCGTACCAAGGTCAATACCAATAATCTTGCTCATATCTCTTTCCTCCTAATTGAATCGCTACGCGATATATTTTGCTCCACTACGCTTTATTATTGCACTACGGAGACCATACTGTGGCGAACCACGACGTCTCTATAGGTGTAACCCTTTTGTAACTCCTGAGCCACAATTCCTGACTCATATTCCTCGCTCTCCACCTGCATTACTGCATTGTGAAGATTCGGATCAAATTCCTTGCCGACAGCCTCAATGGGCTTTACGCCAATGTTTTCAAGCTCCGTTACCAGCTGTCTGTAAACCTTATTCATGCCATCCACGAAGGGATCTTCCTGCTGATCAGGGCCAACCGTTGCAAGTCCTCGCTCGAAATTGTCTACCACGGGAAGGATCTTTTCGATCACGCTCCGCGCACCGGTTTCAAACATTGCCTGCTTTTCGCGCTCCGTCCTGTTTCGGAAGT
Source organism: Lachnospiraceae bacterium (assembly GCA_017527205.1). GTDB lineage: Bacteria > Bacillota > Clostridia > Lachnospirales > Lachnospiraceae > Acetatifactor. Next base: position 14,579 of record JAFXQK010000029.1, on the reverse strand, counting down.
TTTCAAACTCAGCCAGCTGACGTTTTACTTTATCCTCAAGCTGATCGATCTGCTCCTTCATGGCATCGGCCTTTTGCTTTGCCTGCTTCTTTTCAGCTCTTCTCTCGGCCCAGGACTTCTTTCCCTCGCCCTTGCCTTCTTCAGCATCCTCCGCAGCCTCTTCGTCTGCTTCCTCTATCGCCTCATCCTCGTCAGCCTCATCCTCCGCATTTTCTGCAGCCTCTTCAGTGACTTCTTCGGCTTTCTGAACGGCTTCTGCCTCCGCTACTGCTTCCTCTGACGCTTCCGTCTCCTTTGCTTTCGACGTTTCCGCGTCAGGCTCTTCCGCGGAAGCCTGCGCCTTCATCTTTTCGTTATCCAACTCTGCCATGCTACCATTTCCTTTCTTAATTAAATCGCTGCGCGATACTTTGCTTCATTCCACTCCTAATCTTTCTTATAGAGTTCATCCAGCTTGGACTGTATGGTGCGAAGCGTTCCAATGACCTTATCGTAATCCATTCGTTTGGGTCCCACGATTCCGATGGTTCCCTTCATTCCTTCACCGAGTTCGTAGGTTGCGGTCACCACGCTGCAATCCTTCATGCTCTTGATGGGAGCCTCATCACCGATGTAAACCTGAATGCCGGTGCCCGCCTCATCCTCGAGCGACTCCTGAATCAGGCTGCCCAGCTGCTGCTTCTCTTCAAAGGTTCCAACCAGTTCGCTGGCCTTACCGTTGTCTGCAAGCTCGGGATAGCGGAAAATGTTGTTTGTTCCGCTTGTATAGATCTCCAGGTCCTCGTCCGCCTTGATGGCATCCCCGACGGCATCAATCACTTCCCCGACAATGTTTCCGTGAACTCCGGCCTGCGCCTTCAACGCCGCGATCATTCCAAGGTTGATCTCCTCAATGGAGCGGCCGTTCAGGTGCGTGTTCAAGAGGATGTTCAGCTTTAGCATCGTCTCGTCCGAAATCTCTTCCGTCACGGGAATGATGTTATTCTTGATGACATTGCCCTCCACAACAATCACCGCAAGGATCTGCTCGGGATTTACCCTCGACAGTTGAATGAACTTCACCTTATTGCGATGCGTGGACGGTGCGGAGATCATGGCGGCGTACTGCGTGTTCTGCGCGACCACCTTCGCCACCTGCTTCAAAAGCGTCTCCATCTTGTCCTGACGCTCGAGAAGCATCTCCTTCAGCTCGACCATCTCCCGATCCTTTTCCTCCATCATGGTATCGACGTAAAAGCGATAACCCTGATCCGAAGGAATTCTCCCGGCAGAGGTATGGGGCTGCAGGATGTAGCCCATCTCTTCCAAATCCGCCATCTCATTTCTGATGGTAGCGGAGCTAAGGTTTAAGTCCGTGTACTTTGAGATCGTGCGGCTGCCTACCGGCTCTCCCGTCTCCAGGTAATTCCGGATCACTGCCTTCAGTATCTTCTTTTTTCTCTCATCCAACTCCAATCGGAATCACCTCTTTTGGACTTGTTAGCACTCAACTCACAGGAGTGCTAACACCTTATGCACTTAACATACACCTACATACCCTTATTGTCAACGTCTTTTCTCATAAATATTTCTAAAATAATTCTTAAATATACGCATCATGGCATCACGTGCTTTATTTGCCCGCAAAAAAATATCCCGCCCTTCCATGACGGAAAGACGGGACTTTTTATCAGATATGATACTAGCGTTTACAAAGTCTTGCTTCTAAATTACAGTACGAAGCTGCCGGGGAACTCGCCGTTTACTACGAAGTATGCGGTGTTCTCTTCAGGCTTTACGTAGATCTCAACGCTCTTGAAATCCTCAGCCTTCATGTTCATGTCATACTGCCATACGTCCTGAGCAATCTTAACCAGCTCGTCCTGAGAGAAAGACTTGCCGGCGAACTGTACAAATACGTTAGCCTTAACGTCAACCTTCTTGGCAGCTCTCTTTGCAGGAGCCTTCTTCTCTGCAACTGCCTTCTTGGCAACCTTCTCTGCTACTGCCTTCTCAGCCTTCTCTGCCTTCTTAGCAGCCTTCTTCTCTACTACTGCCTTCTCAGCCTTCTCTGCCTTCTTTGCAGGAGCCTTCTTCTCTGCTACTGCCTTCTCAGCTGCGGGCTTCTTGGCTACGGCCTTTCTGGTAGCCTTCTTCTCAACGGGCTTCACTTCTTCAGCCTTAACCTCTTCTGCTTTAACTTCTGCGATTACCTTTTCCTCTGCCATGATGGTATCTCCCTTCTGAAACACTCTTGCGCCCGGGGCGCATGTCAATTTTTTTCCTCTATCACGCGATTTCGCGCTTGTCGCATAATAATATAGCGTGTTTTTTTCGGCTTGTCAACCTTTCCGGCATAAAATTTCACAAAATTTCGTAAAAAAAATTGTGAAATTTTAATTCTTGACAAAAAACATTACTTAATCAACCCAAAATACAGCAATACTATCATACCCAAAACAATGCGATACCAGCCGAAAATTTTGAAGTTATGCTTCTTAATAAATGACATCAGGAAGCGCACGATGAACAGCGAAACAAAAAAGGAAACGATCGTGCCAATCATAATTAAGACAAGCTCAAATCCGGTAAAGGAACCTCCATCTGCCAAATACTTTACTACCTTTAAGAGACTTGCACCGAACATGACGGGAATTGCAAGGAAGAACGTAAATTCCGCTGCAACAATGCGGCTCACGCCGATGAGCAGGGCTCCCACAATGGTTGCGCCGGAGCGGGAGGTTCCCGGGAAGATGGCGGCAAGCAGCTGGAAAATACCGATGAGGAGTGCCGTCTTGAACGTAACGTCATCCAATCTACGCACCGCAGGCCTTCTGTTTTTGTTCCAGTTCTCCACAACGATAAAGGCAACACCAAACACGATCAGCGCGATGGAGACGCACACGGGATTGTAAAACAGGGCGTCAAACACGTCATCAAACAATAAGCCGATAATGACAGCAGGCACGCAGGCAACCATGATTTTAAGCCAGAGGAATATCTTATCCAGCTTGACGTAGCCTAAGATTCCAGGTTGTGGATTTTTCTGGTTCTGCGGCAGACCAAAGGGCCAAATCTTGTTCCAAAACAGGATGACCACGGCAATAATTGCACCCAGCTGAATGACCACGTCAAATATGTCAAAGAAACCCTCGCCGGTACTCTTAAAAGGAAGGAACTCTTCCACCAGAATCAAGTGTCCCGTGCTGCTGACGGGGAGCCACTCCGTAATGCCCTCCACGATTCCGTAAATCATTGCCTTAATGACGTCAAAAAACTTATCCATTGTAGTCAGATTCCTTTCCCAGATACTCCATCAAGGTCTCATAATGCGCCTTGGCTTCCTCGTAACCCGTCCGATACAGCTCCAGCAGGTTTTCTTTATTCTTCTCAATCCTGCCGACCTTGCTGGCGTGCTTCGGACGAATGACGTAGGCCTGACCGTTCTCAACCTGGCGATACAGGTAATCCATGGTCGCATGATAACTCTTGTGGCGCTCTGCCATCAATTCATATATCTTAGGATATTTTTTGTATCTGGCTTTTATGAGGGCAAGGGAAGCTTTATCCGTCGGTTTTCTGACATAACCCTCTTCCTTCGTCAGGATGACCACGTTCTTCCGATTGCCGTCCAAAATGGACTTTGCAATGGGGATGGGATCTGCGATGCCGCCGTCAAGGTACAGCTTTCCGTCAATCTCCACGGTTCTTGCCATCAACGGGAGGGAAGCCGATGCACGAATGGCGTCAATGTCCTGTTTCAGGTCGCGGATCCTTAGGTATTCCGGCATTCCCGTGACGATGTTGGTCACAACGGAATAAATCTTGCCCTGATACTGATGAAAGGCCTCGTGGTCAAAGGGATTCAGGTAGTCGGGGATCAAATGGTACCCGACGTCGACGTTGAAGAGGTCACCCGTTAAGATCAGGCTCCTCGCGCTGCAGTACATTTTATCCTCAAGGTAGTCCACGGAGACGTCCCTGGCACGGCCTTTTTGCTTCGAGGCATAGCTGCACATGTGGCAGGCACCTGCCGAAACGCCGTACACGCTGGAGAGCATGATGTCTTTCTCCAGGAAAAAATCTAATACGCCGGCGGTGTACACGCCTTTCATGCCGCCGCCTTCCAAAACTAGTCCTGCTTGGTACATTTCTGTCTCCTTTTTTATTTGCTTTCACATCCGAGATGACCAGCTTATCCACGGGACACGCAAATTTTCCTGCTCGGCTCGCGCGCCTTATTTGCTGCCATTCGCGCTTGTTTCCCGCTTCGCGGGTTCGCGCTCGGTGGCAGCGGCTAAGCGCAAGCCTCCCGACGGAAAATTTGCTATCGTCCCTGCGGATAGGCATGGTCATCTCGAATTGATAGAGGTATTGCTTATATTCGCTCCCTATAGGAACTAGCAATACAAACTTTTATGTCTAATCGCAAAGAATTAATGTTTATATTCTGCTTCTACGAATTTGCGCATGGCTTCGAGGGAGCGTTTTACCTTCTCGGTGGAGATGCAGTAGGCCATGCGGAAGAAGCCGGGTGCGCCGAAGTTGTCAGCGGGTACGAGGATAAGGTCGTATTTCTTCGCTTTGTTGCAGAAGATGACGGCATCGGGCTCGAGAGCCTTCGGGAAGATATAGAAGGTTCCGCCGGGCTTTACAACGGTGAAGCCAAGCTCTACAAGGCAATCATAGATCAGGTTCATGTTGGTCTCATAAACGGAAAGGTCTGCCGTCTTGTCGAGCACGTCAGCCACGGCCAGCTGAATGATGGAGGGCGGGCAGTTGTGTCCGATGCCGCGGGAGATCTGGCCGCACATCACGATCATGTCCTCCGCATCCTTGCAGGCGGGATTGATGGCAACATAGCCGATACGCTCGCCGGGTAATGACAGGGACTTCGAGAAGGAGTAGCACATGATGGTATTGTCATAGAATTTGGACACGCAGGGTGCATCAACGCCCGCAAACACGATCTCGCGGTAGGGCTCGTCAGAGATCAGGTAAATCTCATGTCCGTATTCTTCGGATTTCTTTCTCATAAGATCGGTCAGCTTTTGGATCGTCTCCGTGGAGTACACGATGCCGGAAGGGTTATTCGGGGTGTTGATCAGCACCGCCATCACCTTGTCCGTCAGCATTTCCTCAAAGGCGGGGAAGTTGATCTGGAAGGTCTCCGTGTTGGGCGGAACCACCTTCAAAACGGCGCCCGTCAGATTGACGTAGGGACCGTATTCCGGGAAGTAAGGCGCAAAGGTAAGGATCTCATCGCCGGGCTCCGTCACCAGACGAAAGGCATGTGCCAGTGCACCTGCCGCGCCCGTTGCCATAAAGATATGCTCCTTGCGATAGGGAATGCCAAAGCGCTGTTCCAGGGATGCGGCTATCGCCTCGCGAACGGAGGTAATGCCAAGGCTGGGGCTATAACCGTGAAGCTCCATGGGATCGCGGGTTGCCAGCATTTGGATCATTCTGTCCGTAAAAGCCTTAGGAACGGGAACAGACGGATTGCCAAGACTATAGTCAAATACATTTTCATAGCCAATTTCCTGTCCGCGCGCCGTAGCAAACTCCGAGAGCTCACGAATCACGGACTTTTTTGAAAGCATGTCCTTATACTTTTGAACTAACATACGTTACCTTCCTTTCCGGACAAAAATATCCATACAAACTATTTTATCCAAAAACGTCGCATATGGCAAGCATAAAATAAGACAGCAAGAACATTCCTCACTGTCTTATTTCTTACCATTTCGCATTGCTTCCGTGAATGAGGTGATAAACCAGATCGGCCAGGAACGTTGCCAACAGCATCAGCGTCATGACAAGGTAGCACCTCGGAAGCTTTTCACGCACCTTTTCAACGACCTTATTCATCAGTGGATATACGACATAGACCGCCGCCATTCCCATGAGTCCGAACTGCAGACTCGAGCGCAGCGCGATCCGTCCCTCAAAGGTCGGCCCGTATCCCGTATTGCGGTAATCCCAAAGAAAGCTTCCCATCCACCATTCCATCAAATAGCTCGCCAAAAGCTCCAAACTCGTCGCAAACAGACAGACTACCAAAAAACAAAGGATTGGGTGCTTTCTCACCTTTACCGTCACCACAAGGATGAGCAGCCCGCCAACGCCATAGATCGGCAAACAGGGCCCCAAAAGAAATCCCCGGTTTTCAAATCCCAGGTGCATCTCAAACCACACAATACAAACCTCATACACCCAGCCGACAAACCCGAACGCCAAGAAAACCAGAAACCACCGTATGACATCACTTTTCTTCCTGTCATGCTGCTCCATAACCTGCTTAATCATTCCTCCGATTTAAACAATGCCCCCTTCTCACGGAAGGAGGCATTGCACACGTACAGCCAATTTCTCAGAACAGATTACTTTAATTTCGAAAACGTATAAACATTCCCATAATAGTCGTACATCAGGAAATTCCCCTTATCATACTGCAGGAACAGACTTCCTCCGTTTTCGGAATACAGATACAGAAAATATCCGTCGAAAATAAAGTAAAAATTCAGCGTGGAGCCATTTTCATAGATCGCACCGCTTCCGTTCGCCTTGAGATCAAACATGGACAGCTGCTTGTAATAGTCCTTGCCATAGTATTTTTCCAGGGTTGCCTGGTCATATTGATTATACTTTGACACATAATAGGAGCCTGCAATCTGTTTGTAATCCGCACCGCCAATCAAATCATGAATGTCACCGGTTCCGCCGTCCCAAACCTCATCGTCATCCTCGTCCCAGTCGTCATCCTGCTGCGAGCTGCTTCCACCACCGGTGGAAAGGGATCCGTCTGCCTCGGGCAACAATACCGTGTACTTGTCCTCAAATCCATTTCCCGTTTCCGGCTTCTCATGTATGCGCCAGCGCTGAGACGCGCCGATCACGCCAAGTCGTACTCTGCCATCGCGGCTGGTATAGGTAAGACTTTCCGGCGGCTGATAATTCGCGATTTCCTTCGTGGTAATACAGTACATATAATGGTAAAGGCGATCCATGTAAACCTTGTCATTCACCATCTCCACATAATACTGATAGCCATTTGCCGACTTATCCCACTGATTTAATACCGCATCAGGCAGATAGGTCAGATCATCCCAGGTTGTGTCCACTTCATACCAGCGACCGTCGATTCGTACAATGTTCCAGGCATGCAGGCCCATCTGTCCATCCGCACCTGCGTTGCTGACGGGGCCGACCACGACTGCCGCCGTCACCCCGAGCTGCTGTAACAGATAGACATAGCCCTGGGAATAACCGTCACATACACACAAATGCGCTTCGCCGCGAGAGTTTGCAACGATGGGTCCAAATGCAGTATGTGCAAAATCCACAAGCCCATCCTGCAGAACCTTATCATCATAGGTCACCCAATCAATCAGCTTGTCATGAACCTGCAGCGCAATTTTCTCTTCGCTGGCATTTCTGTCGATGTCCGAAAGGAACAGCTCCACGGACTTGTTGAACGCTGCCACGTCCTTCTCAAACGTGGGATAGGTCTCCGTAAATCCGGCGTATATGGTAGTCTTACCATTCTTCTGCTCACCAACGCCCCAGCCCACCGTCGCCGTGCCATTCCAAGGATTCATCCACCAAAGCTCCGGATGGTCATAAACAAGCGCCAGCATAGGCATAAACAACTGCGGCCCGATCTCTGCGGAATTTACGTCCATGGCAGTCTGGAAGGATACGATGTTCTCCTGCGTCGTCGGATCCTGCGCCAGTAAATAATAGGCATCATAAATGCCCTGCTGCTCCTTGGTCAGCTTGTCATACACAAAATACTCCTTTGCGTTGTTGATAATCTCAACGCTGACGCTTGGCTTATAATCACGCATGGCTCTGTTGGCCTTATCAATCTGCTCCTTGGAGTAGACCTCCGGCTCCTTCACTTCAATCGCAGGAATGTCGCCAAGCGGCTTCATGCCGTCTAAGACAAGGGTTTCCCCCTTAAAATTTTCTGCCGTCGCGGCAAAATTCACAATCACTTCGTTTAGATTTGTTTTCAAGGAAACCTGCTCCGGCAAACCAGTCTCTTCCTCAGACTGCGAACTCTCCTGAGAAGACTCCGTCGTTGCATCCTGCGAGGATTGCGTTACCTGGCTCTCAACCACCGTGCTGCTCCCCGTCTCCGCAGAGCCTCCGGAAGTTGCACAGGAAGATAAGAACATGGAACATGACAGAACATAAGTTAACATCATGAAGAAGCTTTTTTTCCTCTTCATCGTTGATCACTCCTTTCCCACTTGATGATCCGCCTCAAACGCTTGTCAATTTTCTGACAAATAACGTGAGACTATACAAATATTCTATCATTTCTTGCTTTCATCGTCAATCACATCTAATAAATATGGCCAATTACGCGTCACGGCAAAAACATAGGCCGCTGACCCTTCCTTACACCGGAGAATCGGCCGGCTTCCCTTCGCCCCACCCTCGGGAACATGATCACAAAAAGCATTTTGTCCAATGACGTCAACCGTTTCCGGAATCGTAATCATCGTGATATATTCACAATCATATAACGCATATGGCGCAATCTCGTGAATTTCGTCGGGAATGGTTACCTCCCCCGTCATTCCCACGGGACATGCAAACAAACGTCGCCTAGCCTTATCCGTAAGGAACCCGTCCGTCACGGCAAAGCATGCATTTTCTGAGGCTACGACAAATTGAGAAATGGACAGACCTCCGAAAGCATTCTCCCCAATATGGCTGAGCTTGCTGCCAATTGTCATCTCCTTCATGACCTTGCTTCGAATGCCTGGCGTGTCTGATGCAAAAGCCTGAGCTCCCAGTAAGTACAGACTGTCTGGCAGGGAAACAGAAGTAACTGCCGTCTGATAAAATGCACAGTCTCCAATCTCCGTCAGTCCCTCCGAAAAAGCGACGTCCCAGAGGCTCTGACAATACGCGAACGCATAAGGCTCCACAATCTGCGGCGCTCCCGCCACCTTCTCCAACCGATACGAGCCGAAGAAGGCCGCCGTACCGATTCTCGTACAGCTCTTTGGAAGCTCCAATTGCTTAAAGCCCGTGTAAACGAAGGAATAGGAACCGATATTCTGCAATCCCTCAGGTAACGTGATCGCCTGTAGCTGCGTACAATAGGCAAAAGCATACTGCGCGATCAGCGTGACGGACGAAGGCAGGCTCACCTCTGTCACGGGCAAACCACTGAAGGCAAGAGTTCCTATTACCTCCGTTCCCTCCGGAACCGTCAACTTGCCATCCGCGCCAGGAAGCCTCGCCGCCAGCAAGAACCGTCCGTTTGCGGCGTACAGCATGCCATCGCGCACGGCATAATCAGGATTCTCGCCTTCCATTCGAAATTCCGGCACTGCAATCCCATGAAACGCCCCGGGCGCAATCCTCTGAATGCCGGAGGGAATCGTCACGCCGCCGCTAAAATCACACCCGCTTCCGAGTGCCTCCGCTCCGAGATCCAAAAGCCCCTTCGGAAGCTCCGTAAAGGGCACGCTGCAGTAGGCAAATGCCTGATCCCCGATCACCTTGACGCCCTCGGGAAGCTCGCACGCAAACTCACCAAAATATTCAAACGCATGAGCCGCAATGGTCTCCGTTGTCTTTGGAAGTACCACGCGCTTTACCGTCTTCGGAGTAAGCGCGCCCACCAGACCCTTCATGCCATTTCCGATCTGCAATACGGGCCGCCCCGCGACCTCCTCGGGGAGTACCAATTCCTCATCCGTTCCCTCATAATGCACCAGTATCGCCTTTTTCGCCGTAAGCTGATAGGTCAGATTACCCTTTGGCGTACTCTTCGTGAGCTCCCGCTCTATGGGATCCCATTCATAAGAAACATTGATTTCTTGATCCTGCGCATACTGCTCCGCCGCCGATCCGGGATTGCAATGCAGCACGACATCCCATAGGAAGGTCGTCCTTCCCGTAAAGCGCATCACGCTGTCGGGTACATATACGTGATAGGGTGGATTTTCCACATAACTTCCGTCCTGCCCAATTTGCTCTAAAATACTTAGGTCAAAGACCTTCACGCCCTCCGGAATAAGGAAGGTATTCTGACCATTCGCGGCAAACTCTAAAATGGCGTCGCCCGCCTTGTTCAAAAGCGCGCCGTCTCTCTCAGAAAACGAGAGATTTTCTGCATCGACGCTAAAACGCCGCTCCACGAACCCGGCAAATGCCTCGCGTCCAATGGTAGTGACATTTTTTCCAATTCTAATCTCCTGAACACCCTTTGCCGCCTCAGACAGCTTCAACTGATTCCAACCCGCATAAAAGGCATATCTGCCTACGCTCCTTAGGCTCTCGGGAAAGGCCGGAACCCGAAGCGAAATAGCCCCATAAAATGCATAATTTTCTATGGTTTCTAACCCCTCTGGCAGCACAACCTCACTCAGTCTCGAGTAAGAGAAACAATCCGACGCAATTTTCTTTGTCTCCTTGCCGACCGTAAAGCTTCCCGTCTTTTTTGCCGGAACGGAAAGCAGAAGCTTACCGCTCTTGGTATACAAGGCTCCGTCCGTCATCTTGTAATGTGAATTTGCGCTGGAAAGTACGATTTTCTCCAGACTCTCACAGCATGCAAACACGCCTTTTCCGATGGTATTAACATTCGAAGGAAGCGTCACCTGGTTCAGACCGCTGCACTCGGCAAAGACATAGGCCCCCATGGTACGAATGCCGGAGGGAAGCTTTACCTCCTTAAGACCAATGCAATGATAAAAAGCTTTGGAACCAATGACGTCCATGGCCGAGGGAAGGTCCAGCACCTCCAGGGACACGCAGTTTTGGAAGGCTCCGGCACCGATTTTCTGTAACCGATTGGGGAAGCGGATGCTCCTAAGGGGCAATGCATCTGCACCCTGCACGACAGCCAGATCAGAAAATGCATACGGTGCAATCTCCGTCACGTACCGATTCTGCACGCGATTGGGAAGTTCCAGGTGCGTATCCGTACCCGTATAGGACAGAAGCGTTGCATGATCCTTATAAAGCTGATAGATCAATTCACCCTGCTCCGTAAGCTCCCGGTAAATCTCATATTTCCTTGCGGGCTCTATTTTCACGGGTTCTGTAACATACAGCTGTCCACCTTCATCCTCCAACGTCACGACATAATATAAATCCTCCGATAGCTGGGAGGCAGACAGTAACGAGAACCCAAACCGCTCCTCCAGCGTCTGCATGCCGGAGCGATTGTCTGATGACTGCCGCCACTCTTCATAGGGCAGAAAATTGCCATCCGCATCCCATGCAGGAATTTTCGGCGAATAGTAATAAAATATCGAATCATAATGGGAGACGTCAATGGACTCCTTGCCAGCGCCCTGAGCGTCCTCAGAAATGCTGTTGATGGCCTTGACGGTCAGCGAGTCGCCCTTTACGCCTCCTTGCAGGATCACCGTGACGTCCTCATAGCAAACAGCAGGTCTCTGGAATATGGACTCTCCGCTGCTAAGAAGCCTCGTACGAACCGTGTGATACACCCTTCTCTTCGCTGAATCCTCTGCCAGCGTCGTAGGCCACAAAAGACGCGTTCCACTTGTCTCCAGCGTCACTAGCTTTGGATCTCCCGGAAGCTGAATCACGCCATTCTCGTCAGGATACGCCGCGATCCGATCCATCGCCGCCCAGAACTCTCCACTCTCCTCACGCACCAAAATCGAAGCGCTCGCATTCACGACGGCTGCTGCCTGCTCCTCCGTCAAGGAGAGTACATATTCCGTTCCCTTTTCATTCAGCGTCAACGCCGCCAGATCAAAGTCCTGCCGTTCAGAGCTTAGCCAGGATCTTCCGACACTCTTAATAAAATCGCCATATTCCCGATTTAGGCCCAATTTCTCATAGGTTTCCCGCATCTCATGATACTGCATGCGATTGTTTGCGGGATAGTAAAAGGTCACGCCGCTCGCACCCTCTACGTTGGAATAGTTCTTTACCACGAATTGCTTGAGGGCCGCCAGCATTTCCTTTCCCTCGGTCTCCGACCGCTTTTTGAATTCCTCGGCAAAGCTCCCCATGTCAACAAGGTCATAATAAAACTGCGTTCCATCCTCAATGCGCCCCGTCATGCCAAAGCTTTTTGCCTTGGCACGCGTTGCAAACAGCTCCTTGGCCTGTCCATGCTCCATGTCCTTCGTCATCACGAGCGCTGCGTTTGCCAGTGTCGCCTGTACCTCGCGGATCTCCGAAAGCTTTGTTACGGAAAGCGTGACGTCTGGATGAAAATACTGCGTCTGATTGGCTTTATAATACTTTTCGTAGCTTTGAACAATGGCCGTCGTAACCTTGACTGCATCCTTCGATTTTTGATTCAATGCCTTCAAAAAATGATAATCCCAGCCATCACCTGGTTCCAACTCCTCCGAAGCGACAAAGTACTCCGCATACGGCGCCCAGACCGCCATGGTCTCAAGATTTCCCATCAGACAGGCATCAAAACCCACAAAATCCAGCTTTCTGCTCTCTGAAAAAACCGTTCTTTCCATCGCAAGCTGCATCTCCGATAACAGCAGTCCGTCCCCCTGAAACAGTTCATCCGCGCCATATCCCCAAAGCGGTCCGCCGCCATGATCCCAAAGAATCAAACCATAATGCTCCGCAGGATATTTCTCCGTGCAGAAATTGACAAAGGCCGCCAGTGTCTCAAACGCCCCCATGTCCGCGTTTTTCGCCGTACCGGCAACAACGCGGTTCTCTCCCTGCCTGCTCATGTCAATGACGCAGTTCCTGTCGCAGGGCACGTCGGAAAACCATCTTGCGCTGCCGCCCGTATAAAGAATCAGATTTGTGCTCTCAAAATCAAGACCCGACTCTTCCATCTCCTCGACGTCAGCACTGGCACTGCCAAGCTTACTCTCCAGGTTGGAACCGATCATATAGACCATCAGGGTATAGTCCTTCGCTTCCTGCACGGGAAGTTCCCCCAAAATAACGGCATCCCCAGACATAAACTCCTGATTTTTCCGTGCAAGCATCCTTGTATACGAAGAAGCCTGCTCCCCATCCTCCGCCGCCACGGCATGACCCATTGAAAATGCCAGTGTCAGGACAAGCACGCACAAAATCCACCTACCCCATAGCCTTCTCATTTTCCAACTCCCTACTCTTCTCTTCCAGTCCCTTCATCTCTTTCAGGAACCGAAGCACAAACGGTACCGCCACAAACATTGTCAATATGTCAGCAATCCCTTGAGAACATTGAATTCCCGGCAATCCAAGGACTGCAGAGGTAATCAGGAGCACCGGCAGGAAGAACAGACCGCTCCGCAGCATGGACATGAGCGTTGCGATACCGACCTTCCCGACACTCTGAAATAACATGTTGGTGCAGACGGACAAGGGCTGGAAAAGCTGCCCGATAAACTGCGCCGTCAGCGCCAATGCTCCGATCCGTACTACCTCAGGGTCATCGCGGAAAATCCGAACCAGCGGCTCCGTAAACCAGATGCCGACCAGCGCAACGACTCCGAGGAACACCTCTCCGACCAGAAACGTAAATAGAAATGCCTTGCGAACGCGCCCATATTTCTTTGCGCCATAATTGAAGGCACAGACTGGCTGGAAGCCCTGACCGATGCCAAGGGCCGTTGCAAAGGTAAAAAAACAAACGCGGTTGACAATGGACATGGCAGCCACGGCCGCATCCCCATAAAGACCCGCGCGATCATTCAATAGCATTGTGGAAATACTGGTGAGTCCTTGCCTTACAAGGCTCGGAAGTCCCGTCTTACAAATCAGGACAAAATCATTAAAATCCTTGGAAACATTGCGAAGTGCAAGCTTGCCCGACGTCTTCCCGCGAAGAAACATCGAGAGCAAAAGACTAAAACTGATGAGCTGTGATATGGCCGTCGAAATGCCAGCTCCCTGAATGCCCATGCGAAACTGACTCATGAGGAGCCAGTCGCCAAAAATATTGATAATGCCGCCCGATGCCAGGCCGATCATGGCAAAGGCTGCCTGCCCCTCAAATCGAAGCACGTTGTTTAAGACACAGCTCGAACACATAAACGGTGCCGCGAGCAAAATATATAAACCATAGGTTCTCGCATAGGGCAGAATTGTTTCCGTGCTGCCGAGAAGACGCATCAAAGGATCCAGCAAAAGAAGCCCCAGAATCGTCATTGCAGCTCCCGTCAGCAGTGCTGCAAAAAAGCCCGTGGAGGAATACTTCGAGGCCTTGTCCACCTCCTTGGCACCGAGCGCGCGCGAGGAAATGCTGCCGCTTCCCTGCCCATACATGAAGCCGAACGCCTGAATGATCGCCATCAGGCCGAAAACGACGCCGACTGCACCCGATGCGCTCGTCGAGGCCGCCTCAACGTCCGTGACGAGAGGATCTACTACGCCAGCGCCATATTGCCCGATAAAAAAGGTGTCTGCCATGTTGTAGATGCTTGTCACAAGCATGCTGATCGTCGTCGGAATCCCAAGCTTTATCACCAGCGGCGCAATTGGCGTCTCCGTCATCTTCTGAAATTGTGCTTTTTGTCTGTCCGCCATTTCCTGATCGTTCATCATTTCGTCCTATCCATCATTTCGGCTTTGCATGTCGTTCTATCGCCATTTCGGCTTTGCACGTCGTTCTATCGCCATTT
>JAFXQK010000028.1 GCA_017527205.1 Lachnospiraceae bacterium | reverse complement strand
GTTTGCCTGCAAGACGAAAATGAAATCTGAGCAAGCAGAAATAGGTGTGCGGTGTCCATTCGCATGTGGCTATGACGCACTGCTTGCAGAAACATACAACTTCAAGTTTGCTGAGATAGAGAGGAAAAGCCTGGCAACTTCAAGTTTGTAGAAATTTTATATTCAATCATGTCATAGTAAGGGGAGGCGAACGATATGGATTTACATGATTTTGATGACGTGGCGGAGAATTACGATCTGTATTTGGACATGATGTATAAAAAGGAGGATAATCATTCGGGATTTCAAGAGTTTTATCTTGATTTTGCCAGAGAATTCGGAAAAGACGGAGTCATTGACATAGCGTGCGGAACGGGAGCGGTTTTGCTATACCTTGCAGAGCATGGAATTATGGCAGACGGAACCGATCTGTCGGAGGCAATGTGCCGCGTCGCTGATCAGAAAGCAAAAGAGAAGGGATATGACCTAAATATTTTTCCGGCTAACATGACGGAGTTTCAAAGTGATAAGAAATATTCCTGTGCGATCATAGCAAGAAGCGGATTTATGCATCTGCTGACGCCCGATCTGCAACGGAGGGCTCTTTTGAATATCCGGGAGAATCTTGTGGAAGGCGGAATGCTGACGTTCAACACCTTTGATCCGCATCCGTTCTTTCAGGCCCAGCAGATGAACACCAAAGAGAACGACTATTCTCTGCGGCTGGAGTACGTAAACAAACAGGGCCAGCGTGAAAAAATCTATAATGCCATCTCCTATGATCCCTATACGCAGATCATGAGCGGGAATTGGAAGTTTGAGACCTTGGACGATAATGGAGCGGTGATTGGCGAGAGAATCCGGCCACTGAAAATGAGGCAGACCTACAGGCAGGAAATGAAGTATCTTCTTGAGCTTACGGGATTTGAGATTGTGAACGTATATGGCGGATACCATAAGGAGAGCGGAGAAGGATCGGCCAAGAATGTCATTTGGTGTGTTAAGAAAGTATAGTTTTGCTTCTCAGTAAGTTGAACGCGAAAACAATTTGTTCATGAGCACGGAAGAAAAGAATAAGGAAGAAAAGAATATGAGTATCAGTGAAGTAGAACTTGATGATGCCGTTTTAGCAAAACTGATCAAGCTGTCAGAAGATTGGACCGCGGAGAACAGCTGTTATGGATATAGAACCAATGATAAATCAGACATTGAAGGTAACCGCATTTTCTTTGCAGAAGAGGAAGGCGAAGTAATAGGGTATTTGTTTGGAAAGATTTATAAGTCTGAGCAGATGAAAGCGATCATGCCGGAAGGGACTCCATATTTTGAAGTCGAGGAGTTGTATGTTATTCCAGAGAAAAGATCTCAGGGCGTCGGAGAAAAGCTTTTCCGATATGTTGAAGATAAGGTTAAGTCTGAAGCGCAGTACGTGGTTTTAAGCACGGCAACTAAAAACTGGAAAGCAATACTCCATTTTTACTTGGATGAGTTGGAGATGCAGTTTTGGAGCGCTAGGCTATTTAAGAGAATCTGAAAGCAGATTGGCTGCCTGGAGCGGTTTGGAATATCACCGACATTTGGAAAAAACAAGATCATTGGGAGATAAAATGATGATAAGATTTGCAAGGGAAGAGGAATTGGAGAAGGTAAATGAGCTCCGAAAAGAAGTGAATGACGTGCACGTGGAAGGTCGGCCCGACATTTTTAAGCCAGGGTTCGACGCTGCGCTTCGGGATTATATTTATGAGATCTGGAAGGACCCAAATAAGGATATTGTGGTTGCGGAAAGGGACGGGGAGATCTGCGGCATTGCGGTGTTGAACTGCATTTACAAGCCAGGGAATCCTTTTATGTTTCCAAGGGATTTCATGGACGTGGATGAGTTTTGTGTGGCAGAAAAATGCAGGCGGCAAGGCGTTGCGACGGAACTGATCGAGTTTATCAAGAAATATGCGAAGGATAAAGGGTTTCAGAGGCTGGAACTGAACATGTGGGAGTTTAACGAGGGGGCGCTGAAGTTTTACGAGTCTGCGGGATTTGAAACCTATCGGAGATACATGGAAATAAAGCTATAGGAGGGTTATGCATGAAGTATCAGAGGGATGAAAAAAGAACCTGGTTGGAAGACGAGGATGGAACGAGGATTGGATATATTGATCATCCGGAAGTACGGCCGGGAGTAGTGAATTTCGAGCATACGATCGTTGAGGATGCGTACTCAGGGCGCGGGATCGCGGGGGAATTGACAAAGACCGTAGCGGAGCAGCTTCGAAAGGACGGAATCAAGGCAGAGCTTTCCTGTTCCTATTCCATCCAATGGTTTGCAAAGCATCCGGAATATGCGGACGTGCTGGCGGATCCTGAGGTGGAAGCGCACAAGGCGCAGATGCTGGCAGGACCGGCCTGTGGAATCCGAAGAAAGCCCTAATGAATGGAAGATGGAATGCGTAAGCCGGCGCCGCTGCTTCCGTTTAACGGATTTCAAGACAGTTTTCACCATGAGATCATCGCCATGAATAACGGAACCTTAAAGGCGTCTGATGGAGTGCCTTGCAAAGTGAACTTACGCCGGGCATATAAGGAGGCAGTATGGAAGAATTGGAAGTGATGCGCGCCGAGGAGGAATGGCAGCGCGCGGGAGCATATAGCGTAAGGATTCAGGGCATGAACCGCCAGCACCACATTTCGCTGCGGGATGAGTTTGACGAGCATGACGGGGAAGGAACAAAATATATCCTTCTTCTCGACAAAGGTTATCCGGTTGCGACCTGCAGGTTTTATGAGACCAGCGAAAATGTGGTGACGATTGGAAGGGTCGTGGTCCTTCCGGAATATCGGGAGCACCATTTGGGAGAACGGGTGATGCATGAGGCCGAAAGCTGGATCAAGGATCTTGGCTACGAGGAGATCATCGTGGACAGCCGCACGGTGGCCGTTGGGTTTTATGAAAAGCTTGGATACGAGAAAATAAGCGATGAAGTCTATATGAGCGGCGTGTTTGAGTGCGTGAAAATGCACAAAATCCTATAGCGCAAGCGAAGCGTGACAAGCGGATGGGCGTATGAAAATAAATTTATGTAAAGGGGGAGTGACCATGCCTTTGGTTCGGGTTGAGATCATCAAAGGGAAGAGCGCGGAATATAAGAAAATCTTGCTGGACTGCATTCATGAAGGTTTGCTGGAGAGTATTGGCATCGCCGATTGGGACAAGTTTCAGAGAATCATTGAGATCGACAGGGCAGATTTTGAAGCTCCTTTGGAGAAGACAGACCAGTTTATGATCATAGAGATCACGATGTTTCAGGGAAGAACGAAGGAACAGAAAAAAGCCTTGATCGAGACGGTCACAAAAAAGCTTGGTGAGAGGCTGGGCATTGTGCCAACGGATATTTTTATCGTGATCCATGAACCGCCCAATGAGAATTGGGGCCTCGGAGGGGGGCAAAGGGAGTAAGGCATGAAAAATAGAAAGAAGGCCAAGGGAGTAGGACGCTAAAATAGAAAAGTGCCAAGAGAGTAGGGCATCAAAAAACAAAAAAGAAAACAAGGATATTGGGGAGAAAAAAAGATCAAAAAATGATATAATGATACGGAAGAATTTTTCTTAAGAAGGCAATCATTCCAAACAAAATAGAACGAAGGGAAGGACATGACATGGGGATTACATATTTTTGCTCTGAGGAAATCGCAAAAAAGAGCTGGATGATCAAGAACATTGGGGGTTCGACACCGGCGATCTGTTATCTTGTGGAGGGGCGTGATTACGCGCTGCTCATTGATTCCATCATCGGAATAGGCAATCTGAAAGCCTACTGCGAAACGCTGACGGACAAGCCGATCAAGGTTGTCAACACGCATGCGCATTCTGATCATATCGGCGGAAATTTTCATTTTGATCACTGCTATTTGCATCATCGTGACATCGGGTTTTTCCAAGAGTGTGTTGGGATAAGCAAGGAAAAGGTTTTTGAGTTTGCACAGCAAATGGCACCTGAAGAATTCCGTGACAAAATGGTCCTGGATGATAACTTTGCTGATTGGAATCCAATCAAGATATTTCCTGTATATGATGGGGATGAATTTGATTTGGGAGACAGAAAAATTGAGGTGGTATATGTCGGCGGTCACACGGCGGGTTCCATCGTTTTGATTGATCACAAAACGAGGTTTTGTTATTGCGGAGATGCGTGTAACAGCAATACGTTGCTGGAATTCGAGAATTCTTTGCCGATTATCACATACTTGAAAAATCTTCTACATCTCAAGGAGCATCAATCGGAATTCGATATCATGTATGGTGGTCATGAAGTTATGGAAATCTCCATGATTGATGAGGCGATTGAGACTGTGGCTAAGGTTGTTGCGGGGACGGATGATAAGTGCGAAAGAGCTGGAATGATGGGAACGCCCATATATTATGCAGCGGCAAAGAAACCAAGTCAATATGAGCGCGTTGACGGAAAACGGTTCAATATGAGTTATGTTCCTGAAAAGATCTATGGTCCCACGGAAACAAAGCAAGTCATTGGGGTGGCGCGTTAGGAAGGGAATAGAGGATGAACATTAGGGTTGCAAGGGAAGAGGATGCACAAGCGCTGCTGAAAATTTATGAGTACTACATAAGAAACACGGCGATCACGTTTGAATATGAGGTGCCGTCGGTGGAGGAGTTTCAGGAGCGCATCCGAGGGACGCTGAAAAACTATCCTTATCTCGTCGCGGAGGAGAATGGGCAGATCGTTGGATATGTTTATGCGGGAAGATTTCGCCCTCGGGCTGCTTTTCAATGGGCGGCAGAGACCTCCGTCTATATCGATGAAAAGCACCATGGGAAGGGACTCGGAAAGCTTTTTTATGAAAAGCTGGAGGAGATTCTGCGGAGGCAAAACGTGACCAATGTTTATGCGGTTGTTGCCGTTCCCATGGAAGGGGACGATGAGTACCTAAACAGAAACAGCGAGCTGTTTCATGAGGCGATGGGTTATGAGACCGTGGGAAGATATCATGGTTGCGGCAACAAATTTGGAAGATGGTATAGTCTGGTCGTGATGGAGAAGAGTATTTCGGATAAAGTAAGTCCGCCCAAGCCTTTTGTACCATTTCCTGAAGTATGGGAACTCCTTGGAATGACAAACCATTTGCTGTATGGCTGCCAAAAGAACAGGACCTATCCTGACAGAGACGAAGCGGAGAGATTGCTGAAAGAGGCCGAAGAGCGCAACCCCGGACCTTGGGGAGATCACAGCAGAACGACGGCACACTGCGCTGAAAAAATTGCCATTTACTCTGGCATGAATCCAGAGAAAGCCTATGTACTCGGACTATTGCATGACATTGGCAGAAGGTTCGGAAAGAGGCACTTGGGGCATGTTTCGGATGGATACTCTTACATGACGTTTTTGGGATATAGTGACGCAGCAAGGATTTGTTTAACACATTCCTTCAATCAAGGAAGGATCGAAGCGTACGTGGGGAATTTTGACACAACGGAGGAAGAGACCAAGCTGATCAGAACGAAGCTGCAGGAAGCCCGGCAAGATGATTATGACAAGTTGATCCAGCTGTGTGATTCTATTTCAGGGGCGGAAGGGGTCATGGACATCATTGACAGGATGAGTGACGTGAAGCGCCGCTACGGGGCTTATGATCCTGAGAAATGGGATGCCAATCTGGCACTCAAGGCTTATTTTGAACAAAAGATGGGGAAGGATCTTTATGAGGCGGTGGACAAGGAGCATTTTAAGCCTTAAGGAGAGAGAAAAGGAACATGAGGATTTCAGAAAGTTGTGCCAAGTGTTTGTACGATCGACAAGCAAATAAAACCGATAATAAAGCATATCTTGCCGAGATTAAGGAGCTACTGAACAATAGGAAAGAGAATGACACTAGTCCATATATGGTCTATCTTTTCAACCAGCTGCATGTCAAGTATTTCGGGAAGAGCGCGGATTATAAGGACATCAAGAAACAGTATAATGATTTGGTCCTTGGAATGGAAGATCAGCTTCGGAGAAAAATTAGGGAAGCGGAGGATCCGCTTGCGAAAGCTATCGTTATGGCGCGCATAGGGAACTATATTGACTTTGGTGCAATGAATCACGTGGATCAGAATGAGTTTCTGGAGCTGTTTCGCGACACGAAGATGCGGGATGATGACAAAGAAGTTTACAACTCTTTTCTCAAGGAATGCGAAAAGGCGAAGCTTTTCTTGCTTGTGTGTGATAACTGCGGAGAGATCGTTCTGGATAAGTTGATGATCGAGCAATTGAAGTTAAGATTCCCACAGCTTTCCGTAAAGGCCATGGTGCGGGGCGGAGAGGTCCTAAACGATGCCACTGTGGAGGATGCGATTTATGCAGGGCTTGATCAAGTAGCAATATTAGTATCGAATGGCGAGGCAATTGCGGGAACGATTTATGACATGCTACCGCAGAATGCAAAGGATGCGATGGATGAGGCAGAGGTCATCCTTGCAAAGGGCCAAGGCAACTACGAATCCATGGCCGGGCAGGGACGACACGTATTCTATGAGTTCCTTTGTAAGTGCGATCTATTCACAAGAAGATTTGAAGTCCCTAGGCTAACGGGTATGTTTGTTGAGGAAAGATCATGGAAAGAATGGAAAAAAGAATAAGTTCCTGCAGTATTTCTTTTATGTATTTTATCCGCTACATCTTCTGTTGATTGACATTGTACTTCTAGTCGTAAAAGCATAAGGAGGACTTGTGATGAAGGGTGAACTTACCGAAAAACAAAGGACAGTCATAGGGATTTTTCTTCTTACGGTGCTGGGAGCATTTATCGGTTGGGTATATGAGATGATCTTTTATCGGATCGATCTTGGGTACTTCATCAAGCGGGGACATGGCTTTGGGCCGTGGCTGCCCATTTATGCTTTTGGCGCACTGGGTTTGACATTGATTGTCTATAAGAAAAAGCTTCACCCTGCGGTGTTGTTTTTCCTGTCCATGATCGGTTCTGGTATCATAGAGTATGCAACGGGCTGGTTGCTTTTTAACCTCATGGGCGGCGTAAGACTTTGGGATTACAATGTCGAGATTTGGAACTGGGGAAATATTGACGGATTCGTTTGCGCGAGATCCGTTCTGATCTTTGGCGTATTTGGAATGGTCTACGGGGCGCTGGTCATTCCGCGGTTTACGGCATGGATCAAGAAGGCGAAGGCGCGTCCGCTCATGATCTTTTCTGCGGTATTAGCGGTTGTGGTATTCGCCGACGTGATCTATGGATATATCATCAAATCCATTATGAACGGTGGCCTATAGGGAGGAACGACATGAATGCAAAATTACGTGATTTGCCTGATTATGAACATTGCTTGGTGAATCTGGCAAATTCAGTTCTTAAAAAATTTGGTGCGAAGACGACTGCGGCAACGCTGCCACTCGCAGATCAGTATCTAGGCAGAGACTATAAAAATGTTGTGGTTTTGCTTCTGGATGCCATGGGAATCTCCATTTTGGAAAAGCATTTGGTTGAGGATGGGTTCTTTAGAAGTCATCTGGCAGGGGCCTATGATTCGGTCTACCCTCCGACAACGGTTGCAGCGACGACTTCGATCTTAAGCGGCTTATATCCAAACGAACACGGGTGGCTTGGCTGGGATATGTATTACCCGCAGCTTGATAAGAATGTGACGGTGTTTACGAATCAGGAGCAGCTTTCTGAGAAGGCTGGCGCGCTGCCGACGGACACCTATCCAGACGGAAGGGTAAAATGGGCGGAGGATTCCTTGGTGGATGGGAAGCCTGCCGCAGATTTCAATGCAGGTTTCAAATATACGCCTTATCGGAACATTGTCGATCTCATCAATGATACCGGCGGGAGGGCCTATGCGGCCATGCCTTTTTTGCCGCCCTATCCGCAGACATTTGAGGCCATTTTGGAGCGCGTTGAGACGCTTTGTAAGGAACCCGAAAAGAAGTTTATTTACGCCTACTGGAACGAGCCAGATTCGACGATGCACAAGACTGGAACTACGAGCGATGCAACGCATGAGATGATCACAAAGCTCGAAAAAATGGTGGAGGAGACGGTATCAAAGCTTTCCGATACCTTGTTTTTGATCACGGCAGACCATAGTCACGTGGATTGCGAGAACAACTGTATTTTGGATTATCCTGAGATCATGGATTGCCTTGTGCGTATGCCTTCGCTTGAACCGAGAACATTGAATCTTTTTGTCAAGGAAGAGTGCAAGGAAGCATTTCCTGAGGTTTTCAAGAAGCATTTTGGTGATGACTTCCTGTTACTGACCAAAGAAGAAGTACTTGCGAAAAAGGTGTTTGGAACGGGAAAGGATCATAAGGAGCTAGAGGCGATGCTAGGTGACTTCGTTGCGTTTTCGGTAACTGAGAAGGCACTCTTCAATACGCATATTGAGGCGCAGGAAATGCCTGGCGGTCATGCGGGACTGACGCGTGAGGAAATTGAGATTCCGTTGATTGTCATTGTAAAAGAATGAGGACCTCGCAGAGAGCAAACATGGGTAGGAAGGAGAAAAACATGGACTGTTTTGTGGATGAGCGAGATAATAAACTGATAGAACAGGATCCGTATACATTTTTCATGTTAGGAAAGATCATGCATGGGCAGTGCAGAGTACTTTTGACGGATCATGAGAGAATGATCTTGTGCCATTCGGAACATCCCTATCCCGTTTGGATCTGGACACCGGATAACGTAACTGAAAAGGAGCTGGAAAAGACATACCAGTTGACGAAAATCTATTTTCCATTTGATGAAGGATTTGCCTTCAACATGAAATATCATTTGGCAAAGTATTTTATCAAAAGGGCCGAGGAAGAAGGTAAGAAGCTTGCGATCAGGAAAAATATGTTTGCTTATGATTGCCTTGAGCTGATCCCGCCCAAGGGCGATGCAGACGGGATGCACCATTTATGCACGGAAAGAGATCTTGAAGAAATCGTTGAATTCTATGATCTTATGACGAAAGAGACGGGCATTGATAAACAAAGTCGTGACGCATATCGCTTGAAAGCCAAGGAGGCGATCGAGCAAAAAACTATTTATTTTTGGGAAAATGAACAGGGCAGGCATGTCGCAAGCTGTCTGTACAGGCTAAACGGAAAGCTTGCATCCATTAGCCTTGTATATACGAGAGTAGAAGAACGCAGAAAGCATTATGCGGAAAACCTGGTTTATCAGGTTTCGAAGATTGCACAAGAGAAGGGTTATGTGCCGATGCTTTATACGGATGCGGATTATGTTGCGTCCAATGCATGCTATGAAAAGATCGGATATAAGCTACGCGGGAAGCTTTGCATAATTGCGATGGAGCAGTAACGATATTGTTGAGAAGTCAATAAAAAGAAGGATCAAGGAGGACGGGAAGCCGGATTTCGGCCTCTTTTGTTGGTTCAGCTATGTCTGGGACGACGAGCTTGGAGTGATGTGTTGCATTGGTGGGAACAAGCTCACAAGAAGGAACATCGAGCGTGACAAGGGGTTTTTGGATTATGAAAGATAAGCTTAAGAACATGGTGGAGTGTTTTCACAAATACAACACGGAGCATATGGCGCTTCAGGCGTTTGGGCTGAGCGAGGATATAAGCTATGACGCGCTTGTGATCGCGCCGAGCTTCACGCCGTACAAGCTAAAGATGGATACCTATTGCAAGGTGACGACGCTCAAGGAAGGTGCCTACATTGCGGGATATCTGGTCGAAAAGGATGATCTGAAGATTGCATGGATTAAGATTGCGTCATCCGCAGGAAATCTGATCGATCACTTGGCAATCTGCGCAGAGTTACAATTCAAGCAGATGATCTTTATCGGTGCGGTGGGAGCATTGAAGGAAGAGTTTGAACTGGGCGATGTTTGCACGCCTTCTTTCTCCATTTCCGGAAGTCAGGCGGATGCACTCCTTTTGCAGAATTCCATAAAGGATAATATACTGTTTACAAAGGTTTTCCCTGATCAAGCTTACGTGGATGAAGTGATCGAGATCGGCAAGGAGAGAGGACACGAGATCCGCAAGGCCAGCGTGTTTTGCACCCCTTCCATCGTTATGGAGTACATGCACTTGGATGAGATCCGAGCCTTTGATACGGACCTGATCGAAATGGAGACCAGCTCGTTTTACTTAATGACAGAGTTGTTCGAGATTCCAGGCATAGCACTTTTGGTTGTTTCAGATAATTCAGCCTCTGGCAAGCCCTTAGTTGGACGATCAGAGGAGGAACAAGAGAAGTATAATTATGGCAGAGAGGTTGTGCTGCCAGACATGATATTAACGCTGGCGAGGAGGTTTTGGCATGAAGAATAACATCATTATCGCGGGTGTTCCGAGGGCGGGGAAGAGTACGGTTTCCCATATGCTGTCGAAGGAATTTGGATATCAGCATGTCAGTATGGATTCGATCATTGCGGGATTTGAAAAGTGTTTTCCTGAAACGGGGGTCAGCACCTATTGTGGTCTGTCGTCCATGGATACCCTGAAGCTGATCAGCAGTAAAATGACGCCCTTCGTTCGGGCTATGCTAGACAGTGCTGAATATGATGAGTTTGAACCAGGCATGGTGCTAGATATGTATCAACTTCTGCCAGAGGATTATGAAAAATATCTTCGCGATGCAAACTGTGAGATCGTTTATTTGCTTACTTCGGACGTAACACCGCAGGAGCGATTTGAAATCCAGAAGAAATATGACACGCCGAAGGATTACACATTTTATAAATCGGATGAGGAGCTTATTGAGGGAGCGCATTACATTGTGGAGCAGAGCATTCTCATGAAAAAGCAGTGCGAAAAATATGGTTTGACATATTATGAGACCGCTCACGAGAGAGAAAAGGCATTCAAAAAAATATTAGCAGATTTTGACGAGGGCAGAAGGAATGAGGAGAACTGAAGAAGTCGAATTAACGGTACTTTGCCTGATCCATGACGCGGATAGAGTTTTGCTACAGGACCGGATCAGTGAGGATTGGAAGGGTTACACGCTCCCCGGAGGGCATGTTGAGATCGGGGAATCCATCGTAGATGCAGCGGTGCGCGAGATGAAGGAGGAGACGGGGCTGACGATCCTGGATCCGAGATTGTGCGGCGTAAAGCAGTTCCCGATGCGTGACGGAGATTACGCAAAGGGTAGGTACCTGGTGTTTCTTTTTGAGGCGACGAAGTTCGAAGGAGAGCTTGCTTCGTCAGAGGAAGGCACGATGCATTGGGTGAACAAAGCAGACCTCAACAAGGTGAATCTCGTAGAGGATTTTCACGACCTGATGGATGTCATGATGAGCAAGGAATACTCGGAATTTCAATATGTCGTGACGGATGGGAATTGGAACGTGATCAAGAAATAGCGAATCAATGTGGAGATGATCAATGGCGGAGCAGTTTTTTCAAAAGGCACTTTCAAGATTTGCCACAGAATTTGCTGCAGGAAATGCGATACGGGCCTTGGCAGATAAGGGGCTGACGGTTTCGGAGATTCATGAGAAGCTCACCTATCCGGTACCGCAAAAGACGATCGGTGAAATGGTCTGGGCGCATTATCTGGACACGTGCGTGATCTTTCTTGAGGATCCGGGAACGACAGGAGAAAAGGTCGTCGCATCGTATGAGCAAGTGCAGGACGCATATGGCAAGATCAGTTTCAGGCAGATCAAGAAAACCATTCCCGTGACTGGGGAGTATGTGCCATGTGATTTCGGAAAGTGGCTGTATCGGGATCGAGAAGGATTTCTTTCGCGGATACAGGTGCTGGACTCTGGTGACCGAGATTACGTTCTCGGCCTTCCGTGGCCGCTGCAGACGGTATATCACAAAAGGGATGCGCGGATGGCGCGGATCATGCAAGGGTTAAAAGGGGCATCGTTATAGAGATTGCAAGAAGGAGCGAAATGGGCTATGGAGCTTTGGGATTTATATGATCGCAAAGGGAAGCCAACGGGAGAGACCTTTGAAAGAACGCACGGAAGCTACTTAAAGATTCCGGAGGGAAGATATCATTTGGTCTGCGACATTTTGGTGAAGCATGTTGACGGCACATATCTGTTGACGAAGCGGCATATGAGCAAGGACGTGTACCCGGGGTATTGGGAAGCGAGCGCCGGTGGTTCGGCCGTTCATGGCGAGGATCCCGTCACCTGCGCAAAGCGCGAACTATTTGAGGAAACGGGGATTGTGGCAGATGAGTTTACGTTGATCAGCCACACCTTCAGGGATAAGAGCCACAGCATGTTTTATTCCTATCTGGTGGTTACGGATTGTCCAAAGGATTCCGTTGTTTTGCAGGAAGACGAGACGACGGAATATAAATGGGTCGACGTGGCAGGACTGTTGGAGTACGTGGATTCTGACCTTGCCATAAAAACCCACAATGCGCGGTATGCGACATACTTTGATGGACTAAGATTATGTGCCATTGACACAGGAAGGAGAATTAAGATGATAGGTTTGATCGTAGCTCGTTCTAAGAATAACGTAATCGGGAAAAATGGACAGATCCCTTGGAGGATCAAGGGAGAGCAGAAGCAGTTTAAGGCATTGACGACGGGGAACGTGGTCGTGATGGGGCGCAAGTCCTATGAGGAGATCGGGCATCCCCTGCCGAATCGGCTGAATATCATTGTGTCGAGGACTGCGAAGTTTGAGGGCGAGAACCTGCTGACGGCTTCTTCCGTGCAGGAAGCGATCGCCATGGCGGGAGATGAAGAGGCGAGACGCCGCGTGGGATTTGTGGCGAAGGGTGAGATAAATGTCTATATTTCCGGCGGCTATGGGCTGTACAAGGAGGCGCTTCCACTCGTCAACAAGATGTATATCACGGAGGTGGATACGACCGTCGAAGATGGCGACGTGTTCTTCCCGGAATTTGATGCGGACGAGTTTGACGTAAAGGTTGGCGAGACCGGCGGCGACGAGATCAAATTCACGCGCACGATCTACATAAGACGCGTGCAAGTAAAGAAGGTCGGTGACAAGGAGATCGTTTATAGGAAGCTTACGGAGGCCGATCTTGATACCTTTATCGACATGAGAATTACGCAGCTTACGGAGGAATATACGGCAGTAGGTCGCGAGGTGCCGAAGAACGTGGACCTGGCATCTGCACTGCAGGACTATTATCACAGACACCTGGCAGATGGTACTTTTGTTTCTTGGCTGGCATTAGACGGGGATAAGATCATAGGAACGAGCGGCATGTCCTTTGTGGAGAAGCCTCCCTATTTTACGTGTCCGTCGGGAAGACTTGGGCTCTTATCCGGTATGTTCACAAATCCTGATTATCGGCGCATGGGCATTGCAAAGGATTTGTTATGTCGCGTGGTTGAAGAAGCGCGCGACTATGGCTGTGGCGCCGTTTGGATCACTGCGTCGAACATGGGCGTGAAGCTCTATACGGCTTATGGCTTCGAGCATAATGGGAATTTCATGGCATACAAGCTTTAATGGCGTCGTTGTGTGGCAGATTTGTGGCAACCATAAGGTATAATGGATATTAGAATCAAAAAGGCACTGGAATCAGAAGAGTAATCCACCCCTTGATAAGAACGACCATACGAAGATCGTTGGTTTACAGAATCAGGATGACCCTTCCATTAAGCCGCATGGATTGCCGGGATTGATTAAAGAATATTCAAAAAAGAAACCAATGAGCATAAGCTTCTGCGGGAGAATGCCGAGCTTGTGCAAAGGAAAAACGGAATCTGATATATGATAAAAAAGATAAGTAATGAAAAGGGGATGGCGATGACGGATCAGGATCAATCACGGGAAGATACGCACGATCGGATGCAGGAAAAAATCATCGCAAGAAACCTTGGGGCAACTATGAAACGGCTCGATGACGAATGCAAGCTTTTTCAGGATATGTGCCGGAACGGTTCCCATGGTGAGGCTGAGGATTCGGCAGCCTTTGGCCTGAACCGCCTGGAGTATCAGGCCGCAAAGGTGGTCGCAATTGTTTCCGTAAAGGAGGCTTTTGCGCGGGGACAGATCGGGGCGGGCGACATCCGGAATCAAATACACAGATCGACGAGGAGGATTGCAGAGGATCCGTCCTTTCGGGAATGGGTGAAAGAGGCGTCTGGTGCGCCAGACAGGTTGGAGAAGCTTGGGAGGACAACGCCGGAGTGGGTGAAGACCTCTTTTATCAAGCATCTTAGCAAGGAAATAAGCAGGGAAAAGGGTGGCCCTTCGAGGGACGCGATGAAAAGGAAGGATCCTGAGATCTAAGATCCAAAGCTTAAGGAACACGTGCACTTTTATCAGGGAAAAACAGCATACAAGGGAAAAGCATGCAAAGAGGGAAGGAACGACCGTAACCATTCGGTTTCCGAGAGAGGGAGAATCTAAGGCATGAAATGTTTGATTGCAGATGACGTACCGCTGATCCAAAGGGACGTTCACGGGACGGCGACAAAGGTATTTGGAGAGAGTACGGAGTTTTTTTTTGCGGCGAATACGGATGAGGTCTTAAAGGTCATCAAGGAGCAGTCCGTGCAGATTGCACTTCTTGACATTGAGATGCCGTTTGTCGGTGGGATCGAGGTGGCAAAGGAGATCCGGAAGCTTTCCCCGAAAACGAACGTCATTTTTGTCACGGGCCATGAAGAATATGCATTGGAAGCATTTGACGCGTATGCCAGTGATTTTATTGTTAAGCCGATCAATGAAGACAGACTCAGGAGGGCATATGAAAATCTTCGCTTTCCCATAGCAAAGCTGGAGGTTCGCTGCTTTGGGCGGTTTGACGTCATCGCAAACGGGGTTTCCGTTGTGTTTAAGCGTTCCAAGTGTAAGGAGGTCATGGCATACATGATCGACAAACGCGGGGGCGAGGTTTCCGAGGATGAGTTCCGCTTCCTCCTTTGGACGGAGGAGGAGGACACGGAGAAAAAGCGTCGGTACGTCAGGAACATCATGAGTGAGATTCGCTCCGCCCTAAAGGAGCAAGGCGTAGAGAATATCGTATTGAACAACGGAAAGGGGAGCTACCGCATTAACCGCAAAGCGATCAGCTGCGATTATTATGATTATTTGGATGGAAATCGAAGCTATCCCAGGGAAGAATTGCAGACCTACATGGAGCAATATGACTGGGCGGAAACGAAAAGAATCGCACTTTCCAAAAAATAAGAGAAGTCGGAGAGGATGCGGACGGGTGAGACGAAAATCATGATAAAGAACGTGGCATTTATTTCTGCGCTTGCACCGCTGATCTTATTGCTTTGCGGGTTAAGCCTGACAGTTTTACTGGATCAATATTTGAAAAAAGATTCCCGCGACCATATGATTGCCATCATCGTTTTGTGCTTTAGCCTTATGGCACAGAACCTGCTGGAATACTGGTTGCGGACAGGGACGGCGATGCCCTTCTGGCGAACCTTTACCTCAGCCTTCGGGTATTGCGTGCGACCCATGATCATGGTCATGTTTTTATGCATTGTACAGCCTGGGAGGAGCCATTGGATCAGTTGGTCACTGTTTGGAATCAATACGGCGATTTATCTGACGTCCTTTCATTACCGTTTGGCCTTTTTTATTACGGAGGATAATCATTTTCTAAAAGGCCCCCTTGGCGATACCTGTCTCGTGGTAAGCTCGATTTTGCTCGGAAATCTGTTCCTGCAAACGCTCAAGAGCTTTCAGGGAGGGAAAAGGAGGGAGATGCTGATCCCGCTTTTTGTCATTGTCATGATTGTCGTTGCCGTACTCATGGATCGGTATTTCTGGGAGGATGATCAGCCCGTGGAATACCTGACCATCGCCGTCATTGTCAGCTGCGTGTTCTTTTACTCATGGCTGCATTTGCAGTTTGTTCGGGAGCATGAACAGGATCTGATGGCACAAAACCGCATCAAAATCATGATGTCGCAGATCCAGCCACACTTTTTATTCAATACGCTGTCCTCAATTCAATATCTCTGTATGAGCGATCCCGAGCAGGCTGCGCTTATCACGGGGAAATTTGCAAGGTATCTGCGGCAGAATCTGGATTCTCTGGGACAGACGGAGCTAATCCCGGTAAGTCGGGAGCTGGAGCATGTTGCGGTCTATACGGAGATCGAAAAAATACGCTTTCCTTACATTCACGTGGAATATGATGTTTCCGATGAGAATTTTAAGGTGCCTGCGCTTACCATTCAGCCTCTGGTGGAGAATGCGATCCGTCACGGAGGCTGGGAAGAGGGCGAGGGACGGGTCACGGTAACGATAAAAAGGGGAGAAGCCTTTCATGAGATTTTGATTGAAGATGACGGCAGGGGCTTTGACCCTGCGCAGCCTGAAGCTACGGACAAGTCGCACGTTGGGATCAAAAACGTGCGCGAGAGGGTGGAAAAAATGTGCCATGGAACACTGACGCTTGACAGTGCGCCTGAAAAGGGTACAAGGGTCAGGGTCATCATACCGGAGGAGACAAAATGAAGATCATATGTGTTGATGACGAGGAGCTGGTATTAAAGCTGACCATTTCCGCGTGTGAGAGGCTGACGCAAAGGCCCGAGGTGCTCGGTTTCGGACGTGCGAGGGAGGCGCTGGCGTATCTCAAGGAGCATGAAGCAGATCTTGTCCTTTTGGACATCGCCATGCCCGGAATGGACGGGCTGGAGCTGGCGGCAAGGCTTAGGGAGCTGAAACCGGAGCTTCCCATCATTTTTCTCACGGGGTACAGTGAGCACGCGCTGGAGGCCTTTTCGGTGCATGCCTCCGGGTATCTTTTAAAACCGGTGGAGCCGGAACAGCTTCAGAAGGAGGTCGACTATGCGCTTCGTGGCATGATTGCGGAGAGCGCTAAGGGCGGTGACCCTGACCGCATTGTCGTACAGACCTTTGGGGTGTTTGAGGTTTTCGTGGATGGGACGATGGTGGATTTCAGCCGTTCCAAGGCGAAGGAGGTTCTTGCGTATCTGGTGGACAGGCAGGGAGCCTTTGTTACCAGGGAGATGATCTTTGAGACGCTCTGGAGCGATGAGGCGGAATATGACCGCTCCATGCAAAAATACCTGGACGTGATCATCACCTCCATGCGAAAGACCTTAGAGGATTATGGGATCGGAGACATGATTGAGCGGGTGAGGGGACGACTCAGGGTGCGCCCCGAGATCTTCTCCTGTGATTTGTATCAGTTTATTGCAGGAGACATCCATGCCGTTTACTCCTATCACGGAGAATACATGAGAGCCTACCCGTGGGCAAATATGACGGAAGCCTACGTTGACCGTAAAAGCGGGAGAATCTGAAGATCAGTCAATATGCAAAAAGTACAAGAACACCTGGTTTAAAGCGCCTTTTCGGGCGCTTTTTTGTATAGTTTTCACAAATATTTTTTTGCTTTTTCGTAAGAGGGACATTTGAGGGACATTTAGTAAGGGAGGATGATACAATACAAATAATGGCAAAGCTATCTGGTGGACGCCAAAGAGAAAACGGATGAAAAGGAAACTGCTGCATGGCTGCAATGGAAGGAAAGAAATTGAATATGGGTGATTTTAACTCCGTCTTTGCGGCATGCATCACGCTGGCAAGCTTCACGGGCAGGCAGCAGTTTGAGGAGGACGGAAAGAAACTGGCTGGAATGATGCCCGTTCTTGGCAGGGATCCCACCCGGATGGACGGTACGCTCAGGGAGTGTGCGACAAAGCTGACCGGGCAGGTGAAGGAGGAGATTCGGGCAGCTGAGCATACCTTTGAGGAAACGCCCAGGGTTCAGGAATATCGGAAACAGATTCTTAAGGGCTTTGAAAACGAGCTTCAAAATCTCTCAGAGGGTTATTCCCTGAAGCAGCAGGGAGAGCTGGTGGGAGAGGGGGCAATCGGATTTCACGGGCTTTTGCCCAACATTAATCTGGAATGCTTCCTGCCGGAGAACGCACAAAGAACGGAAAGAACCCTGAGGGACTATCCGCTGGACCGGTTCCTAAGGCTTTCCAATGAGGTGCAGGCGGCTCACGTGGCGTATGTACTGGGGAAGGAGGAGCGCGGGAAGGAACGGAATGAAGCAATGCGGGAGGAGATTTACAAAAAGAAACGTGAGCTCCTTTCCGTATCAAGAGAGCTATATGACAAATCTCAAAGGCCCACGCCGCAGATCCTTGCTCTTTTCGGGAAAAAGGAATATCTGACACGGAAGGAAGGCTTTATAGGGAAGACGGGGCTGACCGGAGTGATTGGTGACCTGGAAAAGGAACTTGGCAAGTTACCCGAACGAGGCTTTCAGCGGGCGATTGGGAGTCTGCGGAAGGCAATCGGGAAAAGAAGTTTAGGCCCGGACAGGGCATGACAAGGCAAGGAGGAGAGAGGATGATTTTTGCAAGTGAAAGTGCATTGGACATCAAGGAGGGCGTTGCGGATGCGGCGGGCAGTCTGGTCAAGCAGCTGGCGAACATGGAGTTTTCAAATGCGCTGATCTACGCGGCCCTGTTGCTGGCGGCAGTCGTCATATGCTTTGAGGGTTATCAGATTTACAGGGTGGCGCTGATGGTGATCGGCTTCTGCGTCGGTTACGGAAGGGC
Organism: Lachnospiraceae bacterium; assembly: GCA_017527205.1. Classification (GTDB taxonomy): domain Bacteria; phylum Bacillota; class Clostridia; order Lachnospirales; family Lachnospiraceae; genus Acetatifactor. Next base: position 4,320 of record JAFXQK010000028.1, on the reverse strand, counting down.
GCACCTGATTCTCGCAGGATTTCAGCTTAGCGATGAGCAACTGCTGATGGCGCAGGCCGTGGCAGGCCTTTTATTGGCAATTCTCGCAGGCTATGTTGTACATGTCGGAATCTTTATCGCCGCGTACCATTTTGCACAGGAAAACCTGGCAGCCATACTTGCGCCGATGCTCCTTGGGCAGGTCAACGTATCAAAGCTTCTGGAGCCTGTTGCCACAAGGCTGGCGGGAGTGCTGATCGCAGCGCTGGTCGCATGGCTTGCCGTGAAGTCCGAACGGCTTGTCGTCGTGCTTCTGACGGCCGTGATCGGCGGGTTTGCCGCCGTGAATTTCTTTATGGAGATGGTACCGACGTTCCCTGTTGACGTCAGCTTTTTCTTAAAGCTTCCCGCAACCGTTTACGTGTTTGCGAAGCTTGGAATTTCCGCTGCAGGCGTGGGAATTCAGGGAATCAGGAAACGATAAGGCAAGGAGCATGAGCAGCTCAAAAAAATAATATTATAGGAGGATTCGTTTTATGGGTAAGTTAGCAGAAATCTACAAGGAGCAGAAGCAGATCAATCATCAATATGAAGCAGGCCCCGTTCCCAATTTGGCGGCGCAGCAGGCGGAGTATCTGGAATACCAGAAGAATAAGCGCATGGAAATGCGAAAACTCGATTATTTGAAAAAACAGATCGTAAGCCAGACCTTCGACTTGGATCAGGTGCTGGATGTTTATGAGAAGGCGGGCGGCAGGCAGGAACGGGAGAGAAAGCTAAAGGAGTTTGAGAACACCAGTTTCTATCGGAATTATTGGCAAAAACTCCGGGAGGAGCAGCCGGCGGTTTTTGCGGGCGTAAGTGAGGAGGAGATGAACGCCCTTGAGAAGGATGATCAGGCGAAGAGGTCATTTGTCAAGAACCTGGTCGTGGAAGGGAAAATTGACGTGAAGGCGTATCAAGAGGCTGCGGGGCATGCGCTGATCGCCGCTTATGATGATTTTTCGAGTGATCCGGAGATCGACCAGCGTGTGGTGGAGGGATTGGAGCAGCTCCTTAGCGAGGAACAGCAAAAGGCTCTGGTGGATCAGGTTGAGGCTTATCAGGATCCGATCAATCTGCCGGATGCGGAAAGGGTGAGTTATCCCTATGCGGAGCGCACCGGAGAACTGCTGAAGCAGATGCCACCGGAGATTTCGGGTAACCCTGAGAAGAGAGCACAGTATGAGCATGTCCTAAACTTTGCGGGCAGCCATCTCACCGCCCCCAATGAGGCCCTTAGGAAGGAGGGACTCCAAGTCGATAAGGACATTCAGGCCATAGAGGCAGCCGTGGACAGGCATGTCAGGGATGTGGTACGGCCTGCTTATCAGGATGGAAAGTATGATGGGATTTTCCAAAAGAATGAAGGCTCCAGAGAATTCCGCAGCGTGGCAGAGGAAAAGCGGGAGACCTTTGAGGAGATGCGGAAGGAGGGGATCCAGCTCAGCGATAAGACAAAGGAAGGCATCCGCCTGATGACCCGCAAGATGGAGGAAATGGGACTGGAAAAGTTCCCCCACGCGGCAAACGGAGAGGATGGTGAGAAAACCTATGGCTTTGTTAAGCTTTTGACAACAAAGAAGGCTCTGACGGATGCCCTGAGCGAGGGGGATCCGGAGAAGATCCTTGCGGCCGGACAGGAATATGAGAAGACCTATCGGGACACGGAGGAACTCTACAGGATCTCCAGGGAATATTTTAATCAGGAACCCGGCATCTTCCCCGGCAACATGGATTCCATACGTAACCGAGCCATTCCCTATGCCTTCACCGGCGATGTGCAGAACACGGCCTATGTAAACTCTGTGTATCAAACCTACTTAAATGTCAAGGAAAACGGATTGGATCTGGAGGAATACCTGAATAATCCCGTGGGAAGCAATCTGAAGGATGCGGAAAAAAAGTGGGAGGCAAAAAGTTTTGCAAAGGTTTCGGAGCAAGTGGAGAGTGTCGAGAATGCCATTGATCTGATGACGGGCGTCGGGGACTTCGAGGATATGGGTCAAGATCTGGTAAATGTCGTTCCACAGTATGGCTTTGGCCGACAGCTCAATATGCCTAACATGCTGGAGGGAGACAAGGCATTTCGGGAAAAGAATGGCATTGTCTCCTATACCCTGGCAGAGGATATGTTTAATGGTGCAGTTCTGGGCTCTGAACAAGGCAAGTTTTTGTTTTTTCATGAGCCGGCGAAGACCCCGATGGAGGAGAAGGCAAAGATTGACACCCTGCGAAATCTGATATTGGTGAGCGATGAGGACCGCAAGTTAAACGGTATCTTTGCTGGACTGCCGGAGACGGATTACCTTGGGCGAAAGCTTGGGGAAGGCTTTGATGCACAGAATTATATCGCAAAGACCCCCGTGGATTATGAGGGGATGATCGACAGGGCAAAGAGGATTCAAAAAAGAGCAGGTCAGGTCTACGGCGCATTTGGCGAAACCAAATGGCTGAACGAAAAGAAAGCCCTTGAGGCCACCAGGCAGCTCTACACGGAGGTTCTTCTGGCACATCCGGAGGACATGGAAAAGGCGGGTTTTAAGAAGATGCGGCAGGAGCTTGACCGCACCTATGACCGAATCCAGGAGTTCGATCAGGAGGAACTTGGCGACCTTGCCAGAGAGAACAAGGCGGTCATGCAGGACATGCTGGATGAGAACCGCAGGCAGTATCTGATCGAGAATGAGCCTGTGCAGGAGCTTCGGAGGCTTGAGGCACAGGCCGTAAAAACGGGGGACTTCTCGGAGTATGCGGCCTTCATGGTGGACGTGGCGGCGAGGGAAAACGATATAAGGCCGGAGGTTTACGAGCAGTATTCCGCCTATCAGGATGAGATACTTGCCAAGGATGAAACAGGGAACTTTGTGAAGGGAATGGATTTTTACCGCAATCTCTGCCATGCCGTGAATGAGATCGATATTGAGTCGAGTGTGTCCCATTCCATGAAATCGGAGGAGCTGGCTGCAAAGATCCGTAGCGGAGAGATCCCGGTGGATCCTGCCTTCGAGAATGTGAAATCGGACTATCACTCCAGCCGCATTCTGGCAAACCAGATTCTGGCGGGAGGCGAGGATGACCGTCGCATTCAGGGAACCGGCGCCCTTTGCTATCTCTTGGAGGATGCTTCACCGAAGTATAAAAACGGCGAGACGGTCTTTGCAAATGATAAGGAAAAACAGCAACTGGAGTTTTATGAGAACGGGAAAATTGCCGGAAGTGCCGCGCAGAGGCGCCGTTACCTGAATGATGCCCAGTCGGGTTATACCGTAAAGCTGGGTGACGTACGGGAGGACGGCTCCATAGAGCCTCCGAAGTCGGATGATATTTCCGAACGGCTGCAAAAGAGTTCTGACCGGGCGATCAATTATAATGACAGCATAGTTCAGTTAAAACAGGCCGCGCAGAGTAAGCTGGACGAAATGAATACAGAGGGGCTTGGGGGCAGAAACGGTTCCGATCAGTATAAGGCGATGTATGATTCCCTGGAGGCCGTGACGAAATTAAATGCCGGCAATACGCCCGCCGAGGTGGAACAGGCCGTGGAGAACGTGAGACTGTCCGCCGAAAAATACAAGGACAAGATTGATGCCCAGCTTTTTGCAAAGATCAGGCAAAAGGGAAAGAATCGCTACAACTTCGCAGACGGTCTGGAGAAATTTGCAAAGGACAGCATTCTGAATCTGAGCGAGCAATCCACGGGAAATCTGGCATTAAATGAGAAGATCAGCGATCAGATCAGCCATGCGGCGTCAAATCTTGCGGAATACCAGGAAAAACAGGCACGTCCGGAGGGACTCGTCGTGGACGAAAAGCTTCTGAATGACGTCGACAAGGCCGTGGAGAATCTGAAGGAAGCGCAGAATGCAAAGGTTCAAAATGACGTCGACAAAGCCGTAGAGAATCTGCAGAATCCCCAGAATGCAAATGTTCTGGATGGCATCGACAACGCAGTGGAGAATCTGGAGAAGGTGCAGAATGCAAATATTCTGGATGACATCGACAAAGTTGTGGAGAACCTTGAACATCAGAGGGAGAAGAAAGAGGCCGCTTTCATGAAGAAGGCCGAGGAGGCAGAGAAGGCGCTGAATGCCATGGGACCAGGGCTCTACAAGCCAGATGGGTCGCTTTGGGAGGAGAAGATGGATGCCTTCATTAAGGTAGCCACGGCGAAGGAAATCGAAAGACGCGGCGGATTGGCAGCAGGGGAGACACATCATACCATAACGAAGGAGCTCTTTGGCAGGCAGGAGCAGAGAAATGCCGTTTTCAACATGCTAAAGAAAAACGATGGCGCCACGC
>JAFXQK010000076.1 GCA_017527205.1 Lachnospiraceae bacterium | reverse complement strand
TGATCGGTGATTATGAGGACAGACGCCGCTGGGCGAAGATGTGCATCAACAACATCGCAAAGGCCGGATACTTCTCATCGGACAGGACGATAGCAGATTACAATTCGGATATCTGGCATTTGAGGTAAGTAAGGTTCTGATAGCTATTATTTTTTTACAGACTTTGTTTCACAGACTCGCCGCACTAATCACTTAGTGCGACAGCCCCGTGTGCTGAGTAGTGGTGAAGAGTAATGAAAAATCGTGAGGATCTGAGAGACCGCTTGCTTAGTTAGATTTTTGCAAAAATATCTGATATTATATGCATAGTGCTTTTTTGTAATTCAAAGAAAAAACATTGACAAAATGTAAAAAATGATATTATAATTATTCTATGGAAACGATTTCGGTAACGGTTACGAAAAATTCCGGGAAAGGTATACGGGCAATACTGTGAAGGTGAAATCATGACGACAATCAAAGACATTGCACGGATATCCGGCTACAGTATCGGCACTGTATCGAGGGTGATCAACAACCGGGCGGATGTCAGTGAAGAGGCAAGAGAAAAAATCAGCGAGATCATACGCGAGCGCGGATATCAGCCGAATTCTAACGCCAGGAAACTGAAACAGGTCATTTCATCGGAAGTGTCAATCATTGTACGCGGCAATAAAAATGTATTTTTCGAGTCTATTCTGGAGGAGATCCAGAACATGATGAGAGGGTACGATGAGAACATCAATGTCCACTTTATCCGTGAAACAGATAATGAAGTGGCGACAGCGGTTCGGACCGTGTCCTACATAAAGCCTAAGGGCATCATATTCTTAGGCGGCTATATCGACAACTTTCGCGACGAGTTCTCACAGATAAACCTGCCATGTGTTCTTGTCACGACCGGCGCTAAGGATCTGGGATTCGAAAACTTGTCAAGCTTTACGACAGACTATTATGACGCAGGAAAATATGCTGTCAATAAGCTGTTATCGTACGGACACACAAGGATCGGTATCCTCGGAGGTTATTCTGCAGATCGCAGCAGAGAGCATAAGAACGGCAAAATCATCGGAGCTGTAGAGGCGCTTGATGAGAAGGGTATTACATTCGATTTTGACAGGGATTACGAACCATGTTCGTACTCGGAGGAAAGCGGTTATGAAGCTGCGGCAAGACTACTTGGGCGATCACCGGATCTGACAGCTGTCTTTGTCATCAGTGATTCGATCGCGCTGGGTGCGCTCAGAGCCCTGAAGGATATCGGCCGTCGTGTTCCCGAAGATGTTTCGGTAATCGGTTTTGACGGTCTTACATATGCAAAATATTCCATTCCAAGACTTGCGACCATCAGACAGGATACGGCAACGCTGGCTAAAAAATGCGTCGATGATCTTCTGCTGAGGATTACCTACGGAGGCCCGGCCGTTCACGAACTGATACCGTATGAGTTCATTGAAGGCGAGAGTGTGGCGCCGGTGAGACAGTGAGCCTTTTGCTGTAAAAGACAGGAAAATGAAAAGCGTGGAGTTTCCTGTATAAAAAGTGCAACCGATCCAGAGGAACTCTTTTGGATCAGAAAATAAAATCATTAATTGGAGGATAAAAACATGAAAAAACTTATGGCAATGATGATGGCATTAATGCTGTGCGTGGGTCTGCTTGCCGGATGCGGAGGCAGCACAGGCGGTGGTGACGCCGGCGGTTCGGAGACTAAGGAAGTGGCGGATGTTACTGTCACGGTATGGGGTCCGCAGGAAGACCAGTCCGATGACAACGGCAAGTGGCTACAGACACAGTGCGAGGCGTTTGCGGCAGCACATCCCGAATGGAACATTACTTTCAAGTATGGTGTATGCTCTGAAAGCGATGCAAAGACAAATATCGGTACAGACCCAAGCGCCGGCGCCGATGTATACCTCTTCGCAAATGACCAGATTCCGGATCTGCTCAAGACCGGCGGTCTTGCCGAGCTCGGCGGCAGCAATGTCGAGACCATGAAGGCCAACAACTCTGAGACGACAGTGAATACAGTAACCTATGACGGTTCTGTCTACGGCTTCCCGTTCACCGGCAACACATGGTTCATGTACTATGATAAGTCCGTATTCTCGGATGAGGACATCAAATCACTTGACGCTATGCTCAAAAAGGGCAAGGTAGCTTTCCCGATGGATAATTCCTGGTATATCGCCGCTTTCTATGTTGCAAATGGATGCACACTGTTCGGAGAGAACGGCGGTGACGCCGATGCAGGATTTGACTTCAGCGGCGACAAGGCTGTAGCAGTTACCAATTATCTGGTAGATCTGATTGCCAATCCGAACTTCTCGAACGGCGATGTAGGAACAAACGCTGATGCCAAGGCATTCTTCTCCGGCACTTGGGATTATCAGAAAGCTGTTGACGCATACGGCGACAATCTCGGCATTGCGGCAGCACCGTCCATCACGATCGATGGCAAACTTAAGCAGATGAAGGCTTTCGCAGGCTCCAAGGCAGTCGGTGTGAATCCTGCAACCGCCCTTTACAAAGATCATCCAGAAGTGGCAGTTGCCCTTGCGGCATATCTTGGCGGCACCGATGCTCAGAAAGCTCACTATGAGCTTCGCAACATCATTCCGACAGACAGCAATATTACAGTAGACGATCCGCTTGCCAAAGCACAGATGGATGCAATGGGCTTTGCTTCTATTGTACAGCCTCTTCAGGCGAACATGGGCAATTACTGGACTCCTGCGGAATCTATGGGTAAAGAGCTCGTGTCCGGTTCTGTGACACATGACAACGCAGCAGATAAGACAGAGGTAATGAACACATCGATGAATACTTCCGCAGTACAGTAAGTACGCTTCGTGAGTAGAATCGGAACGGCCGGGCCGGCGCGGCCCGTGCCGAAAAGCGGAATGAACCAGGGGTCTGTCCACGGTTCATTCCATAAAGCACGAAAACAACGGCCAGTCTTGACCGGTCGCTTGTCATTTACTCCATCGGGAGGTAATCTGTCATGAATGAAGATCGCATTTCTGTGAAAAATGCACTGATAAAGGGTGATCTTTTAACGAAACTTTCTGCCGTGATCATGGGAGCGGGTATAGCAGGACACCGGCAGATCGTAAAAGGCGCTGTCATCTTACTTTTGGAGATCGCTTTCTTTGGCTTTATGGTCCAGACAGGTATCCATAATCTGAGCATGATGTCGACTCTTGGCACGGAGGCACAGGGAAAGGTCTGGAATGAAGCCAAACAGATTTATGAATACTCAGCCGGCGACAATTCGCAGCAGATCCTGCTCGCAGGCGTGATCACATGCTTTGTCATCGCAGGTTTCATTGCGCTCTGGGTCCTGCAGCTTCGACATTCTTACAAGCTGCAGAAAATGATTGAAAAAGGGGAGAAGGTACCGAGCCTTGGCAAAGATGTGAAGAACCTGTTCGACAGCAACCTTCATATCACCCTGATGACGCTTCCCTGCGTCGGTATCCTGATATTCAATATCGTCCCTCTGGTCTACATGATCACGATGGCGTTTACGACGTATTCCAAGGAAGGCGAGCATCTGGTCCTGTTCGACTGGGACGGCCTGCATCAGTTCATGAGAGTGCTGAACATGAACGGCAATATCGGCCGCCAGTTCTGGCATGTACTTGCATGGACAGTCGTCTGGGCAATATTTTCAACGTTCCTCAATTACATTCTCGGTATGATGCTGGCCACGGTCATCAACAGAAAGGATACTAAATGGAAGGGGTTCTGGAGATTCTGCTTTGTGCTCTCCATAGCTGTTCCGCAGTTCGTATCTCTGATGATCATGAACATCATGCTGCAGCCTTCCGGAGCTGTCAACGTACTTCTTCAGAACCTGGGACTTATAAGTAAACCGATTCCGTTCTGGACGAACGCAATGGTCTCCAGAATCACGATCATCGTGATAAACCTGTGGGTTGGTATTCCGTATACGATGATCCAAGTGACCGGTATTTTGCAGAATATCCCCGAGGACCTCTATGAAGCCGCCAAGATGGACGGCGCAGGTCCGGCGACGATATTCTTCAAAATAACGCTTCCTTACATGTTATTTGTCACGATGCCTTATCTGATTGCAAGTTTCGTAGGCAACATCAACAATTTCAATGTCATCTACCTGTTGTCAGGCGGTGGTCCTACATATGTCGGCGATACCGCAGGTCAGACAGACTTGCTTGTTACCTGGCTCTACAAGCTGACGATCGACCAGCAGTACTACAACCTCGGCGCAGTTATCGGTATCATGACCTTCGTCATACTGACGGTCATCACGCTCATTACCTACAGGAATTCCAGTTCCTATAAAAACGAGGAGGCGTTCATGTAATGAAAAATCAGTCTCATGAAAACAAGCGTAGTCCTCGCAAGAGGATAGTAAACTTTCTCGTACATGTTTTACTTGCTGTGCTCGCACTTATCTGGGTGATGCCCATCGTGTGGATCGTCCTTACCAGTTTCCGCGCGGAACCGGGCGCGTATACCAACACCTTCCTGCCGAAAAGCTACACGTTGGCAAATTACGTGAAGCTCCTGACAGACAGGAACGTCCTGAACTTTCCAAGGATGTTCAAGAATACGCTGATCATAGCCATCTGCAGCTGCCTAATCAGTACATCCTTTGTCCTGTCGGTGTCCTATTCGCTCAGCCGAATGAGATTCAGGATGCGCAAACCGTACATGAATATGGCGATGATTCTGGGACTGTTCCCGGGCTTCATGACCATGATCGCGCAGTACTTCATTTTAAAGGCTATGGGACTTACGGAAGGATCATCCATCAGGTTCGGTCTGATCATCGTCTACAGTGCTTGTACCGGTCTGGGCTTCCAGATATCGAAGGGCTTCTTCGACACGATTCCCAAAGCGGTCGACGAAGCGGCGGTCATCGACGGCGCTACACGGTGGCAGATCTTTACCAAGATCACCATGCCGCTTTCCAAACCGATCATCATTTACACCGTCATGACCTCGTTCATTGCGCCGTGGGTAGATTTCATCTTTGCCAAAGTCTTGTGCAGAGCGAACGCCGATCAGTTCACGGTCGCCATCGGTCTGTGGAACATGCTGCAGAAGGAGTATATCTATCAGTGGTACACCTGCTTCGCCGCAGGCGCAGTGCTGATCTCCGTGCCAATTGCTATATTATTCCTTTACCTGCAGAGGTTCTATGTCGAGGGCATGTCTGGCGCAGTCAAGGGATGATTGTCGGAGCGGTAAAAGGATGAAAATAATACAAAGAGCAGTATATGTGATCCTGTTATGCGCGGTGCTGTGCATAACAGGATGCAGCCAAAGTCAAAAGACGGATCAGGCAGCGGGCGATGAAAAGCCGGCTGTCTCTTCCAATGCGAGTAATGCAGCGGGCAGCGATGTGCCCGCTGCCTCTTATGTCCAGATGCTGGACTACAACAAAGACCTCATGCGGTCGCAAGCGGATGACAACTACCGTACGACATATGAGATATTTGTATATTCATTCTGTGATTCAGACGGAGACGGAATCGGGGACCTTAATGGGATTCGCTCCAAACTGGATTACATAGAGGATCTTGGATTCAATGCGATATGGCTGACGCCTGTTCATCCGTCCTCGACGTATCACAAGTATGATGTGGATGACTATTACGCGATCGATCCGGCCTTTGGCACAATGGAGGACTATGAGGCTTTACTCAAAGAGTGCCATGAGCGGGGCATCCGCGTGTATATGGATCTTGTTCTTAATCACACGTCGGAAGACAATGCATGGTTTAAGGCAGCGTCGGATTATCTGCACGAACTGTCCTCCGGAGCAGAGCCGGACGTTTCAGAGTGCAAGTACTTCGATTACTACAACTTCAGCAGAGAGTCTTCCGGCGGCTATGCGCCTCTTGATGGCACTGACTGGTACTACGAGGCGAGGTTCTGGTCTGAAATGCCGGACCTGAACCTTTCGAGCGAGGCTGTGAGAGGTGAAATCCGCGATATTCTGGCCTTTTGGCTGGGGAAGGGTGTTGACGGTTTTCGGCTGGATGCGGTGACCTACTATATTTACGCAGATCCGGAAGCAAATGTCGAATTCCTTCGATTCCTCACGGAAGCCGGACGCAGCATTCGTCCCGACTGTTATTTCGTCGGAGAGGCATGGACGGACCGGAACACGATCGCGCAGCTTTTTGCCAGCGGAATTGATTCGCTGTTCGATTTCCCGTTCAGCGGGAACGAAGGGTTCATTGCCAATATCATTAACGGAACTTACAAGGCGTCGGACTACGTGAAAGGAATGCTGCTGGCGCAGGAAGCATACAGCAGCGCGAACCCGGATTATGTGGACGCGCCGTTCTACACGAATCACGATATGGGCAGGAGCGCGGGCTATTATGCCGCCGATGACGATCCTGTCACGAAAATGGCTTATGCGATGAGCCTGTTCATGACCGGCAATTCATTTGTCTATTACGGCGAGGAGATCGGCATGAAGGGAGCCGGCAAAGATGAAAACAAGCGTGCGCCGATGTACTGGAGCGACGATCCGGATGACCCGGACATGTGCGCGGGACCGCCGGATATGGATGAATTTCCCATGAAGTTCCCTTCAGCCGCGGAGCAGATGAAGGACAATCTGTCGCTTCTGACTTGGTTCCGGGAGGTCATCCGCGTGAGGAATGCATTTCCTGCAATCGCAAGGGGTACGACAGAGGGGGTGGATTCTCTCAGCGACGGCAATGTGGCGGCGTTCATGAGAAGAGACCCAGAAAACGGCGATCTGCTTATCGTGATGAACCTTCGCACGGATACGGCGGTGAAGGAGATGACGGGGGTCGTCTCCGATGCTGACGGGGCGGACAGTACCGGCGCTGAAAGTTCTCTTACGCTGGCAGCGGTGCTGAACACCGGTGCGGAAGACATCACGTATGAGCAGGGCGTGCTGACGCTGCCCGGCTACAGCATTGCGGTGTTTACTTTGAACGACATACAATAAAATTAGTGCAGCACTGAGGAAATGAGGGCTGTCGCATTAAGGCGCGCAACCACTATATATGGCAGATGTTATTTGCAAATGTCTGCCATATGTAGTGGTGACACCGTCTAATGCGACAGTCCCATTTTAAGTGTTATATCCTTGTGATTGAAAACTGAATACCCCTATCCTTTCACGGAATTTAGCTTTGTCAAATTGCTCTATTGTACCTTGGCTTTTTCAGTTCAAGTTTAACCCCTTCTCACTGTTGCGTGTCATAAACTTCCTCTTGTACCATGCTTCTCGCTTCTACGCCAAATTCCTATCATTCGCATCGCTCCCTGTTCTCGGAAGTGTTTCAAGTATAGTAAACTGAAGTTTCCTAAATCTTCCTGGATGCTTATTTAAATGCTCTTTTAGTTTTTTGTTCCCGCCAGTTCCGTTAGTACTAAGGTATTTTTTCCATCTTCCCCATATACCATCTTCTCCATAAGCAGAACCAATATATTGACTGTAGTCTATAGTGTCTATAATAAGATATACGCCATTCACCATCGAAAGGGCAAGATAAAGGTCGCTATATATGTCTTCATGTCCGATGTATTTTTCGAGATCCGAAAAACTCCATATTATGTTTTCATATCCTTCAAAAGCTCGGCTACTTATACTAACAACCGGCTTCTTTGCAATCGTATCCCATTTTACATGAACAATGTTTTTTGTTCCTCCATAATCAATAACTAGCCTGTCTTGCAGATTACCCAAAATATCCAATTTTTCAAGGTTATAGTAATAATCCTTCAAAAACAAGGAAGTTCAGGAATGACATAAGCAGACGTGAAAACATGGACTATGATCCCGAATCAGACAGCTACATATGTAGACATGGTAAACAGCTCACTGCAGTATCCAAGAGAACCCAAAAAACAGCAACTGGATATCAGCGGGAAGTGACTATATATGAGTGCAATAGTTGTGATAGCTGTCCTTACAAGAAAGACTGCATTAAAGGAAATAACTGCAAGACAGCGTTTGAAGATAGGAACAAGAGGCTTTCCGTTTCAAGAAAAATGGAAGAAAAACGAGCAGAATGTCTTGAACGAATAACCAGCGATTACGGAACTCAGCTGAGAATGAACCGCAGTATTCAGGCGGAAGGATCATTCGCAAATGTGAAAGAAGACATGAACTTCAGAAGATATCTGTATCGCGGAAAAGAAAATGTTCTTGCGCAGAGCATACTTTTGGCAATCGGCTATGACATAAATAAGCTGCATCACAAGATTGCTTCTGAGCGAACTGGAACACATTTGTTTGAATTGAAAAAGCCTCATAATTTTTGATACTTCAAAATAGAAAAGGCAATGTTGCCCCGATTAGTACATCGGCTTATTAAAGTACACTATTTTTGGCAACAGAAAAGATATCCGCTCATCAAATCCACCATTCATGGTAAGAAAAAGGGGCCTCGACCAGATGATTTAATCATCTAAAGCGACAGCCCCGTTCGAATGTATGTAAGAGGGATGGGAACGCGAGAACGAAGCGAAAAGCGCGGTCCCTTTTGTTTGGCATGTTATGGTATGACGGACTCAGGGAGCTTTGCCTTGTCGTCAATATAGTAATCACAAGTGATCTTTCTCGAATTGCTGCCATACATTTCTATGACTTCAGGAAGGTTGTCGTTGACTGCGTCAAATTCCAAGTGCTGGTCCCGGCACCAGTCAACTGCTTTGTCCAATGCCTCGCCTGCGCGGCATGTCCAAAGGATCAGCTTGTTCCCTTGGTTTTTCCATGACCGCAGGTATTCAATTAACTGTATGTTTGGTTCACCGAGCTCTGGCCACTTGCTGAAGCACAGGGTACCGTCGAAATCCACCGCCATAATTTTATAATCCATTACCCAATGCTCCTTTCTTTTTCTGCCAGGGCTGTGTAGGAAGCAAGCTGATCTCCGCCCTGAAGGGGAAACACGTCTGTCACGATGCGATTGAAGTATGCCGAGATGCGATATGCCATTCCGAGTGAGAGGTTTTGTTCGCCGTTTTCAATTTTACTTAGCGCCCTCCTGCTGATTCCGAGGTCTTCCGACATCCTGAATTGGCTGACTCCAATTTCCTTTCTTAAGTTGTATACCTCGTTGGTGTATATCATTTCCTTCATCTGCGTCACCCCTTTCGCTTTAATTTGAGTTTGGCTTAGGATCAGTTAGGGGACCCTTCGCTTTACACCCTAATTATGCGCCCGGAGCATGTCCAATAATCTACCCTCAATATGAAAGCCTTCCAAAAATCTTAAAGGCGCTGAATTCACTGATCGGAATTGGCTTGTATTTCGCGTTCAGGGACACAAGGAAGGTTCCCGTCTTCTTTTTGACCAGCTTCTTAAAGTAGGTCATGCCGTCTAGGAAGAAGAGGCCGATCTCGCCGTCTTCCACTGCGTCGGTCTTTTCGATCCACACGAGGGATCCGTTCTTAAAGCGGGGCTCCATGCTGTCGCCGTCAAGGTAAACGCCAAAGCTTGCCTTTTCAGGAACGGGATCGCTTATTTCGACTTCCTCAAAGTTTTCTTCGTCGAGGAAGTTGCCGATGCCGGCGGAAGTGGAAGTAAGTGCAATCTTCATTACGCGGGGCGTAAACGAAAGAATCTTTGTTTCCGTCTTTTTGTAATCGTCGGACAGCTCCAGCAGTTTCACGTATTCAAGAGCTTTTTGAATCCCCAGTTCGTTTAGGTTACGGAAGGGATCCGAGGGGTTTTCGCCGATGAATTCCCCGTACACGTCTTGAATTCCCAAAATCTCGCAAAGGGCGAGAAACGCGTCGGCGTGCGGGGAGCTTTTTCCCTTTTCCCATGCGCTGACGGCGGCCGGCAAAACGTGAACGCCGTATTTTTCTAGCAGGACGGTAAGTTCTGCCTGGGAGATTTTTTTGTCTTTTCTGTAGGTGGAAATCACTGTTCCGATTTGTTTCATGTTTCCTCTTTTCCTGCCCGAGGGCAACTGGTGAGTTTTGAAGTTACGTCTCCGTATGGTAACTATATCACCTTTCGAGAGAAAACACAACAAAAATCAAAATAGATTTGAAAAATGGGAACAATAGTAGCCTTGACATCAAAATGAATTTGATTTATATTTGGGCTGTGAGCAGGACGAGCGAACTGAGAAGACCAGGGAACGGAGGGGAGGGTGAGCCGATGGGCAGGACGATATTGCATTCAGACTGCAACTGTTTTTATGCGTCGGTGGAGCTTTTGCACCACCCCGAACTGCGCGGTAAACCCGTTGCGGTCGGCGGTGATCCGGAGGCAAGGCACGGGATTGTCCTTACCGCTTCCTACGAGGCAAAGCGAAAGGGTGTAAAGACCGGCATGGCGCTCTGGCAGGCAAGGCAGGCCTGCCCCGACGTAATCTTCCTTCCGCCGAGGATGGACCTGTACCTTCGTTTTTCAAGGATGGCCGGGGAGATCTATTCCGAATACACGGACCTCGTGGAGCCGTTTGGGATCGACGAGTCTTGGCTGGACGTAACCGCTAGTGCTTCCGTAAAGGGAGACGGCATGATGATCGCAAGTGAGATCAGTGACCGAATCAAGCGGGAGCTTGGCATTACCGTAAGCATCGGCGTGTCGTTTAACAAGATCCTGGCAAAGCTGGGATCGGACTACAAGAAGCCGGACGCGATCACGGGCATGCGTGAATGGGAGTTTAAGGAAAAGGCCTGGCCGCTTCCCGCGTCCGATCTGCTGTACGTCGGGAGAAGCACGACGGCGAAGCTGTACAGGCTGGGGATACTTACGATAGGAGACCTGGCGAACGCGCCGGAGGAGCTGCTTCGGTCTCATATGGGAAAGATGGGAACCATCCTATGGACGTTTGCAAACGGCTGGGATGATTCGCCGGTAAAGGCTGAGAACGTGCACGCGCCGATCAAGTCCATCGGTAATTCCACCACGACCCCGAGGGACCTTGAGACAAACCTGGACGTAAAGATCATCCTTTACCTTCTTGCGGAAAGTGTCGGAAAAAGGCTTCGGGAGAATGGGTTTCGGTGCCGCGTGGTGGAGATCAGCGTGAGGGATAACGACCTCTTTTGTTTTACGAGGCAACACAAGATCGATCATGCGACGAACGTGACGGGAGAGATTGCTGAGGAAGCCTATCGGATATTCCTTGAAAGCTATGACTGGCAAAAGCCGATAAGGAGCGTCGGAATTCGCGGGGCGGACCTCGTGAATGACAACTACTGGGAGCAACTGGATCTTTTTTCAAGCGTGGAACGCAGGGAAAAGCAGATGAAAATGGATGCGGCGATAGACGAGGTGCGACGGCGCTTCGGGTTCTTCGCGGTGCAAAGGGGACTCATGCACTGTGACAAGCCCTTGTCCCGCTTAAACGCAAGGGAAGAACACACGGTGCATCCGCACGGATATTTTGGATAAAGGGAGAAAATCGAATGGGCAGGAAAAAAGAGGAAGCAAACGAACAACGAAAAGGCATTTGCCTAAAGGACAGGGAAAGGCTGACAAACAAGGAACAGATGATTTTGGAAGGAATTTCTTCGTATCAGAAGATTTATGGCTTTGCGCCGACGGTCAGGGAACTGTGCGGGATCGGGGGACTGTCGTCACCGTCAACGATTCTGTCACATCTTAGGTCCCTGGAGAAAAAGGGATACGTCATGAGAAGAGATTCCTGTCCGAGGGCAATGACGATTTTGTGAGGGGAGGGGATTGCGGTGGACGCAGCAAAGGTTTACGTGGAAGTAAGGGCCACGTTTTCAAAGGAAGGAAAGCTTACGCCAACGAGCATCGTCTGGAAGGACGGAACGGAGTATGAGATCCAGCGCGTGAAGGACGTGCGCAGGGCTGCAAGCTTAAAGGCGGGCGGAGCGGGACTTCGGTATACCTGCATTATTTCGGGTAGGGAAAGTCATTTGTATTACGAAGACAATAACATGTGGTTTGTGGAATGCAGGCAAAACGCCTGACGTAAATTGATTGATCAGCAACGGAAGGGGGACCTGCCGCGCTAACCTTCGGCGCGTCACGGAACTGGCCGGTCCCAAACTGTAATGCGCCGATGGCACTTATTTTCCCGGGTGTCGGCGGAAGAAAACCAACTTATCAAATTCTGAGGATAGTTTATTGGAGTGAGAGTCATTGAACGAAAGATTTAGTCAAACAAGGGAAATTAGAAAGAGGGAATTACACATATGCTGTCCCGTGTGCGGGAAGCATCGGTTTAACATGGAGGAAGGAAAGACTTCCTTTCAGTGTGAGAAATGCGGGGCTTACGTGGCAGCAATCGTAAAGGACGGCAAGGCGCTCGTTTACGAAGACGAGCCCAGTCTGCATGAAAACGTCTGGCCCGTAAAGATGAAAAGCAGGGCGGCGGCAGGTACCGCGTATTAGAAGAAACGACAACTGAATATGGTGAGACGGCGGACAAGCTGGCAGATCAGGCAGGATTCCCGGGATGGGTGGAATTCGAAAACCTCCAGAGCCGCCCCGACCGTCAATAGTTCGCATGGAACTGGAAACAATGACGTTAGGAGTCTGCGAAACGATTTGGATCAATTGTAAAAGACATTTTATGCCTTTCGGTTGGTCTGCGTTTCGCAGGCTTCTTTTTGTGCGCGCTTTGGTCCTTTTCGTTTCGGACTCCGGGAAGGAGACAAAATGAAGGGAACCGTAAACGAAACGATGGGAATGAGGATTAAGAAAAGACGAGCCGTGCTTGCAATGTCGCAGGACGATTTGGCTGAGATCATGAACGTTCCCAAGACGACCATATCTTCTTATGAAAACGACAGGATTGACATAAAGGGGAGCGTGATCATCGAACTGGCAAGGAGCCTCGGAACCACGCCCGACTACTTGCTGCTTGGACGGGATAATGAGAATGTCACGGATCCATATTTGGAAAAAATGATGAGCCTGCTTCAAAGGCTAAAGGATGAAAAGGCCAGGGAGTTATTGGCAGTTCAGGTGAGCGCGCTCGTTAACGGGGTACGGTGAGCTCGTACCCTTGGGTACGAGCTTTGGATATCGAAAATGAGGTATGGCATATTTATAATGAACTCATCAGAAAGAAACAAGGAAATGCAAATTGCGCAAGGAGAAATGCGACATGAGAATGAAGACGGAAGGCCTGGAGGCTTATGCAAGTTTTGATGCGACGAAAAGGATATGGTTTTTGTGTGAGAACTATACCGTCATGGAGCCGATGATCAGAAACTTTAGGGAAAGGCTGATTGATGAGGTTGCTGATCAGAAGTATGACAGTCATCACGCTAAGGACGAGGGGTTAGGCGTGCGAATTCAGGTGGCGTTCTGCAGGCAAAACGATCCGACGTATAATCAGGCCGTAAATCGGAATGAGATTGCCAAGGCCATAGACGATGGATATCTGGACGAGTGTTTTTTTGAAGGCACGTCAAATCGTGAGGAACTGATCAGAAAGGTATCCAGCTATCACTTCGCGAAACGGGAATACGGTCAGCTTTCAAAGGCGCTTAAGGAAATGAAACCCAAGGACCGTGCGGTCATCCTTCCATTCATGCGAAAGGAGAAGAGCATTTATGACCTTGCGGAGGACATGCAGATAACTTACAAGGCCGTTCAGAAAAAACTTAAACGGATAAAGAATAAACTTGAGGAAAGCGTCGTGGTTTGACGGAAGGGAGGTTTAGCGATGGAAGAAACGGGCAGAAAGAAAAAGTTTGTAAGATACAAGGAAGGAGCCGAGATTTATTCCATGTGTCAAACGAAGTTCGAGAGAATGGCACGTGATGCAAAGGCAATTTACAAATTGGACAAGCTGGTACTTGTAAACACGGAGATTTTTGACAGGTATTTGGAAACGTTCAGGTTGGTTGAATAGTTATTTGAAAGAAGGTCTTGCGTTTTTGTCATACATAAAGTATTATTATGGTATGTGCAAGGAGGTGTAGGACTTGGCGGAGAAAGGAAAAGTAACGGGGAGACCCAAAAGTGACAACCCAAGAAGAAATCCGATAACAGTTCGACTAACGGATGAAGAGCTTTCAATGCTTAAGAAATATGCCGAAAAGCATTCCGTGACAATGACGCAGGTTATTTTGGGCGGCATTAGAAAGTGCTGTTCGGAGTAATCAAGAATTAGGCCTTCTTTCTTTTATATTAAGGAAGGAGGTTACAATGGCTGTTTCAAGAAAGGACGGCAAAGGCAGGGCACTAAGGAAAGGCGAAAGCTTTCGACCTTCGGACGGAAGATATGTTTTTTCCTATACGGACGCGTATCACATCAGACACTTCATATACTCAAGTGACTTAGCCAAGCTTAGGGAAAAGGAGGACATCCTTAAGAGGGATCAGTTGGATGGAATTGACTCTTACCTGGCGGGCAGAATAACCTTAAACGAAATGTTTGACAGATACATTTCCTTAAAGACAAATCTGAGAAGAACGACCAAAACAAATTACATCTACATGTATAACAAGTTTGTCAGGCCAAAGTTCGGTACAAGAATCCTCGGAGAGATTAGGTACACTGACGTGAGGGCATTTTACAAGCACCTGATCGTTGACGGAGGGATGCAAGCCAATACGGCTTCGACCATTCACTGTGTATTGTATCCGACTTTTCAGATGGCGGTCAGGGATGACATTATCAGAAAAAATCCGACTGCGGGAGTCCTTCGCGAGATTGGTGACGAGGTAGGAAAAAATAAGGGCGTCAGACATGCACTGACGGTCGAACAGCAGACTGCATTCATGAAATTCATCAAGGGACATCCTGTGTATGATCACTGGTGGACGGTTTTCACCGTGTTGCTTGGGACGGGGTTAAGGTGTGGTGAATTCATTGGACTGCGCTGGCAGGACATTGACATGGAAAAGCGAATGATCAATGTCAATCATGCATTGGTAAGGGTTAGCGTTAAGCCTGGTGACAGGGCAAGAAGGTTAGGCGTGTCCCTTCCAAAGACGGAGGCTGGAATTCGTACCATTCCCATGATGGAGCAGGTACTCGAGGCTTTTAAGGAAGAATATGAAAGGCAGTCCGACATTGGATTTAATAAAACCGTGATTGAGGGAATGTCTGGATTTATCTTTCAAAATTCATATGGTAAAGTGATGTGTGAACAAAACATCAATTCCGCCATCAGCCGCATCACGGAAGAATACAACCATGTGGAAAACGTTCGCGCAGCGAAGGAAAAAAGGGAGCCGGTTTATCTGCCACATTTTTCATGTCACCATCTTAGACATACTTTTTGTACCCGCTTATGCGAAAACGAGCAGAATCTTAAAGTAATTCAAAGCATCATGGGTCATGCGAACATTAAAACGACGATGGATGTCTATGCGGAAGCAACGGATGATAAAAAGCAGGAGTCCATCGACAAGTTATCTGACATTTGGAAGGATTTTTGAGGGCGACATAGTTGTTTATATACTGATTAGCACACGAAAATCCGCAATTGCATACAAGGTGCATACAAATTGATACTTAATAATACTCTATGGTATCTTGGAAACTAACCGACAAGAAGGATTAAAATACTGTTTCACAAGGGATGCTATGCTTGGATGATTTCCTGACTAGGGATTTAGCAATCATGCCCTACGTACAGGATTAATCCCTTGTAGATAAAGGGTTCGTGGCCTTGGCAGTCCGTGAGAGAGACCATTATTCTATGGTTTACACACCTTCTGAAATTTGATTTCAGAAGGTGTTTTTTTGCCCAATACCATCAGCAGGGAGCTGGCACTCTGTTCCTATGTCAATTCCATTAACCATAAGTATGACAACCAACGCCTGCGAAATATCCGAAGAAACAAACAATGCATACGGGAAAGCTGCCCCAAATAACAGCATAAGGAAGTTTTCTGATTCGGGGAAATTGGATCTAGCCATATTTTTGAGTTCAAGGGTGTTCAAATCTGAGCCATTCAACTCAGAGGATGTTTTTGAAAGTGCCTGAGAAAAGGCATTATCCAGTATGGCGTGAGCCGAGGCATGATTATCTCCTAGGTTATTCCATTCCAGACGATTCATGATGACACCGGTATAAGCCTTCGGCAGGATAATCACTACACTTGGTTCCTTGGGACTAAGATTTAGGAAGGATTTTTTGTGGATTGTCCTTATTTCACAGGATCCATAAAGAGGAGGATAAAAAGGGAACGGATCTTCTTGCAATGTCAGATTTTTTCGATATTTTTATTGACTTTTTTTATGGCAGCATATAGAATTTTCTTATCGGGGAGGCAACCCTTCAGCGGACGCCTCCCGTTCACTTCTAATTGGCGATTCGGCCGATTTTTCATGGATTAGGATGCAGACGGTTTTCTTTTGATG
>JAFXQK010000075.1 GCA_017527205.1 Lachnospiraceae bacterium | reverse complement strand
GCTTACGCTGCTTGCCGTCAGCCATTCGTCCGCATAACACAGTGCGTAGGTGGAGAACTTGTCAGATTCAAAAATTACGTCATACCCGGTGGTTTCCGCAAGCACGTCAGCCGCTCCGCCATGAACGCGAACCACGTAGAAGTATCTTACTTCTGCCGGAGTACTCCGGTTTTCAGCGGGCACCTTCATCGTGATCTTCAGCTTCTGACCGGACAGGTCCGTCACCTTCGTCCTTACGCCGCCCGCCACCTTGTAAAGGCTAATGTCGTAGTAGGAAGCCCAGTCGATGCCGACGTTCTTGTCCCTGCGGACTGCGTTCTGCACAAGGCTTACCGTGTCCTCCGTCATCAGGTTTCCAAGCTTTGAGATTTCAAGCTCCAGCTCCAGGGTTCCGCCGGCCCCGTATGCCGCCAGCTCAGCCGCCGTGCAAAGGCTCTTTGCAAGATCAAGGGTAATGCCCGTCACATCCGCCTCCAGGTCAGTAAAGTTCTTGATTCTTCCGGTAAATCTTACGTCAGTGACCTGAATCACGTTGCTGACGTCTGCCGTCGCCTCTTTCTGCTGGCCGTTTGCTGCAAGCACGTAGTTTCCGGCCTTCTCGCCTGTCAGGGTCAGACCCGTAATGTTGACCTTCTTGTCCATGCCGATCTTCTCGTCTTCGAAGGCTCCGGTTGCGGTCACGGAGAGCTTTCCCGCATCTGCCTCCATCAGATTTTCAAAGCTTGCCTTAGAGAAATCAAGGCTTGCCGTATTTGTGCCGTCATAGTTCTTGTCCACTGCTACGATGCCGGATACCACTACCTCGCGCTTTGCGATGGTGAAGCTCTTTGTTGCCTCGCCCGCTACGTAGTCAGCCGTTTCTGCCACGCTGGCCTTTACGTACCAGGTACCTGCGTTCACGGGAACTGTAGCGGTATAAGTGCCATCCTGAGCGTCGCTGTAGCTGTAGGTCACCGTATTTGCTCCGAAGTCTGCCCCGGAGGTCGGTGCATTTGCGCTCTCGCCATAGGTCCAGCCCGTGATGTCAACTGTCACCGTATTGGTGGTGGCCTGGGTCACCGTCAAGGTACCGTTTACATAGGTAATCTGATAGTTTGCGGTCACGTCCGTCCCGCCATTCTTGATCACCGCGCCGCTTGGTACGTTGTCGCTGCTGGCCGCAGTCGTCTGGCTGCCGGTAATGGTAACGCTCTCGATGCTGTCCCCTGCTGCAAGATCTGTATTGGTATAGCTGTCCTTGGTCAGGGCCGTTGTGTCATATACCTTGGCAGCACTGTCCGCCGTAATGGTCAGGGCCTTTTTGCCAATGGTTACGGTGATGCAGGCAGGGGCGGCGTCGTTGTGATTCTCATCGCCAACCACCTTATACCATACATAATAGGTTCCGGCATCGGTTGCTGTAGGAATGGAAGAACCCCATCCTTCCGTCGGTGCAGTAGTTCCATTTCCACCGAGTACGTATTTCATCTCACCGCCAACTGCTTCACTCGTAACGCTTGCAAGCGCTTTACTCGTTCCATCATAAGTCCTATTGGCCGGATTAACGGTAGCTGCGGTGCCATCCGCCTTGTTCACGGTAAGTGCTACCGTTCTGGTAACCTTGTGCGTCGCAGCAGAATAGCCTTCAACTTCGGCATAATCATAATTCGCATCATCCACGGTCAGAGCCGCAGCATACCCTTCGTTAACTACAGTAGGCACGGTTGTAGCCGTTACCCATGTCCAGCCATCTGACAACGCAACGTCTGCCAGCGTCTTTGTGGGATCGTAGGTTACTACTTCCGGTGTCGGAACAGTGACAGTCGGCGCCGCTGCCTTCGTGATCCGGAAGGTCAAAGTCTTAGTTGCTTCATCGCTCTCCGTCCACTTGTAATTGGTCGAATCAGACAGCGTCAGAACCACGTCATATTCACCGACATTCGTACCACCTGCGTTAGTTGTTACCGTGTACAGGTTACTTGTCTGCACGTCTGCGGTCTGTACTTCTCCATTGTAGGTCTTGGAAGCAATGGTCGGTGCCGTTACGGATACCTTGCCTATCGCAAACTGCCAGTCATCACCGTGTAAAACAGAGGTAGTTGCGTTGTAGTTGTCGCCCTCGGCCACGGTAATGCCAACGTAATAGGTTCCTGCATTCTTAGATTCTACCTGATCGGTGCAATTTGCGTCGCTGTAATAATTGACCGTCACGTCGCCCATGCCGTTAAGCGTGCCGTTTTGCGTATTGAACGTAACCGTGGCAGTCTTGGTGTGTCCGTCGTAATCAAGGTCTGAAGGTGCCGTGAAGTTAAAATCGTTGGCAGTAGGCGTTGCCTTTGTTATGGTAAACTCAGCCTCGGCATAACCGAAAGCATAATCTCCGGATTCCTCTACGTATGCAAATACAGTATAGTCTCCGGGCATTGTGGGAACCGTCTCACTTTCAGGGTCTTCCGATCCTTTTTCCACGTACGTATAGGACTCTGATCCGTTCCCCGTATTGCCCGTGACTACCGGCGTATTGGGATTTTCACCATAGGCCCAGCCTTCCAGCGAAACCGTAGGATGAATGGTAATCCTTACGGGGCCGACGTAGCCGTTCTCCAGCTCTTTGCCGCCTTTGCTGATGACGTAATAGAGGTATTTACCTACGTCACCCTCTTTTACCACGTAGGATGAGCTTGTTTCACCTTCGATGGCCTCACCCTTTACAACCGATTCCTGATCATTCACTTCTGCATGGTACCACTGCCAGGTAAGCCCTTGTGCATCTTCCGGATCGGGAATGATCGTTATGGTTTCTCCCGTTTTGGGCTCGCCTCGCGTTTCCCACCCGTTCAGTGACGTCAACACGTCCGTTTTCTTTGCCTCAGATGCAAAGGTACTATCCGTCTCTTTTACGCGGGTGTAAATGGTATATTCCGTCGCCGGCGTAAGATTCCCAAATTCATGATATTCTGCAGTAGTAGTCACCGCCTCAGTCCAGTCAGGCGTCTGACCTTTTAGGACGATAACATACTCCTGTCCGCTGACAGCTTCTACGCAAATGGATTCAGACATCCATGAAGTGACATATGGTGCTACGGCTTCCGACGGAGCATCTTTTTCCTCGTAGGTATAGACGTAGGTAGTCGCCGCCGTGATCACCGTATTCACGTTCGGCGTAACGTTCCAGCTTCCTTCTGCCTTATAGGTTGCACCCGGCTTACTGCCGACTGCCGGAATCTGGTTTTCCGTCAGCTTCAGCTCAGCTCCCTCATAACCGTTCAAAGTCACTGTCTTGTCGGCAGTCGTCTCATCATCCCACGAACCATTAACTACCTTGAAGGTCACGGTATAACTGGTTCCCAGACAGAGCTGTTCATCCGCATTTTTCATTACGGAAAGATTGGGGTTGTCGCTTACAAATTTTGATACATCATTGAAGGATGTATTGGTACTATTGGTAAACACTTTGGCGTTGTTCCAATAAACGCCGAGCTTCGCCCCCTCCGTAAGTGTTCCGGTAACATTAATCATAACTTCGGGAAGTACATTCGCTGTAACTTCATTATCGAAGATAACAGGCGCACCGGAGACGTTAAAGGAACCCTGTTGAGGATGCAGGGCACTCCACCCCTTATTGTTTGTAATTTTCACGTTTCCGGAAATACTGAGCGCTCCAAACGAGGAAATACCACCGCCCCAATCGTTGCAACTGTTGTACGTGATCTTAGCATCGCCGGATAATTCCGCAGTTGCCTTCTTCTGAATACCCACTCCTCCGCCGCGGCCAACTGAGGTATTATACTGAATTGCACCACCGGTCATGACAAACCGGGAGTTCGTATTTTCCGAAAGAGCCACGCCGCCTCCATCGTAATACATTGATCCCTGGGCGTGGTTACCGATAATATTTCCTCCGTGCATGTTGAATGTTCCGCCGGCAATGTAGACTCCGCCGCCTTGGCCGCCTTGGCCGCCGGTAATATAACCTCCTGTGAAGGTCTGATACCCGTTTTCCAGGCCGTCATTCACCTTCGCCAGTCCCGCGCCTCCATCGCTTGGATTAGTCACCGTAAATTTATGCACTGCTTCCGTGCCGCAATCGTAGAGATTCAGCGTACGTCCGGAAGAGACCGTAATTACCCGATTCGTTCCGCTCATAATGATACCATGCCCGTTCAGGCAAAGGTTTGTCATCCCGGAAGGAACATTCCAGGTACTGCTGATGGTCACGTCATTGGCCAGGAAATAATTCCCCGCCTTGGTGGGCATACTGTTCGTATCAGTCCATGCGGTGAAGGAGATGTCATCATGCACATGAACAATTTTCCACTGTGCATAGAGTGTGGTATTAGCAGTAATGGTAAAGGCTTGGTCTGCTGCATAGGCTGTTCCGGATCCGTCCGCCATGGTGTTCCATCCATCGAACACAAGCCCTGTTTTAACGAGACTGTTTGTATTTCCGGGCACTGTAATAGCGCTTCCGGAAGCATAGCCTGTAGTCTCTGCCGGAACATTACCGCCTGTCGCACCATTGCCATCATAGGTCAGAGTGACGATGGGTGAACCAAGGAACAGCTGTCCGTCTGCGTTCTTGCCTACTGCATAATCTTGACTGTTGCTGAAAAAGGCTCCCACTATGTTGAAGGAAGTATCGGAAGAGTTTGTAAATACACCTGAGGCATATCCCGAAGTTCCTGTAGCAGGTTTTATTGTAATGCCGATGGAGGCTTCGTTAGTAAGCTCTCCAACTACGTTAATCTTTTTTCCGCTCCATAAATATACGTCGCCCCCAACATTATCCTTTATAATGGGATTCCCTGAAATATTAAGGGCGCTCGCGCCGCTTCGGAATACAATGCCGCCGCTCTCACTGCTTCCATCCGGATTGCCAAGCGCAATATTATTTGTTATTTTACCGCCGCTTATGGTCGCGATTCCGCCGCTTCCCATGCACACGGCGCCGCCCTGGTTTGACGCAGTATTGTAGCTGATTTCTCCGCCCTTCATGATGAAGCCGTCTCCGCCGCCTCTAGTATCAACGGCGCCATGCATGGATACGTTTCCGATCATTTTTCCGCCGGTCATCTCAAAGCGTGATGCCTGAACGCTTACTGCGCCGCCGAAAGCATATTTAGCAGCATAATTTCCGATCATCGTACCGCCGTGCATATTAAAGATTCCGCCATCTTTTACCAAAACACATGCGCCGGTTAAATTAGAAGCATAAGCACCTGTGAGATAGCCCCCTTCAAACGTCTTTACGTTTTCACCGGTGGCATTGTCATCTACCACGGCAAGTCCATCGCCGTTAAGGGTATATTTGTGTACTCCTGCCCCTTCATCATACAGGCTCAGCGTGACTCCTGCCCCTACCTCCATCATCCTGTGATCACCGATTGACTTAATCGCATGCCCGTTCAGGCACAGATTGGTTGTGCCTTCAGGTACATTCCAAAGACTGCCTAAAGTTACGTCATTTGCCAGATAATAGCTGCCTGCCGCCGTGGGAAGGCTGTCATTGCTTGTCCATGCGGTGAAGGTAATGTCGTTGTGGGTATGCGCGGCCGCATTCACCGTCACATTGCAACTTGCGCTCTTCGTGCTGTCGGCATTGCTGGTGGCGGTGACGGTAGCACTGCCCGCCGATATGCCCTTGGCGTAGACGGTCAGTGTTTCGGTGGCATCCACGCCAACCTCAGTGGTGCAGTCCGCATCGGTATACAGCTTTACAGCGCCCGCATTCGTCCCGCCGACGCTCCACTTCACCGTCTTATCCGTAGCACCGTCAGGCGCAACGGTGGCGGTGAAAGCTACTTTGCCGCCCACGTCGATGGTCTGCGCATCGGTCTTGTCCAGCGTCACGCCGGTGACGGGGACGGTGGCAATCGTAAAGACTATCGTCAAATTACCTCCATCACATGTCATACCTCCACCCCAGATATCGCCACTAAACGATACGCTGGCGGCATCACCTGTCCATGTTGCGCTTTGCCACCCATCATTTGACCAGCCTGTTCCAGAAACATCGCCAGCGTAATCGGCAGATATTTCAATTTTAGTAAAGTTTCCAAGCGTGGTCGTGAATGTGCCGCCCCCTCCGAAAGTGAGTTCTTGAAAATCACACGTGGCGGCAGTAATAGTAATACCGTCTTTAGTGAAAGACTCATCCAACGGATGTTCGGGAACTATATCACTCGGATTCCATGTTACAGTAGTTGACGCCGCATACGCCGTCAAGCCCATACCCGGCATCAGCCCGACGACCATCGCCAACGTGAGCAACCAGCTCAGCAGCTTCCTTCCTAATTTTTTTCGTTTTTTCAATTTAGTTACCTCCTTTGACGGAATTATTTATGATAATAGCCACCGGATCTGACAGAGGATATTTCCTTTCTTCCAGATTCAATGTACTTATCAACCTTTAGTTCTTGTACTCTTCGCCCGCTTATATCAGAGCATTCATAAAGCCATCTGATTTTACTCATAAAAGCCGGCCGCTTGGTTTCCTTCCTCGCAAACAAAAAAACGCCTATTACAGGCGTTATATAAGCATAAAATATCGAAAAAAAGCCACAGAGATTGCTCCTCTTGCGATACCATAGCTTATATTATTTCGACATAAATCTTCAATTTTTCATCCCGAAATGTTGCCTCTGAATAGATAAAGTATAACACAAAAAATGAGAAAATACAACCCGATTCTCCCCCAATTTTTGGCAGGAAATTAAATCAAATTTTCACCATAGGTAACGGGCAACTCGCCTCCGTCCCGTCCTGCCTCCAAAAACTTTTTTTGAAGCTCAGCGGCATCCTTTTGTAACAGAAGCAGGATCGTGGAACCGCCAAATTCAAATCGTCCCTTCTCTCTGCCCCGGATGGCCCTTTTTCCGTACGGTGCTTCATTTGTGATGCGCCCGATCAGCATGGCGCCAATCTCCATCTGTACAAGCTTCCCATGCTCCTTTGTCAAGATGACCTGATATTCCCTTGCATTCTGGGCAAATACAGGCACCTGTCTGGTACAAATGGGCCGAACGGTATGGAGTACGCCACTGATTCTCCTCCAGTGAAGAATCTCTCCATCCGCCGCATATGCATAGCGGTGATAATGGGCAGGCGTCAGACGAAAAACCAGCGCCGTTCCGTTTTCAAATTCCTTTGCCAGGGTGCGGTCATGCAATAAATCCTCGAGGGAAAACCTTGTGTGCTTAATGTCAAAAATCTGATTGCCATGAATGGGAATACTTGTCAGAAGCCCATCACAGGGGCTCAGCAGCGCGGCATCTCCAATAGTTCGCCTTTGCTTTCTGCAAAAGAAAGCATTAAATGACGAAAATCCCCCCTTGGGGATTTCCACGCCCTTCATGGTTATGGCATTTGCGCGCCGAAAGAATGGTATGAACACGGCAGATGCCCTGCAATCCATAAATAATCCGCAAAGCTTTGAGATACTTGGGGAAATCAGTACCCTTAACAGAATTCTTCCCGGGATGGTATGATAGCAAAATCGAAGAATCGGTGATTCCTTTTGTTTCATTACGCAACCCCCATCAGTTTAAGCCATGCCATCCCGAGCATTTCCAAGAGTGCCAGTAGGATTAACACGATTTTTCCCATGAGCTTAGGCTTTTCGATCTCAATGGGAGTCACAAACAAAATGGCGGTAATCGCCAAAAGTCCGCCAAGCCATGCATTGTGATGCAAAATGCTGTCATCAAAGAAGAAAAACAATGCTGGAAGGGTAATCGCAATGACCGTAACCGGCAACCCGAGATATACCTTTCTCTCTTCCTCCATAACGCATTCCTCGACGTCCATTTCTGCCATGCTCTTATGATTGGCAGCCATTCTGTCCTGCCGTTCCTCCTCAAGCACGTTATAATATGCCAGACGAATCAGGGCACAAAGTGCGTATGCGCAACAGATTATTCCCACAACCACTCCCCTGCCTGACAGCTCATACACAAAAAATGCCGGAAAAACGCCAAAGCTGACAAGATCACTCAAGGAGTCGATCTGAATGCCAAAACGCTTTCCCTGCGCCGTGCGATCCTTCTTGGTCGCTGCCACGGCACCATCAAACATGTCACAGACGCCAGAAAGCATCAGGCAGATAATGGCATGCCAAAACCTTCCATTTGCTACCTGCATAATTCCATAAAGCGAAATCAAAAAGCCCGTATAGGTCAATACGACCGTATAATCATAAAAACCTATTTTTTTATGTTCTCTATCTCTTTCCATCCTCATAATCCTTTTGTCATCTCACCTGATCGATTGATGAGTTTTCTTCTTAAACATTAAGACTTCTTTTTCAAGAAGTGCCTCGACGCCTCTCCGGCCATTTCATGCTTTCAATTTCTGGAGTCTGTGTCTTCTTACGTACATTCGCAGGGAAACCAATGCGCCACGGTATCTATCGCCAAGTCCAAGCTTTCCAACAAGGAAATAACTAAACTCTGCAAGTCCCACTCCTCCAATGACGTCAACTACCGCATGCTGCTTTGTTGTCAGCGTAGAAATACAAACGGCAATCGCAAAGAGTAAGGAAAATCCGCGGTACCATCGTGAAACCCTTTTATCATCCCGCACTATTATATAACAAAACCAGCTTGTCAGGCAATGGATGGAAGGAAAAAGGTTGTCCGGTGCGTCAATTTGATACAGAAGACGTAACAAGACTTCAAACACTCCCGTTCCCTCCACGGACGGCCGGATATTTGTCGTGGGAAATACCACGTAAAAGAAGAGACAGACCAGCTTGGCGCTAACGTCCGCACAAAAGAAACGGTACGCCGTTCTTCGATCACGTCTTGCTGCTAATATATAATTTGCAATCCAAAAAAAATAACAGCCCCAATAAATGATAATCGTCCAAGGCATCAACGGAATATGATTTTCCCATGCAAACGTCACCTCGTGATGCACCAATCCGGATGTAAAGATTCTGGACACAAAATATGCAATATGATTACATAATAACGTAATGATGATCGGAATCAACATTTCCCTTGGAACGATTTTCTTTTTCATTCTCCTCACCAAACAACAAAATATAGTGCTTTCTATGTCAAAATTTCTCACTTTCTATCATATAACATATTTCTAAATAATCAATAGGCAAAATTCTTAAAATTTTCCAAGGATTTCCTCAACTTTATAAGTTTCCGCCGAAAGACTTCTTATCAGGTCGCTTGGATTCTTTCCTCACAACAAAAAAGGAGCCCCGCCTAAACGGGACTCCTTTGAAAATACTTTTATTCTTCGACTGCGTTCTCCGCAACCTTTGCCGCCCTTGCTGCAACCTCCTTCTCCTGGACGTCGCTGGGAGCCTGCTCATAGCGAGCAAACTGATAGGAATACTCTCCGCGTCCACCAGTCATGGAACGAAGATCCGTGCAATATCCAAAGAGGGCACTCTGAGGAACATCGGCCTCGATCTGCTGTTTTCCGCCAGCGATCGGGTTCATGCCAAGCACGCGTCCTCTTCTCTTATTAAGGTCGCCCATTACGTCACCCGTATAGGAATCAGGAACGACAACCTTCAGGGATACGATTGGCTCAAGCAAAACGGGCTGTGCTTCCATAAAGCCCTTCTTGAATGCCTGAATCGTTGCCACCTTAAAGGCCATTTCCGAAGAATCTACGGGATGGTAGGAACCATCGTACAGAACAGCCTTTACGCCGACAACGGGATATGCAGCCAAGGGACCTCTAAGAACGGAATCCTGCAAGCCCTTTTCTACTGCAGGGAAGTAGTTCTTGGGAACGGCACCGCCGACTACCTCTGTCTCGAATACGTAAGGCGTCTCAAGGTCTCCGGAAGGACTAAAGCGCATCTTCACGTGACCATACTGGCCATGTCCGCCGGACTGCTTCTTATACTTATATTCCACGTCGGAATTCTTGCGAATGGTTTCGCGATAAGCTACCTTGGGCTGGGTCAGATCCACTTCAACCTTATATTCATTCAGCAGTCTGCTGACAATGATTTCAAGATGCTGGTCGCCCATGCCGTACAGAAGAAGCTGGCTGTTCTCGGAATCGTTCACGGTCTTCATGGTAAGATCCTCGTGGCCGATCTTCTGCAGCGCCTGAGAAATCTTGTCCACGTCCGCCTTGTTCTTCGGCTTGTATCTCATGTAGGTATAAGGCGTGGAGATCTCAAACTTACCAAACTTAATCGTCGTAGCCTTCGTGGAAAGGCTGTTGCCGGTACGAGCAGCGGTCAGCTTTGCAAGAGCGCCAATGTCACCTGCATGAAGCTCGGGTACCTCAATGGGCTTGTTGCCCTGAAGCACGTAAAGCTTACCGATCTTCTCCTCAATATCCTTATCCACGTTGTACATCATGTCATCGGTCTTCAGAACGCCGGAGTTCACCTTGATCAGGGAATACTTACCAATGAAGGGATCCACAATGGTCTTCCAAATATAAGCGGATTTTGCCTTGGAGAAATCATAGTCTGCATGATAAATCTCGCCGGTCTTATTGTTAATACCTGCAACCTCACGGTTCTCAGGGCTCGGGAAATACTTAATAATGTCATCAAGCAAGGTGTAAACGCCCTGACAAAGAATGCTGGAGCCCATGGTCATGGGAACGATCTGACAATCACATACGTTGATTCTCAGAGCGGAACGAATCTCGGCCTCAGTAAATTCCTCACCGCCAAAGTAACGCTCCATCATCTCTTCACTGGTCTCGGCAACGGATTCCATCAAAGTGTCACGGCAGATCTGAAGGTTTGCCTTGCTATATTCCGGAACCTCACAGGGTACAACCTCCTTGCCATTCCAACGATTACCAGACTCAGTAATCACGTTGACGTAACCAACGAACTTCTCATTCTCACGGATGGGCAGATGGAAAGGAGCCATCTTCTTTCCAAAGAGCCCCGTCATGTCCTCCACTACCTGACGGAAGGATGCATTGTCCACGTCCATGTTGGATACGTAAATAATTCTGGGCAGCTTATACTTTTCGCAGAGCTCCCAGGCCTTTAAGGTACCGACCTCAATGCCTGCCTTACCGTTGACAACAATGACTGCCGCGCCCGCAGCGCTGACGGCCTCTTCTACTTCACCCACAAAATCGAAATAACCGGGGGTATCCAAAACGTTAATCTTCACGCCTTCCCACTCGATAGGAATAACGGACGTGCTAATGGAAAACTGGCGCTTCTGCTCTTCTTTGCCGTAATCGCTGATGGTATTTCCGTCAGAAATCTTTCCCATTCTGGAAGTAATTCCCGAAATATACCCAAATGCCTCTGCCAAAGAGGTCTTTCCTGCTCCACCATGTCCAAGCAGCACTACGTTACGAATCTTGTCTGTTGTGTAAACATTCATATGTCTTTCCTCCAATAGCTGAATTTTGGGAAACCCCATAAAGCTATTTTACTAAATATTCAGTCAAAATACAAGGAAAATTCTACATTTCTACTATTTTTTTATTTGTTTGCTGCAAATTCTTTTGCAAAGCTCACAAATTTCATACAATGTTGTGCTTCTTGTTGATAAATTTAGATTGAATTTTGTGCTTTAAAGTGATATAGTACGTACTAGTAATAAAGAATTTCAGGGGATTTACGTGACATAATGCCCCTTCACGGAGGAATATGGATGAAAACCTATGGTTTTATTGGTTTGGGACTAATTGGTGGTTCCATCGCACGCGGAATCAGGGAAGCAGACGCAGATGCGTATATCTATGCCTATGACGTCAATGAGGAATCCCTGCGTCTTGCCATGGAGGATGGCGTTGCCAATGAAATCACCTCTGTCATAGATGAGCATTTTTCCAAATGTGACATGGTCTTTTTATGCGCGCCCGTTCAAAAAAATGACTCCAATCTTCTTTTGCTAAAGCCCTATCTTTCCCCCTCCTGCCTTCTGACGGACGTGGGAAGCGTCAAGACGGACATTCATGAAAACGTCAAAAAGCTTGGCCTCGAGGCACAGTTCATCGGCGGGCATCCCATGGCTGGCAGTGAACGCATCGGCTACGTCAACTCCAAGTCCGTTCTTTTGCAAAACGCCTATTACATTTTGACTCCAACGGTCAGCGTCCCCAAGGAGAAGCTTGCAGAGTGTCGAGAGCTTGTGACGCGACTCGGCTCCATACCCCTCGTGCTGACCTGCGAACAGCATGATTACGTCACCGCCGCCGTCAGTCACCTGCCCCACGTCATTTCTGCATCCTTGGTAAATTTAGTTCGTGACAGCGACAACGCGGACGGTCTTATGAAAATGATCGCCGCAGGGGGCTTTAAGGACATTACCAGAATTTCATCCTCCTCTGCTACAATGTGGCAACAAATCTGTCTAACAAATACAGAGAATATTGAAAAGCTTTTGGATCATTATATATCGTCCCTCCAGACCTTCCGAGAGTATTTAGAAACCAGGAACTCCGAAAAGCTCTATGAGACCTTTGACGTTGCAAGAATCTATCGCGACTCCTTTATCAGTGCCTCCAGCGGACCGATCAAGAAGAGCTTCGTCCTAACCGTGGACATCGCAGATGAGCCTGGTGCCATCGCAGCGATTGCAACGATCCTCGCCCTAAGTCAGGTCAGCATAAAAAACATTGGCATTACGCATAATCGCGAATATGAGGGAGGCATACTCCGCATCGAGTTTTATGACAAGGCAAGCACGGACAAGGCCGAAACCATTCTAAAGGGCAAAGGCTACACCATTTATACCAGAGAATAACGAAAAAACACCGATTTGCGCGGAGCCAACGTCATTTAAGTTAAAGATTTGGTAAAAACTTAACTTAATGACATGATTCTCGCAGCAATCGGTGTTTTTTGATGCTTATAAATGAATTGCCAGGATGGTTTCCTTAAGCAAGGCGTCATAGCAGACAATGGTAATGGGATAGTACGGACTGACAAACTTCACGTAATTGATCTGTACGTTCGAACCCACTCCCTCCCCGAGGTACTGAATTCTCAGGGCATCCGTCGCGTTCAAATCCTCGGTATAGGGCTCTGCGCCTTCATCGTTTTCCATGATCTTGACGAGAGTGCCATCCCGAAGGATCCATTTTCCGCCGGCAATTACGTCCTCTTTGTTTAACCCAAGCGGGTTCAGAAATTCCGTCTGCTCGGTCGTTCCTTCCACGCTGATGACCGTTATCAGGTCCTTTTGATTCAAAATGCACTCCAGCTGTTCCTCGGGGCTCTCTGCCTCGCTGATCTTTTGCTTCATTTCACAATGAAGATACCACTCCAAATCCTGATCCCAACAGGAATAGGCCTCATCTCCCCTGTGATCTGAAAGCTTATACCTTCCAAGCAAATAATCACGCAAATATGCCGTAACCTTTTCCGCCCCCATGGCATTACAATGCTTGTCATCCATGAAATCCTTTTTGGGATCCAGCTTCATCTCCTCTCGGCATTGATTCAGGTCCAGCATCGGGACGTTTCGCTCTGCAAGGTACTCTTTGGCCGCATTGATCTGCATCTGCTCTTCCTCCGTAATGCGAAACGGTATGACGAAGAATTCCAGGGCAAATCCTTTTTCCTTGCTTAAAGCAATCAACCGATCCAACCATGCGGCATTTTCTTCCGTAAGATCCCCGGAAGCCTTCACTTCAACGGCACCAGCATCCTCAAATTCGCTTTCATGCCAGGAGAAGAACGCCCCCCTGCCATAAATGCTCGGTTCATATTGGATAAAATCATATTTCCCGATTTCCCAAAATCTTGTATGAATCACGGGCCATCGAAGCAAATAATCCATCTGATCTTCAGGCTCCACATACTCCTTCACAAGCTCAATCGAATTCTTCGAGGTCTTCATGGAGAGCATGTTTCGATACACGTTTCCTTCGAGAAGATTTCTGTCAAAAAGTAGTCCATAGCAATCTACCAGGACAACCTTCGGCGCCTGCGTCTTTAAGGTTTCCAGCAGCATGTGGTAGGTTGATGCACGATCCTGTCCGGAAACTGACATGTCGAACGCAGCAATCCCCCGATCTCTCCACAGAAAAGCCGGATAGACGCCGCAGTAGCAATGACTGCTTCCCATAAAGACAACGTCCATGGTATTCTCCGGAGTATGATATAGCTGTGACAATGAGGATAAATAGTCTCCCGTGGTATCCTTCCAGCAAAGCACCTGATAGGCACGATGAAGAACAAGTCCCAACAGAAGGAGGAACGCACAAATCCGTATGCAGTTTTTCCAGTGCTCCTTCCAAAAGCCTTTCATCGTTCTCCTCTGCAAAAAACAAAAGTCAAAACTTTAAAAATCAAAATAAATAAACTTACCGGAATCAAAATGGATTCCGTATTCACCATAGACCAAAATGATCAAAATCAGTACAACGAAAACGCCGATGCGAAACCATAGATTTTGCTGCCACAGATACTCACCAAGATCAACCTTCTTTACGTACCGAACGATCTCGCCAAGAAGCAGAATTCCAAGAAAAACAACTACAATTTTGACGTCATCTCGGTTAATCTGCAAATAGTCCAAGCCGCCGCCAAACAATATCCACGGATTGAATTTTGTGAACATTCGATTAAAGTACAAGGTCAGCTGATCCCAAGTCTTTGCGCGGAAAAAGATCCAGGCAAAGGTGGTAAGGCCATAGGTGATGATCATCTGTCCAAGCGTATAGCTAAAGGCCTCCGTTTTTACGCGTAATGCCTTGTTTACCTTTTCCTTGATCGGCCGCAGCAGGTCACCAACGATTTGGAACCCCCCATGTATTCCACCCCAAATCACAAAAGTCCAGGATGCGCCGTGCCATAGTCCGCTGGCCAGGAAGGTAATCATGATATTCCGGTATTTCTTTGCCTTGGAGCACCTGCTTCCCCCCAAGGGGATGTAAAGATAATCCCGAAACCAAGTGCTTAGGGAAATATGCCAGCGCCTCCAGAAATCCTGTATGCTCGTGGCAAAATAAGGCGTGTTAAAATTCTCCATCAAAGAGAATCCCATCACCCTTGCCGCTCCGATGGCAACCGCGGAATAGCCTGCAAAATCGCAATAAATCTGGATGGAAAACAAAATGGCTGCCGCGACCGTCTCCACGGTTCCCGCGGCAAAGAGATTCTCATGAACGGCATCCACAAAGATGGCACAGCGGTCTGCGACCACCACCTTCTGAAACATGCCCCAAATCATAAGACCAAAACCCGAAACGATCTTCTGATAATCCCATAGACGCTTTTCCCCCATGGCATCAATCTGTCCCAAAAGATTCTTCGATCTCTCAATTGGGCCGGCAACCAGCTGTGGGAAAAAGCTAACAAATAAAGCATAGCGAAAAAAGTTCTTCTCCGCCTTGATATCCTTCCGATAGACGTCGATGGTATACCCCAGCGCCTGAAAGGTATAAAAGGAAATGCCAACCGGCAAAAGGACGTCAACGGCAGGTTCCACAAGCCGGATGCCAAACAAGGAGAAAATGCCACTTAAATTATCGAATAAAAAATGAAAATACTTGAAAAACCCAAGGATGCCGAGATTAACGATAAAGCTTCCCGCGACGACCAGATTCTTTTTCTTCCTGTCCTCCGTTTTCTCCAAAAACAAGCCTGCAAAATACGTGACTATGGTAGAGAAGGCGATGAGCAAGGCATATTTTGCATTCCAGCACATGTAAAAATAATAGCTGGCCACAAGCAGCCAAAGATATTTTAGTTTCTTGGGAATGATGAAATAAATTCCGACCACAATCGGGAAAAATATGAGAAAATCAACGGAATTAAACTGCACCTTTTTTTCTCCTTATTCCTTCGCAAATTCTGAGACAAAATAAACAAAGCAGTAGGCCGAAACATCCGCCTGACGTGTCCAACAAAACATCCATGAAATTTCCGCATCTGTCAGCAACAAACGTCTGATGCCACTCATCTAATGCCGCTGAGACAAAAACCCATAGGATGATCAAAAGATTCTTCTTCCATCCAGGTTTCATCCAGGGATTCAACGTAAAAAACACAAGAATTCCCATCACGGTATATTCTGAAAAATGGGCTAGTTTTCTCACGGGATGCTCCCAATAATCAATCCATCCATTTCGGATCTCTTCCGTCCAAGACATACCGATTAAGCGTTCCCATCCTTCCACAATCCATTTGGACACTTCATGGCTCAAATGACCAGACGTCGCTCCGTCTTGCTCTGAAAAGCTAAAAATCAAACCATATAAAACGATAAGAAAGATGGCAGCCACTATGCTGACTGCCACCTTTATTCTTTTTTGCTTTCTGTCAATGCGTATAATTTTATCGTTACTCATCCTCTAGCTCCGCATCTTCCCCTAAATTCTCGGCAACGGTCTGATAGACCTCAATGCGGTTTGCCTCCATCTCCGGCATTCCCACAAACCGCGCACCATAGCCATAACGCTTTATTTCTTCCGTAACCTTCCCTTTTTCTTCCAGAAGCTCAATCCGCACGATCTGCAGAAAAGCATGGATGACCTCTCTGGTCCATATCGTCAAAAAAGCCTCATAAACGGCACCAATCTTTAAGGGTCTGCCCGCCGTAAATCCAACACCATCCTTCGATACGTCAACGACGTCAATTTCGACTTCCTTATCCTCGGCAGAATCAAGCCGCTTAACGATCAACCTTGATGCCAGTTTAGTACGTTTGCTTTTTCTTCTTTCTTCCTCCATATTGCCGCTTCCTTTCCGCCTTACTGTCTGTTAATAATGTAACATAGCTCTTAAGAAACTTCAAGCTGAACTTGCCTATTCGCCCAAATGCAATTCAACTTCTTTTTCCATGTCCCCTTCATGCTTCCCGTGAACCATGGCCCCTCCAACACATAAATAAAGCGCGATGGGAACCGTTGCAATATTAATATAAATATACCTCAGCCATGCGACCGGTGCAAGAAAACAGGTTAATAGATATGCGAACGGAATCAAAAAGATTCCTAATCCCCTTTTATCCCTTCGATACACGAAATAACCAAACAGAAAGAAGCTTCCCCATACGTAAAGTGTGCTCCTCCAACACCATCCTAAAATCGGAATTCGAAGTCTCCCATCCAGATCTCCATATAAGTATTCCATCCAATTGCTTCCCAGCAACAGATAATTCTTTAGCTCCGGCGCCGGATAAATGCCAAAAATACCCATGTCACTTAACTTTGTGGTACCGGTAAAAAAATAAGGATAATTCAGAGGATATACGTAGCCTGCCGTCAGACCCAGAACAGATTCCAGATATTCTCCCGGGCATTTCATTCCTGTCTTTATAAAAAGCTTTATGAAATTCATCTTATTGCTTCGCAGCAGCTGCTCATTCGCATGATCCTTAATTGAATCAGCAATCAAAATAGAGTAATTATTTAAGGAGTCTTCAGGTATATACATACATATTTCTTGATAATTTTCTTCACCGATCTTCTCCCGTTGATAGATTGCGGCACGGGCCAGACAGGATAGCGGAACAGATAATTTTTCTCTTTCCGTATCATTTTTATAGGCATGCGTAGCATGGATGAGTGCCTCATCGCAAACCTTATACCCAACCAAAAGAGTCAAAAAGATGCAACCGATCATCAATCTTTGCTTCCAGCCCTTTTGTAACATCATTATTACCAGACCTGCGGCAAGCATGGCATATACCATGTTATTGCGAAACAAACAGGATAATATCCCAAAGACAATAAAGCCAAGGGCAGGCAGTACCCTTTTCCTCCTCGTCTGACTCTCCCCGTCAAAACATTTCAGTAAAAAAGTAAGCGCTACGATCAAAAAAGCAGCGGAAAACACGCCCTTTATTGTAGATATCGCAAACCATGCGTTTACCGGATTCAGTGCAAAGGATAAAACCAGAATGACACGGAACCGTCTTTTGATCCTTTTTTCATAAACATACTTCATAAAAAAAGCAAAGGATCCCGATAGCACAAGCATCTGAAACAGCGAATACATGGCAAACCCCAAATTAACGTTGCCTCTTTTCCAACCAAATTCATAGGTCATTCCCAAAAGAAGGGTATGAAGAATCGGGTGGTGCGTTGACATGCTGTCTGTCAAATAATTATAGATCTGATAGCTTGCATCATACACAAAATTAATCGGCCACCAATAAAGCAGCAGCGGAACAAAGCACAGAAAAACAAGGGTCCATATGCCTGCAAAATAAAGCCATGCGTTTCCGCCTTTGGTCGCCGCAGGATCCATGCCACGGCCCTCCTGCTCCACCTTATTCAGCCGGTCAAGATAACCTGTTAGTTCACTAAAACAAGGCACGGCAAACAAAGCGATCCCCAAAGCAGCCGTCAGCGCTGCCCCACCGGATATGTCTGAGCCGAAAATTTTATTGGAGCCATAATACATCAGCATGGCGCCTATGGACAAAAAGCCCAAAAGCGTCCCCAGCGTTATGGAGAGAATCAGACGCCCACGGTTTCTTAAAACCTCCGCTCTAAAAAAGCGATGAAGCAAAATGCATTCCATTGCAAAAAAAACAATACATGCCGGATTCCATCCAAAAATCTCCGTTCCGTAATATCTACCCTCATTTCCGGTGACCTCCGATACATAACTGAAGCCAAAGGAACAAAGCAGCGCGCATGCAGCCATAAAAAAATATTTTGTTTTGGGCCAAACTCTTTTAATGCCATTCATCAGCCTTTTTCTCCTGAAAGCGCGACTCAACGTCCAATAACCTGTATTCAAAATCCTGCAGATTTTGTTGACGAATTGTATGAAGCTGAATGCCGCTGAATAAAGAAAGTAAAGCGGCAATCATCATAAAGCCACAGGTGATGAGCGTAGGGAAGCGCGGAACAAGCCCTGTTTCCAGGAAGGTTTCCGCAATCGGCAGAAACAGTATGCCTGCAACAAAAGCAATCAGAAGGGCCACGAAACAAAAAAATGCAAGTGGTTTAAATCTAACATACAGGCTAAATATCTTGTGAATCACCTTAATGCCATCGGACAACGTATTGAGCTTAGACACGCTGCCTTCCTGTCTGTCACGATATTCCACCACTACGTTTTTAACCGACATATTTTTATCCAGACAGTGAATTGTCATCTCCGTTTCAATCTCAAAGCCCTTAGACAATACCGGAAACGACTTCACAAAAAGATAACTGAACGCCCGAAGTCCCGTCATCACGTCTTTAATGTCGGAATGAAACAGCACGTTTATGCCTTTTCGAACGATCGTGTTTCCAAAGTTATGAAAGGGTCTCTTGTTTTCAGAAAAATAGGAGGATGACAAACGATCACCGATTACCATATCCACATTTTCCTCTAACACCAGCCGTACCATTTCCCTCCCATGTTCAGCGGAATAGGTGTCATCTCCATCTACCATGATGTAAGACATGGCATCAATTTCCCGAAACATCCTTCTAATGACGTTTCCCTTCCCCAGCTTATACTCATGCCTGACCACTGCCCCTTTTTCTTTCGCGATGGATGCGGTATCATCTGTGGAATTATTGTCATATACATAAATGGTTGCTTCCGGAAGCACCTGTCTCCAATCACTTACAACTTTCCCTATCGTTTGCGCCTCGTTATGGCACGGAATTAAGACAGCGATCTTATCCATGGTTCCTCCTTAAATTATGATCATGGCATCGCCAAAGCTAAAGAAACGATAGCGTTCCTTTATGGCTTCCTGATATGCTGCCAAGACATGTTCTCGTCCTGCCAGCGCGCTAACAAGCATAACCAGAGTAGATTCTGGCAAATGAAAGTTCGTGATCAGTCCGTCTAATACCTTAAAACGGTAACCAGGATAGATGAAAATCTGCGTGTCTCCGCTACCAGCCATAACCTTACCATCCTCACCAGCTGCGCTCTCAATGGTTCGACAACTCGTGGTTCCGACACAGATCACCCTACCGCCAGATGCCTTAGTTTCATTGATGGTTTGCGCTGCCTCCGGGCTTACCTGATACCACTCAGAATGCATGTGGTGATCCAATACGTTCTCTTCCTTTACGGGGCGGAAGGTCCCCAGTCCAACATGGAGGGTAACGTAAACAATCTTGATCCCTTGCGACTCAATCTGCGCCAACAGCTCCTTTGTAAAGTGCAATCCAGCAGTAGGTGCAGCGGCAGAGCCCTCATATTTTGCATAAACGGTCTGATAACGATTTTTATCCTTCAGCTTATGCGTAATATAGGGCGGCAGAGGCATCTCTCCCAATCTGTCAAGTACCTCCTCCCAGATGCCGTCATAAAAGAAACGGATCTTGCGATTGCCATCCTCCAGGGTTTCCAACACCTCCGCCTTCAGCAGACCATCACCAAAGCTAAGCCTGGTCCCAGGCTTGCATTTCTTGCCCGGCTTTACTAAAGTCTCCCAAACGTCACTTTCCTTTCGGGATAGAAGCAGGACTTCCACATGTCCACCTGATTCCCTCTGACCAAGCAGCCTTGCGGGTATCACCTTCGTGTTATTTAGCACCAGACAATCACCAGGCTTCAAAAAGCCAGGCACTTCCTTGAAAATATGGTGACTGACTTCTCCGGTCAACTTGTCTAGATGAAGCAATCTGGAGGCGCTACGATCCTCCAGCGGATCCTGTGCAATCAATTCCTGTGGTAAATCAAAATAAAAATCAGACTTCTTTAGTTCCATCGTTCATCATCTTTCCAACTGTTCGTTCTATCTTTCCACGAGAATACTACATGCAGGCATCTTCCGCAAATGCCTTGTAGCCGCGATACGCCTCGTAAATATCTGCCTTACTGGTCGCCTCCCAAGGTGCATGCATGTTCAGTACGGCCACGCCACTGTCAATAACGTTCATGCCATACAGCGCCAAGATGTATGCAATGGTTCCGCCACCGCCGACGTCCACCTTGCCAAGCTCTGCCGTCTGCCAAACAATCTTCTTATCATCAAAGATCTTTCTGATATGAGCGATATATTCAGCATTCGCATCATTGGATCCAGACTTTCCACGCGCGCCCGTAAACTTATTAAAGCACATACCGCCGCCAATCCATGCGGCATTCTTTTTCTCGAAGCAGGAATCATAGCTGGGATCATACCCTGCGCTGACGTCAGAGGACAGCATGCAGCTTCTTGCAAGACATCTTCTTACGTTCAGCTCGCTATATTCTCCCGTCAAATTCATCAGCTCTGCTACCGCATTCTCAAAAAAGGCGGATTGCATGCCCGTTGCACCTACGGAGCCAATCTCTTCCTTGTCTACCAAAATGCAGCAAAGCGTTCTGTCAAGGTTCTTAACGTCCAGCATCGCTCTCATGGAGGTAAACGCACAAACTCTGTCATCCTGACCATAGCCAAGAATCATGCTGCGGTCAAAGCCAGCTTCTCTTGCCTTGCCTGCAGGCACGATTTCAAGCTCTGCGGAAAGGAAATCATCCTCATCAAAGTCATAGGTCTTCTTTAAGATGTCTAAAACGCCTGCCTTAATGGCATCCTTAGCGCTCTTCTCTTCCTTTGCCTTGCCATCTTCCTTTTCGATGGTAATGGGCTTGGAGCCAACAATCAGATCTAATGCTTCACCCTCAATAACCTTAGCTGCCTTCTTTTCCAGCTGTTCTCCCGCCAGATGGATCAAAAGATCAGAGATAAAGAATACGGGATCATCCTCTTCCTCTCCAAGATTGAGCTCCACGGTGGTTCCGTCCTTCTTTACGACAACGCCATGAATGGCCAGGGGAAGCGTTACCCACTGATACTTCTTTACGCCGCCATAATAATGCGTATCCAGATATGCAAACGCATGGCAGCCATCCTCATACAAAGGAACCTGCTTTACGTCCAGTCTCGGGCTGTCAATGT
The DNA here is from genome assembly GCA_017527205.1 of Lachnospiraceae bacterium. Lineage (GTDB taxonomy): Bacteria > Bacillota > Clostridia > Lachnospirales > Lachnospiraceae > Acetatifactor. The sequence continues at coordinate 92,196 of JAFXQK010000075.1, read as the reverse complement.
GGGCTCCCAGAATGTTAATACCCTCGGCAAGAGGCTTCTTGCCCACCTGGAACATCACTACGGATTTATTCATCCAAACACTGTAAACCTTATCTCCTGCCTTCAGCTTGCCGCCGTTTTTGATCACGGTCTCCATCTCCTGATAGCCTTCAGCCTCAATGGTGTTCACGATTTCATCCACACATTCGCGCTCTGTTTTTCCGTTGTCCAAAAATTCGCGATACTCCTTACATAGCTTCTCCAGCTTCTTTAAATCCTTTTCAGAATAGGTCTCCCATGCACATTTCTTTAACATAAATTGCCTCCTAACTCTTTTTTACGTCTTTATCTTTCCTTTTTTGCTTGCTATTATTCGCGTATATTCTTCATTAGCATGTCACGTCTTCCTATAAGGGCTTGTTTATGCCCTTAATTCTTCCATGAGCTCCATGGCACGTTCTACCGTGCGGTCAGAATTATAATGCTCATGCTCGCCCCAACGACCAAGTCCAATCACGCCCCGTTCCTTTGCATAGGACAGAAGCTCCTTGATAACTATGGGCTTATCAATGGTATTCAGCGGATAGGTATACTCGTTCGGAAAAGCCAGCCGTTCTCCATTTGCATCCTTGCCAGCGAATTCTTCCTCATTGATTAGTCCCACGCGGTTTAGATTGGTCTCTAACCAGTAGCCCTTACTGCCATCGCAGAAATTACGGCGCACTAAAATGCGGTGATGCGCTTTATTCGCGTCAGGCACATAAATCCAATGCGCCTTGGTTTCTAAAGTATTCGCCACATAACGGATCTCCGTTCCCGTATGCTTTAATTTACCAACTAACTCGCAAAAGCTTTCCTCACATCCAACATAGGACTGAATAGATGTCCAGGGAATGGTCGTAATGATCTTCTCCGCAAAGTACTGGCTTCCATCCGCACAGGTGACCTTTTTTTCCGCAAAGTCAAGCTCCGTCACGATTTGATGATACAGAATCTGATCTCCCAGCGCCTTTGCCATACGCAACCACAACTCGCCATACCCATATTTCTTTGGATAATAAAACCTTGCATGTCCCGGCTGTGTCCCATAAGGTTTTCGATTCAGGCAGGATAGCAATGTCTCCTCAAAGGAAACATTCGGAAGCTTGTCCAGCCAATAGGTGCCAAGCTTTTCCAGTTCTCCTCCAAACATCTTCTCATTGTACGGAAGCATGTATTCCATGGCAATTTTCTTGCCAAGCTTCCAAATAATCCAGTCCACAAATTTCTCTGGCTTTGGCTGTTCCAGATTACACCCCGCCACGGCAATGGACTTTAAGTACTGTACCTGCTCCTCCTCGGGCATCTGCCAAATATTTGCCTCGAAGGGATGACCAATTTCATAGGTCCCCATGTCAATGCGGGAATCACGTTCATAGACGTTCCATTCCTCCTCAGGCATAAAGGAAAACAGGAACTCGTTTACCTTTGGCCTCCTCACGTCCAAAAAATGACCTCCCCCGATGTCCAAAGGGCTTCCATCCACCATGGCAGAACGGCAAAGACCCCCTGCCTCTCTTTCCTTTTCCAGCACAAGAAAGGAAGCTTCTGGGCAATTTCTTTTGATTAGATTGGCAATGGATAGGCCAGCAGGACCCGCACCAAGAATTAAATATGTTACCTTTTCCATGTATCCTCCAAAATCGGGCTCCCCCATTCGTTTCGCATTGAATGAGGGTTCCTTTTTTTATTTCAAGCCTCTGCGAATTTCAAACCATAAGTATTTTAATAGCTTTTTCCCAGTCGCAAATGCCTTGAAATGACTTTCTCCCGCGATACGAACATGCTCTGTTGTCGGAAACTCGATGCGCTTTAAATGAAGCTTATAGCTTCTACATACCATTTCAATGTCAATGGACGGCGACATGTCCGTGATCTCACAGCGCTGAAAGGCATCGACCGTCATGCCGCGAAAACCATGCAGTGTATCCCAAACCGTGTTTCCTTCTCTTTTGAAAAGGATCTTTGCAGCAAGTCCCAAGCATAACACAAACCATTTTCTCGGTTTAATCAGCTTGTCATCCTCTTCGTTGCGCGCGCCCTTCATCATGCGGCTTCCCACGACAAACTCATATCCATCCTCATAATACTTTCGGAATTTGTATGCATCCTCCACGGGAATGCTTCCCTTGGGATGAAAGAATACAAACGCATCACAATGACAGTGGTCGGCTCCGTCCTTGCAGGCCTGATTCAGACCCTTAGCAGTCTGCTGATACACGGGGATGCCTTGGCTTTCCAAATACTCTACCGTTCCATCCGTACTGCCGCCATCAATACAATAAATCTCGTCAAATTTCGATTTGTCTATCTGCGGGACGTCATGCTTACATCCCTCGATTTCATTCCATGTGATTAGACAAAGCGCTACCTTCATGCTACCTCCTGCAGCCGCTCAGTATTTTTTCTCGAAACAGCCTTTCCAAACCAACAAAGCTGTAACACAAAAGAGCAAAAATACACGGCACAAAAATAACTAAATGATCGTTCGGGCATTACCAGCGTTATAATCGCAAATTGCCCCAGCAACATCATCGCCAAAAATGCGAAGAATAATTCTTTTAAGGTCTTTTGATCTCTCGGTTTTTTAAGAAAAACCCACGCATCTCGCACAAAGATCCAAATGTTGATCATGGGGATGGCAATAAGGATCAAGAAAGACAAATAAATCCTTTTCTTCCCATCCGCGATTTTCTGAGCTAAGGCGTCAAAGCCTTCCGCAAACTGTTTCCTTGGATTCCATTCCTGCCACTGCTCTACCGCATAAAAGCTTAATAAATCCTCTTTTCCATCCTCCCATGCTTGAAATCTCCAGTTGGGATATTCCTTAGAGAGACTGACAGTGCTACCTTCTACATAGGGCTCAGTCCTTAGACACAAAACCACCTTTAACAATCCAAGCTGCGTCTGCGCATATATCACGGGATTATGGAGTACAATGCGATAAAATGCCTTTACGTATGCCTTTCCTGCCTCCATGTTCGGCAGTGACTGGTTGATGTCTTGATGTCCATTTGCATAGTTATGCCGCCGATAACCATCTAATCCATACGCCTGTATGGCTTCTATGGGCACAACGGCCTCTATGGCAGCAAGATCCTCCTGTGCGCCTTCATAGCTCAGATTTGCATCCGCCCTGTTAAAGACATTTCTCAGGACAAAAAAGGAATTGATGATGGAGTAATCACTGCCATAATATTTTTCGTTTCCCACCTTTTGCGGAAAGGAAATCAAGAAGAAGGCAACGATGAACACGGCAAACCACGCGAGACCTCTTTTCATGGTATTACCCTTGGAAAAAAGCAAAATTGCCAAATAGCCCATGCCGCCAAGAAGAATTCCCTCTGTCCTCCATACGGCCAGAAACGCGCTTAAAAACGCCATGGCCGCCAATTCCATGTAGGAATAGCTCTTCTCTTCCAAGATATCAAAGATCAGCTTTGTGACATAAAACATACAGAGCAACGCATACAACTCCGTGCGATATGCATCCGTACATAAAATCACAATTTCAGGAATCAAAAAGATCAAAAAAGCAAACCACTTTACGCCCTTTTTCCATGTACTCATGGCTTCCAGCCTTACAAACAAATACCCCAAAACAAAGGTAAATGCGAGCCATTGAAAAAACGAAATGGCGAAAGGATGTGGAATTACCATGAGGCATGCCGTAAACAGAATACTGGTATAGGCGCTATGCCAATATTCAGGATACAGGCGAATTGCGTAGGTTAATGTCACATAGTTGTCGATGCTGTGCGTAAAGCCATTGGGCCACAATAATCCAACGACAATGGCTCCAATCACAAAGAAAATCGTAAACAGTCGAATGGAAGGCTTCTTTCGAAGGCTACGAAGTACATAAAAGAAAAGCTTCCAGCATCCCCAAATAATCAGTGCCGCAAATAGCTTCGACAGACCATAGGCCATCACGCGCTCAAACTGATCACTGTATCTTGCGCTTTTCGCCACGGCCATTACCGTATTTTTTGCGGGATGCAGCTGCAAAATCGCCCATTCATAAAAAAAGGATGCCAAAAAGTGAAGAAGCGAAAGCACATATTCTACTTTTATAAATCTTTTGAATCCAAAATTAGCTTGCTGCTCTTTCCTCATTGCTTCTATCCTTTAACCAACAAAAATAAATGAAACATAACATAAACGAGCAAAAATGGAATGCATGGAAATAATTAGCCGCACCCACAGGCATAAACAAAACAATCGCTGCGAATTGCCCCAACAGTGTTACGATGAAAAACAGAAAACACCAAGAGCGCTTCTCGATTTTTCCCCGCATCTTCCATATGTCCACGAATTCCTTGATAAAAATGACGATCAACGCCATCGGAATCAGCAACAAAAGAAGGGGAATAACACGAATCCTAATTAAGAATTGCTCTGCAACATCCTTAGCAGAATAGAACACCTGCTTTACATGATTGCGCAGCCCAAAATTTGACCATCTCTTTACCAAAAAGGCCCCGTTAAAATCATCCATGCCATATTGCCAAATTGGAAATGTCCAACTTGGATATTCTCCCGAAAGCTCCCCGTCATAGGGAACAACATAGCCATAGCTGCGAATGCGTAAAGCCTGTGCAAGCATCCCCAGCTGCGTGCGAAGATAGATGACTGGATTGTGAAGCACAATCCTATAATATGCCTTGACATAGGCCTCTCCCTCGGCATACGAGGTCACGGACTGATTGATGTCCGTATTTCCATTCATGGAATTATAGCGGCGGTAACCGTCATCGCCATATTCCCGAATTGCCTCGATCGGTACGACCGCTTCTATGGCACTAAGATCTGTTTCCGCACCCTCATAGGATACATTTGCATCCTTAGAATTCAAAATATTTCGGAGGGATGCGAAGGAATTCATGATGGAATAATCGCTCCCATAATACTTTTGATTTCCAAGCTTTTGCGGTGCAGAAACCAAAAGGAAAAGTGCGATAAAGCCTATCATCCATACCGCCTTCTTTATCAGAGAATCCTTTCTCAGGAAAAGTACAACGGTAAGAAAACCCAAACCACCTAGAATAACCCCTTCCGTCCGCCAAACTGCCATGAATGCACAGCAGATCGCCATGACGAGCATGCGCTTTGTGGTATACTCCTTTTGTCCAATGGCGTCTAGCAATACTGTTGTCACAAAATAGATGCAAAGCATGGCATAAAACTCTGTCCGAAAAGGATCCGTCATCAAGGGAAAAATGCCAGGGATCAAAAAGATCAAAAATAGAAAGCGATGGCTGCCCTTTCGGAATCCTTCCTCCTGCTTCATGCGGTAAAATACATAGGCCAGAAGGAAAACAAAAAACGTCCAATGGACCATGGTGATCGCAAAGGGATGCGGCAAAACCATCAGGCACGCGGTATAAACACAGCTTGTGTAGATATTGTGCCAATACTCTGGATAGAGACGAATGGCATAGGTATAGGTCATGTAATTGTCTATGCTGCGTTCAAAAATGTTGGGCCATAACAGCAAAAGCATCACGCCGCCAATCGCATAAAACACAAAAAATCGATGCAGCGTCTTATCCCCCTTCCAATGCTTCACGACATAAAAAGCGAGACGCCAGCCCAGAAAAATAAAGAGCCCCGCCATCACCTTCGAAATTCCATAGGCCAAAGCCCTTTCAAGTCCGTCGCTAATTGAGGGATCCTTTGCGTACGCTGCCACCGTGATCACTTCAGGTTTCAAAAGAAGAATCAGCCACTCATAAAAAAAAGACAGCACAAAATGAATCCCTGGGCACAACCACTCAGCCTTCCCTATTCTCTTCCATCCTGCCTTCTCTTCCATCCCTAACCCCTGATTCCTTCAAATCTCTAGAAAAATCCCAAATTATTATACTATATTTAAGCCAAATTAGCAAACCCTATTTCATCCCCCACCCAAATCACCCAAATTCAATAGATTACCCACAAAAACAAAAACCTTTGCCAACCTTTTGATAGAATTTATTAAAAAGATTGGTAAAGGTTTTGTATGTTTTAGAAAAAGCGATATTAGCTACGCAAATCCACATCAAGCTGATTCTTCAGGTTCTTCAAAATCTTCTTCACGAAATGATCCACGGAATCAGCCTCAAACGGCTCCTGTCCAGGAACGAAGTCCACGGTGAATGCCATGCTCTTCTTGGTTGGAGGAATCGGCGCTCCCTCATATTTGTCAAAGAGCTTAATGCCCTTAGCATACTGGCAGGAATTGCGGATGCATTCCTCGATCTGTCCACAGGTCAATGCCTTATCCATTACGAGTGCCAGGTCGCGGCTCTCGCCAGGGAACTTCGGCAGGGGCTCAAAGCTTGCCTTGCCGCAAGGGAGCTGTCCCAGGGTCTTAAGATCAATCTCCAGAAGGTATGCATCTGTCCTAAGATCCAGCTGCTCTGCCACGGGATAAGCAACCTTGCCCATCCAGCCGATCTCAGTTCCATTGCAAACAATCTTTGCCGTCTGATAGGGATGCAGGAAGCTCTTCTTTGCAGGAATATACTCAAAGCTTACATAGAGGCTCTCAGCAACCTTTTCCGCCATGCCCTTCAGCGTGAAAAAGCTCTCCTTCTCGCCAAATACACCAATACACAAGGTTTCGCGCTCATCAGGATATTCCGTCAAAGGAAGCTCCTTTGCAATAAATTTCTTGCCAATCTCATACAATCTACCAGAAAGATTTCCCTTCTTCTGGTTGCGGCTAATGGCATTCAGCATGGAAGCAGCCAAGGTCGTTCTCATCAAGGAAAGCTCCTCATTGATGGGATTCAAAATGCGAATTGCCTGTCTTTCAGGTGCATCCTTCGGAAGTCTCAGCAGGTCAAGATCTGATGGTGAGAAGAAGGAATAATGAATGCACTCGTATGCTCCCGTCGTGCACAAATCCTTTTTCAGCTTCAGTTCCTTTCTCTGCTTTGCATTCATGCCGCCCGTGGTCACCACGGCGCCAGGCATAAAGGTAGGAATGACATGCTCATAGCCATACATACGGATTACTTCCTCAGCAACGTCAGGATAGGAATCCATATCCTCACGATATGCAGGAACCTGAATGGTGAGCTCATCTCCTGCAATGGCAGGATCAAAATTCAAATTCTTCATGATGTGAAGAACGTCTGCCTCGGGAACGTCAATGCCAAGGACATCATTTACCTTCTTCAGGCTTACCTTCATCTCACGAGGCTGAATGGAATTTCCAGTATTCACGTCCACATGCGTTGAAGACACCTTACCACAGCCAAGCTCCTCGATCAGGTGAAGCGCTCTCTTCATGGCATGTACGGTTGAATACTCATCCACACCCTTCTCATATTTAGCGCTCGCATCCGTTCTCTTGCCCAGGGCTCTGGAGGTCTTACGAATGTTGTCACGCGCGAATTTTGCAGACTCAAACAATACGGCCTTTGTCGTATCGCGGATTTCAGAATTAAGGCCCCCCATGACACCAGCAAGTGCAACGGGCTTCTTTCCATCGCAAATTACGAGATGATTGGAATTCAAAACATATTCCTGCTCATCCAGCGTCGTAATCTTCTCGCCATCTCCTGCGCGACGAACATTGATGGCATTGCCCTCAATATACTCCGAGTCAAAGGCATGCATGGGTTGGCCCTGCTCCAGCATGACATAATTCGTAATGTCAACAATATTGGAGATAGATGCCTGTCCCACTAGCGCAAGTCTGCGCTTCATCCAAAGAGGTGACTCTCCGATGGTCACGTCATAGACATAATGTCCAATGTAGCGAGGGCACAAATCAGGTGCCGTCACGGATACGGTGAAGCCATCCTTTTTCACCTCGGTCTCATGATATTCATAGGACGGCTCCTTGAGCGGCTGATCCAAAACCGCAGCAACCTCTCTTGCAAGACCAAGAATGCTTTGGCAGTCTGGTCTGTTTGCCGTAATGGAAACGTCAAAAATCCAATCGTCAAGGCCTAAAATCGGCTTTACGTCCGCGCCAACCTCAGCATCCTCAGGAAGCACCAGAAGGCCGTTGTAGCCTGCGCCAGGGAACATGTCCTCAGAAACGCCAAGCTCAACGCCGGAGCAAAGCATACCTTCGGATTCATAGCCGCGAAGCTTGCCCTTCTTGATCGTCATAACGCCCTCTACGGTCTTATGATCCTTCGCCGTTGCATATACGGTAGCTCCCACAAGAGCAACGGGATACTTTCCACCCGCCTTTACATTGTCTGCACCACAGCAAACCTGAAAGCTTCCATGACTTCCTGCATTTACCTTACATACATGCAAATGCGTTTCAGGAATGGGCTCACACTCCTCCACGTAACCAACAACGACATTACTGACGTCCTTGCCAACTTCATTTAATTCTTCTACTTCAAATCCACAGGAAAACAGCTTCTTTTCCAGCTCCTGGGCACTAACATTTATATCTACGTATTCCTTTAACCAGCTCAAAGGTACTAACATGACTTTTTCCTCCCATCCACTAATTATTGTCAATCTGTTCCAGCACTTTTATGTCGGACTCAAACAAAAGCTTAATGTTGTTGATACCATACTTCAGCATGGTTGCACGCTCCAGTCCGATACCAAAGGCCAGTCCGCTGTACTCATCAGGATCAATGCCACAATTTTGAAGCACCTTGCGGTTTACGACACCTGCGCCAAGAATCTCAATCCAACCAGTTCCCTTGCAGAGCTTACAGCCCTTACCACCGCACTCAAAGCAGCTGACGTCAACCTCAACTGAAGGCTCGGTAAACGGGAAATAAGAAGGGCGAAGTCTCGTTGTCGTGCCTTCTCCATAAATCTTCTGAACAAAGGCATCCAGTGTTCCCTTAAGATCGCAAAGCGTGATCTTTTTGTCAACAACAAGGCCCTCCATCTGATGGAACATGGGGGAATGCGTTGCATCATCATCGGAACGGAATACCTTACCAGGGCAAAGAATCTTGATGGGCGGTTTCTTTGCCTCCATGGTATGAATCTGAGCAGCCGAGGTCTGCGTTGCCAGAAGAAACTCCGGGGAAAGATAGAAGGTATCCTGCATGTCTCTTGCAGGATGATCCTTCGGCGTATTCAGCGCCGTAAAATTATAATAGTCATTCTCTATTTCTTTATTTTCAACGACCTCAAAGCCCATGCCAGAGAAAACGTCGATAATTTCATTTCTCATCTGCGTAATGGGATGCAGATTTCCGGCCTTCATCTCCTCCGCAGGTTCCGTTACGTCAATCTTTTCTGACTCGTAGCGAAGCTCCAGCTCCTTAGCACGCATCATTTCATCCAGCTCCGTAAAACGCTGCTGTGCCCACTCCTTTAATTCATTGACACGCTTACCGAAATTAGCCCTCTCCTCCGGAGCGATGTTCTTCATCTCCTTCATCAGAAGGCCAATTTTCCCTGCCTTAGAATCCAGAAATTGTTTTTTGAACTCATAGACTGCCTTAGAATTTGCCAGCTGTCCGATGCCATCCATAATCTCTTGCTTGATTTCACCAAATGACTCACTCATCCGATTTTCCATCCTTTCTGTTTTTTAAACTAAAAAAGCCCTTTACACAATCCTCTGTGTAAGGGACGTAAATACAATTTCTACGCGGTACCACCCTAATTCCTGACTTCTGATCCATATTTTCCATCAGGCACTCATACGCTGATAACGGTTGCTTCCGGCTTCAACTAACAATCCTAGGATCTTCATCGAAGCAGCTCCGGTGGGAAATTCGAAATCTCATCTTTACCTGGGAAGCTTTCAGCCGGTGGCGATCCCTCTCTGGAATGTTTAGGAAAATGAGTTCCTACGGCGACCAATTTGGTCTGTTTACACCTTCATTGCCTTTCTTTTTTATCCAGCGGGGTCATGCCAGGTTGCCCCGACGTGACTCCGCAAGAAAACCACATGTCAAAAAGAAAAAAATAATACAAAATACAAAAATACTTAACTAATCATGCATGATTAATCATAAAGAACGATAACCGTTCTTTCATTATTTCTGAAGGCGAGCCTTCTTTGCGCAAACAACTGCACCTGCCATCATAATGAGTGCAAGGATTGCAGAAATAGCAATAACTTCACCAGTCTTAGGAGCTACGACAGCAGAACCTGCAGTTCCACTAATAAATGCAAACGGAGAGAAGCTAGGAGAAGTGAAGGAATAAGTTCCATCAGCATTCTTGGTAACTTCAATCAGCTTCCAATTATTCTCATTGTAAGCGCCGGTCTCCCAGTCAGAAGCATCATAGTGAAGCACATAGAAAGGTCCATTGCCAGTAAAATACTTGCAATTAAAAGTAACCGTAGCTGCACCATTATGTCTGATGTCAACGCAGGTAAGCACTTCACCCTTAACTACTTCAGGATGAGCTGCAACGTAATCCTTTGCACGCTTAAGCCAATCAGCGCTTACAGGGCCCACGGTAATGCCATCGCCAGTGGTAGAATAACCAATTTCGACAGCATCATCAAGAAGCTTCTTCTCAACGTCAGACAAGCTGGTGTTGGTAGTCTCGGAGCTGGTAGCTGCAAGGGCAGTCATACCAAACACTAAAACTGCAGCTAAAACTAAAGCGATAGATCTAACAAACTTTTTCATTGGATTGGTCCTCCTTTCTTTAAGAATCATGTGGTTATATCAAGCCTCGCGGCCTAATACCAAATTAGTCATCAATGACGTCATAGTATACTTTCAGGATTAACTCAAACAGGGCCTTTTCATCTGCATAAAACTCTTCATGCTCCTCACCCATCTTGGTCTCTCCCTGAAGGGAATACATGCGACTGCCGTCAAATTTATAATCAGCAACCTGTGTGGAAAAATAACTGACTTCATCAACCGTGATGTCCGTAACCATATATTTACTAATGGTCTTAAACAAATCAACCAATACGGTAACATTCTTTTTCATGGCAGCCCTCGCGGCATCCGCATAGGCTACTACATATTGCTTCTGTCGCTCCGCGCGCCTCCCGGCACTTCCAAAGCTATCATCGCGGGACTGTACGTAAAGTGTTGCAAATTTACCCGACAAATGAACCTTCTGGCCCTCCTTGAAGATCGTTTTGGAGCCTTCCTTTACGTCTTCCAGGGCAACCACGTCTACGCCGCCCACGGCATCATTAATCTTCGGCACTGCTTCAAGATTAATGGCACAATATCCATGAATGGGTAAATTATAAAACAATTTGGAAACTGCCGAAACACTTCTTTCGCAGCTGATCTCCTTGCCATCGCCATAACCATGCTGAAGGGTAATCTGTCTCTTCATCGTTGCAAGGAAGACACCCGTTTCGGTATAAACGTCAATATCCGTCATGGTATCGCGATTAATGTTAATCAGAGTAGCTTCTTTCGTTTTCGGATTCAGTGCCATTAAAAACATGGCATCTGATTGGCCTCCGTCTATACCATTCTTTGCTTCCTTGACCGTTCCCTTCTTTTTGTCAATTCCCATAAATAGGAAGGTGAGCATTTCGTCATTATATCGGTAATGAACACCTTTATATCGAAGATCTCCTTCCTCCCAGTTGTCACCTTCATCCTCTGTTTGGAGAATGGGAACGGATGCACTTGTCTGTTCGCTGCCTTCGCCCTCTTCCGTGGTCTCATCCTCTTCCCAAGTGACGGAAGCGACACTCAAATCGGGGCGCTTGTTGGCACTCTTTTTATATAATCTATTTTTACCAGAAACCTGCAATCCAACAAAAACAAGAAATCCGACTGCAGAGATGATCACCAGCCATAATAAAACCTTTAATACGATACGGTGAATTTTAAAATTATTCTTCATTCATCAATACCCCCTGCACCAGGAACCGATTTTCCGGCTTACCATTGATACAAGTGGATAACGTAATAATGTGTTCCTCTCCTGTCAATTCAATCTCGTCGTCAAAAATACGATTCATGTTGCGTTCCTGCAAAACCTTTTCAAAATAATACATGAACTTGTCAGGTTCATCAAACGTATTATTGTAGAGCAAGTGCTCATTACTGTGCACGTATGCAGCAAAAATCTTATAAGCAAATATTCTTTCCTGCGTGTAGACATAAATATAACGGTTTTCATAAAAGAAGGTCTCATCTTCATATTTATGAATGCTTCCAAACATGGTGCCGTTCTTCATGTTATGGCCATAGAGAACTGTGTTGGCATCCCAGAAATCCTGACTATTATACTTTTTTTCCGAGTAAATACATCCAGGATATCCCTTGCTGCCGTCAAGATTATAATTTAGATAATACGAATCATCCGTTGGATGCTGCAATACGGGATAATTTACCTTTGTTCCCGGGATATAAATCCATGCATAAATGTCCGCATTCACCGTCTCCTGAAGATTAGGAATGTCCACCTCCAGATCGGGAACGGGAATCCCCGCCTCTTCCATCAGCCTGATACTTTTTTCAAAAGGATCTTCCGGTTCCGGTGTCGTAACAACCTCAACGGTTTCCGAGGATGTAGCCTCGAAGCTAGAGCTGTCCGTTTCCGAGGAGCTTTCGATCGGCACTACGGAAAGGATCTCGTCCCCTTCCGAAGTCTTTTTTACTAAATTTGACATTTCCTCCGCTTTATTCTTCTGATCAATGACGGTTTTTAGCAAAAACCCGATACAGATACATGCCCCCAGAATAAAGACAATGGTAAGAATTAACCAAGGGTTAAAGCGCTTGTTGTTTTTACCTTGTTCCATAATTTACTCTAATTTCACCTGTTTGTCAAACAATTTTGCAAAGACGTTACACATTCTTCTGCTTTTGACATAGTTATCCATTCAACTAATACAGAATAATTTTACTCAAAACTCCCAATAATGTCAAGAAAAAATCTTTTTCCATCCACGTGTATATCCACATTTCATCCACATTCCACAAAAAAATCTAAGATTAAGTAATATTTTTAGTCAATTTCCGTCTTTAAAAATTTATTGACGTAAGCCCCCAGCATCACGATATACATACAAAAATACAGCCAGAGCATAACTAAGATAATCAAAGAAAGGCTTCCATAGACACTATAGTCCGTCCAATCCACGTACAGCGAAAAGCCCCAGGAAAACACGCTCCATCCAACGGCCGTAAAAGCGGCTCCCGGTATCTGTTCCCGCAGCTTTAATCTCCCATTCGGCACATATGCAAAGATGGCGATAAATAAAAGAGTCAGCAGCGCCCAGATCGCCAGAAACCGAAAATGCATCAAAAGTGCTACCAGCGGCTGCAATTGAGGCAGTTTATATAAAAGCATGTCCACAAAGCGATTACCAAATACCATGACCAACAAGGATACAACCACCATGACAAGCATCAGAATGGTATAAAAGCTCGACACGATGCGAACCCATACATAACTTCTCGTTTCCTTGATGTCATCAATGGCATTGAGCCCGCGCATCAGCGCCAACATACCCTTGCCGGCGGTCCACAAGGTTATAATCGCCGTTATGGACAACAATCCATCTGACCGTTCATAAACGTCTTTCACCAGGCCTTCCGCCAGCGGAAAAATTTTTTCCGGAATCCAGCCTCTCATTGCCACCAGTAAATTTTCTTCCGTCAATGGCGTATAAGGTATGATTGTACAGAGCATCATCAGCATCGGCACTAAGGATAAAAAGAAAAAGAAAGCCGTACTGGCAGAAAATGCACTTAGATTCTGCCTTCCCATATCCTTACTAAAAAAACAAATTTTCTTCCATACCTTACGCATGCTTCCTCCCTTACCGAATATCGTGAAGTCTTCCACCCTCATAAAAAAACGCGAGAATTTCTTCCGCATCATGGCCTTCCCGCGCCATGACACCGGCTGCATTCTGGCTCATTCCAATACCATGTCCCAGCCCTCCGCCAATTAACGAATATCCTATCACGTTTTCTCCCATTGCGCTAGTCTCCATGAGAAAAAAAGCGCTAGGCAAAAGCGAAGGACATGCCGATTTCGTTCCGTCCCTCCTAATCACAGGCGTCTCGCCATCGCATAGCACTTCACGAATCCCATGCTCTCCCAATATAACATACTCCCCCTGATCCGTAATCATTTTGAGCTCCAGGGCAACGCCACCGGGTCCCCGCCGCGTAATGCTCATTGCCGAAATGTCGTGAATCGCAAGGTCTTCTTGTAAATCCAGCACGCGCCTTATCCTGTTTGCCATCTCATCGACCTTCAGTCGCTCCACTTGATAGGTCCAACGATACCATGGAAGCTCTGCCTCAAAATCATCTGTCTCCTCCACCAATAAGAAATCAGCCTCCTTGCGCATCTCGTCCCTGTCGACGACTTCCGTTTTTTCCTTCCTTCCATGATCCGAGCCTTGAAGCATCGCCCGCATGGCAGACCTGGAGATTCTTATTCCTCCGGAAGTCAGACTGCCAGTCGGTGCATCGCTTTGCCACGCCGTAACGTCCGTTCCCCTTCCGCAGGAGGTGGAATAATAAAAGGTCTCCATCAGGTTTCCCTTTTCATCAACCAGAACCAAGCCGCTCGTTGCCTTCACTGCATCCATGCAGCTTTTCTGCTCCGACAAATTGCCATATACTTGAAACGCCGTGGAATCGTCCAAATCAGCGCCAAGCTCAGGATACCCCCTGCTTCTTAGCTTTCCGTAAGCATAAGTCCTCGCACATATGGCCTGCGCCTTTAGCGCTTCCTCAGGAAAGGTAGATGGCATTTCACTCGGGAGCACTCCGCATAAATAGTGCTCCAGCGGAAGGACGTTCAGGAGAAGTAAGCCTTCCTCCACTTCCCGAATCTCCAGTCTTCCTTGATATGAGGCAATCCCCTGACTTCGAAGCACGTTCAAGACCGACACCCTCCCGTTCCCGGCTTCGGGATAGATTCTGACAATCGTTTCTCCTCCCTTAAATACCTCATCCCCTTTTTGCAGACGTATGACCTCACCCTTTGGAACCCTTCGTTCCTCCCTGCCATCATCAAAAACAATTTCCGTATCTCCTTGCATTTCCAAGCATTCATGATACAGATCTTCATAGCCGGAGGTACGGATCAGTACACGGATTTCATAAGGCATGTTTCGCTCTGTCTTTTCTCCCTTCAAAAGCTTTCGTCCCTCATTTCCTGCATCCCTCTCCCGACCGTCCCCCGGCTTGTCCCCGCTCAATATCGAAATCACGACATGCCAAAAGAAAAGCATCAGAATTGCAGCACATAAAAAGCCCTTCCGCAGAATGCGCCTTTTTTTTGTAGCATTCTTCTTTACCACACCAGTCATTGCTTTCTTAGTATTCCTTTCGATCCCCATAAAAATACAGATAAGAAAAAGCAGCCTTCGGTCTCCCGATAGCTGCTTTTTTCTCTTTTGTATCGCATCCGCTTCATCACCGGATACTTTTTTTACACCCGAAATGCCGCGTCTTGTTTTTTGACTCCTAGCTCGCGCCAGGTGGGTAACCGCAACCAAGTTTTTGCCTTCCCTTCCAATCCTCTGATCCAGGCATGCCTGGGAGTGAGGGCTTGACAGCCGCTTGGCAATATAAGAATCCCATGAAAGTAAATGTAGGTTCAAAACTAACAAGCTTTATCGTACATTTCAGGTTATCTT
This sequence comes from Lachnospiraceae bacterium, assembly GCA_017527205.1. Classification (GTDB taxonomy): domain Bacteria; phylum Bacillota; class Clostridia; order Lachnospirales; family Lachnospiraceae; genus Acetatifactor. Next base: position 76,646 of record JAFXQK010000075.1, on the reverse strand, counting down.
TATTATAACCTCTTATTCCGAAAAAATCAACAGAAAAAAATGCCATTTTATAGCATTTTTTCTGATAATTGTCGTTATTAATTGCACTTTTTAAGCAATTCTTCCCAGCGCTTGTCCACTTCCTCTTGGAATGCCTCGATTAAGTACTCATTACCCGGCTTAAACAGATGCTTAAAGCGTCCCTGCTTCTTTAAGAAATCCTCCAGGGGAAGCTTGTGCTTCGGCTGATAGTTCAGTCTCCACTCACCTTCTACCACCTCAAACAGAGGCCAATAGCAGGTCTCCACGCCAAGCTTGCATATCTCGATAATGTCAGGAGCATCATAGCGCCAGCCTCTAGGGCAGGGAGCCATAATGTTCAGGAACGCCGCGCCAGGCGTATAGATGGCACGCTCTGCCTTTACGTAGAGATCCTTCATGTTTCCGATGAAGGTCGTCTGTGCAACATACGGAATGTTATGTGCCGCAATGATGGTGGCCAGATCCTTTCTGGACTGGGGCTTACCGTTGGACTTAGAACCCACGGGCGTCGTGGTGGTATCCGCATACATGGGCGTTGCGGAGGAACGCTGAATGCCCGTATTCATGTAGGCACCGTTGTCATAGCACACGTACACCATGTCATGGCCTCTCTCCATGGCTCCGGAGAGGGACTGCAGACCGATGTCATAGGTACCGCCGTCACCGCCAAAGGTGATGAACTTATATTCCGAACCGATCTTGCCGCGTTTTCTGAGTGCATGATATGCCGTCTCCACGCCGGAAAGCGTAGCTCCCGCGTTTTCAAAAGCATTGTGGATGTAGCTGTCCTCATATGCCGTGTAGGGATACATGTAGGAGGACACCTCCAGGCATCCGGTGGCATTGCCGATGACGGCCTTGTCCCCGGGATGAAGCGCCTTCAACACATTTCTAACGGCGATGGTTCCGCCGCAGCCAGCACACATTCTGTGTCCGGGTGCCAATCTTTCCTCCCTGGCCTGTATTTCTCTAAAATTAAAAGCTTTCTGCTCCATTTTATAATCTCCTATGCTTGGGAACGGATTCTTTGTCGTCCCGCGTTTCGTGGTTTCACGTGTTTCAAAGTCACTGGCTTATACGCAATCTGCCTCGTCCTTGCTGCGAAGTCCCAGATAAGGATAAGGACCAAACACATTCTCACCCTCGGCGAGCTTTGCAAGCTTCTCGTAGACTCTCTCCACGTCCTCCACTCTCACGTCGCGTCCTGACAGACCATAGATTATGTTGACGGTCTCTGCCTTACACTTTGCGCGGTACATGGCAGCCGTTACCTCTGCGCCAACAGGCCCGCCAACGCTGTTATAGCCCTCGCTTCTGTCTAAAATGGCAACTGCCTTACAGTGCTTCAGCGCCTCCGCAAATTCCTCACCGGGGAAGGGACGGAACACGCGGATCTTCAAAAGACCAACCTTTCTGCCTTCCTCACGAAGCTTATCAATGGCATCCTTAATGGTTCCGCAAACGCTTCCGATGGCTACCAGCGCCAGCTCCGCATCCTCTAACCGATACCCTTCATAGAAACCGTACTTTCTGCCGGAGAGCTCTTCAAATTCCTTCGCGACTTCCAAGATAACCTTCTTGGCGTTGATCATGCCCTGCGCCTGCGCGCGCTTTGCCTCCATGCAATAAGGAGATACTGCATAAGGACCAACGGCCATAGTCTCGTCTTCCTTGAGAAGATAATGTTCGGGATGATACTCACCCACAAATTTCTTTACGGGTCCGTCGGGAAGAAGCATGATGTTTTCCACCGCGTGGCTGGTAATGAAACCATCCTGACAAACCATGATGGGAAGCTTTACGTCCTTGTGCTCCGCAATGCGGTAAGCCTGAAGGGTATTGTCATAAGCCTCCTGATTATTCTCTGCATAAATCTGAAGCCAGCCGCTGTCTCTGGCGCCCATGCTGTCGGAATGCTCCGCATTGATGTTGATGGGACCGGAAAGGGCACGGTTTACCAGCTCCAGCATAAGAGGCAGACGATTGGACGCTGCCACGTATAATACCTCCCACATGAAGGCAAGTCCACAGGAGGAAGTTGCCGTTAGAGTTCTTGCACCAGCTGCCTCGGAACCGATGGCTGCGCTCATGGAACTGTGCTCGCTCTCCACGGGAATAAACTCGGTGTCAATTTGTCCGTTAGAGATCATGGAAGACACAAACTGAGGGATCTCGGTGGACGGCGTGATGGGGAATGCGGGCATTACGTCCGGGTTGATCTGGCGGATGGCCTCGGCCACTGCCTCATTTCCCGACATTCTCTGGGGGATTCCTTTTTCGCTCATCTTATTGTCCCTCCTTCATCTCAATCGCGCCAAAGGGACAAGCCTTTACGCAAATTCCGCAGCCCTTGCAATGATCATAGTCAAACTCCTGTCTCTTATTGTCCTTGGCAAGAATGCAGCTGTCCGGGCAATAGGGCACGCAGAGAAGACACTGCTTGCACTTCTCCTTCAGCCAGACCGGCGTGTTGGTTCTCCACTGACCGGTCATAAATCCTTTACTAGTCGCAGGCTCATGGATCTGAAGCCCTTCCGTTACGTCCTGCCATGCAATATGCTCATCAATTTTCTCTGCCGGTAATGCCATCAGTGTACCTCCTCCATTGCAAGCCTCAGTGCCTTCATGTTACCCTCAAGCACTTCGGGTTTTTTTGCAAATTTATGTTCCAGGGATTCCCTCATCAGCTTAATAAAGGTTTCTGGTTCAATGACGCCAGATACCTTTACAATTGCCGCAAGCATGGGCGTATTGGGGAAATACTTTCCCAGCGTCTCATGACAAACCTTTCTCGCGTCAATGATATGCACTTCCCCTTCATACCCCTTCAGGTGAGGAAGAATTTCTTCCTTTGTCTTGGTAGTGTTGACCAAAATGGCACCTTCTTTTTTCAGACCCGCAGTTACGTCAACGGCTTCCAGCAGCGTGTCATCCACCACTACCACGTAATCCGGATCGTAAATGTTAGAATGCACGCGAATCGGCTTGTCACTGATTCGGTCGTACGCCGTAATGGGCGCCCCCATTCTCTCAGGACCATATTCAGGGAAACCCTGCACGTGCTTTCCAAGCTGAAATGCCACGTCTGCCAATAAAAGAGCCGCCGTCTTGGCGCCCTGGCCGCCGCGGCCATGCCATCTGATCTCCGTCAAACTGTTCATTTTCCAATCCCTTCCGTTTCAAATCATTCCCTTGCCCCATTCCATTCGGGCATACGCGAGACATATTATACGACATTTTTTTTCAATAGTAAATAACTTTTTCCCTTTTACCCCAAAAAGCTTAACAAAAAAGGTGGCTTCCGCCACCCTTTTCCATTTCCCAACGAGTTCACCCAGCCTTCTTTTCTTCCTCGCAAACCTTATGCGCATAGATCAGAATGAAAACCGTTGCGATCATAAGGCAAGTGGCCAACACCAGCGGCGCAGTATAAGAGCCTGTCAAGAGCAACGTCCCGAGGATCGTCACGATCCCCGTAATCACAAGTGCCAAACCTCCAAACCGATTCGTCTTTCTCCACGTGGTCTCATTGTACGTGCTCCATGGTATCCGAACGCCAAAGCTTCCATTGATCCTTGATTTCGGTAAAACATTGCCTGCAATGATCATAAAAATGCCCATCAGAATTCCCGCAACCTTACTCACGTCGATGGTCATGGCAGTCGACTGAACGTTGGCCGCATCCCACGCCCCATAGAGCAAAAAGCCGTGAAGGACCGTAAACATAGCTGCGTTTGCCATTCCAACCACGCTAAGTGCCCTGGCGTTTGACAAAGCTTCTGCCTTCTCCTTTTCGAGTATCGCTTCGTTTGACGGCACGCCAGCTTCTTTCTCCTCACATGATGCTGCGTCTGATATATTTCCCGCTTTTCCGGCTTTTTTCTCATAGTACAAAATAAGAGTTGTCCAAAAGAGAGAAACCACAAGGATAATGATCGGTACGATCAACTGCTCATATCTTGAACCCCATCTGTCAATTTGTCCCATCGCGTCATAATGCATGGGAACGCTCTCTGGCATAAATTGCAACAATAAAGCCGTTCCGACAAGGCAAAAAATTGAAATGATCCACATTGCCTTCTTCATTCTTTTTTTCCTCCAAACTGCCCGACCCAAAGGATCAGTTCCTCAAATACCGATGTATTGATCTCATAAAAAATAAAGTTCTTTTGCTTGTATTCCATGATTAGGTTCGCTTCCTTTAGAAGCCTTAAATGATAGGATAAAGCAGCCGACGACATGCCAAGTTTCTCTGCAATCTCTCCCGCATTTTTCCGACCATTCTTTAACATGACCAGGATTTCCCTGCGCTGCGCGTCAGACAATACCTTAAAAATGTTCGCATCACCCATGTCCATCTCCAATTGGTTACATAGCTATTTAAAATATTTTTTAATTACCACGTTCATCTTACTATAATATTGCATCCATGTCAATAACTATTTAAAATAATTTTTAATTATCAACTTACGGATTGTCAATTTTCTTATGTCGTCCACTATGATTCATTCCATATGGATTTAAGTTTTCAAATTGCCCATGCTTAGCAAAATTGGTATCATGAGCTTTATAAATCGCAGTTTGTCGAGGTCTCCTTGCCAGGTAAATACCTCTCCAGAAAGGACGTAGCCCTCATGGGAAGTAAAACAAGCAAGAATCTTCCACGGAATGCCTCGCAAGAAGGAACAAGGCGCTCACGCGAAGTAAAGCAAGCAAAAATCTTCCACGGAATGCCTCGCCAAAAGAGTCAAAGCTTCTTCGAGGTAAAAAGCAACAGAATCAGGATAAATGCCGCCACATGTTGCCTTTTAAGAAGCCTGAAGACGGTAAAAGCAACACATTGAGGCATGCACGGGGAAATATGTTGTTTATTAAGATTACACGACGCCAAAAAGGCAACATGTCAGGTGTGATGGCAGACATATGTTGCTTGCTCAAGACCGGCAAGATGAAAAGGCAACAAAAATGAGGTAACCGGGGAAAGAAGTTGCTTTTGAAGGAAGCTTTTTGCGCCCTGAGGTTCTTGGAAAGAAAAAGTTTGGCAGATTCGGGGTTATCGCAGTGCCATTTAGGGTTATCGCGGTGCCATTCGGGGTTATCGCGGTGCCATTCGCATTTCGCCACGCATTCGTATGCCGTCAAGTATCTGCTTTCTTTCGGTAGCTATCTATGAAAGAATCCACGGCATATTTGTCTTTTATCAAAAAGATCCATGGCAAACTTCCGTCTGCCATGGATCTTTTGATTTCTTTATCGGATTCTCTTTTGCAAAACGTATTTCTCAAAACATATTATAAAACTTATTAGCAAAAACGTTTTGCCGCACTTCTTAATCAAAAAGATTCCGTGACAAACCTTCGTCCGTCACGGAATCCGTTTTTCATCAATAAATTACAAATTACAGCTGAGGACCTGCAGCAACCAGTGCCTTACCAGCCTCATTGCCCTCATACTTCTTGAAGTTCTTGATGAATCTCTCAGCAAGATCCTTTGCCTTGGTCTCCCACTCGGAAGCGTTAGCGTAGGTATCTCTGGGATCCAGAATTGCAGGATCAACTCCAGGAAGAGCGGTAGGAACCTCGAAGTCAAAGATGGGGATCTTCTTAGTAGGTGCGTTATTAACGTCGCCATTCAGGATTGCATCGATGATGCCTCTGGTATCCTTGATGGAGATTCTCTTGCCGGTGCCGTTCCAACCAGTGTTTACAAGGTAAGCCTTAGCGCCGCTCTTCTGCATCTTCTTAACGAGCTCCTCGCCGTACTTGGTAGGATGGAGCTCAAGGAATGCCTGGCCAAAGCATGCGGAGAAGGTAGGAGTAGGCTCGGTGATGCCTCTCTCGGTACCTGCCAGCTTAGCGGTGAATCCGGACAGGAAGTAGTACTGGGTCTGCTCGGGAGTCAGAATGGACACGGGAGGCAGTACGCCAAATGCATCTGCGGAAAGGAAGATCACATTCTTTGCAGCAGGGCCGGAAGAAGTAGGATGAACCTTCAGCACGATGTTGTTGATGTGGTCGATGGGATAAGATACGCGAGTATTCTCGGTTACGGACTTATCATCGAAGTCGATCTTGCCATCAGCAGCTACCGTTACGTTCTCAAGAAGAGCATTTCTCTTGATTGCGTTATAGATGTCAGGCTCAGACTCCTTGTCAAGGCCAATAACCTTAGCGTAGCAGCCGCCCTCGAAGTTGAACACGCCGTTGTCGTCCCAGCCGTGCTCGTCATCACCGATAAGCAGTCTCTTGGGATCGGTGGAAAGGGTGGTCTTACCAGTTCCGGACAGGCCAAAGAAGATTGCGGTGTTCTCGCCCTTCATGTCGGTGTTTGCGGAGCAGTGCATGGAAGCAATGCCCTTCAGAGGCAGATAGTAGTTCATCATGGAGAACATACCCTTCTTCATCTCACCGCCGTACCAGGTGTTCAGGATTACCTGCTCTCTGCTGGTGATGTTGAAAGCTACGCAGGTCTCGGAATTGAGGCCAAGCTCCTTATAGTTGTCTACCTTCGCCTTGGATGCGGTATATACTACGAAATCAGGGGTGAAGTTTGCTTCTTCCTCAGCGGTAGGCTGAATGAACATATTTCTTACGAAATGTGCCTGCCAAGCCACTTCCATGATGAAACGAACTGCCATGCGGGTATCCTTGTTCGCGCCGCAGAATGCATCTACAACGAACAGTCTCTTGTTAGACAAAGCCTTCTTAGCAATATCCTTAACAACTGCCCAGGTCTCCTCGCTCATGGCGTGGTTGTCGTTCTTGTACTCATCGGTGGTCCACCATACGGTGTTCTTGGAATTCTCATCCATAACGATGTACTTATCCTTAGGGGAACGTCCGGTGTAAACACCCGTCATAACGTTTACGGTTCCCAGCTCGGTAAGCTGTCCTTTGTCGTAGCCAGTGAGTTCAGGCTTCATTTCCTCATCAAAGAGGGTCTCGTAGGAAGGATTGTAAACAATCTCCGTACTTCCGGTAATGCCATACTTGGTTAAATCAATTGCTGCCATTTGTACTTACTCCTTTTCCTTTATTTATTTGTGACATAAAATATATCCAAAAATTGCCATGTATCATTATACACGAAGGTTCCCAAAAAAGCAACGTTTATCCTTGCGGTTTTTTCTCATTTTCTTGATATTTTACGTTCATTTTTTTACGGAATTCTTCGTGCCTAGATTGCTGCGGTTTCACTGCGGAGCCATTCGCGCTCTTCTTCATTTAAGTATGGAGAAAGCTTCTCATAAACGGTAGCCTGATAAGCATTGATCCACTCCCGCTGTCTGTCCGTCAGATATTTTACGTCCAAAGCGCTCCGTTCCAGCGGAACCCAGGTCAAGGTGTCAAAATGCATGAACTGTCCGTACTCATTTTTCTCGTCCTTTTTCGCGACCATCACGTTCTCAATTCTGATGCCGTGACTGCCTTCCACATAGAGACCGGGTTCGTTTGTCACGTCCATGCCCTCCTCGAAGGCATATTCCGTTACGTCCTTTATGTACTGCCAACGCAGGGACTGCGGACCTTCGTGTACGTTCAAGACATATCCGACGCCATGTCCCGTGCCATGTTTAAAGTCAAGTCCATTCTCCCAGAACGGCTGTCTTGCAAGCATGTCAAGATTGCGTCCCGTGCAGCCATGCAAAAATCTTGCATTCGTCATCTGGATCATGCCGGCCGCCGTGATTGAGTAATGAAAGATTTCATCCTCCGTCAAGGGACCAAGTGCAATGGTTCGCGTGACGTCCGTAGTCCCTCCCACGTATTGTCCGCCGGAATCAACCAGCAAGAAGCTCTTCTCTTGCAAAACTGCGTTGGTTTCCGGCGTCGCCTGGTAATGAATGATCGCTCCATTTGCGCCATAGCCAGCGATCGTCGGAAAAGAAAGATCAAGAAATTCCGGGATCTGACGGCGGAATTCCTCCAGCTTGTCTGAAGCACTGATCTCCGTGATCTCCTGCTTACCCACGTTGTTCTTTAACCAGTAGATAAACTTTGTCAATGCCACGTTGTCCGCCATGAAGATCTTCTCCATGTTGGCGAGCTCCGTCTTATTTTTCACGGCCTTTAAGAGCTCCGTGGGATTTGGCGCGTCGATCACTTCATTGCCCGCCTGAGCGTTCTCATAGATGCCATAGCTGCAGTATCTTGCATCAAGCAACAGCCTCTCACCGCTCCTGCCTTTGATGAATGAAAGTGCCTCTGCATAAGGACGCAGGATCACGCCATATTTTGTCAGGCCAGCCTTCACCTCATCCGTAAGTGCCTCGTCCTGAATGAAAAGAATGACTTCCTCTTTGGATATGTAAACATAGCTGATGGCAACGGGATTGCATTCCACGTCGCAGCCACGGACGTTTAGAAGCCACATGGCATCGTCAAGCTTCGTCAGGAACGTGCCATCCACGCCCAGTGCATCCAGCTTTGCCCTCACTTCGCCAATCTTTTCCGCCGCAGTCTTACCTGCAACCTCTTCAGAGATCAGAAACGTCTTCCCTGCCGGAAATGCAGGTCTGTCCTTCCAGACGGCCTGTGCGAGGTCTTCCTCAAAAGAAAATCGAATCTCCTTCTTCGCCAGCTCTTTCTCCCATGCCTTGCCTTCCTTTGCAGAAATGGTTCTTCCGTCAAAGCCAAGCGTCATGCCATGTCTTAGCTCCCTTGCGAGGAATTCATCGATCGTCGGCACGCCTTCTTCACGCATCTTCATCAGCGTAACGCCTGTGCCGCCAAGCTCTCTCTCAGCCTGAAGAAAGTATCTCCCGTCTGTCCAAAGAGCCGCACCCTCCTGCCATACGACCAGCGTTCCTGCCGATCCCGTAAAGCCGGAGAAGAACTCCCTCACCTTAAAATAATCATTGACATATTCTGAGCCATGGAAGTCAGCCGTGGGGATGACATAATAATCCACGTTCTTCTCCTTCATGACCTTTCTCAGCTCTGCAAGCCTTGTCTGAATCAATTCATTTACCACTGTTTTGTCCTCTTTCCTTCTACATATTTCCTTAACTGTATACCCTCGGGGCTTGGGTTGGAGTATCTTTCCACTAACCTTTGAACCTGGAAAGATACTCCAACCCATCCCCTCGAGGTACTGAAATCGTTTATCAAAGTTCACTAAATTTTCAGCTTCTACTACCCTTTGAAGAATTGTTTTGTATGATTATAATTCATTTGTTATTATCAATATCCTTCCGTGGCTTCACCTTTTAGAAGGCCGACGGCTCTGGAGGTCCCAATGCGGTCGCAGCCAAGGTCAAGAAAGGCCTTGAGATCATCAATGGTGGAGATACCGCCAGCAGCCTTGATCTTTACGTCTGGCCCAATGTTCTCTTTCATCAGTTTCACATCCTCCAGTGTAGCTCCGCCGGTGCCAAAACCCGTGGACGTCTTGATATAATCCGCGCCTGCCGCCGTAACCGCCTTGCACATGGCAATTTTTTCTTCCGTCGTCAGATAGCAGGTCTCGATAATGACCTTGAGAATATGGTCACCACATGCTTTTTTTAAGGTTCGGATTTCCTCCTCTACCTTGTCGTAATCTCCATTCTTTACGTCACTGACATTGATGACCATGTCGATCTCATTGCAGCCCTCCTTTAAGGCCTGCTCCACCTCGGCAACTTTCGCCGCCGTTACGCTATATCCCAAAGGGAAGCCTACCACCGTACATATATTGATTTTATCGCCATAGGTATCATGCACGCGCTTAATATATGTAGGCGGAATACATACGCTTGCAGTATGATAGGAAATGGCCTCCTCACATAATTTTTGAATGTCTTTCCAGGTTGCAAACGCCTTCAACTGCGTATGATCTACCTTCTGTAGCATTTCCTTTGCCGTCATTTTTCTTCCTCCTTTTTTGCATGTCCATTTACCTTAATATGGCTCCCCGGCAAATCAGGGAGCCATAACTAAGTTTTTCCTATATGTCTATTAGATGCCCAGGAATTCGCAAACAACCTTCTTCATTTCATCGACGTCACACTGCTTGTCGTGTACCACGGGAGCAGTACGGATCTCTTCAATGGCATTCGGAACCTTGACGTTGGCAAGCCTCGAAAGCTCATCCACGAGTTCAAAATCCGTCATGGCATCGTACTTTCCATCGATTGCATTCATGACGCTTCTCGTAAACTTAAAGGGACTTGCAGTGGATGCAATCACGGTCTTTGTCGCATCCTTCGTCTCTGCCTGATATTTCTCATAAACGGCTGCCGCAACGGCCGTGTGCGTATCAATCACATAACCACAATCCTCATAAATCTTCTTGATGATCGCAGCCGTCTCCTGCTCGCTCGCATAATTACCATAGAAATCCGAAAGTTCTGCCTTCATCTCATCAGTGATGACATACTTTCCTTGGCCGCTTAATGCCGCCATCAGCTCTTGATTCTTCTTCGCGTCATTTCCTGCAATTCTGTAAATCAGACGCTCTAAATTGCTGGAAATCAGGATGTCCATGGAAGGTGAGCTGGTCAGCATAAATTCTCTGTTACGATCATAAACGCCCGTGCGGAAGAAGTCAAAGAGCACTTTGTTTTCATTCGATGCACAAATCAGCTTTCCGATGGGCAGACCCATGTTCTTTGCATAAAATGCAGCCAAAATGTTTCCAAAATTACCCGTTGGAACGACAACGTTGATCTTCTCTCCCTCAGCAATCCGTCCCTCGGAAAGAAGTTTTGCATAGGAATAGACATAGTAGCAAATCTGAGGTACCAAACGGCCTACGTTAATGGAATTTGCAGAGGAGAATTGGAAACCTTTTTGATCCATCTCTTTTGCAAGCTCCTTGTCAGAAAAGATCTTCTTAACGCCCGTCTGCGCATCATCAAAATTACCATGAATGCCGACAACCAACGTATTTGCACCCTTCTGCGTTACCATCTGCTTTTCCTGAATGGGGCTGACGCCATTCTTAGGATAGAATACAATAATTCTGGTTCCCTCAACATTTGCAAAGCCGGCAAGCGCTGCCTTTCCCGTATCTCCAGAGGTTGCCGTCAATATCACGATCTCATTCTTAATCTGATTCTTTCTGGCAGAAGTAATCAGAAGATGCGGCAGAATGGACAGCGCCATGTCCTTAAATGCAATAGTCGGTCCGTGAAACAGCTCTAAGAAATAAGCATTCTCTGCCAGAGCGATCGGTGCAATAACGTCCGTATCAAACTTGGAATCATATGCCTTGGCAATACAATTCTTTAGTTCCTCCTCCGTAAAGTCGGTCAGGAACAGCTTCATTACCTCATAGGCAACCTCCTGATAGGTCATGCCTGCGAGCTCCTTCAGGCTCTTGTCCAATGCCGGAACGTGATCTGGCACAAACAATCCACCATCATCTGATAATCCCTTCAGAATTGCTTCCGATGCCTTAATTGGTTTTGCTTCGCTTCTCGTGCTGTAATACAATACTTCCATGTCTCTTCTCCTTAATTCACCAACACACCAAAGATAATGTAGCGATTTTCTGGTTTATTTTTGATACAAGTGGACAACGCCACAACCTTACTGTCTGAGGTAACCGTCACGCCTGCACGAGCGTGACTATTTCCAACGTTTGTACTAAGAACCGTTCCAAAGAAAGAATCAAAGGTATCCTTGTCGCTGAAATTGTGATTTCCAAGTAAGTGCTCGTTACTGTGGACATACGCAGAAAAAATCTGATATTTTAAGGTTTTCTCCGGCGTATAAATATAAAAATATTCGTGCTTGTCAAAAAAGCTTTGTGATTCAAACTTGTGAAGCTGATGGAACATCGTACCCGTGGAGCGCATGTCATGTCCATATAGTACCGTCACGGGATCCGTCCAATCCTTGCTATTCCAGTTCTCCGTATAGATACATCCAGGATATCCCTGACTACCATTGAGGTTATGATATAGATAAAACCCATCATCCGTTGGATGTCTTAAAACAGGATAATCCACATTGGTTCCTGGAACGCTAACCCACGCATAGATATGCCCATTCTTCTTTGTCTGAAGCATATTAAAGTCTATCACGCGAGTTTCAGGATCGGTAGACATTGCCACCTTTTCCGTGCTTTCCTTTGACTGCTCCGAAGGCTGCGCTGCTCCGTCATTTTCTGACTTTTGCGCTTCTCCTTTGTTTTTTTGCGTTTCTTCTTTGGATTTTTGCGTTTCTTTATTGGATTTTTGCGTTTCTTCTTTGGACTCCTCCGTAGCTTCCGTGGTTGACTCCGAAGTTTCTTCTAAAGTGCTCCCCGACCCATCAGCTTCCCGATTTAGGTCAGCCGCCAGGCTTTCTCCGTCATACCCTTTTTCATCCACCGGAAGATCCTCTGGCTCTGGCGTTGGATCAGTCACGGCAATGATCGTAATCCCTAAGTCTACGGTCTCCTCTTCCTTCGATTCCTGTTGTGCCTCAATCTGATCAGCCACTTCCTTCGGGGAGTTCTCAGCAACTTCAAAGGTAGCTTCCGCGGCCAGCATCGCATTCTTATCCTCGTTCTTACCCTCTGACAGTTTCAGGCCAACAAAAATCACAAGTCCCACAATAACAAGAAGAAGGGCCACGGAAGCGACGGCAAACCCGACGCTTCCATGTCTCTTCCTCTCAATTGTTTTCTTCGGTTCATCTGCTTTATTCTGATTAGTTTGATGATCCATCTCCATAATTCCCGTAATACTTTCCGTAATATTTTCCGTAGTATTTACCATAGTATTTGCCATAGTAGCCCTTACCGGAAATATTAACCTTGTTCAGAACAACGCCAAGAATGCGAATTCCCGTTACGTCAAGCTGTTCCTTCACCTTACGTACAAAGCGATAGCTTACGTCACCGCAGGATACGACGATTACCGCGCCGTCACAAACCTTCGACACAACGGCCGTATCAATAACACTTCCCAGAGGCGGTGTATCAATGATGACCATATCGTAATAATCTCTTGCTTCTGCAATCATCTTCTTGAAACGATTGTTACCCAAAAGCTCACTAGGATTAGGCGGAATGGGTCCCGAGAAGATCATATCCAAATTTCTGATGTTTGTGGAGCAAAGTGCATCCTCTAAATTAGCCTTGCCTACCAAATAGTTTGCAAGACCCAGACGAACCTTACCCTTTTTATGACGCTGACGCATCACGGACTTACGAAGGTCTCCGTCTACCAGCAGAACCTTCTTACCCATCTGTGCATAAGAGATGGCCAATTCAAAGGAAATACTACTCTTTCCTTCATTCGGCGTCGCGCTGGTAACGCAAACAACTTTAATGTCATCCCCGGAAAACTCAATGTTGGTACGAAGCGTCTTATAAGCTTCACGAGTTCTGTAATCTAATTCTTCCAGATTTAATTCGATGTTCTGCATGATTACTCCTCCCCGTTATCGCTCTTTAAATCCTGTACGACCAAATCCATGTTTGCCGCTTCTTCATCCACGGCTTTCACCATGTCTGAATCAAAATGTTCATGGGATTTACCCTTTTTCTTCTTATGCTTCTCATCCTTGTCTGCGATAGGAATCATGGCAAGGGTACTCAATCCCAAATACTTTTCTACGTCTTCAGCGCTCTTAATGGAGTCATCCAACAGATATTGAATCACTAAGATTGCCGCACATACGAATACGCCAAGCAATCCGCCGATCATGCCCCATTTTCTTGCACTCGGTCCAGATGGACTCTTCGGAAGGTTCGCCTCCGTCTCAAGGTTTGCAGCCTGAACCTCCATAACCTTCTTAATATGATCAGAAGCCTCAATTCTCACTTCCTTTGCAAGAAGCTGAGCCATGGCAGGATCCGCATCCGTTACGGTAATGGCGATCAGGTTGGTATCTCCAACAGTGGCAACCTTCACCTTGCCTGCAAAAGATTCATAGCTTTGATTCAATCCACAGGTCTCGATAACCTTTTCAAGTACGTCACGGCTCTTGATCAGCGGCGTGTAGTTCTTCGTCAGCTGACTGGACGTCTGCAGATCAGAATAAGAAACCGTCTGATCATTCGCTCTATTTAAAATGAAAATACGCGTTGTAGACTCATACCATGGCGTCACGGTCAATTTACATACCACAAATCCAATCGTAGCAGTAACGGCACCACAGAGAACCAATAACCACAGCCAGTGAAACAATAACATAAATAATTCTTGTAAATCAATCTCAATTACGTCATCTTTGCTTTGCATGAGTCTTCTCCCATTTATATACTTTTTTATTATAACCTATCTTCTATTTGATTGTCCACTCCATTAGATCAACAGTTCGCGCTTAGCCCTAGCAAAAAGGAGCTCCTCCGCATAGTCCTGATCGCACTGTTTTCGAATGGTTTCCACACATTTCCCCATTTCCGGCTTACGCTTTTTTCGGTCATGTGCGTCCGTCCCGATAAAATCTACCAGCTGTTCTTTCAGCATTTTTTTGATAAAATGCTTCACCTTAAAGCCATAATCGCCAGCAACGCTTCCTGCATTCACCTGAATGCGACATCCCATATCCCTGACAATCCTGACGTTCTCCACATTGCCCAGCATACAGGCATAGCGCTCCACGTGTGCAATGATGGGATGATATCCCAAGCTAAGAAGATCGTCCAAGGCATTTCTGATATAAGGAAATGTCTCCATGGGACTAAATTCCACCAGAACATACTCCGTATCATTCATCTTCGACAGCCAGCCATTTTCCAGCTTTTCTTCCAACGATGAATTATAATAGATTTCCGTTCCCGGATGAAGCTTGATCTTGATTCCGCTTAAGGCGGCATATTTTTCCACCTCAGCGATCAACTCTCCAATGTCTTTTCTGGAAATTCCAACGCGTCCCTGCTTATAATGCGGGGTAACGATCATATCGCTAATCCCCTCATCCGCAGCCGTCTTCAGCATGTCCATGGTTTCATCCATGTCCTTTGAACCGTCGTCAATTCCTGGCAATACATGACAATGAATGTCAATATATCCCATGTTATTCCCCTCGAAACCGACATGATCCTGCAATCAGCTACAGGATACCGCATATTAGTATATCTTACGGCATGATTTTCGTCAACATCTTTTTTGTTACAATTATGTTAGAATTTTACTTGCTTTTTAATTCATACGGCGTCACTTGATATACATAATAATTCAGCCAATTGCTATAGAGATTGTTGCTGTGCGATCTCCACTGCAAAAGCGGTCTCTGCGTCGGGTCGTCCTGTGGAAAATAATTGTATGGCACTTGGATCGGCAAGCCCTTATTCTTATCTCGGAAATACTCATTGCTGAGCGTCATGCGGTCATATTCAGGATGTCCTGTCACAAAAATCTTCTTTCCATTTTCTGCCATGGCAAGAAATACGCCCGCCGTCTCGCTCTCCGCAAGAATCGTCAGCTCCTTGCAGGCATGGATGGCCTCCGCACTTGTCGCAGTATGTCTGCTGTGTGGTGCCAAGAAAATGTCATCGAAGCCGCGAACCAAAGGAATCTTGCGATTTAACACCTTGTGCTCATATACGCCAAATAGCTTTTGCGGAAGCTTTGTTTTATTGATTCCGTAATAGTGATAAAACCCAGCCTGTGCCGCCCAGCAAATATGCAACGTGCTTGTCACGTGTTCCTCTGCCCAATCCATGATCTGACAAGTCTCATCCCAATAGTCCACCTCTTCAAAAGCAATGTCCTCCACGGGTGCTCCCGTGATGATCAGACCGTCAAAATACTCCTCCCGAACCTTATCAAAGGTCGTATAAAACTTGTTCAGATGACTCTGCGGCGTATTGCGCGATACGTGAGTCACGGTATTCATTAGCGTCACCTCAACCTGAAGCGGCGTATTTGACAGCGCCCGAAGGAGCTGTAATTCCGTATCCTGTTTAATCGGCATATTATTAAGAATTAAAATCTTTAATGGGCGAATGTCCTGATGAAGTGATCTTGTCTCATCCATCACAAAAATATTCTCCGTTTCCAAGATTTCCTTTGCAGGCAGCTCGCTCTGTACCTTAATTGGCATGTTTCGTTTCCTCGATTTCTTCTTTATTAAATATGAAATGTATTTAATGAAACGCATTCATTCATTAAATCATTTTTCTGACGTCATTTTACAATCCGAATATTACACGAAAAGCAGCGTTCCATAACGGCAGCACGTTATTCCGTTTCATGAAAATACTTTTCCAGAAATTCATCCTCAGAAAGGATCTTTACTCCCAATTCCTTCGCCTTTTGATTTTTCGTGGAATTGGAGGTTACGTCATTGTTGATCAGGCACTCCGTCTTATTTGTAACGCTTCCCGTCACTTTACCGCCTCTTGCCTCGATTTCATCCTTTAATTCATTACGACTGCCATAATGAACAAGGCTTCCCGTCACAACAAACGACAGCCCTGCAAGATTCTGTGCCAGTCCGCTCTCCTGCGGCTTTTCGATGTTGAGTTCAGCTACCAGCCTCTCAAGCTTCTCCCGATTTTCCGGATCCGCAACATAATCCGTAAAGGATGCCGCAATGACGTCCCCTATACCATCGATGGCGCTAACCTCTTCTCTTCCGGCTTGAAAAAGCTGATCCAAATCATAATCAAAATGCTTACAGATAAGCTTAGCGTTTGACAATCCGATATTCGGAATGCCGAGGGAATAAATGACTTTCGGCAGAGTTGTATTTCTGGCCGCTTCAACGCTGTCCAAAAGCTTCTGACAGGATTTCTCTCCAAAGCCCTCCATCTGTGCAATTTCCTCGCGATATTGGTCCAAATGGAACAAATCCGTAAATTCCTTGACAAAGCCCTTGTCGACAAGCTTTTCCAGCGTTGCCTCCGAAAGGCCATCCACGTTCATGGCATCACGGCTGACAAACAAAACAAAGCTTCCAATCTCCTTCGCAGGACATTTATCATTCGTGCAGTACAAAACCTTTGCTTCCTGCGTCTGCCGAATTTGTGTCGGAGCACCGCATACAGGGCAAGTCGCAGGAATCTCTAAGGAATCACTTTCCGTTAGATTCTTTGAAATCTGCGGTATAATCATGTTTGCCTTATATACCGTGATTCTGTCACCAATGCCGAGCTTTAAGGAGCGCACTACGCTGACATTGTGCACGGACGCACGACTAACCGTCGTCCCCTCGAGCTCCACGGGCTCAAAAATGGCGACGGGATTAATGAGTCCCGTTCGGCTAGGACTCCATTCAACCTCCAGAAGTGTTGTCTCCCTCAGCTCGTCTGCCCACTTAAATGCAATGGAATGTCTCGGAAACTTTGCCGTTCTTCCAAGGCTTCTTCCATAGGCCATGTTTTCATAAGACAAAACCAAACCGTCTGAAGGAATGTCATAGGTTTCTATGCGCTTTTCAAACGTCGCAATGGTATCTAAAATGGTCGCTTCCGTCACAAGGAAGTGCTCTACGACCGTAAAGCCCTGATCCTTTAAGAATCGGAATTCCTCCATTCTGGAGTCATGGAATGAGAGCATCGCCCCATCAGTCTCCACGGCTTCCACCAGTGAAAACGCATGGAATCTGACGTTTCTCTCTGCCGTAATCCGACTGTCAAGCTGCCTTACGGAGCCGCTGCAAAGATTTCTGGGGTTCTTATATTTTTCTCCCTCTTCCGGAAGCTTGGCATTGATTTTTTCAAAATCAGAATAGCTGATGACGGCCTCTCCTCGCAGTACCAAAGTTCCCTGAAAAGGAATAACTGCCGGCAAATTGATAAAGGTTCTCGCGTTTGCAGTAATGACCTCACCAACTTCACCATTCCCTCTGGTTACAGCCTTTGCCAGCTTTCCGCCCTCATAGGTCAGCACCACGGTCAAACCATCCAGCTTCCAACTGAGCACGCCTTCGTGCCCCGCGAGCCAATCCCGAAGCTCTTCCCTGCTCTTCGTCTTATCCAGGGAAAGCATGGGTGATCCATGTCTCTCCTTCGGCAGAGCATCCACAGCCTCATAGCCAACCCTCACAGTAGGCGAGTTTGAAAGCACAAAGCCCGTTTCCTGCTCAAGCGTAACCAGTTCATCATATAAGCGATCATACTCAAAATTGCTCATGATCTCCCTGTCTTCCGCATAATAAGTCATGGCCGCCTGATTTAAAATCGGCACCAGCTCCTTAATGCGCTCCATTTTTTCCTCACGGCTTACTTCTCCGCCCAGCGCCCGTCTTTCCTCTGCCACGCTTTTCTCCTCGCTCATGCTTTTCCTTCTCTCCGATTTTTTCTCCCTCACTTCCAATCCGCAGGGCTTTCCAAAGGTTCTTTACCTCTTCCTCCGTTGCCTCACGATATTGCCCCTCCGGGAGATCCCCCAATTCTAAATTCACAACGCGAAGCCGTATCAGGCTTACCACGCGATACCCTAATTGTTCACACATCCTTCGAATCTGACGATTTAATCCCTGCGTCAACACAATGTGAAAGGACCGATCCCCTGTCTTTTTCGTCCTGCAGGGTCTCGTCGTAACGTCAAGCTCCTCCAGATAAAGCCCCTCTGACACTTTCTTTAGGTCCGAAGCAAGAATCGGCTTATTGACCTGTACGGCATACTCCTTCTCATGCCCGTTCGCTCCGCGCATCATCTCTTCAATCAAATCCCCGTCATTCGTCAAAAGCAGCAGCCCTCTTGACTCCTTGTCCAGCCTTCCTGCATAGGTCACTCTGATGGGATAATGAACCTCCGTGCGGATCGTTTTTTCAGCATGATAGTCCTTTTCCGTACAGGTGACACCCGCCGGCTTATGATAGAGCAAAAGCACCTTGGGATCCTTTGCTTCGACCTTTTGTCCACGGCAATAAATCTCCTCGCTTCCGTCCACCAGCATCCCCATCTCGGCAGGCATGCCATTGACAAGCACCAAACCCCTCTCGATCAGCTTGTCTGCCTCCCGTCTTGAACAAATTCCGCAGGATGCCAAATATTTATTTAATCTCATTAGTTCCATGTTTCTAATTCCTCTAGCAGGCGGATTGGCGGAATCCCCTTGCCTTCCTCCAACCCACGCTTAGCCGTTTGATCTGCGAGCTCGTTATACTCTACCTTTGTGTGGGCAACTACCTTATGAAATGAAATTCGAATCTGCTTTCCCCACTCCTGCATGGCAGCGGCATATTTCTTCGTATGCTCCTTCTTTGCCTTCCAAGAGCCAGTCACCCATTTTTCAATTCCTTCATAATCGTAGTATAGCTCAATTCCCTGAAAGCCATTCTTCATCGCTGTTTTCACGGCATACATTGCGCCAAGCATCTCGCCCGTTACGTTCCGCATGGATAGTGTCTCCGGGTTCTCACCATTCCCCATGGCCAGATAAATTCCGCCCTGAGGAGGCAGAAACACGCAGCCAAAGGCATATCGCTTGATCTCGTCATTATAGCTTCCGTCCACGTAGGCGGTTAATGTCTGCCCTTCATTGTTTGCGTTCACCTAGCTTCTCTCCGTCCTTTCCTCCATGCCCGACCGCACTGCTTACACGCCATCCTTCCCTAAAGCCTTACGCCGCCAAATCTATTTATGCTTCAGGCCTCTCATCATGCTGCCTACTGTCCGAAAAGCCCACGACATAGGAGCGTACCGTGGGCCTTTCTCTTTTATTGACTACTGAAATGTGACCAAATTCTGATCTTAGAATTACAGTGCCTTCTTGATTGCTGCCATCAGCTCCTCATAGGTTTCAAAGGCCTCCAGCTCAGGATGATCCTTCTTGATCTGCTCCGTGCTGCGGAACAAAAAGCCTGCCTTGCTTGCAAGAATCATGCCAAGATCATTATGGCTGTCACCGCTGGCAATGGTTTCGAAGCCAATGGACTGCAGAGCCTTCACGGTCGTTAGCTTTGACTGCTCACAGCGCATCTTAAAGTCCGTGATCTCCCCATTTTCGCCAACCACCAGCTCATTACAGAAAATCGTCGGCATACCCAATTTCTTCATCAGAGGACCTGCGAACTGGGAAAAGGTATCGCTAATAATGATAACCTGTGTCATGCTGCGCAGCTCGTCCAAAAATTCCTTTGCGCCGGGCATGGGATCAATCTTTGCAATGGTCTCCTGAATCTCCTTCAGTCCCAGGCCATGCTCCTTTAAAATACCAATTCTCCATCGCATGAGCTTATCGTAATCAGGCTCGTCCCTGGTCGTTCTCTTCAGCTCAGGAATGCCGCTTGCCTCTGCAAACGCAATCCAAATCTCCGGTACCAGTACGCCCTCTAAATCCAAACAAACAACATTCATTTTTCTTCCTCCAAACTATCATCACAGTGTAAACACAATGTTTAGTATAACACATCCCTTAACGGAAAGTCAAACGCTTCAAAAACCGCTTGAATAATTTAGACAGATTTATTATAATAATAAAAAGAACTTGAAGAGAAAGGAGCTTTCTTATGATGGACGCAACGAATAATTCAGGATTTCCCACGAATGAGGTAGAAGCCTTGGCCCTCCTCTATCTGCAGCATCAGAGTCTTTCTGGGCTCGCACCGGAAGAGATCTATGACAAATATGCTGATGCCGTAAAGAGAATTGCCAAGGAAAAGGAACAGGGGCAGAATGAGCAGGATGCCAGCTATTAATTCCTTTACGAATAAATCCTATTAAGTAAATATTGTATAGAATAAGGGCGGTGAGATGATCTCATCGCCCCTTTTTCATTCCAAGCTCCTTATCTGTAATACTTCTTCATCCACTTCGGATCATCAAAGCTGCTCTTGTCCGACATCTGAATCCACATGCAAAGGTCATCCGCAAGCTCCATAATGACGTCTGAGAGCTCCAGATTCTTCTTCCACTTCTCTTCCATACGATCATATCCCAGAAGCGCTCCAAGAATGTTTCCGGCAATGGCTCCTGTCGAATCGCTGTCGCCCGCGTGGTTGACCGCAGCGATAATGCCATCTGAGAAGCTATCCTGATGGCGGAGTGCACAATAAATTGCAATCGCCAGGGTTTCTTCAGCTACCCATCCCTCACCAATCTTACGAATGTTGTCCTGATCACTCTCTTCATTCTCCGAAAGGGAAATGGCAAGATCAATGATGTCCGCGAACTCGTTCAGATGCTCGTCCGATTCAAACAGTTCCATCATCTTCTGCATGGCTTCCACGACAATCTGCTTTAGCGTCAGCTCCTCCTTCGGGAAAACAATGCGGTTAATGATATGCGTCAGCATTGCCGCCGGCATGTATCCGAGGGAATTTCCATGCGTGATTGCAGCAATCTGTGCTGCCTCACCATCTAATCGCAACGTATTCATTTTATGATACATCAGGCCCAAAGGAGCAATACGCATCACGCCGCCGCAGCCCTTACTGTTGTTAACGACGTCCTTCGTATAATCTTCTGCAAAATAATTCGCATTTTTACGAATCTTCAAGGCGGACAGGCAGGTATTCCCGGGAAGTCTCCGACAATAGAGCTCAGGCACGTCGGAAAGCCAGCATACGCAATGCATGATATTCTCAGGATCCTCCATTGCCTTACAGTAGTCCTCATAGCTCATCTCCTGCGTTCTCAGCCAATCCTGATATGCCATGGCAACATAGCTTCTCGGCCAAACCTGAATGTTGCCAATCTTTGCCTTTGTGTCAGCAGCAAGCAGACCATTTGCCGTAAAGAGGGTCATCTGCGTATCGTCAGAAATCATGGCCTTGCCGCCCTCTCTCGCAATCTGAAACTCCGTAATGCCCTTCTCCCCAAACTGTTTACGGATGTCTTCCTCATTCATAAAAACAACCGAGTACCCCAATGCATTTCCTACGGCTCCGCCATAAAGGCAACCGCGAATCTGGTCAGGATTTACCTCGGTATCATTTTGCGTATAAAATCTCTGAAGTATTTTATTGACGTACATCCCCACAATCCTCCTTTTACAAATCACCTTGCGATGTTTTTGCTCTCTTCCAGCAGGTCGCTTCGTTTCCGTTCGGGCTGAAAATCACCTTGCAATCTCCCAATACTATATAAATAATAATAGCCTAAAATCAGGATATAGTCAATGAAAAAAGAAAACCCACAGCCCGAAAGCCATGGGTTTCCAAACAATTATTTAGCTTGCAACTGCGTGACCTTCGTCACAACTTTAGCAAATTCCCTGAGCGGTCATTGCTTCTGCGACCTTCAGGAAGCCTGCAATGTTAGCGCCTGCAACATAGTCGCCATCCTTGCCGTACTTCTTTGCAGCTGCGTCAAGGTTATGGAAGATGTTCACCATGATGGTCTTCAGCTTTGCATCAACCTCTTCAAAGGTCCAGGAAAGTCTCTCGCTGTTCTGACTCATCTCCAGAGCGGAGGTAGCTACGCCGCCAGCGTTTGCAGCCTTACCAGGGCAGAACAGAACGCCGTTCTCCTGAAGGTACTTGGTAGCCTCAAGAGTGGTGGGCATGTTAGCGCCCTCTGCAACAGCCATAACGCCGTTAGCTACAAGGTTCTTAGCATCCTCAAGGTTCAACTCGTTCTGAGTTGCGCAAGGAAGTGCAACGTCAACCTTAACAATCCACTGATTGGTACCTTCGGAAGCCTTGTCATGATACTGAGCAGAAGGTCTCTTTGCAGCGTACTCGGTCAATCTTGCTCTCTTTACTTCCTTCACTTCCTTCAGAAGTGCAACGTCAATTCCTTCGGGATCATATACCCAACCGGTGGAATCAGAACAGGTAACAACCTTAGCGCCAAGCTGCTGAGCCTTCTCAATTGCGTAAATTGCAACGTTACCAGATCCGGAAACTGCTACGGTCTGACCAGCAATGTCCTTGCCATTGGTCTTCAGCATCTCTTCGGTCAGATAAAGCAGACCATAACCGGTTGCCTGAGTTCTAGCCAAGGATCCGCCATAGGTAAGGCCCTTACCGGTCAGAACGCCCTCAT
This sequence comes from Lachnospiraceae bacterium, assembly GCA_017527205.1. GTDB lineage: Bacteria > Bacillota > Clostridia > Lachnospirales > Lachnospiraceae > Acetatifactor. Next base: position 53,824 of record JAFXQK010000075.1, on the reverse strand, counting down.
AAAGTCCGGTCAGTCTCTTGTACTGTCCATACATGTAACCAATCTCTCTTGCGCCAGTTCCGATGTCACCAGCAGGAACGTCGGTGTCTGCGCCGATATGTCTGTACAGCTCGTTGATGAAGCTCTGGCAGAATGCCATAACCTCTCTGTCAGACTTGCCCTTGGGATCGAAGTCGGAACCACCCTTGCCGCCGCCGATGGGAAGGCCAGTCAGGGAATTCTTGAAGATCTGCTCAAAGCCAAGGAATTTAATGATGCCAAGGTTTACGGAAGGATGAAGACGAAGGCCTCCCTTGTAAGGTCCAATTGCGGAATTGAACTGTACGCGGAAACCGTTGTTTACTTGAACCTGTCCCTTATCATCAACCCAGGGAACACGGAACAAAATCTGTCTCTCGGGAGTTACGATTCTCTCAAGAAGTGCATCCTTACGATACTGCTCTTCGTTTGCTTCGATTACAACACGAAGGGACTCCAGAACCTCTTTTACTGCCTGATGAAACTCGGGCTGTGCAGGGTTCTTTGCAACTACCAGGTCAAAAACCTCATCAACATATGACATTTTTCATGTCCTCCTTATATATTTTTTGGATCCTGCGTTCCAATCCTCTCTGAATCAAAAACTAGATAGAAAAGGACAAAGTCGCCCCTTTTCTAGAACGCCTTTGTCCCATTGCTGACATTATATACCCATCGAATCAAAAATACAATGTGCTTTATCCAATTAACGCGTAAAATTTTTCGGAATAAATTTGTGGAAAATGCACAAAATCACATACTTGTATACAATAATATCCCATTGAGGAATCATATTATTCCACCTGTTCAACAAACTCCGACTTCACGTAAGCAATCTGATTCTTGAAATTGATCTTGCACCAATCACCTTCCACAGCCAACAGATCGACCTCGTCACCCTTGACAAGCGTTCCGATCTTTGAAGAATTCGTGCTGGCATCCGCGCGGACGTTAATGTTATCCGTCGCCTTAACCTTGCCAATCGGCGTATAATTCTGGGCGGATTCCTGTACCTTGAGGTACTGGGACATCACGTAACCCTCTTGCTTTTCAAATAAAATCTTGGTCCAGCCATTGACAAGCTGTTCCAAAACACGAACCTTCGTTCCACCGGTCAGCCTTCCCAGCTTCTCTGCCTTCTGGCTGTCTGATTTTCTAACGTTAACCGTCGTGGATGCAACGGCATAGATTTCCTCCGTTGTATTCGCATCCCCGTTCTGATCGCCATCACCCGTTCCCGTTTGGCCTTCCCCGTCGGTTCCTTCTCCGCCTTCCTGGCCTTGTGTCTCTCCCGTACCATCCGGATCACTGGCAGCCTTTTGGCTTCCGAGCTCTTCTCCAACCGTTCTCTTGACGTCATTGGAAACCTCATCCATATATGCCAGAAGATCAGGTTGTTCGGCAATCAGGTTATCAAATTCTACCTTCACCATATTGATTAGCTCCAAGACGTCTGCCTGTTCGCTAACCTTCGTCACATACTCATCCTGCTCATTTGACCTGGCAGTACGCTTAATGTACAACGATCCGTCTGCCGCCGTGCAGAGATAATGCATGGCATAGGTCGGATATTCCGCTTCCTTACCCGTCATCTTTACTTTGAAGCAGACATACGCGATCGTCTCACCCTCAGCATATCCGGGCTTTGTATAGATCTCCAGATTGGGATAATACTCAATGTATTTCGAGATTTCTACAAACCAAAGCATGTCCATCTCTTCCACCTTGTCACAAAGGGCATTCAGGACTGCTTCATCACCGCTTGCCAACGCATTATAATACGACTCAATGAGGTTCTGAACATTCGGATCCTCATTCTTAACAAGTGTAACCTCATCGCTAACTTCTTCGCTGGAGGTCTGCGTTTGGCTCTCAGACGTCTGGATGGTCTCGCCAATTTGATTCAGTTCATCATGGTGAACGCCGCTCGCCTTTAATGCAATGACAACGGTAATCGCCACGGCAAGACAGACAATCACGGGAAAAACATATTTCCCATTTTTTAGTGCGACATTCCAAATTTTCTGTATTTTATCCTTCATACTTCCTCTCTTCAAAAACAAGGTGACGCATCGTGCGACCGACAGGACTCGAACCTGCAACAACGGCGTCGGAGGCCATCGTTTTATCCATTAGACTACGGTCGCCAGTCATTTTGAAGTCTTAAAATTTGCGTCACCTTGAATTATACTACCATAAAACCCTTGGAATGTCTACCTTCATTTTTCCAAAAGCCCTTTGTTTAGAAAATCTTAAGGGATGACAAGTTCTACCTTTTTCTGCTCTCTGTTATAGTAATAGACACTATTTGACAGAAATTCCTGCGGATCTACAACATGCTCATTTGCGTCCTGAATCATCTCCTTTAAAAAGGCTTTTCCAAATTCCTGAATCTCAGGGAGCATGATCACTTCATGAATTGAGCAAGGGATAATATAATAGTTACAGTCGAGCTTCTCCGCCAGCTGTTCCAGATATCCATCATACAGCATCACGGCTGAGCCATTGCTTCTCATGTGGTTTGTCAGGATTTTCATCGAAAAAGGTCCCCAGCCGTTCTCTTCCGGAAGGGCAGGCCAAATTTTAGAATGTCTTCCCATGAGCTCTAATAAAAGCTCCTCCATCGGACAACATTGTTCCGGATAGATTCTCCTCGTGTTTTCATTTGCAATTTTCCAAAGCTCCGCCACACTAGTCCCCCATCTCTCCACATGCTCATTCGTAACGGAAATGCTTCCTCCACCAATCTCATCATTCCAAAAGACATAGAAAAAGGTAATCGCCAGATCCAAGAATGGGATATTTGGGACTTGTTCCAGAGTTTGCTCATTCCTTTCCCGATTGACTAATCGATAGCATATTTTCTCCTTGACCTTCTCAAAGTCCATAAAGAACTCCATGTCAATATTTCCCTTAGGCATACCACGCTTTAGATTCTCCCTGATAACGCTAAGAACCTCCTCAAACGGGCGGCCATTTTGATACTCTCCATATAAATCATCTAAATACAGCGTTGGCGCAATATTTCTCTTCTTATCATTGACCATTACCCCCAACAGCGTAACGCCATTGTTCTTTTTAACCTTCTGAAGCCTTACCTCCATTTCCTCTCCAAAGCTCTCAGCCAGACTCCTTCTGACCTCTTCTGCAAATTCGTTTTTGTTCATGCATTCGCCCTTATCAAGCCGCTTGGCTGCGTCGCACCCCCATGACGCGCCCCTTCTTCGAATCACTAAAAAACCGCAACAGAAAAGACAATGAGCTTCCTTAAGGGAAGTTCATTGTCTTACAAGTCTGTCATGTCTGCTTTGGATAAATCCAACTGGATCTATTATACTCTGGACAGATACTCACCAGTTCTGGTGTCGATCTTGATCTTGTCGCCCTGCTCTACGAACAGAGGAACCATTACCTGTGCACCAGTCTCTACGATAGCGGGCTTGCTTGCACCGGTGGCGGTGTCACCCTTGAAGCCAGGCTCGGTATCCGTAATGGTCAGTTCTACGAACAGAGGAGGCTCAACGGAGAATACGCTTCCATTGTGGGAACAAATCTTGCAAACTTCGTTCTCAACAACAAACTTCAGCGCATCGCCAACGGTCTCTGCGTTCAATGCGATCTGATCAAAGGTCTCGGTATCCATGAAATAGAAAAGGTCGCCATCAGAATAGGAATACTGCATGTCCTTTCTGTCGATACGCGCCTGAGGGCACTTCTCGGTAGGACGGAAGGTTCTCTCAACCACGCCGCCGGACTTAATATTCTTCAGCTTGGTGCGTACGAAAGCAGCACCCTTACCAGGCTTTACGTGCTGGAATTCTACGATCTGGAATACGTTATTATCCAATTCAATGGTCATGCCATTTCTGAAATCACCTGCAGAAATCATAAAAAAATATCCTCCTAAAGTTTTCACGGTTATAATTCTTTAACAGTTTAATATAAAAACGCTAACATTTCAACATATTTTTAAAATTTTTTCCATTTATTTTCATCTAGTGCCCTTTCTCTAGCCTATACCCTGTCTTTTTCAGCATGGCATTTTCTTCTTTTTTCCTTATTTTCCAATGATGCTAAGCACCTTGTCAATGGCCATGCAATAGCCTTCAAGACCATGCCCATAAATTTGTGCGTCACAGGCCGGAGCCGTCACGGATACCTTTCGGAAATTCTCCCGCTTGGTAATGTCAGAAATATGTATCTCAACCTTCGGCATAGTCGTAACGCTTGCCAACGCATCATGAATCGCATAGGAATAATGTGTATAAGCCCCGGGATTGATTACAATTCCAGCCGTTCCGTCAAAATACGCCGCCTGAATGCGGTCAATGATGGCTCCCTCATGATTGCTCTGAAAAACCTCAATCTCGCAGCCTACTTCCTCTGCCTTTCTTTGAATCATGTCCAGCAGATACTGATAATCCTGATTTCCATATACTTCCTTTTCACGAATTCCTAAAAAATTTAAATTTGGTCCATTGATCACTAACAGCTTCATGCATTTACCTCCAACCATCTCGCCAGCCTGTCCGCGCATTCCTCCGCATCCAGGTCGTCCACGTCCAAAATTACGTCTGCGCACTCTTCATAGGCTCGCTCTCTTGCCTTGATCAGCTCACGGATTCTCTCCAATGGATTTTCCGTCTGAAGAAGCGGCCTCGTCTTATCCCCCTTAAGTCTCTCATAAACCGTTTCCGGCTTTACCCTCAAATAAATAACCGTACCACATTTTTTTAGAAGCTCCCGATTTTCTTCCCGCACGGGCGTTCCGCCGCCTACGGATAAAATTCTGCGGTAGTTCCTGCCACAAATCTCTCGCAGCTCCTCGGTCTCCATCTTACGAAACGACTCCTCGCCCTCCGTCTGAAAAATCTCCATAATCGTCCTTCCGGCCTTCTGCTCAATCAGGCTGTCCGTATCCTCCACGGGAACCCTGAGCTTCCAGGAGAGCTTCCTTCCAACGGTCGTCTTTCCAGAACCCATAAAACCAATTAGCAACACGTTTCTCTTTAGCTTCGTCACTTGTTCCATTCGTATTTTCCCATCTTCCTCAGTGCTTCATCTGTTCCAAGGCATACGCATAGGTCTCCTCTGCCAGTTCTTCCGAAATCTTCTCGCCCGTCCAAAGTTCAAATGCGATGATTCCCTGATAAAGCAGCATCTTAAACCCATTGCATGCCTTTCCGCCTGCCTGCCGTACCAGCTTCATAAATCTGGTGTCCTCTGGATTGTAAATCAGATCATACCCAAATTTTACCTTCTGATAAAATGCCTCATCCGAAATAAGGACCTCATCTACCAACGGAAACATGCCAACCTTTGTTGCCTGAATGACCAAATATTTTTCACCCTCAGGGAGCTCCCGCCACCCCTCTGTCTTCATGGGTATGACGATCTGTCGACCTTCAAGCTCATTGACCTCCCTGGCAATCTCTTCAGCCTTCGAAAGAGTCCTATTTAAAATCCGAATCTCCCTGGCACCCTCTCTTGCCAGCATCAGGGCAACGGCTCTTGCCACACCTCCTGCTCCAAGCACTAGGACCTTTTCCCCACAAATGCCCGCGCCATCAGACTGCATGGCACGGCATAGCCCCGGCATGTCCGTATTATACCCTTTGAAGCCATCCTTTGTCCGAACCAACGTATTGACCGCGCCAATTTGTGATGCCAACTCGTCAATATCCGAAAGGAACGGAATGACGTCACTCTTATAGGGTACCGTTACGTTCAATCCAAGAAAATTCAGGGCAAAAGCTCCTTCCACTGCTCCTTCCAGTTCTTCGGCTTCAACCAAATAAGGAAGATATCTTAAGTTTTGCCCCGTGTGGTCTGCCAAAAAATTTTGGATTGCCGGGGACATGGTATGCTCCACGGGATTTCCAATCAGTCCACAGGTTCTTGTTTTTCCGTCAATCATGCTCTCTTCCTCCCACGTGAACCTAAAAGCACACTTGCCTAAAAAGCTTCTACAGTCTCAAAGAGGCCGCCGATTAGGGCAGCCTCTTATGAAAAATCGTTTCAGTTTACAAAACTCGCTACGTCTTATGCAGCCTTCTTTGCCTTCTTTGCTTCCAGAGCCTTGTCGGTAGGCTTAACCAGTACCAGACAGAGAACCAAAGCAATTACGTAAAGGGCGATGGTAAAGTACAACACGTTCTGATATCCAACGGGATTCATCTTTGTTCCATCATGGTCAACCCACTCACCCGTATGGTTTACGATATAGGTAGCCACCTGATTACCGGTCAGACCAGCGAAAGCCCAAGCGGAAAGCGTAATGCCATGGATGGCACTGATGGAACCCATGCCATAGTGATCAGAAAGGAGCGTCGGAACATTGGAGAAGCCGCCGCCGTATCCTGCGTTTACAAAGAAGATCAGTGCAAGTACAAGGAATACCAACAGTCCATTTCCTTCACCGTTCTTGATGCCGTTTGTTACCATAACCAATGCCGTGAACGCGATGGAAAGAATAAAAATCATCTTATAAATCGTGTTTCTGTCCTTCATGGTATCTGCCCATGCAGAGAAGCCAAGACGACCGCCCGCATTAAAGATGGCAGAAATCGTAGAAATAATACCTACGGAAGCTGCAAGGCCAATACACTTTACAATCATCTTCTCCTGAGAAATCAGGGCAAGACCACAGGTAATGTTGATATAGAACATCAGCCAGATACCGATGTAGTTGGTAAGAGGCTTGGTCTTTAACACCTGCGTAATGCTAGGCTTTGCGTCCTTAGACTGAGGCTCATGCCATCCTTCAGGCTTCTTCAAAAGCAAATGACCGATAAACATCATCACGAAGTATACGCCTGCAAGAATGATGAACATCTTGTAGATGCCGCCCTCGCCAAGTCCATGAAGCATCCACTGCATGATCGGGCTTGCGATTGCCTTTGCCGCGCCGAAGCCTGCTACTGCAAGGCCGGTTGCAAGACCTTTTCTGTCAGAGAACCAAAGCATTAACGTCTTTACGGGAGAAAGATATCCGGTACCAAGACCGATTCCCATGATGAAACCATAGGAAACATAAATGCCAATCAGTGCGATGGGAGATCCCTGCTTTGTTCCGTCAGCCAAAACTGTTACGTGCTGGCCGCCATAATAAATGAAGAAACCAGTCAATGCCATGCCGACTGCAAAACAGATCGTTGCGATCAGCGAAGACTTGTGAATGTCCTTCTCTACGACGTTTCCGAGGAATGCAGCAGACATGCCAAGGAAGAAAATGGCGAAGCTAAATGCCCATTCCGTTGCGCTCTTGGTGTAACCAATGTAATCAGCGATCTCCTGGCTGAAAATACTCCAGCAATAAACGGTACCAATACTACAGTGCAGAAGCAGTGCGGGAATTGCAGCCCTCACCCATTTGTTGGAGCGCCAGCCCCCTGTTTTTGTTTCCTTTGTTCCCATACTAAACACTCATCCTTTTCTTTTATTGAATCATGATTTTCACGTTCCATGGAGCAACTGACATGCCCCAAAATCCGAAAGACATTATACATCTTTTCTTTTTATATTTCAACCAAAATATTTTCGATGCCGGCAGAAAGCCTACATAAAGTCAAACAGGCTGATCTGATTGCTCTCAGGAAGCCCCTCCAACAGTCCTAGCTCAGCCATCTTGTCACAGATGGTCTGCGAAACCTTAGTTCTTTCCCTGAAATCATCCCGCGACAGGAACGGCCCGTTCTTCGCCGCTTCCATCACACCGTCCGCCGCCTTCTCTCCCATACCCTCTATACTGGTTAAGGACGGCATCAGCTTTCCGTCGATGATCTGGAAATGTCTGGAATGTGCCTTGTAAATGTCGATCGGTGCGAACTCAAATCCACGGGCATACATCTCCTGCACAATTCTCATGTCACCGATCTGATCCTTCTCCTTATTCGAAAGCTTATCCTCCCTGCTTCGAAGATCCGCAAGGTTTCGCTCCAGCTGTGCCTTGCCAAGACACATCACCTCATAAGAGAATGCCTTCGCACGGATCGTAAAGAACGCGCCATAATAAGCCAGCGGATAATGAATCTTACAGTAGGCGATACGCCACGCCATCATAACGTACGCAGCCGCGTGTGCCTTCGGGAACATGTATGCGATCTTTTTACAGGACCCGATATACCAATCCGGCACGTCATGTGCCTTCATGTCCTCCACCCATTCGTCCCACTGGGCACACTTGCCCTTCGCGACAACGCCCTTACGCACGTTCTCCATGATCTTGAACGAGCGCTCCGGATCCACGCCCTTACCGATCAAGTAGGTCATAATGTCGTCACGGGTACAAATAGCCGTGGAAATCGTTGCGATACCATTTTTAATCAAATCCTGCGCATTGCCAAGCCATACGTCCGTACCGTGGGACAGACCGGAAATTCTTACCAGATCCGAAAAAGACTTGGGCTGCGCGTCAATAACCATCTGCATTGCAAAGTCCGTACCAAACTCAGGGATTCCCAGGGCACCAAGCTTCGTCCCGCCGATCTGATCCGGCGTGATGCCGAGGGCATCCGTATTTTGGAACAGGCTCATGACGTCCTGCCCGTCCAAAGGGATCGTCAAGGGATCAATTCCCGTGAGGTCCTGAAGCATTCTGATCATGGTCGGATCATCGTGTCCAAGAATATCAAGCTTTAACAGGTTATGATCGATGGAGTGATAATCAAAGTGCGTGGTCACGGTATCCGTCGTCATGTCGTTCGCCGGGTGTTGCACCGGCGTAAAGGAATTAATGTCCTGCCCCAAGGGCAATACCACGATTCCTCCGGGATGCTGACCCGTGCTTCGCCGAACACCCGTACAACCCACGGAAAGTCGTTCGATCTCGCTGACTCTTTTCGTTATTCCCTTTTCTTCAAAATAGTGCTTTACGTAGCCAAAGGCCGTCTTTTCCGCCACGGTAGCAATCGTTCCTGCGCGGAAGGTCTGACCCGCACCGAAGATTACCTCCGTGTACTTATGTGCCTTCGACTGATACTCACCTGAGAAGTTCAGGTCAATATCAGGCTCCTTATCTCCCTTAAATCCCAAGAAGGTCTCGAATGGAATGTCGAAGCCGTCCTTGTGGAGCTTTTCCCCGCAGACAGGACAAATCTTATCCGGCATGTCAATGCCCGCTTTGCCCGCATAAGCCTTCACCTCTTCGGAATCAAAATCCACATAATGGCATTTACTGCAATAATAGTGCGGACTTAAGGGATTAACCTCCGTGATTCCCGCCATGGTCGCCACAAAGGAGCTTCCAACGGATCCACGGGAACCAACCAGATATCCGTCCTCCACCGACTTCCATACGAGCTTTTGCGCAATAATGTACATCACGGCAAATCCATTGGAAATAATGGAATTCAACTCCCTCTTAAGTCTCGCCTCAACAATCTCAGGCAGCTCCGGTCCGTAAATCTCGTGAGCACGGTCATAACAGATCTTCGTCAGCGTCTTGTCGCTGTCAGGAATCACGGGGGGACATTTATCCGGACGCACTGGTGCAATCGTTTCGATCATGTCCGCGATCATGTTCGTGTTCTTTACCACGACCTCATAGGCCTTGTCACTCCCAAGATATTGGAATTCCTCCAACATCTCCTCCGTTGTATGAAGATAAAGAGGCGCTTGATTATCTGCATCCTCAAAGCCCTTACCAGCCATGATGATGCGCCGGTATACCTCATCCGCGGGATCCAGAAAATGCACGTCACACGTCGCAACCACGGGCTTATGGAACTGCTCTCCAAGCTTCACGATCTTGCGGTTAACCTCTTGGATGTCCTCGACGCTGTTAATCGTCCGAATCTTTTCAGAAGGGATCATAAATGCATTGTTACCAACGGGCTGAATCTCAAGATAATCATAAAAGCTGACCAGTCTTGCAATCTGCTGATCCGTCTGCCCGTCCAAAAGTGCACGGTAAAGCTCGCCTGCCTCACAGGCACTTCCCAAAATCAAGCCCTCACGATATTTCTGAACAAGGCTCTTCGGAACCCTCGGCACCCTGTGGAAATAAGTCAGATGCGATTCCGAAACCAATTTGTATAGATGCGTTCGTCCCAAATCATTTTTTGCCAGAATGATGGCATGATACGAAGGAGACTTCTGTACGACGGAAGGACTGCTCTCTCCAAGAACATTCAGCTCCTTCAGCGTAAAAATGTTCTCCTGTGCCAGCATTTTGATAAACTTCACAAAGATATGTGCCGTCGCCTCGGCATCATCCACGGCGCGGTGATGATTCTCCAGCGAGATGCCAAGCGTTTTACAAATGGCATCCAGCGTATGCTTCGCCTGATCCTTTAAAAGTGCCCTGGAAATCTGTACCGTATCCACAAAGGTAAAGTCATCGGAAAAGCCCTGTCTGCGGCAATTCTCCATGATAAAGCTCATGTCAAAATTCGCATTATGTGCCACCATGACCGCCCCGTCACAAAAATCCAAAAACCTCGGCAAAATCTCCTCGATCACGGGAGCATCCATCACCATCTCATCCTGGATGCTGGTAAGGTTTTGAATTTCGAAGGGAATCGGCACTTCGGGATTTACAAAGGTCGAAAACCGGTCCACAATCTCCCCGCCGCTGACCTTGACCGCACCGATTTCAATAATCTTATTGGTCACGGGCGAAAAACCCGTGGTCTCAATGTCAAACACGACAAAATCCGTCTGAAGGTCCTGCCCCTTATCTCCCGTCACGACCTCTCGCAGGTCATCCACGAGATACGCCTCCATGCCATAGAGCACCTTAAAGAATTCCTGCTTATCCGGCGCCGGAAGCTCCTTTTCCTTACACTCGTTCTTCTTTGCCTTCCAAAGATCATCCCAGACATGGCCCGCATCGGTAAAGCCCTGTACCACGCCGTGATCCGTGATGGCGATGGCCCTGTGCCCCCATTTATAGGCGCGCTTAACAATGTCCTTTGCCTCTGAGACGCCATCCATGTCGCTCATCTTCGTATGGCAATGCAGCTCTACGCGCTTTTTTAGCGCCACGTCAGACCTGCTCACGGAAAAATCCGCCGTCTTTTTGATTCCGGCAATGGAACCGATGGTAAGCTCATGGTCAAACTTGTCCATCATGGCAATGCCCTTGACCTTGATGAATGCCCCTGCCTTTAGGCTACCAGTCACCTCCGATGCCTGCTCCGTTTTAACAAAGAGCTTCACCGTCATCGTGTCAGAAAAGTCCGTCAAATCAAAATAGATCAGCGTCTTTTCATTCTTGATCTCACGCGTCTCGAGCTTTAGGATTTTTCCCTGAACAACAACCTCGCCGATCTCACCGATGATGTCCTCAATCTTGTGAGGCTCCTCCTCAAAATCACGTCCGTAAATCACGTCGGGATTATCCGATCTCTTTATGGAGCCGCGATCAAAGCCGCCTCGCTCCCCCTTCTTAAACTTCGAAAACTCGCCCCTGCCGGTATTCAGCTTTCCGACGGAGCCAGCACGCACTTCTCCCGTCTTACCGGCTCCTTGCATGCCCGCCGCAGCGCCCTGCCGTGCGCCATCTTCGGAAGCGCTCTTCTCCGAAGCACCCTGTTGCGCCTTTTGAGACTCGTCTCCATCCGTTGCCCCAGCCTCGCCATTCGCTCCTTCCGACCTCTTCCCGTCGCGAGGTTCATAGCCCTTAAGCCGGTTTGTGATCTCGGCAACCTTTAAGCTAATCAGCCGTTCTTCCTCCTCGCGCTCCTCGCTTCGTTCCTTCTCACGATACTCCAGATCAATCCGCACGCCAAAGCCACAGCGCTCCACCAAAATCTTCTCCAGGATGCGATGAAGCTCCTCCTCCCTGCTTCGCACAAGGACGGAATCCTCTAAATTGACGACCACGCGTCCTTCCTCCGGATAAGAAAACTGAGCTGATTTTAACGCAATAAACAGGACATGGCTATATTCCATCAGTTCGTCCAAGATGCTTTCCCGATAAACGTCCAGAAGCCTTTCCGGCGTATACTGCGCCGATAATTCAAAACGCTCGTAGATTTTGATTTCAATCGATACACCTGTAAACAACTGCCGCTTGATTTCCTTCTCGACCTTATAGATATCCTTCTTTTCAATCAAATTTCTGGACACCAAATAAATTCTCAGAAAATCCTTCGCCTTTGTTGTCGTGATTTTCTCTATGTTTGTCTGCTCCATGAGGTCATGCAGGTTCTTTGGCAGCTGCATGTTTGGAAATGCCTCAAAAAAAGCCTTCATTTCTTAAGCCTCCCAAGTATTTCATTCCAATACCACGTCAATCAAAATTACTACTCCCACGCATCCAACTCTGCCTTAAGGGCAGCAAGCAGTTCTCCTTCCGGCACCTTCCGAATGATCTCTCCTTTTTTGATCAGGAGCCCTTCCCCAATTCCGCCAGCAATGCCTAGATCAGCTTCCCTCGCCTCACCAGGTCCATTGACGACGCAGCCCATGACGGCAACCTTAATGTCAAGCGGATAATCCGCCACCAACTGTTCCACCTTACCTGCAAGGCCGATCAGATCAATCTGCGTCCTTCCGCAGGTCGGACAGCTCACAACCTCTATGCCGCCGTTTCTTAGTCCAAGCGTCCTAAGAATCAGCTTTGCGGAATAAATCTCCTCCACGGGGTCTCCCGTCAGCGATACGCGAATCGTATCTCCAATGCCCTGATTTAAGATCAGGCCAAGTCCAATCGAAGATTTAATATTTCCGCTTCTTACCGTTCCAGATTCCGTGATTCCGACGTGAAGCGGATATGGCGTCTTCCCCGCAAGCAGCTCATGTGCCTTGACGCACATAAGGACGTCCGAGGACTTGATGCTAATGACCAGATTGTCATACCCAAGCTCCTCAATCAGATGCACCTTATCCAGAGCACTCTCCACAATTCCTTCAGCCGTAACGCCGCCATATTTTTGAAGCAAGGTCTTCTCCAAGGAACCACTGTTGACGCCAACGCGAATCGGAATATTCCGCTCCTTCGCAACATCCACCACGGCCTTCACCCGCTCCCTCGAGCCGATGTTTCCGGGATTAATACGAATTTTATCCGCCCCATTCTCCATGGCTGCAATCGCCATCTGATAATCAAAATGAATGTCTGCCACCAGAGGAATGCTAATCTGCTTCTTAATTTCCTTAATTGCCCTTGCAGCCTCAATCGTTGGAACGGTGCAACGAATAATCTCACAGCCCGCCCGCTCCAGCGCATGAATCTGCGCAACCGTCGCCTGAACGTCCTCCGTCTTTGTATTCGTCATCGACTGTATTAAAATCGGATTTCCTCCGCCAATCTTTCGATTTCCAATTTGAACGACCTTCGTCTCATCCCTAAAGCTCATATTTCTCTCCATTCCCCGATATTCCTCTTCACCAATCCCCAATTCCCCTCTTGACCAATCCCTAAAGCCTTCTCCTTGAGGAGAAGGTGGCGCGTAGCGCCGGATGAGGTGTCCCCATCACCAACATCTAGTATACCTCTGCCTGCCTTTTCTCCACAAGATGTATTTTTGCCAAATTTCATCTCAAATTTTCGTAACTTCGAGCGAGCCGAAAGCTGCCCTTCCTTTTTTACCGTCCCATTCTCCATTTCGCCTTTCAGGCGGTAGCCTTTTCTCCTTTCACTACCGCCTACCTTCCCTTTTCTCCTCTCAGGCGGTAGCCTTTTCTCCTTTCACTACCGCCTACCTTCCCTTTTCTCCTCTCAGGCGGTAGCCTTTTCGCCTTTCACTACCGCCTACCTTCCCTTTTTGGCTTTTAGGCGGTAGCCTTTTCGCCTTTCACTACCGCCTACCTTCCATTTTCGCCTTTCAGGCGGTAGCTTCTAGAATTTGACCCTCACTAAAAATGAAAGCGCTAACCAGTTCGGCCGCGCTTCCATCATATACAAAGTTACTTCTCATATTTAATGAATTCACATATCGTTTACAGAATCTACCTGTGAATTCCTGTCCTTACTTAACGACCTTCTCAAAGTCGCTCGCAGGATGCTTACAGATCGGACAAACGAAATCATCCGGTAGCTCCTCGCCCACATACTCATAACCGCAGATCTTACATCTCCAAACCGTCTGCCCCTCCGGCGTCGTCTTTACGGCTTCCGGCTTGGGTTTAATGTTGGCGAAATAATATGCATAGGTTGCGGAAGGTATGCTGTTAAAGATCTCTCCGTCCGTCACCTGTGCAATAAACAGCATGTGACTCCCTAAGTCAATCATCTGCTGGACATAAGCGGAAATATAGGCATTGGTTCCTGCCGTGATTGCCATCGTTCCATTCGCAACCCTCTTACAGTCCGTATAAATGGCAAACTTATTCACATTTCTGCCTGACTGAAATCCAAAATGCTTGAACGTATCAAAGGTTGCCGCCTCACTTAGGATAGAGATGGTAAACTTTCTCGTCTCCTTGATCATGTCACAGGTATAGTTTGCCTTATTGACTGAAATACTGATCATCATCGGCTCAGAAGCAACCTGGCAGGGCGTATTGATAATGCAGCCATTATCCTTCCCGTTTTGGTTTGCCGTCAGGACAAACAATCCATAACTCAATTTCTGTAATACCTTCTGGTCCATAGCCTGTCTCCTTTTCTAATAAAATCGCTTCGCGATCGTTTTGCTCCACGGAAAGCCATATCCTCAAAAGAGGAAGGGATCCCGAAGGGGTGAATGAGGATATCCTAATAGTTCTCCTCCCGAACCTCGAAATAGCTCTGCGGATGATTACATACGGGACAAACCTCTGGTGCCTTCTCGCCCACACAGATATGTCCGCAGTTTCTGCACTCCCAAACCTTGACCGTGCTCTTCTCAAATACCTGCTTCGTCTCAACGTTATTCAACAGAGCGCGATATCTCTCCTCATGTGCTTTCTCTATTGCCGCAACGCCACGAAACTTTGCCGCCAGCTCGGAAAATCCTTCTTCCTCCGCAGTCTTTGCAAAGCCTTCATACATGTCCGTCCACTCAAAGTTCTCGCCGTCTGCCGCAGCTGCCAGGTTCTGCGCCGTATTGCCAATCCCCTGCAGCTCCTTGAACCACATCTTGGCATGCTCCTTCTCATTGTCTGCCGTCTTTAAGAAAATGGCCGAAATCTGCTCATATCCTTCCTTCTTTGCCACAGAAGCAAAATAGGTATACTTGTTTCTTGCCTGAGATTCTCCTGCAAATGCCGCCTTTAAATTCTTTTCCGTCTGTGTTCCTGCATATTTATTGCCCATCGTCATTGTCCTCCCATTCATAATCGAATCTATACACTTCCAGATTCATTATCCAGCTTACGCTTCCTTCTTCCACAGTCCATGCAGATTGCAGTATGCATATACTGCCTCTACCTTTTCATCATCGCAGAGAGCAAAGCATACCTCTGGCGCATCGCCCGCCTTTAAATCCTTCTTCTGGAAGCCCTTGTCCGTCTGCACCAAAACCCACTCAATAAAGTGTGCTTCCACCATAGGATGTGCTACTTCTCCTACCTTTACGCAAACCTTACCATCCTTTACTTCAAATGTGGGAACATGCTTCTCAACTGCCGCATCCGTTGTCCCGGGAATGATCTCCGTCAACTTCTGTCCACAGCATTGCATGGGAACCTTCTTATCCTTGATCACAATGACCATATTCCCACAATGTTCGCATACAAAAAATCTCAAATCCATACCTTTGTAACCTCCTGTTCCGTGTGTAATTATCTGCAAGTTTCCAATAACAGAAGCGCACTTCTCGTCTCCGTTACTCTTGTAAATATTATATCTATTTTTCGCTCGCTTTGCAAGCCGTGTCTTTTGCTTTCAACTTCTCATTTACGTACATAAAGGCTTCGTGCTTTCTCTCGTCCTCTTTCCTCTCGTCCTGCGTTCGACAGAACGTCACTCCGCCTTCGCTTTGCTTCGGCTTCGTGCTTTCTGTCGTCCTTTAGCTCTAACTCGTCCTGCGTACGGCAGAACGTCACTCCGCCTTCGCTTTGCTTCGGCTTCGTGCTTTCTGTCGTCCTTTAGCTCTAACTCGTCCTGCGTTCGACAGAACGTCACTCCGCCTTCGCTTTGCTTCGGCTTCGTGCTTTCTGTCGTCCCATGATTTCAGAAATGAAAAAGCTCCCTTGCAAGCAAGCTTGCGGGAGCTTTTTCATTTCTGAAATCGCAGGACTCGTTACTTAGCCAAAGTATCTCTTTAGGAGGCCTTCGAAGGCTTTGCCGTGGCGGGCCTCATCGCGGGCCATTTCATGCACGGTGTCATGGATGGCATCAAGATTTGCGACCTTAGCACGCTTTGCAAGATCGGTCTTGCCAGCGGTAGCACCGTTCTCAGCGTCAACGCGAAGCTGCAGATTCTTCTTGGTGCTGTTGGTAACCACTTCGCCAAGCAGCTCTGCAAATTTTGCAGCATGCTCTGCCTCTTCAAAGGCTGCCTTCTCATAATACATGCCAACCTCAGGATATCCCTCACGATAAGCAACTCTAGCCATTGCAAGGTACATACCAACCTCAGAGCACTCGCCCTCGAAGTTTGCACGCAGGTCAGCCTTGATGTCCTCGCTTACGTCAGAAGCGATACCTACAACATGCTCAGAAGCCCAAACCCTCTCCTCAGACTGTACCGTAAACTTGTCCCCAGGAACACCACAAATGGGACACTTCTCAGGGGGCTGATCCCCTTCATGCACATAACCACAAACCGGACATACGTACTTCATGTGAAACCCTCCTTATTCGATTCGATTTGAATTATTTATCTGCAAGCGTTTCCGCTTAGCGACCTAGCAATATCATACCATAAATGAATGCCTTTACGCAACTATTTCCGCATCTTTTTCAACGCTCTTTCTACGACCCATAAGCCAATGCCAACCGTCTAATGAATGGATGCCTGGAAGTCCTCCAGATTCTGATAGCCATAAAGTCTGGCTGTATTCTCGATGGTCGCCCTTGCGATATTAACGCCTTCCCTCGCACACCGAATGACATAGCCTGCGTAAAGCTGCAACATCTTATCGGAATAAGTACTGATTTCGCCTCGCAGATAGGTCTCATAGGAGGTATCAAACACGTCATCCTCATAGGTGTGCAGGGTTCTGGCGTTGCTAACCACCTTCGGATATTCCTTTGCGAACTCCTCCACCATGCTCATCTGCAGCGCCACGATCTGCTCAACGACAGCCTTTTTCTCCTCTGACAGCTCCGAAAAATGCTTCTCCAGATCCTCATATTTGTCTGGTGCCGTGCTCTCCATCATACGACCATACTTCTCCGTAATCAGATTGTGTCCCAGCGCCGTCTCCCGCTCAAAATCGTACAAATACTGCAAAAGCATGGTACGATCCCAGGTCAGATACTGACTTTTTCTCATAATGGAGAAGGTCGGCCAGTCATTTTGACAATAGGCCCTCCCCCCTTCATTCTTCACCTTGTCAAATGCCTGAAATTCCGTCTTCGCAATCCGTCTTACCAGCTCCTCATTGCTAAGCTTCGCATAGCCCGCCTTCATAAGGAGCTCCTCTACCTGATGGTCCAAATAGGAATCCACGTCGCTAATAAGACTCTCATCATATAACGTTCTGGCAATTCCGCCGCAAAGCTCCTCCATAAATTCCTTCACGGTCGCACCTGCACGCTCCTCATCCATCCGAAGGCTCGCATGGAGCTGTTCTAATAGCGCCATGACCTCGCCCCCGCCAGACAACCGCTCCATGCTCTTTTTCAGCCACTTATCGTGCGGCGGAAAGACATTGCAAAGATGATGCCAAAACCGCATGACGTGACGCATGCTCTCCAGCAGCATTCCATCCGCAGTCATGCGATCCCCGCGCTCTAGCATGCGAAAATAATTATATTGTCCCGTCTGTGAAATCTTTGCGAGATCCTCCGCGATCTTTAAGAACCGAATCTCCTCTGGATAGCCTGCCTGAAGCTTTGCACGTATTTCGCTAAACCTCCCCTCGGGATCGGCAAAGACCTCGCCATCCGTCGCCGCAAGGAAAGAGGCATCCTCTACGCCGCGCCAGTCAAAGCTTCCATCCTCTTTCATCCCCGCATACTTCCGATAAAAACCCTCGATGGTCATCACGCCAAGACGACTGGCACCCTGTGCGGTCTTGATGCGCTTATATCCCATAAATACCTCAGGAAGCGCATCATAGCATTCCCGCAGCTTTTTCCCGATCACGGGTTCTAATTCCTCAGGAATCCAAATACAAAAGCCCGGACCCCAGTCATGATCTCTCGACGCCTCATCATCAAAGCCCATACAATCCGAGCCCTCTCCGACAAGTCCAACGGCTATTTTCGAAACATATTCCGGGAATTCCTTCGCAAGCATCTGCATTCCATAAGCATCATAATATTTTTTGCAAAGCTCCAGCCCAGAGATAAATTTGCCTTCCTTCTCTGCCGCCTGACCAGAGGAATTCTTTTCTCTTGCCGCCTCCTGCTTTCCAAGCTCCTCCTGTAGCAAGCTACCAAGCTCTTGCCAGGGATTTCCCGCAGCAGATTCCTTTTTAGTCGTACTTGCCGCCGATGCTTCGCCCAGTTTTTCATTGCGTTGCTTTTCTGCAAAGTTCCCTATACTCTCATTGTCATTGTCGCACGTGCAATCGTTTTCCCTGCTTTCTTCCTCCCTTGGCCATGCCCCATGCAATTCTTCTAACTTCTTGACACAGGCATCGCGGTTTACCACAAGTCTCTCATACTGTGAGTTGCGACCAATGGTAGTCTCCACGATGTTCATTGCTTCCTCAAAGATTCGAAGCGCTTCCTCATAGTCCTCCTCATAGAAATGGCAGGTCGCCAGCGCTGAGAGTGCTGCGCAGTAATGCGCATCATATAAATGGCGTCTCTGGAAGCAAAGAATCGCATGCTTTGCATATGCCTTCGCACGCTCAAAATCCTTTGCCAAGACAGCCGTATTTGCGAGATTCGCATAAGTCACGGCAATCTCGAAACCCGAGTGATTTGCCTCAACAATCTTCAACGCCTTTAGCAAATATTCTTCCGCCTCTTGATACCTTCCCTCTTCCTGCTCCAAAAGGCTTCTGTTGTTATATAGCCCTGCCTTTAACGTATTGTTCTCGCCAAGCTCGCGGTCATAGATTTCTTCCGCTTCCTTGTAGTACTTACGGGATAACTCTAGCTCGCCCATCGAACGATAGCCGTTTGCCGCATTCAGCGCCGTTGTTCCATACCAAATCGTCTCGCGAAGCCCCATTTCATTTGCAATCGAAAGCGCCTCCTCAATGACCGCCGTCAATTTTTCCCGCTCGGAGGTCTGACGATAATACCCGATCAGCTCATTCAAAATCTGTAGGCAAACTCCATGATCTCCCTCTTCCCGCGCTTCTTCAAGGAGCTCCAGTAAAAAAGGCTCCACCTCCGCCGCACGATTTTCGTCAAACAACCTGTCAATTTCCCGCAAAACAAATTCCATGTTTACCAATGAAACACACCTCCCGCATTACCGTATCAGCTCAGAAATACATTATTCCTCTTGACTTAAAAACCATTGATAGCTCTCTCTTAGGCCCTCAGAGAGATCAGTAAACCTTACCCCAAGACTCCTCGCCTTGGAAGCATCATAGCTTTCGCTCTCCTCCTTCGTCAGCGGAAAGGGAAGCGGAATTCCCTTCTCCTGCACGACCGCTACGGGCAGCTCCACCCGTTCCAATCTATTCCCCACGGCAAGCTCAAGCGCCTGCACAAATCTCTCATAATCGATCGGATCCCCACAAACGTTAAATGCCTCGTCGTACGCCTTTTCATTCAAAAGACATTGATGCAAAAACCTCGCCAAATCCTTGACGTACACCATCTGAAAGCTTCCGTCCGCATCCATCGGGAACAGTACCTGCCCCGCCTTGGAAATCCATTGAAAAAAGATTCCCTCACGCGGCGCATAATTATCGGGGCCATAAATGAACGCAGGGCGAACAGAGGTTATATGCATTCCTCTTTCCGCAGCCTGCTCCCGAAGCTCCTTTTCCAGCGAGACCTTGCCGCTGATATACGCACCCGCCTCTCCGCCAAAATCTCGCGTCTCCAAGGCTGCCGTTTCATCCAATTCTTTCCCTGTTCCACGATAATACACGTCGCAGGTGCTAATCATAATATATTGCGTAACGCTCTGTGGAAGAATCTGCATCACCTTCCGGACGTCGCCAGCTTCATAGGCGCAGAAATCAATAACAGCCTGAATCCCGTCAAGACTCCCTTCTGCCTGTACCTTTGCCAGCGATGCAGCATTCTTCCTGTCAGCCACGATTTCCCTAATGTGTCCGTCCGCATTTTGCCCTAGTCTTCGTGAGCCACGATTTAAGATCGTGATCTCATCTCCGCACTGCTCGCAGACCTCCAAAAATGCCTTGCCGCAAAAATATGTACCACCGATAATCAATACCTTCATGTTATTGCTCCATTTCATGCAATCAAATATCCTCTGGAACCCGATGAGCAGGCTTCTCAGGTACGCCATTGCCCGCAAAGCCATCCCCTCGGGCATAGAGAAAGCTTAGCTTCTCGGCTTGCCTAACGTTACTATGTCCTTAGATACTCTTGTGCTTGAAAGATATAGCATATTGATATCCTCCCTTATTTCCGGCAATGCACTGAATGTATCTAGGGAGACGTCCCCCTGCTTCATACAAAGCTTTTCATTAGTCTCATTGAGGTGTGTCAGGAATAAGGAAACATTTGGCTTTCTTTGGCCTTCTTTTATGTTCTCTTTGAGATCCTCTTGTATTGGCGCAAGAAATTCCTGGATGCTGCCATGCCTTGCATAGCGAAGGCTCCCTTGCCATGGATTATCGACATTGGTTGCATCTGCTTGTTTGATTCCAAGCGCATCCCTTCCGCATTCATATGGCAATGGCCCGGCGCCATGGCGCGTCACGTAAGTCCGCGTCACATAGACCGCCTCCGTCAAGGATAATCCATACTTTTCTAAAAAATGAACCGGATTTGTAAGTCCCGTTCGCGATGCCGTGACATGTGGGGCAAAACATGGATTCTCCGCATCCAATAGAAGCCCCTGTCCCGTTTCAAAGACAATTTCAGGAGACTCTCCAAGCATCTTGTCCACATGTTCGGCCAGTGTCACAAAGGTGTCCGCGCTTTGCTGCATCTCCTCCACGGCATTCTCCACGACGACCCTGGAATCCAAAAGCTCTAAATACTCCTGATCGTACCTTCCATTCGCTGAAATCTCAAGCTCTCGCATATGCTTCTTGCCATAAGTCTCCCGAATGGAAAGTATTTTGTCAACCAATGCCCTCGCATCGTTTCCCAGAAAATCACGAACAGAAATTCCAAAGCCAGCCTTGGTCCGTTCAAAGGCTTCATTGATCCCCATGCCGCAGCTTCCGTGCCTCGCATCTCCCCGCGCAGATTCCAATAACATGTTAATGATGACGTCATCAATCAAAGTAACCGGCGTATTCACGTCACAAAAGATTTCCGGCGTAAACCCGGCCAGGCCATGAAACGCCTCCATCTCCTCCCGCAGCTTATAAAGGTCCGGATAATAGGTATCAGTCCAAAAGGTTTTCGAATGACGAAAGGAGCCCGACGCAAGCTGATGAAACACGAATCGTTTACCCTCCAGTTCCACCGTATGCCCGGCCTGAGCTCCTCCATTATGCTTTATCACCAAGGTCTCCGGGACCTTACTGCAAAAATAATCTACCGCAAGTCCCTTCCCCTCATCTCCAAATCCTTTTCCAATGACTGCGCGAGAAATCAGCCCGCTCAAAAGATGAGTCCTTTCTTCGGATCCGCAATCTTCAAATCTCTAAGAGCCTTTTCCACGATTGGCCGTCTGATGACAGGCCACTGTGCCAATACTTCCGGGATTGTCTTTCCGCCCACCATCTGCATGGTGCTGATCAAAATCTCGGGAATGGCATCAATCTCATCCGGCGCAATTACCATTGTATGTCCCGGAAGAAGATTTACGATACTCTGCGCCTTATGTCCTCCTTCATCCAAGAAAAGATGGAATACCTCAAACTTTTTCGTCGTTTCCTTCAGCACGTCCTCGACGCTCGCTGATACGGTATCCCCTATCACGCGATAATAGGTGGTAGTAAGCTGCCTCATGTCCGTTCGACACTCTGCATCATCACCAATGGTGAACAAGAACCCCTTCTTGCCACGCTTTTGATAGTTATCAAGCAACGTATGCTTTGCGGCAAAATACCAAAGCAGACACGGAACTACGTCGCCGTTACCACGCTCCTCCAGCCAAAGATCCAAAAGCTGCTCCGCAATGCGAATGTCAGATTCAAACTGGGTTACCTGCAGCGGGGACTCATCCCGATAATCGCCGTAGGCCGCAAACATCAGCGCAGGATCCTTTACGGCATTCGTGGAATACAGCTTCATCATGGTCTCATTCAGCGCTTCCGTCGCTACCTTCTCAGCCAGATACCCCATGGAACCTGTCACGTCCAGACCGATGATGATCGGAAGTGACTCCGGATGATCCTCAGAATCCCTCGCCTCACGCATCTGAATAAACTTCGGATCAAAACGAGGATCACACTTAGAGCTCCGAAAGATTTCCCTCTCGCTCGATGCATTACTAAGGTTTCTGCTGTTCTTTAACTTACTCCAATCCGAAGCGGTATAACTCCCTCTGCCCATGACCGTACCCTCCTGTTTTCTATCTTATCAAGTCAATGAATCCTCTATATCATACTTATCCAAGCTATCTCTAAATGATAACACAGGGTTCATTAGCCTCCCTGCACCCAGCTTTTATCATACTATGTTTTAGGCGAAAAATCAAGTTTGGCGAACGCTTACCTCGTCCCGAAGCTTCGCTCCGATTCATCAACGGGAAGTGTTTTCACCTCCATGTTTGTGATCTCAACATACCTTCCTGCTTCAATCGCCAAAATCACCTGATCAATGGCGCTTTCCTCGCCCTGAATCTCCATGGTAACAGACCCATTCCATTCATTTTTGCACCATCCCGTACAGCGATATGCATCCGCGGCATGCTTCGCCCTCCAGCGAAATCCAACGCCCTGTACGTTTCCATAAAACACAATGCGCTTTCGTATCATTTCTGTCTGTCCCTATTCAAAATCTACTTCCATCTTAGCGAAATGTCTTCCGCCGAAGCCAACCTCAATCACGCGATCCCAATCCTCAAAATCCTGATAGGCATCCCGAGCAGGAAGCTTCCGCAGGAAATCCAAATACTCCTTCGGTGCATCCTCCGCATGCGTTCCCATGACGCGAAGTGCCGTCTTCCGAAGTGCCAGCAAATCAGCCGACTGCTTGATGCCACGGAGTGTCTCCATCCTTCTAACATTTGACCAATCTCCAAACAAAACGGCATGATGGATAAACGGATTGATAAACAACGCATCCTCCGTGATTCCCCCATGAACCAAACCGCTGTATTCCAAGACACAGCAAATGTTTTCCATGCGCGAGGTAATCCACGCCACAAGCTTGGGTTCCAGACTGCCAAACATGGACAGCGGGAACAGATTATCCGGCCGTTCAAACGCCAGAAGTATGCCATCCTTTTCCAGCTCATACCTACCAACCAGCTTTGGGAAGCATTCATTGAGTTTTTTTACGTCCGCAGGCGGGAAAGACAGCATTTCAATTCCGCGAAGCATTTGGTCTGCCGCACTTCTACAAGCCCCCGGGAACACATAAAGAACACTATTCTTCGTCAAATATACCGTCGCCTTCGCTCCCTCGTGTGCATAAATGTACCTGACCGTCACGTCCTTCCCATCCTTTGTCACAAGGAACTCCGTATCCGTGTTCGCCCAGAGAAACTCCTCATGGCTCTTTCCGTCTGCCTTCTGGTCATGCACGCCGCGCAGATAGTTAAGCACCTGCAAACGGAAATTCTTATATGCCTGCAGCTCATCATCCCGAAACGCAGACTTCGATCCACAGTAATCACAATACAGATTACCGTTTCCATCTACTGACATCTCACCGCCACAATTCTTACACTTTAAACTGATCATGCCATCATCCCCTCTAAGTCATCTTTAATGCTTGCTTCCCTTCAATACTACATTTTATTTTACCATACTACTGAATTTTCCACAAGCAAAACAAGGGGTGCAGCCAGCTATGACTACATCCCCTTCTCCTGTATATTATATATTTTTCTTTATATAAATTCAAAGTCTACTTTCTGAAGCAACCTATTATGCCTCACCGCACTCAGTCATTTTCTCGTAGATATCGTCCACAGCGCAGTCTACCCCATACTTTTGCACCGTCTCGTACAAAGGCCTGATCGCCTCTTCTGAGTCCTCTAGCTCATCCGCAATCTCCGCCAAAGTCTTGCCGCGGCTGACCTTTCGCTGAATTATGCGAAGTAAACTGACGGTTTCTCCGACTGCGCGCCCTTCCTCGCGCCCTTCCTCTAAAGCTTCCCTTCTGATTCTTTCTTTCTCTTCCCAAAATTTCATATATCGGATCGCCACCTCCTCGTCATGCTTCACCATGCCAACCATTTCATGGAGCTTCCTCAAGTCTTCAGTAACGGCATTTTCCCAAGTACTGTTTTCCACATATTTTAGAAACTGCGTCAGCTTTTCCGGCATGTCCTCTTGTCGTCCCTTGGAATTCAGGAAGACCATCATCACACCATCGTCAAACGGCATTTTCGGCTCCTCTAGGCAGGCATTCCTTACCGTGTACCTCATGCGTCCCAGTCCAAAAGGATCAAACGGCGTAATCATGATCATGACTAAATTCTGTAGCTTCCCGTAATCCTCCCCTGCCTTAAGTCCCCTTCCGTCCATCTTTGCACGGTAGAACCTCATGCGCCGCGGCAAAGCTTTAACGGCTTCCGCATGGCTGTCATTCTCTGGTTCCACATCATAGACCGTTGCATCGCTACCCTCGTCTCCTTCCTCCAGATAGGCGTCAAGGATGGCACCGTGCAGTTCCGTGTCACTCGCGTAGTACACGCTCTGTGGAACCACCTTTAGCTTCCCAACCTCCCTGTTCAGGAGATACCTTGCGAAGGGTTCCCCATAGTCCGGATGCGTTACCATCGTTCCAAACAAAAAATTGTCCAATAGATTCAGTTCTTCGAGTTTTCTTCTTTCATTTGCCATAGGCTTCCTCCTTTTGATCAGGCCAATGGCAAATAAACGAATGCAAATAACATCTCGCCCGGATTGCCATCCGCCGATATAATTGTTTTTCATACGGGGATAGACAACCGAAGCGGTTAAAGAAAAGTCCCTGATATGTATCTTTAGCATATCAAGGACTGTCAGGTTTGTCAAGCCTTCTCACAAGTCAACTTCCAAGGTTTCAGTTTGCCATCATTACACCACAGATTTTAAGCTCATTATTCTTAAAACTTACTACAATGATGCGCGGTGCCAAGGAAAGCTCAGATGCTGATGCATAATCATTTTTATATTCAGGAAAAACACATTTTACATAGTAATGAGAATCATCCTTGTTTATTCCAGAAATCTGCATGGGATGGTAATCCGCGTTAGGTAAATCATAAAAAACAACCTTCTCCCCCGCACGCAAAGTCTGTCCTGTATTGTTCTGCTTTGTGGGAATAGATTTTATGACTTCCTCAGCGTTCTCAAAATATTGATCAATATATGCTGTCAGGTCATCTACGGAAATCACATAGTAATCGCCAGAGTCGGACGTTCTCACTAAACTGCTTTCCTGCTTTTTCAATTTCTCCGTGGCAAAATCGATGACACTGGCATAATTCATCTCGCTATAAAAGCTTAGGAGTGGCTCGTTAAAGTATTCGATAAATTCGCTCACACGAGCATATTCCTCACTCTCTTCCTTCAGACTCCCTATTTGATTCAGAATTTCGTCAAGCCTAGCGGCCTGTTCATATTTCATCTTATACCACTCACCATTTTGGTTCCTAACGAACATATTGCCAAAATGATAGATGGTTTCTTCTCTTTGATCAGCATAGGTAAAGGTAACCACCCACGTCTGTCCATTATATTCCTCAGGCTTCTCCGTAAAATCAGATTCCAGATCCAAGGTAGTAAAGTATTCCTTAAACGTCTTTATAGACTCGCCATCAGAAAATGAATATTGTGGGAACAATCCAAACGACATGGCCACCTCTATATGAGTAATCTCGCCTTCTGGTAACAGCATCTTTTCGCCCGCTTCAGAAGCAATGACCGACTCCTCCTGACCCTTTCCATCGTCTTGATTCTTCGTGCTTTCGCTGCAGCCTCCCAATAAACCAAGCCATACGATAAAAACCATGCACAATAGTATTTTCTTTATCATATGTGGACTCCTCCCGTCTAAATTCCCATTACCAGCATCATCTTATCATCTATTCTCATTTACTTACAGTCCCCCTCTGACACCCTTCTTTTCTCCACAATTCGTCGATGTCTTTACGAAAACTAATACCCCGTTATAGCCATATCCATAATAGATCTTCCGCCATTTTCACGCATTACATATTTCTTTACTTCCGTGTTAAAGCCTGCACGATCTGTATTATCAGGAACATCATATGTAAGTTCATCAATCTTTGACCCCATTGCGTCTAAGCTAAACATGTCAAAGTGATATTTTGTGTCTGCATTGTACTCGATAATGTAACTTCTGCCATCTTCCTTTTCATAGTAGTAATAGGAATTATTTTCTCCTTCCTCACGACAAGTGACTGCTTCCCACAGCTTATTCCCTGAAGCATCCTCAATCCAATAAAGAATTGGCATGGACGAATCCTTTTGATTCATAGAGGCATCTAAGCAAAGCAATCCTTGAAAATCTGAACCCTGAAAAGGAAATTTATTGACATGACTTAAAGCTTCTTCGCGTTGCTTGTTCATTTCTTCAATTATTTTTGGCATGGCTTCGACCTTTTCACGCTCGCTTTCCAAAATGCGTTCATTCAAGTCTGCCAGCCATGCTTCATCTACATTCTCTTTATTGAAAAATTTCGTACCGTCCGGAAGATCCACGTAAAGAAAAGGATGGGACGCTTCCCGATCATAGATCAGGCAAGCGTCCTCAACAGTAAAGAAAATATCCCATTCCTCTCCATATCCGACATCCTTTAGCATCAGCCTGTTTTCAGAAAGTTCCCAAGAGCCAGTTCCAAAATAACTGCTGGACGCACCCGCATAATAACTAAATCCATCACTTGAAATATCAACGGTAAACATCCCCCCAAAGCCCGGCTCCTCACAGATATAATGCCCATAAACGTCTTCACTTGAGATGGGCGTAATAACCTTTTCTTTCTCTGTTTCAGAAGTAACAATCATCCCCTCCTGTTTCAGTTCATCGGTTTTACCTTCGATACTTTCATGACAGCCTCCTAATATGGAAAGTCCCATAATCCAAACGAAACCCAAAAGGATTTTCTTTCTCATAAAAAAGCACCTCCCATCTAACCCAGCCAAGATTTATTACGCATATATTTTTACTCTTTCCGTTTTCCATTTCTTAGTACTAAACAACATGCCACGCTAAGCAACAATACAACCATTATAATTGCTGCAATCATCCAAATGTTCTTTCCACTATTTGCCTCTTCCGTCTCTTCTACAAGGTCGCCATTGCTTTCACTCTCCATCCCTGCCAGAGTTTCATCCAGCACCGATTTTCCCGTCCGATCTACTTTCTCCGCATTTCCCTGCATCTCTTCTTCCGAAGGCATGACTGCCTCCGTTTCCTCCAATGCAGCCTTAGACAGCTTCGTTGAAAAGGCTTCCCTTACGGTCTCATTTTCGATTTTCTCATAGGTTGCCACCTTATTTCGATAAATCTTCTTGTAAAGCGCAATGTCGCTCTCTTGAAATCTCCAGCTATTATAATACTCGACATACTTGCATAAAAAGAGCTCTGCGACAACAGAAGGATCCTTCGTTCCCGGACCGTTTTGATTGATCTCATCAACATTCAGTTCGTTGGCCTCATACACCCGAAGTAAGCTCTCCGCGCCATCCTTTCGTCCGATGAGTTCCTTAAATATCTTGCAGTGTCTTTCAACATTAATCGTAAAAAATTGTCTGGCAACATCATAACTGTCCATATTTAGTCCTGGTCTGTTATCCTGTTCGTATTGCCAAAGAAATGGATATAACACTGCAAGACTCGCCAGTTCCTTCGAACTCATTTCCTTCAAGACTTCATCTGGAGGATTCAAGATTCGAAGCTGTCTGTCCACGTCAAATCTCTCCCAATTTTCATCTCCTGGCATGATCGGATATTCCCTGCGGTCATACCATCTCTTCCAAAGCTCATCCGCGGAAGGAAGCTCTTTTTCCGTTTGTGAGGTTTTTAGTTCTATGTGCATGACACAATAATTTTCCTGTGGGAACTGCTTGTAATACTTTTCATTTCTCTCGTTCCATATCTCATCATACAGTGAAATCTCTTCCTCCGTAAATTCGCTGCCATAAACACGCACATACACATTCACAAACTTTTCCGCCTGCAGGGACGGATCAAGAAAAAAGGCCATGTTCAAACTGTCATAAGCCTTGACGACATCCATGTCTATTTCAATGTCACGAAGGGCGTTCAACAGCTCCTTCGTTCCGTCTTTTCTCCACCGCAGTTCTAAAAAGATTTGACTTTTCCCTGACATAATGCGGAGTGTTTCCTCCGTATCCATTTCGTTCAAAAGCGGATAATGAAGCATCAGGTCGGCGAGCTCCCTCGTTGACATGGAATCGATTAGCTCCTGCGGTGGATTCACGACCTTCAAAATTTCACCATAATCCATCCTGTCCCATCCCTCGTCTCCAGGCTTCATCGGATAATCCCTTAGCTCATGCCACTTTTCTTGGATTTCTTCAAGATCCTCGGCATTCAGATACGCAAGTGTCTTGCCCGGAACTAGCATGATGCAAAGCACCAGTGCTAAAGCCAGCGACAGTATTCTATCAATACTGTTTTTCGTACCATGCATCTCATCACCTCGATTTTATACTTCACTTAAAGAATATCATAAAACAACAAAATTTTAAATCCATTTGGCGTTTTCAAGTATCCCATTTAACTATTGCTCGTTCAAAAATAGTTGTACTCTGCTCTGGATGGCATCAATTGTCTGATCCAAGCTCAGCGTAAGAGCTTTGGGGTTTCCATCCTTAAAACGCAAAATCAAATTAGGCATATTTCATTCTCCTTGTATTTTGCTCATTCTTCATGGAAACATTTTATCCAAAATCGTAATTATTCCTCTCCAAATTCCTCCGCGTAGTACTTCCTTATCCAACTCGTAACGGTGCTTCCTATCCGATTACGATCTTCCTCCGAAAGGCTCTCTAATTGGTTTTCTGCCAATTGCGTTAAGTATTCCTTAAAAGTCCGTCGCCCTTGCATTCGATATGCATTTGTCCACTCCCCCTGTCCCTTGTAAATCGCATCCAAAGGGCAAGACAGCACACGATGATAATATCCTGTCCCCCCAATAATGCCAGCATTTTTCGTCCCATAAATCAAGTATAATTTTCCATCATTAATCTTAAATTCCAGGCGAATCTGCTTTTCTGCATCATTCCATTTTAAGGCCTCTTGCGGGACGTCCACCTCACCAATCTCTTTTCCCTTCAAGTCATAAGCATAAACCGTTTCTACGTCAGAAATAATAAACTTCCCATCATAATATGTCAAGGAATAGTATCCATTATCCCTTGGATTAAACTGAAATTTTCGTTTATTGAATTCTATCTTCGTCTCAAAGGATTCCTTCGGTAGTAGCTCCTGCGTTTTCGCGTCCACCGCAAGGATGCTGAGTACGCCTGCGTCCTTTTCTTGATAAGATCTCACGAGAAAGTATTCCCTATCCTCCGTAAAAACGGCAGGAACTCCCAAGTCTAGAAAGCTTTTCCCGAACATCTCATTTTGTTCTTCCGTTTTGTAAAACATCGGATCTGCCGCCTCAATTCGATCCTCAGAGATCAAATAGCGATACCACAATTGCCTTTGTGCACCCGCATCATAACGATAGTAGTAAACATAGTCTGAAACGCCATAAAGAAATGCCGGTGCCCTTGATTGTAAGGTATCATATGTTTCGATTTCCTTGGTCACTCCCGTAGAAAGATTCACTTTATACAGTCCTGCGCCACGAAGTCCATTGCTTCCTCCCCCTAGCATCAAGTATACGGGGATATACGCGACTCCTTTATGAATGATAAAGCTCGTGTCATCATGTTCAGAATTTAAAATCCCTGCGGTCCTTCTGGCTCGGTTGACTCTTTGATGCTGAAGATTGTCCGTTTCAAAAACCGTTGCCACCTTATCCATGGCACTTCCGTCCAATGCCGCGCGGTACAGGCTTAAATCAATATGCTCGGCGATTTCCGTTTCGGGAATATCCTTCTCTGCCATATCTAATGTGTCATTACAAACGCCCTCCCAACCGAGCAGATAAATGAACCCCTCATAAAGGCAGGCATTTACGACCTTCAAATTCCGATAGGTTGCCTCGCAGGTGTCATCACAATGATGTTCACACTCTGGCCGATTGCAAAGGAAAATGGACTCCCCTGATTCCTTGTCATAATAACGCAAGCATATTTCTTCACCAATTCCTGTCGTATACCATCCCAGCTCCGTCTCCATGATGGCCGAAACTCCATGATTCCAAGGGGTGTCCTCAGGCAACCCTTCCTCCTTCCTTCCTCCGCAACCACCAAAAAGCATACATATTACCAATACCAAAGCCCCTGCACTAACAATATGTTTCATGCCGTTCCACCTCATTCCCTGTTTATTGTTCCTTCAAGAACAGCTGTACTCTGCTTTGGATGGCGTCGATCGTCTGGTCTATGGATTTTTGGTCAGCATAGTAACCGCCAAGTTCCTCATAAACGATTTCCCACCATATCGTGTAGATCCTCTGGTCCCTCACCGTAGCTCCATTTAAGAACGAGTATAGGATTTCCTCTTCCTCCTCCGTAAAAGGATAAACACGATACCAGGTTTCTTCGTCTGGTGCGATTGGATCATATGAGGTTTGCGGGAAACCTGCCAATTGGAATGCCCCACTTTTTAGAGGCCCGTCTTCATCGGCCAATGCCTCAATGTTTTCCTGAAGATATTTTTTGTTGGTCGGAATTCCAATATAGCTATCATTGTAATTCAGCGTAATGGGATTTTGTGACAGGACATACTCGATAAAGTCCCACGCCCCCTCCTTCTCCTGACTCCTGCTGCAAATTGCCGGTGTTGCGCCGTTAACCTCTGGTTTAAGAAAAAACAGTGGCTCTCCGTCCAGGGAAGGATATCCGATAAATCCCGCCGTTTTTCCAAAATAACGGTTTCGAACCATTTGGACGTCAAAAACGGATTCCAAGTCTACTTCACATAGAAATTGTTCAATACTATAGGGATGATAGCTTCCGTCTGACACTGGATAGGAATGAGCATATTCGAGCATCTCGCGAAATTCCTGACAGTCAAAGCTTGCGCGCTTGTTTCCAAAGTCCACAAAGCTTTCCAGATTCGGATAAAACCAAATGTAATTAAAGTCCCCCCTACAACAATGATCCACGGGCTGCGATTCCGGATGTGCCTTGGCATACGCCATCAGTTCCTCTACCGTCCATCCCATGCGATCGCCAAATTCCGTTCTCGATACGATCATGGTATCAATCATGACCGTGGTGGGAATGGCAGGGATGCCCTTCTTCAGCGTCACCATTTCCATGACCTTCTCGATAATATCGTCCTTGTTAACCTTCCCATTTCTTTCCAAATAAGGCGTCAGGTCATCCACGTAACCCTGATTTAAGAAATCTTCAAAGGTAGGGTTAGTACTTGTAAAGAATAATGTCATGTCCACAAGATCCGGAGGATTGTCTCCCAGCATGTCTGCAACCATGCGATCCTGCCATCCCGCGCCATACGAATAATCCACAAATTCCACGCGGTATTGTTTTTGCGACCGATTATAGCCAGAAACAATATTCGCCAAAACCGTAGGTTTTCCAGCGACTGCATAGCGAAGCACCTTCGGGCCTTCCGCCTTTTCTTTCCCCTCCTTTACGGGAGTCAGAATGGCCAATTCCCTGGAAAGTGCAGGGGATAAGGTCGAAACATACACCTTCCCCTCTCGAATCTGAATCCCGCGAACCTCCATACCTGAAATGCCGCAGGCCTCCCAATTTACAATTTTGTGCGTCTTGCCTTGATTCAAATCCGTAAGATATAGACTGTCACCGTCCGAAACCAGTAAAGCATGATCCATGCCCGCATAAGACCCATCCGCTATTTCACCAACTGCACCTATAATCATTGGTGTCCCCTCTATCGGCACCAATTCATAAGTACCAAAATCCACTCGTCGAACACTTTGGGACATTCCCGAATACACGGAAACATAGAGGGAACCCATCGTTGACCTGACATAATCAGAGACATTTGCTCCGTCCTCTAAATGAATTTCTCCCTTCTTTTTTCCATCTGCGATCAAAACCATCGTTTCGTTCGATGAAATCGCTATGTTTCCGTCACCGTCAACACCCATGCAAAAGCTAAAAAACTTGGAAGGAATGGCCTCTTCCTCCAAAGACCAGGTTTCCTTCTGATTTCCATCCAGGTCATATTCTGCCAAAACATAGCCCTTCGCCGTTCCTATGTCATACTGCTCCTCTGCATCAAGCCGCCCTAGAAGCGCAAGCAGATTCCCATCCTTCGTCAGCGTAATGCATTGAACGCTCCACTTCTCGTCTTCCGACTCCTCCTCGCTCCATCGAATCAGGTCAACACTCTTCTTGGTTGCAGCATCCAGCCGCTTTACGTACCATACGGCCAACGCCTCATCATAATCCCTGTAAAAGACCTTATCCCCGTAGGCACAAATATGATAAATATCCGCCGACGACGCTATTTTTAGCTCCTGAAAGGTTGCATCATACTCCTTCAATAAGTCGTCTAAAATCGCCACTTCCTGCGGCTCCTGCACTGATGTTTCCTGCGTGTCAGCATCCTTCTTCTGACAACCTGCCAAGATAAAAAGAAATAATGTAGTCATAAGAATCCCAAGAACAAATCTCTTCTTATTCATACCTTCCGCACCTCCTCTTATCTCAGCATAACATATATCTAAGAACATGAACTTTAAGATTTGTTTAATGTTTTATTTTCTCTTCCGTTGCGCAGGATCAAGCTCTATGTATGTGAAGCTGTAGTTTCCCTCGGAGAATTGCTTGTAATACTTTTCATTTCTTTCGTCCCAAATCTCATCATACAGTGCGCCTTCTGCTAAAACCAGCGTCAGTATTCTATAAAAACTATTTTTCATCCTCTGCATCGCATCACCCCGCTCATATTTTTGTTGCCTATTCTCTATTTTGTAATGTGTACTATGCGCATTTAGGTGTCTTTTCTCAATATGCTTAAGTATTCTTCATATGAATAAACTCTGTTGCGCGCAGCATTTGTTGTTTCTCTAAGTATGTCTACCTCTACCAGTTTTCTTACGACAGATGAAATCGTATTGTAGCTAACACCTAAATATTCAGCAGTTCTTTTAATGTCTATGATTGGATATTGCTCCACATAATCAAACACTTTCCTTACATTATCGTTTTTCCTAGCCGTGACCGGTAGCTTTTCAATGTTTTTCTTATGAAGGGCCATCAGTTTTTCAATAGTCGACAGCGAGTCTTGAGCAGCAGCGGATACTGCCTCAAGAAAGAAAGTAATCCACTGTTCGTAGTTTCCGCTTTTCCTTACCTCTGAAATCCTTTCATAATACTCAATCTGATTCTTTTTTAAAAAATAAGAAATATAAATGACGGGTTTAGATATATATCCCTGCTCCATAAGATAAAGCAATATCATCAATCGGCCAACTCTTCCGTTTCCGTCAAGAAACGGATGGATCGTCTCAAACTGATAATGAATCAAAGCGATTCGTATTAACGGATCATAATCATCCCCTTCGTTCATATATCGTTCAAGATCCGTCATGGCAACATTCATATCATCAACATTTGGCGGTATGTATCTTGCTTCATTTAGAGTACAGTTGGCCGGTCCTATCCAGTTCTGAGACCTGCGAAATTCACCCGGATTTTTATCTCTTCCTCTAACCCCAACTAAGAGTCTTTCGTGAATCTCCCTAAATAATCTGTTACACAAAGGCATTTGGTTTAGACGACCTATCGCATAATTACAGGCACTCACGTAATTGATTACGTCTCCTACCTCCAAATTGACATTACCGTCCACTTCAGGATCAAGGACATCATCCAAGGTGCACTGTGTTCCCTCTATTTGTGACGAAATGAGTGCTTCTTTCCTTACATACATGGATATAAACAATTCCACGTTAGGAATAAGTCTGGCTGCCGTGTCAAGTCTCACTAAATTCCTGTTGGCTTCGACTAGTTTTTTTACCAAATCACTGCTTATGTTAAGTTCCGGTTTTGGAGGTAACGGCGAAGGTTTGAAAGATTTATATGCCGCATCCCCACTTAAATTTGTTACCAACTCACCTGATCTGTTCAAAAAATCACCCCTTTTTGAAATAATACCATAATAATACGCTCCTTATTTCAAAAAGTAAACGACTTTCTGAAATAAGGAGCGCATTTTTTATGTTTTATTTCAAAAAGTCGAAATAAATCTCATTTACTAATCTCATTTACCTGTTCTCATCCAAGTACAACTGAAGGCGCTTATCCAGTTTTTCCGCCGCTTCCCGCGCGGTAATTTGTCCTTCAAAATAGGGTTCCAGTTCCTCAGAAATCATTCCCTTTGCCCGCGATATTTTGTAGTTCGCGGGAATCGCCTGATCCACCATGTTCCAAAATTCGCTTATCTGTTTGGAGGAAAGCGGTTGTTTTAAATAAATCACCTTACCGGAATCCATGACAAACTGATTTTCTGGCTGATTACCGTCTTCTTCATTGATCATTTTCTCCAGCGCAGAGCGATTCACGGGAAACAGGGCCATTTTGTTGACAAACAACCCGTTTTCATCCATCTTTCTTTCCGCGTCGCCCGTCACGTCATGGGAGACGTATAAAGCCTGTGCCCTTTCGCTGATTAAGTATTTCAGGAATCGCACTGCTCCCTCCGCCGCTTCTTTTCGGTCGTTCACGTAGATCTTGTTTGTCCAAACGTAAATGCCCTTTCCGTCATTTCTGGGATAGCCCAAAATCACATAATCACCCAGGCACTCAGTCAGCCTGCCAAAATCAGAAAGCGTAAAAATGCCGCTTCGCGGACTCATGGCGAAGGCAATGCGGCTTGCCTCCTCATAATCCAAGTCGTCTGCCGCATGCTCCTTCGCAAACGCCAAAAGATCCAGAAAGGCCTGTCCGGAGAGCTTGCTCTTTCCCTGTTGCCAGTCTATGTAATCCGTGTTAGATTCATCCCGCAGGGCATACTTCGTCACTATTTCCAACGCCGAGCAGGATGCGTCCAATACTTCCCTTTGGGAAGCCTGCATCTGCCTTATCATTTTGTCCACCGTAAGCGTTTCTCCAACGCCGATCTCCTCCTTGCGCCATGCGACAAAATCAAGGCTAAAATCATACGGAATGCCGTATAATCCGTCACCGCTCTTTCCCGTCTCCAGGCAGGAAGGCAGACACCCCAGGTCTTTGAATTCCGATTCCTCCAGACATTTTATGAGCCCCTTGCTGATCATTGAATTCACGTCAAAAAGAACGCTTTCTTCCAACAGGTCAGGGCCCTTGCCAGCCGTGAGTTCCAGCTGAATGCGCCTCCGAAAGCTCTCCTGATCTTCCCCCTTCTCGGGGAGTCTTACGGTGACGTAATACTCATGATCCCTTCCGTTAAAGTCCGCCACCATGCGATTAAAGGCGGCGTTTGGCATGCAGGCCGCAAGCACCAGTTCCTTTTTCTCCAGCCGCAGATCCTTCTTTGAAAGGTCATACAAAAGCACAGCCGGCATACCGTCCGTGCTCATGAGAATTCGCAGGTCATTTTCACCGGCAAGCACCATCCCCAATATAGAATCGAACAAATATCCGTTCTCCATAAAAGAAAACAGGCACCTGTATCCTTCTTCCGCGGATTCCCAGAGACCATACCTGTCACAAAACAGCAGACCCCCATTCCCCTCATAAACGGCATAATATTCCGGTGCGGTCAAATCCTCCGGAAAGGATGCTGGAATTCTGTTTCCGTCAGCGTCCCACATGGCAGGCTTCCGTTCCCTGTCCATCCCGTAAAATTGAATTCCTTCCGCGTCGTCCTTTTGAGCCGCGCCAATGATCCATCCTTCTGCCGTGACCTCATTTCCGTCATCAAGGCAATGTAACTTGGCGACATTTGTTTTTGCGTCACACAGGTAAACGGTGTCCCCTGAATTAATCCATTCGTATACCTTTCCATCCCTTCCCAATGTCATTTTTACATTGTTACTGGTAAAACCTGTTGCAACGGAACCTATGTATTCCCCAACGCCCTTAGAAGAAGTGCCTGCAATGCCTTTCCCTTCCTTCTCCTGATTAATAACTGCGTATGCTTCACCCGTAACGGATGCAAATGGCATGCTTAAAAAGTCATAGTTTCTTCCGTCTTTTGTTGTCCCTGCTCCCGCGTCCAACATGCCCCATTTTTCTTCCGTGATGGAATAAAAAATGTAATACTGCTTCCTTTCCTTTGCCTCATTCATCGCCGCAATTAATTTCCAAACGGCATCCTTCGTCATGATGTATTCTGATTCCCAGTTTACGGTCAGCCGTTTTTCTTCAAGGAACTCCTTTTCCGAAGACAAAGTGATGACCTTTGCCGGCCCTTCGCTCCAGTGATATTCCCCTTTTTCTATGTTTCCTTTTTTATCCTCGCCTTTCGGCACACCGCAACCATTCAGGAGGATAAACACCGCAAGGATGACCATGCCAAACCATTTTTTGACCATCGCAATTTCCTCAAATTTCAAAGTTCCTTGTGTCAATCATTACCAACCTGCATAACACAAGCATGTTATTATTCTTGATTTTCAAACAAGTTTTCCAGTCCAAGCAGGATTGCTCCGTCTTCCGCTGCATGCCTTATTACGGAGTCTTCATACCCCGACTTGCTGACAAAATACATGTACTTCTCCTCAATGCGCGGAAAAGCCAACATCGCATTCTTTAGATCTTCGTACTCTTTGTGAGGCATTTTCGAATTTCTGAACTTGCATTCCACGAACACGCCCTTCTTCCCCGTTTTGTCTATCATAAGAATGTCAACGTCATCCTCAGCCTTAATGCAAGGATTGTTCCCCCACCACTTTCCAATCTTATAAGGAACAAAAGGCAATTTCCCTTGTTTTGCCTGACGAATAAAATACTCCTTGCATATTCCCTCGAATGCTTCTCCCATGTAATCAGAGATTCCGCTCATGATTTCTTCCGATGCTGCGCTGGCACCTAGCATTTCGTAATATGCATTATTCGTAAACTCATATCGAAACCAGAAACGAAAAAAGTTATCCGTTAACCTATAGATACCCTTGCGACTGCTCGCATCTTCCCCACACGGAACGATCTTTTTAACAAGTCGCATTGTCTGAAGAACCACAAGATACTTAGACACCTTGCTTTTTTCTTCATGCAGATAATCAGATATTTCCGATACCTTATTTCGCCCGTTGGCTATCGCACTCAAAATGCTGTTATACACATTCGGCTCCCGAAGCTCCGCCCTCAAGAGATTGGATGGTTCTTCGTTCATATAAGCACCTTTACGAATGATTGCCTTCGCTATGTTTTCCTCTATCGAGCCCTGATCATCAAACGCTTCCAGATACCTGGGAACTCCTCCCAGGATGCCATATGCGATCAGCTTCTGCGTGGGAGAGTATTTCGGAAAAAACAGGCAGCTCTCATAATAATCAAAAGGAAGCACCTCCATGCTTGACGTCTGTCTGTCATGAAGCGGACTCTTATTTGCATTCGCATTCCGTCAAAAGCGCTTTGCCTACTTTTGTTCCTCCTGATATAACCAAACCCTGCTTTTTAGGTGTTCCGAAAGAGCCTTGCCGCTGACGGTTCCGCTCAGGTATTCCCCGAATTCCTCGTCAAAAATTGCCTCTAACCCGGCAGGAAAGGGAACCTTTGCAACCGAATTCTTCATCAGTTCCTCAAAAAAAGCCGCGTCCTCTTCCCTGTGAATTTCGGGATAAACCTCCGCATCGTAGGTTCCGTTTTCCTTCAGGCTTTTTTCCGTCATCTCAAAAAGGTCAAGCATGTGCCCAAACTGATCCATGCGCACCGGGAACATGTTGCTTGGCGCTGCCTCGTATGCTTCCCCGGACAGCATGAACCTTAAAAACGTGTAGGCGATCTTCTTTTCCTCGTCCGTTGCCGTGGAACGCATCGCGATGACCGACGGCGCAACGAGAAGGTGTCTTGCGCCACTCCCCGTTGGATAACCGACGGCCTTCTCACCGTTCTTCTCCAGCCTCCCTCGAAGGCGGAGGACGTCCCACGGAAAGAGAAGGTCGTAATGCTCACAGAACGCCTTGCGTTCCTTCAGCGCCCTTCCGCCCTCCGCCGGCGGACAGCTTGCCGCTTTTTCGGAAAGACGCAGGACGCGGTCAAATTTCGCCGTGCCGAAGACGGTCGTCCCGTCCCCGTCCCAAAAATAGGTGTCATTGTAACCGTTCTTTAACGTCTCAAAAAACCTGTCCCTCATGTCGCCCTCCGTCTCCAGGTATCCATAGGTAAAGGCTGCTCCACTGAAGCCTTCCAGCGCGTCCAGAAATCCATCGTAGTCCCAGTCGGAAGGACCCGCCGCAGGAACCAAAAGCGTCTCGATGCGAAAATCCCGCGCCAGGCCGTACGTGACGTCCCCTATTTTCCCCAGTTCAAGGACCTCTGGATAGATTTCCCCCTCGAGTCCCGTCTGTTCCAGAAATCCGTCCATGGGCTGCCACAGCTTCTCAAGGGAATCGAGCCCCATGAGCCCCGTGTCAACCAGCACGGGGCCCTTTCCTGCGCCAAGCCAGGTCAAAAGGCTTGTCTGGTCGTAGTCATCCCTCACCTCCACGGCATAGGAAGGATAATGCTTCTGAAACAGCGTCGCCACCGTATCGTAAACGCTTTTGTTTTCCGGGGTGACGGCAAGCGTTATGGTCGACAGTTCCTCCTTTTCCCCCGTCGGTTCCAGCTGCAGGTAATTGTATTCCTTCCCGTCATAGTATATGAGCTCAAACCTTCCGTCCTTCGTCACGCGAAAGCAACGCCAGCCCAACGTTACCACGTTGATCCCGTGGTTTGACCACTTGTAGACATTTTCCGACTTTCCGATTTCCCTGTCGTAAACGAAAATTCCGGCATGGGTACACCACGCAATGCGGTTCTCGCTGATGGGCGCCGCGTCCAGAATGATGCTGCTCATCCTTTTTTGCACTGTTTCTTCCTTCGACACGGCAAGCTCGACCAAATCATTCCGCTCCGGATCGTAGCGGTAAAATCGTCGTCCCTTCGGCCTGTCCACGGTGTCCGCCGGCTGCTGGTCGGACACGCACACTTTCCCTTCCCCGTACGCGTACAGGCGACCCTGATTCTCCAGGCTACTTTCAAAAACCGTTTCTCCGTCCGGGGAAAGCACGTAGTAATCCCATTCGCCCAGCGCGGCGCTCACCGGATCTGAATAATCGACGTGACTGGTCAAAACGTGAAAGTAACCGTTTCCGTCCTCAATGAATTCTGACATTGGATGTTCCGAATCAATCCGTGCCTGAACGCAGCTTTGGATCTGAAAGTTTTTGTCCAGCCGGTACAGCCATCTCTCCCCTATCTTCGCAGCCTCATCGCCGTCATCAGCCTCCTCTTTCCGCATTTCCTGCTTGGCAACGTAGCCGTCCCCTCCCGAAGTCGCGCTCATGTCCGTGAAAAGGCGGTCCGGATCCCCCTGCCAGGGATTGGGAAGCTTTACGTAATACTCCTCCCCATCCGCCGTGATGCCGCTTATTTCCGTCCAAAGGTGTTTGGAACGCCCCCCTTCTTCCTGATAATAAAAGAAGAACCTCCCGCCTCCGTTCTCCCCCAAAACAAAATGTCCGACGTAATTGATGGGCGTCTGCGATTCATCCGCCTTCGTCCTGATAGGAAGGTTTATGACGGCACGAAGGTCGTCAACCCTGTTGTCAGCCTTGTCTTCACCTTCAGCTTCCAAAAAATGAAATGTCTGGGTCTCCTCTGTCGGGACCGACAGATCATCCGCTACTGCTTCCCGCTTCCCCCCGCAGCCGCCAAACGTCATGACCAATGCGATACAGACGCATAGGAATAACCCGCTTTCCTTTCTCCCTTTCATGCCGCCAAACACCTCCCCTGCTCACGAACCTGCCGTTGTCACATTAATGATTATATATGTTTTGATATCCACCAAGTTTCTAGTCAGAAGACATTATCCCTTCAACAACATAACTTCTGTTTTTACGGAAAAAAGCCCGAATATGGTGGCTGCTATGCTAAGCACAAGAAAATAGCAAACGCTCTCCCACGCATGTAAGTTAATGAGCGGATGATACGCGGTCTCCAATGCGTCAAGGACTCTAAAGTCCCCCGAATGCCATCCTAAAAACAGGTGAAATGCGGGATTCAGCTTCATAACCGTCACGTGCGCTGCCAGCTCCGCTTTAGGCACCATCCAGAAAATCGGAATCGGCCCGTTCGAGGCAGCAAGCGTAAGCAGTCCAATCTCCGCTGCCTGCAAGGCCAAAACCGCGAAAACTCCCGTCACCCCGTTAGTCAGAAGCGCAAGCGCATTCATCAACAAGCAGTTAAAATACAGCCACAGGGAAAGGATAATCGTCTGATATGCCAAAAGCACGAAATACCCTTCCTCAATTCCACCCCTCGCCAGGGAAAGAATGGTTCCTGCGGTTCCAAGGTAAATGCCTGAAAAGATCACGCACTTTAGCATAAGCTTTCCGCACTCGACTGCATACCAGCGCCCTTTCTTCATCTGACGGCTAAAGTAATAGACGCTTGCCGTGCCAAAGTGACTGTAAATGCCGTTTCCTTCGGCAATTTCAAAATAAAATAGTGCCAAAAACTTCGTGCCAATCAGTCCCAGCATTTGCACGGAAAACTCCTCCATGCCAAAGGATTGGCGCACAAGCAGCCTGACTGCTGAAAAATCCTGCCACATGTCAGCAATTCCACATGCAAAAAGAACCAGCACGCCAAATACAAGGGCTTTCGCTACCAGCTTCAACAAATCCCTCATGACATTTCTCCCTTCATGGGAATCTTTTCCGTGATCCTTAAGGTAACCCGTCCCTCCCTGACTTCATAAACCTCGTCAGCAAGAAGCTCCATGTCCTCGCGCACGTGACTCGCCAGCAGGATCAACGCCCCCCTGTCCTTTTCCTCGCGAATGATTTTCCGTATTCTTTCCACGCCTTCCTCATCAAGGGAATTGCACGGTTCATCCAAAAACAATACGTCCGGTACTTCCATGATTGCCTGTGCAATCACGATTCTCTGTTTCATGCCGAGGGAATACTTTCGATAGGTTCTTTTGTCTTCAGGGTCAAGTCCCACCCTTTGAATGGCTTCCCTGATTTCCTTGTCCCCCACCCGTTTCCTTAAGCCTGCCAAATACTGCAGGTTCTGTAGTCCCGTCTTTTCAGGGTAAAGCCCGGCGTTTTCCAAAACGATTCCCATGCTTGGAAGGACATCAAAATCCACGTGAAGCTCCCTGTCATCCAGAAGTACCCTTCCAGCGGTTGGCTTCATCAGGCCCGACAGCGCCCTAAAAAGCATGGTCTTTCCTGAACCGTTCGGTCCCACAAAGCCGTAAATGTTGCCAGACTGAAGGCTTAGCGTTACGTCCTTCAGCACTTCCCTTCCCTTTATGGTTTTTCCTATTTTGACAGCTTCCAGCCTCATTCCGTTGCATCCCTGCCCACACCAATTTCCGGTGCATGCCTTTCCATGATCAGTCGTTTGTATTCCAGCATGCCTTCCATCGTTTCATCCGATGCCGCTAAAAACTCATTGTCCTTTAGCGGTTCCAAAGGCACGTAGGTAGAATTGTCCCTGCCGTCTGGTTTTATGGTGAC
Source organism: Lachnospiraceae bacterium (assembly GCA_017527205.1). GTDB lineage: Bacteria > Bacillota > Clostridia > Lachnospirales > Lachnospiraceae > Acetatifactor. The sequence continues at coordinate 11,843 of JAFXQK010000075.1, read as the reverse complement.
CTTCGCTTGCTCTTCAAGGCAGAATGCGGGAAGTATCGTAAGGTCCGGAATGGCATATACCCGTCCAAACCTCTTTTCATTTACGTCCATTCGTTCCGAAAGAAAAAGCAGCCATTCCGAGCCTCCAAGCAGGAAGGTGGAGAAGCCAAGGTCAACGCGATCTTCTCCCGTAAAGTAATTAACTCCCCAACCACTCCTGTATACGCGAATCACGTCACCTGCGGCAATCCCATCGCCCCTTATGACGGAAGTAACCCTCACCTTTGTCGTAACGCATCCAGCGTCATATTTGACGTTCCCCGTGGGAACGCAAGTGATCAGAAATTCTGCTGCATCCAGCTCCTCCTGAATGGATTTGGCATATTCTTCAAAATAATCCCGCGCACTGCTTCCGTCTTCACGCAGGTTCTCCACTGCTGGAAATTCAGCGACAAAAAATCCATCAAGGCGCGTCCCCTGCGTCTTGTCCGTCAGAGAGATGCGAAAAATTAGTCCAAACACTATCCCAAAGGCCAGCAGGATGACCAGCGCGATTTTCTCAGCTTTCCCCATGCGGCCACCCCCTTTGTTCGTTCGCCTTGATCCTGACGTATAATAGCACCGCCGTAAGGATCAGGAGAACCGCCTGCACGCCAAGAAACCCTGCCGCGCTTTTCTTATTTGCGTCATAATAGATCAGGTAAGACCAGTACCCCGTGTCAAAGGGAAGGGCGAAAGCCTGTCCAAGAAGGCTAATCCCGTTCAGCAAAAGATATGCAGGCAGAAAAAGAATTACCTTCAGTTTCAGCCCCCATGTGGAGACGGCCGCCGCAAAGCAGGCCAAAATCGCAGCGGTAACGCCCCACGTCAAAGCGCCAAAAATGGCATAGGGTATGTCACCGAAATAATATACTTCATGAAACAACATGTTTTCATATGCATGTCCCTTAAGGTATGGTGAAACATTACTGACGTCCCCTATCCTTCCGCCTGGAAACGCCACAAGGAACAAAAGAACCTCCAAAAGCAGCGGAACGGCAAATGCCAGAAACGTGGCGCAGAAAATGGTCATAATTCTCATCAGATAGTATTTCCCTTGTCCCAATCGCGCCTTCAAATATACGGAGGTTCCCGCGTCCTCGTCGTTCAAAAAGGAAAAAGCCGCCGGAAGAACAAGGACAAAGGGAAAAATCTCCGTCAGCAACGGCATCCAGTTAAAATCATACGTGGAAGCCAATCGAAATTCCATGCCCCCTGGAAGAACGGAGACGTCTGTTCCCCAATACCTAAGAAGGACTTGAACGTAATTAAACGTCACCCAGAGGAGCATTCCCCAAAAGACGAGCTTAAAGGACTTTTTTCTCATCATCCAGATGACTTCCCTTGCAATCAGTGACAGCATCCAACCTCGCCTCCTCAACCCTTCTTTTTCTTGGAAGCAGCCTTCTTGATCACAAGAAAGCATCCCTCTCCCAAAGCCAGCAACACTATAATTCCAACGATTATCACTGGACGGGATATTCTTAATCCGCCCGTTTCGTCAACAAGCACCCCGTCTCCATACCATTCCATCAAGTCATCCTTTGTTTCTACGCCGACGTTGTCATAGTCCAGGGTGACCGCTGAAACGATGGACCAGAGCCGGTTTCCCTGATGCTCCATGCCGTCATAACAACGGATGCCTCGAAGTTCCAGCCCCAGACTGTTTTCTTCCAGAAATTCGGCAAAGTCCTTTGGGCAAAGGATCAGGATCTTTTTCCCCTGATATGCCTCATGCGACGAGGAGAGAATCTTAAATTCATAGATTCCCATGGTAAAGCTTTCCTTCAGGAAGTCACTGTCTCCCACAAACTTGACCACGTAACCAGACGCATTCAAAATGGCGTCTTCCCTGCCTAAAATTCCTGATTCCGAAAGGTTCTCACTAAAGGACAGCTTCAACACGTGCACCTTAGCCGCTTTTCCGTCCTCATTCTCTCCTTCCAGCGTCTCTCCCTCGTCCGTACACTTCACGGTGAAATAATCCTGATGATTTAATTTTTCCTCAAAAAACCCGTCTTCAATCCTGACGTATGCGTAACGCTTCGCCCCTGGCTTTTCCATATAGGTGTACTTTTCCTTGTTGAAATAGTCCTCGGAATAATCCCTTAACTCAAGACAATAAATGCCGTCGCAGTTTTCAAACTTCAGCGGTCCCTCTTCGACAAAGACTCCCGCCATTGTGGCATCTTCCTTATTCACGCGGACCATTCGTCTGCTATCTATAACAAAACCCGTTGATTCATTCTCCGCCGCAGCCTGATCAGAGCCATCAATTGCCTTCGCCCGCGAGCCCAATAATAAAGCAAATACGACTATCATAGAGAATATTCTACTAAGCCAAATCCGCCTCTTATTCATTATGCTTCGCCTCCCCTGATCACTAATGGAATCAACTTTTATTGCAATTCTTTCCTTGTCAAACTTACTGCCGACTTCCGAATTACTCGGTTTCTTTAATGTAAAGCCAAACCCTGTTTTGTATGATTTTGCAGGTCTCCTCCGGCGTCTTGTCTCCGGCAAACATGGCATCCAGTTCCTCATAGATAATGCGATCAATCACGCTGTCCGTTATCGGCAACGCGACACAGCTTTCCAAAAAAGCCTCCGCCCTGTGTGCGGAAGTCGTTCCATCCTCAAAGACGTACAACTCCTTCCTATCTTTCATCCCGGGTGCATGAAACCAATAACGACCTTCTTCGTCTGGCACGATCTTCTCTAAAGGATACTTTAGGACTCCAAGTCCCAAACTCAGGCTGTTTTGCTTCCCCTCGGTTAAAAACAGCTCCAAAAACTCACTGACCTCTTTTAGGTACGTGCAATCCTTGCTTACCACAAGAAGACCTCGCGTGTTTAAGAAACATCCATTCTCACCATCCGTCGGCAAACCAACAATATGTCCTTTTTCCCTCGCGGCTTCCATGCCAAACTCACAAAAACTCGGCAAATAACTCAGACTCAAATGAGCCATGCGCCTGCCTTCGCCAAACCAAGTATCCTCATTCTCTGGCTTTGGCGCATCTGCTGCCATCTTTACCAGCCTAACAAACCTCTCGTCATCAAAATGACAGTCATTTTTCTCCTTGTCATATAAGAAGGAATGCTGCCAATCCTCGGAAAGAAGCCTAAGTAAGGCAAATAACGCATAGCATTTATTCATTTCAGGATAATAGAGGCTCACGTCCAGCTTCCCTGCCTCCATCAGGTTGATCACGTCCTCCAGCGTCCAGGAGGATCCCTCCCAGACTTCGTCCGGAACCCAAAGGCCGGATGCCGTCATCCCTCCGGGAATGCCCATGAATTTCCCGTTTGCCGTACCAAGCCCGATGGCACCCGGCAAAATCTTGTCCATGGTTTCCTTCGAGATGAGATCGCTCAGTTCCATCAGTCCCCCTTTTTCGCTGAGCATTACAAAGTCTTCCCTGGAAACGTACATAAGGTCAGCACCCTTTCCTGATAGGAATTCCGCGTAGAAACGTTCTTTTTCCTCCTGGGAACGGACCGTCTGAAACGTGACCGGTAAACCCAAGTGCTTTTTGGAATAGTCACTGCTGCATTCCGAGAGGATCTGATTTACGTCATAATCATTCACAAGATCAACGAATTTGATCTCATCCCTCTCCTTCTCTTCCAGTGAGAGCACTGCCACGTAGGAGTCGCCTTCGCCCGCCTGAAACCAAAGACATGGAAGCTGATCCTTTTCCGAGATAAACGGAGTCACCACGTAATTTGTAGGAAGACCGTTTTTCTGAAGATCCAGCCTTCGAAGGTTTGTCCCCTGCACAACATTCCACTCATAAATGGATTTTGCACTCAGATAATAGATGGAGTCCCCAAGCATCCCCAAAAAGCTTCTCGAGGACAGCCCGTTTTCCAGCTTGCCTAAACCATGAAACTCATGCTTTTCTTCATCCAAACACAGGAATTGATCCGCCTTCTCGGCAAAATTTCCGACAATAAATAGAACCTCACCACTTTCATTCGTCAGGGTCTCCCGGAATGTCGTCTCCTCGCCGCCATTCCACTGCGCCAAAGACTTACCATCTTGATCAAAGGCATAAATGGCTGCATTTCTGGGCATGCCGCCTGCCATCATGTAAACGTGGCCGTTCCCATCCGCAAGGCACCTGACCGTCTTTTCAAGAATTCCCTTCTCGGTAAGCACCTCTGTGAGATCCGTCGACCCTGTCATGCCCTTCGCGTCAACAAAAAGGAGCTTTTCCTCAGCGGGCACGTGGGATCCATCCCCTCTTTGAAGGAACGCCTCCCACCAGAATGCAAACGTCTCAGGGCCCGTCACCGTAAAGCCCCGAAGCTGGCCTCGCTTGCTCTCCTCCCCGCCAAGATCTTCCAACGTGAGCTTTCTGTCCCATTTTTCACCCGTGGCGGGATTCCAGCATTTCAATAAATAATGATCCCAAATCCACTGATCTCCTATGTTGGCGTAAACGGTGAACAATTGATAAAGACTGCTGCCAAGACTTGCATTGGCAACCGTCCAATGCGTCAAGCCATCCTCCGTGGTCTCTCCATCCTGCCAGGAAAGAATGTCCCCGACCCAATAGAGTTCCTCTGAAGCTTCCTTTTGAAGTGTGGCAAAGCCCTTCTCCCTCCAGCTTCCCTCTGCATGTTCGGTGGACATGATGACCTCTTGCTCTTTTGCACAGCCACAGAATGCGAAGCTAAATAATAACATCCATAAAACACAAAACAGCTTTCTCATTAAGAACTGCTCCCTTCATTATTCGCGTAGCTTTCCGTTTCCTTATCATTTTGATGTTTTCTAGCAGAGCCTCTGATATCCTTGTATAAATCCGACTGACATTATATACACTCTATGGATATCCGATATTTAATAATATCACCTGCCAAAAAAGCTTGCAACCGACATAACAAAGAAAAATTCTTGACACATACAATTCCAAGCAACGAGGCATCTGCATGGCAATCATGCACGGAATTCATCCAGGGTATTGTCCTGCCACAAGGATTCGGATTTGTTTATAACCTCAAACTCCTTCACTTCCCTAACCATTCTTTTTTTCATACAAACCTCCTGCTATTATTTTGACTCTTCCATAAATGGTTTTGGATTTCATGGTTTCTCAACGATGCCGACAAATAACGGGATTCCGTTTTCCGCACTGATAACAAAGAGAAACGGCCTATCCAAAACAAAATCAATCTCATTTCTTATCATCGCAGTGGCTCCGGCAGCCGTTTCCACCGTATATGAGGCCGCTTTAACTCCCTTTTCGTCAGTGATTACGCGAACGCCGTGCTGAACCTTACTTATCCATATGTTTTCCACCTCATCCGTTATGGGTGAGAAATTCGCCGTTGCTTTCTCAAAGGCATCCGTGATGCCCAATTCTCTCAGTTCCTCAATCAAGTCGCGATCGGAAGAAACATCAAACTTAGAGATGGATAAATTGATGATTGCGCTTTTTTTATTTTTGTACTGTACTCCTTCCTCAATCAAATCCAACACCTGTTCATCGTTTAACAGGTCATATACGCTGACTCCCTTATCCGGCATGATGACTGCCATGTTTGCAGTGCCAGCGTCGAAGAATTTAAGAATTGCGCCAAAATGATCTCCGTAGTAATAAAACCCTGCTCCTAAATTGTTCATAAAATCACGCTGCATGTCGCCTTCCTCGGCATGAAACGTGGCTGGTTTCGTATTTTCTTCGCGAAACTCTTCCATCCACCTTGCGTTGAAACATACCGTCGTTGCCAAGGCCATTACGGCATCTGCTTCGAATCCCAATCCTTCAATCTGTTCTTTCAGGATTCCGTCCGTCTGGTCATTCAGCCAGCTTCGGAATGCCTGTGAATACTCTTCTGATCCCATTTCCCCGACAAAGGATGAGGCATAATAATCCTCAGCCAGGATGTCAAGCGTCTCCTTTTTATACGGAATGTATTCCAAAGTCCTTTGACTTGAATTCTTACATCCTCGGTGCTTTCCATTCCGAGAAGATCAAGAATCTGTTTTTTGTGTTCCCTTCAGAAATTTCCGCAAGCATTCCCAAAGCAATGTAAACATTAATCGGCGAATAAATTTTGTTCTCATGATTTAGCTCTTTTAAGAACCGCTGCATCACCTTGGCATTAAATTCCACAAGCCTGCTTCTACCAAACTCTTGGTCATACCCTTCAACTTCTTTTCATTCTACGACTTTATCAACCCATTCCTGAGCTGCCTCAAAAAAAGCATTACTTTCTTGGGTATTTAGCACACCGTTTTTGTCTTCGTCAAAATCCCATTGGTCTGGTTTTTTAACACTTCGAGATACTTTGCCTAAGATATCAGGTATTGATCAAGAATATGTGTTGCACCTGACTTCATCTCAATCGTCTCTCCTGCTTCACCATTCGCAGCAGGCTTATGATTAGCACGCCAAACGATCGCCGCAAGAAATATCACAATCAACGCAGCAGCGGCAATTAATCCAGCTCCATGCCATGAATGGATCACCTTTTGGGTCTTCGTATTTTTTGATCCCTCCTTGGTCTGAGTCGTCTCTTTATTCCTTTCGCTTCTCTCCAAAAGCTCTTCATCTATTTCGGAAATGCCTTCCATGAATTCATTCTGTTTCATAACCTGCCTCCATTTCCTACAGATACCCCTTGTGACGTTACCGCTCATTAGTGTATTTACTAATTCCCTCTGGTGTTTTTATTAAAATGACATATGATTTCATTCGGTTATCATTAATGTCAAGGATAATGCATTTTTCCATGGATTCCAACGCATAATCGCCGGGTATAATAAAATAATTGCTAATACCAATAGGATCATAATTATTTTTCTTCATTCAAGTAGTTTTGCACTCTGCTCTGAATTGAACTGGCAACCTGATCTGCATCCTTTTTGTCGGTAAAGAATAATGCCGTTTCCTCACATATAATATTATTAATCACATTCATATAACTACTCGGTACGGAGCAATCCAGCATATGCCAAAAGATTTGCTCTTCCTCTTTGGTCATTAACCTTGGTTCATATTGTTTATTGCCACTTAAATCAGTTGTATAACCTGTATCCCTAAGTTCACTTTCCGCTTCTTTCCACAACCTTTTCAACACATCCTGTCTTGCAGGGAAATAACCATCCATCTCATATACCATTTTCTCCTGCTGCTTTTCGGATAAGGCATATCGAAGGAAGTCCTTCACTCCCTCCAAGTGTTCCGTGCGGACATTAATGAATAAACTGCGTGCCATAATTCCATAAACCTCGCCGTTCGGACTTGGATATCCTATGTACTGCTCTCTTCCTTGACAGCGAAAGCTTATCTCCCAAAAAGACCGAAAAGATCCTACAAGTATGTCCGAAAAAATAGTTTCTCCATTTAACAATCGTTCCGACGAATCGTTTTCTGTTGCTCCAGAATCCAAGTGTAGTTTTGCAAACTCAAGAATCTTTTTAAATTCAGGGGTATCAAAACTGCATGTTCTTGTTTCTTCATCAATGAATAATTGAATTCCTTGTTTCCCAACACCTAGAAGGTTTAATACATAGTTTCCAGCATCCACTGCATCCATGTATTTCGAGCGCGCACAAAAATAAGGTGCTTTGCTTTCTTCCACGACTTTCATGCATTCTTGTGCGGTCCATGTTTTCGGCAAAATATCCAAATCCTGTACATAGGTCAATCCAACCATGTGAAAGGAGGTGGGCACCCCATAGATGCCCCTCTCCCATTGATTACATGCCTTAACATTCTCCGGTATTTCTCCTATTTCCTGTATAAGCTCTGACACTTCATAAAGCATCCCTTTTTGAGCATATGGAATATAATCCAAATTCTGCAGTGCATAAACATCCAAAAGATCCACACCTTTTCCTGCAGTAAGTTCTGCCTGAATTCTGGTTCGAAAAGTCTGTACATCCTCGTTCTCACCAGCAGTTTGTACAATAATTTCATAATGTTTGCTTTCCTGATTGTATGCAGAAACCAGATTTTTCAGATAGTTGCCATACGCACCGGAACAAAGTGTAATCTTTTCTTTTTCAGTGTCCATGCGAATCTCTGTACTATCGCTTATGTTGGTTTCATTCTTCTGTCCACATCCTGCAAACAAAAGCAAGATCGCAATCAAAAAGAGTTTCCTTATATTGTTTATCATACAGCTTCCTCCAGTTTTTCCAATCAATCAAAAAGTAATTTTTATTAATGATTGTACTCATGATATACGCTAAAAAAACATTTATCAATGAAATAACTATGTATTCCGCTATCCAGATTTGAAATATTTCCAATTCACTTTGCCGATTCTAGTCTAAATACAGCTCCTTGCGTCCGTCAAGTTTCTCCTCTCGTTCTCGAATGGCAATTTGCCCCTCAAAATATGTTTTTATATCATTTCCTCGCTTGCCTTATGGTTTTATTTCCAAATCATCTTGACTCCTCCAGATATAACCATACCCTATTTTTTAGGTGGTCATCCAACGCTCTTCCGTCAATCCTGCCTGCAAGGTAATCCCCCACTTCCTCATCAAACACTTTTTGCAAACCTGTGGGAAATTTCTTTCTAACCGTTGATCTTCTAATCATCTCTTCAAAAAAATTAACGTCGCCATCCCAGTCCAGTTCCGGAGCATAGTCAGGGTCATATGTTCCGATTTCCTTCATTACCGCAACGTTTCTCTCATACTCCTTAAACTGCTGTTCCATCACGTCCTTCCTTACGGAAAACGTCATGTTGTGCGGGCCCGACATCGCCTCTTCCGACAACATGACCTTTAGGAAGGTGTACGCAATCTCTTTTTCCTCAGCCGTGGCCGTGGATCGCATCGCGACAGGCGCATTCGCGGCAAGGACGTGCCGTGCCCCGTCCTTTGTCGGATAACCGATGGCCCGTTCCCCGTTCGCTTCCAGTCTCCTGCGAAGCCTGATGACGCCTGCAAGGGCAAGAATGTCCTCGTGTTCGCACAGCGCCTTTCCTTCCTGAAGCGCCTTTCCTTCCTCCGCAGGCGGACATTTCAGGGCCTTGTCAGAAAGCTTCAGCAGGCGTTCAAATTCCTTCGTTCCAAAGATCATCCTTCCCGTTTCCGCATCAAAAAAATAATTGTCATCCATGCCGTTATTTATGACATAAAAGAATTTCTCCCGCCAATCCACGGGGAATTCAATGTATTTGTATGTTAACGCGGCGCCGGAAAACCCTTCCAACGCGTTAAGAAATCCGTCATAATCCCAATCGGACGGACCAGAGTCCGATATGATGAGGGTCTCTATCCGAAAGTCTCTTACGATGCCATACGTGACTCCCCCGATTTTTCCAAACTCCCGGGTCTCTGGTATCAATTCGTCTGCAAGATGCGTCTGCTCTAAGAATCCGTCAAGAGGTTCCCATAAGCTTTCCAGGTTTTCAAAACCAGTAATCTCCGTGTCTACCAGCACCGGGCCGTCTCCTGCGCCCAACTGTGTCAGCAGGCTCATTTCGTCATAATCATCCTTTAAGTTGATCACATACTGAGGATACCTTTTCTGAAAAATAGCGGCCGCGTCAGAATATGTTTCCCTGTTGTACGGAGACACGGCAATCGTAATTGATTTTAGTTCTTCCTTTTCCGCCGTTGGCCTTAATAAAAGGTAATAGTCTTCTTGCCCGTCTGAATAAAGGATTCCAAACGACCCGTCCGACATCGCCGTCAGGTCATAAACTAGATTTGGTTTTATGCCGTGGTTGGACCATCCGTAAAGAAGCCTTGTCTCCCTGCTTTGATCGTCATAGGCCAGAACGCCCGTGCTGCCGCACCATGCCAAAACATGTTCACTGACAGGCGTCGCCGCGTCAACGTAACCCGTCATTTTCCTTCTGACGGTCTCGTCCTTTGAAACAGGAAGCTCCCTAAGGCTGTGGGTTTCCACGTCTGCGGAATAAAACCTTCTGTCACTCAACACGTTCTGCACGTAGATTTCATCACTGACAGCAATTTCTCCCCCCTTGTAGGCACAAAGCCTCGGCCTCCCATCCATGACGGTTTCAAATATCTGTTCTCCTTTCCGCGAAACAATCACATACACTAATTTCCCGTCATAACGTACATACGTCAGATGAATGTACCCGTCCTTGTCTTGCATAAGTTCTTTTATAAACTCGCGCGTATTCAGTTTCCCCTGCACGACCCTGACCTTCTGAAAATTCCCATCAAGTTCGTAAAACCAGTAAGAATCTATCTTGCCGTCCCTTTCATTGGAAATCTGGTAACAGGCAACGTAACCATCTTCCCCTGCCTTGGGGCCAAGAACATGAATTTGGAAACTTTTGCGGTCCGGCTCAATGTCGTCAATTTTCTTCGTAAACTCCGTTCCGTCCGTTGCAATGCCATTCACGCCACTGTAATTGTCATAATAGTTATCGCAAGCATGGTTTTTAAATCTAATGCCTCCTCCCTCACAGGCAAAAAAAGATCCGCCGCCGGAGTTTTTCTTTTCCCCCTTCTCGACAACTTTAGTGACGGGAAGATTAATGACGGCATGAAGATCATCCACCTGATTGTCCTTCCAGCCTGCTCCTTCCTCCGGGTCCTTCAAAAAAGAAATCTCCTTTGGCAACTCTAACGAGTTTGCGTCCTCCAAGTGCCCGTCAGCTTTTCCTTTTTCCAGACACCCGTTGAGAAAAACACAGCAAACAAGAAGTGAAAGACTAACAAATATTTTCGATTTTTTTCCATTCATGCCGTCATACCCTCCGTATTAACATGCCATTATTGCAAGCTAGTTACCGCAGGCATCATGAACAATTCCTAAGTCAGTTTCCCAATATGCATTTTCATAATCAATAAACCCACATATTGGACATCTCGGATATAAGCCCTCATATTTGTGGTATGCCTTTTCCATGTATCTTTCACCGTTATATGTAAAAAATGTCTCTCCACGCCTTATTCGCATATGCGGTATAACATTTTTCTACAGTTACAGTAAAGCAAGAAAGCTCTAATTCTCAAGTAAATATAACCGTATTCTATTATTTATTATTTTCGCCGTTTCCGTGGCGCTATATGTATTTTGCAGATAATCTTCCACTTCTTCCAACAGGATTTCCTTAATGGTTCCTTCCTTTTCCGTACAAGGACCTAACTTGTTCAAAAAACTCACATACTCTTCCAAATAGCTTTCTCCCTCAGGACTTGAAAAGGAAATGTAGGTTTTCTCTCCCATTCGATATTCCCATTGATTAGACCAATCTGCCCAAAGAACCTTCCCACGAACAACATCTTCCCGCACGGACAGCGCCATGTCTGAATTGTTTTGTTTATCATAATCTAATAAGCCTTCCATAAATTCACGAATTGCATCAAAGTGCTCCGTATTCTTATTAACCATAATCAAATACACGGAAGACCATCTTCCTACATAATCCTCCTGACCCACCATGCCCGTAAAATGGCATCCGTTGGAGCAATACTCACTCATTGCGTTTACGTAAGACTGCGTATCGTAAAATCTTGTAAAAGCGCCCAAGATTTTTCCTTCCTTCAAATAATCCACTATCTCGTTTTTTCGAATTGATATCGGAGCATATCCTTTGATTAGTTCTAACGCATCAATAAAACTTTGATTTTCAAATTTAGGGTTTTTTTGATTTATGTCAACAAAAATGTCGGGATTATCAAACAGATACTCCGCATTTTTTAGCGGGTCACCTTCTCCATTATAAGTAACTAAAACTTCCCATACCTAAAATGGGACTCGCTCCTTGAAAACTCAATAATACAGGCAATCAGATTGATATTTATGCTGCCAGCGTTGCCCTTATCAATGTAGTCCGGACATACTCTGGAAGATGCCCGATGAACATAT
>JAFXQK010000027.1 GCA_017527205.1 Lachnospiraceae bacterium | reverse complement strand
TGCACGGTTCCTCTCATACAACCGTCTTAGCTCATCAGCTTCCTGCTTACGTCCTATCATAGATATTCACCTCTCCATTCTTTAAGCGGCTCCGCGAATACTTTTTTTGCTTGTAAAGCCACTTTAAGTGTATATTAATAGATCTTTAAGCGGCTGTCAATATATATTTTTGCCGCTTTGAGCCGTTTTAATTCTTTAACATGTACTTTTTCTGGTAAACGCCGTCTGTCAGAAGCTGGAAGCGATCATCAAAAGGCAGTGCCAGCGTTTGGGGATCCTGTCGTTGCAGTTCAAGTTCCTCAACGAACTCTCCCACATTCATGAGGCGAAGTTTTCTCCTGGTCTCATCATTCAGCATTAGGATCGCCTTCCTTCCGATAGTACGCGCTGCCGCGCAGGTACTCCGCGTATTGCCATAAATAGAAAAAGACCGCTTTTCTGAAATTTCTTTCAAAAAAGCGGCCCGTTTGTGTTTTACTTCTTGATAGTACGCATCGTCGGGAAGAGCAATACGTCGCGGATTGCAGGGCTGTCGGTCAGGAGCATCACGAGTCTGTCGATGCCGTAGCCAATGCCGCCTGTGGGAGGCATGCCGATCTCCAAGGCGTTCAGGAAGTCCTCATCGGTGTGGTTTGCTTCCTCATCGCCTGCTGCGAAGGCAGCGTCCTGAGCGGCGAAACGCTCTCTCTGGTCGATGGGGTCATTCAGCTCGGAATAAGCGTTGCACATCTCCCAGGTATTGATGAAGAGCTCGAAGCGCTCTACCTTCTCGGGATCAGAAGGCTTCTTCTTGGTGAGGGGCGAAATGGCAATGGGATGATCCATGACAAATGTAGGCTGGATCAGGTTCTTCTCGCAGTACTCCTCGAAGAAGAGGTTTACGATGTCGCCCTTGGTGTGGCGCGCCTCGTACTCTACGTGATGCTCGTCAGCGATCTTCTTCGCTTCCTCATCGGTCTTAACGGCGTCAAAATCAACGCCTGCATACTTCTTGATGCAATCGATCATGGTAATGCGCTCGAAGGGCTTGCCAAAGTCGATCTGGATGCCGTTGTAGGTGATGACGGAGGTTCCGCAGACCTTCTCGGCAAGGTACTTGAACATGCTCTCGGTGAGTTCCATCATGCCCTCGTAGTCGGTGTATGCCTGATAGAGCTCCATCAGGGTGAACTCAGGATTATGTCTGGTGTCAACGCCCTCGTTACGGAATACGCGGCCGATCTCGTAGACTCTCTCAAGGCCGCCTACGATCAGTCTCTTTAAGTAGAGCTCGAGGGAAATACGGAGCTTTACGTCCTCGTCCAGCGCATTGTAATGGGTCTCAAAGGGTCTTGCCGCAGCGCCGCCCGCGTTGGATACGAGCATGGGGGTTTCTACCTCCATGAAGTTGCGGCCGTCAAGGAAGTTACGGATCTCCTTGATGATCTTGGAGCGCTTGATGAAGGTCTCCTTGGAGTCAGCGTTCATGATGAGGTCAACATATCTTTGACGATACTGCATGTCGGTATCGGTAAGGCCATGGAACTTCTCAGGCAGAATCTGCAGGCTCTTGGTCAGGAGCGTTACGGAAGAAGCATGCACGGAGATTTCACCGGTCTTCGTAGTGAAGACTTCACCAGTAATGCCGAGGATGTCGCCGATGTCGTATTTCTTGAAGTCAGCGTAGGGCTCTTCGCCGATGCTGTCTCTTGCGACATAGCACTGGATGCTGCCCTTCAGGTCCTGAATGTTGCAGAAGGACGCTTTTCCCATGACGCGCTTGAACATCATTCTTCCTGCGATAGTAACGGTCTTTCCTTCCAGCTCGGCGTAGTTTTCCTTGATGTCGGTGCTATGGGTATCTACGTCAAATTTGGTGATCTGGAAGGGATCCTTTCCAGCCTCCTGCAATGCGGCGAGCTTCTCGCGGCGCACCTTGAGGAGTTGATTTAAGTCCTGTACGGGTGCGTTTTGATTGTTTTGATTCTGGTTATTCTGCGTATCTGCCACTGTTTTATCTCCTTATCTGTTTTATCCTGTTTTATCCTATTTTATCAACGAAAGCGGCAAACTTCTTTGCCGCTCTCCCTGTCAAATCCTTTTTGTTTATGCAACTGTCATCGGGCTTTCGCTTTGATTGCCGTGCCCGTTGGATGATCTTAGTTGCTCTTCGTAATGCCAAGCACCTTGTAGGTAAACACGCCAGCCTGGGTCTCTACCTCAACGGTATCACCAACCTTATGTCCGATCAGGGCCTTGCCAACAGGGCTCTCGTTGGAGATCTTGCCCTTTAAGCTGTTTGCCTCGTTGGAACCAACGATCTTGTATTCCAGCTCCTCACTGAATTCCAAATCCAGGATGGTCACGCAACATCCAATATTTACCTTTCCAAGGTCCACTTCATCTTCAACGACAACTTCTGCGTTTTTCAGGATTTTCTCGAGCTCTTCGATACGAAGCTCAATGTCACGCTGCTCGTCCTTCGCTGCATCATACTCAGCGTTCTCGGACAGGTCGCCCTGCTCTCTTGCCTCTTTGATCTTCTGAGCAACCTCCTGACGTTTGACTACCTTCAGTTCATGAAGCTCATCCTCGTACTTTCTGAGACCTTCGTAGGTCAGAATGTTCTTTTTTTCCTGCATTTTGACGTGCCTCCCAATTCTTTCTTAATCAGCATCAAATGGTTATTTATATTGGCAACTATTCACTGTATATTTATGCTTTTTATGCATATTACAGTATGCTCTCATGCCACAGTATTATATCACTTTTCTCTTGTCTGTCAAGCCTTTCCCATGAATTTTCCTTGGGTTTCATTGCGGGCTCATCATGGTTTCCTAAGCCATGAATTTCCCTGTCAGGTAAAGAATGGTCAGGTAAAGAATGGTTAGGCAAAGACAAGGTCAATGGTGTTAAGGAGTTCGTCCATGGTCTCCATCTGGTTAATCGTGCCGCGAAGGCGCGCTGACCCGGGCATGCCGAAGGTGTACCAGGAAAGGTGTCTTCTCATCTCGCGGACTGCCGTGTATTCTCCCTTGCATTCCAGTTCCATCTGGGCATGGCGGCGTACCAGCTCGCGTTTTTCCGCGTTTGTAGGATTCGGAAGGAGTTCGCCTGTCTCGAGGTAATGGATGGTTTCGCGGAAGATCCAGGGGTTTCCCTGCGCGCCGCGCCCGATCATGACGCCGTCGCAGCCCGTCTGCTCTAAGAGCTGCTTTGCCTTCTCGGGGCTGTCGACGTCGCCGTTTCCGATGACGGGGATTTTCACGGCCTGTTTCACCTTTCGGATGATCTCCCAATCGGCCTGGCCGCTATAGTATTGCTCTCTGGTCCTTCCATGTATGGCGACTGCTGCCACGCCGCAGGCTTCCGCAATCTTAGCAATCTCCACGGCGTTTATGTGATTGTCGTCAAAGCCCTTTCGGATCTTGACCGTCACGGGCTTTTGCACGGATTTTACCATGGCGGTTAAAATCTGTTCCACAAGCTTTGGATTTTTCATAAGGGCGCTGCCTTCGCCGTTGTTAACGACCTTAGGGACGGGGCAGCCCATGTTGAGGTCGATGAAGCTGTAGGGCCTGTCCTGAATTCGCGCCGCCATCGCCGCAAGGATCTCGGGATCGGAGCCAAAGAGCTGCAAGGATGCCGGTAATTCTCCGGGATGCACCTTAAGGAGCTCCTCCGTGTTTTTGTTGTTGTAGTAGATGGCCTTTGCGCTGACCATTTCCATGCAAACGAGGCCGACGCCCATCTCACGGCATAACAAACGAAATGGCAGGTCAGTGACACCTGCCATGGGCGCTAATATAACGTTATTGTCAAGCGTGACGTTTCCAATCGTAAGCTTGCTCATGCAATTCCTTTCCTGCCAAGTTAATGCTTATTCTTTTCATAGATGATTCGAAGACCGTCGAGGGTCAGGGACGGGTCGTAGACGTCGATGCTCTTGGTCTCCTCAGCGATGAGTCTGCCAAGGCCGCCCGTCGCAACGACCTTCATGTCGGCAAGTCCGCTCTCTTCCTTGATCTTCTTGATGATGTATTCGGTCTGGCCGATCTGTCCATAGAAGAGACCCGCCTGCATGCTGGTGATGGTCTCCTGGGCAAGGATGGTCTTAGGCTTTTTGATCTCTATGTTGGGGAGCTTTGCCGTCTCCTTCCATAGGGCTTCCGAGCTGATCTTGATGCCGGGAGCGGTCACGCCAACGCTAAAGTTCCCGCCCGCAGTCACGAGGTCATAGGTTGTTGCCGTGTTAAAGTCGAGGACAAGCACGGGCGCGCCATATTTTTCATAGGCCGCCACGACGTCGACGATGCGGTCTGCGCCGATCCCCTTGGGATCCTCGCCTGATACCTTGATGCCGGTCTTGATGCCGGGGCCCACGTTCATGGGCTTTGTGTTGGTATAGCGTCTGAGGGCTCCCAGCAGTGCGTGCATGATGTCGGGAACGACGCTGGCAACAATGGAGCCTTCCAGGTTCATCGGATCCACTCCGCGGTTACGGAGCATTTCCGTGAGCGCCACGCCAAATTCATCGGACGTGCGCGGTGTTTTTGTCGTCATTCGAAAGGTCGCTTTTAACTCTTTTCCGTCATAAACGCCCCAGGTCAGGTTGGTATTTCCTACGTCAACTACTAAAATCATCTTGGTCACCTCTCCTTTTTTGCAGTAGATGCCTTACTCATTTACAAGTTATTCGGTCTCGCCGGCGTTGTCCTGTCCAGCATCTTCGCCAGAATCAGACTCCGTTTCAGCATCTTCACCTAGTCCATCTGAGAAATCGATCTCGATGGCGGCGTAATCCGACTGTGCAAGGATGCACTCGCGGATGAGCTGATCATAATCCGCATAGCCCCAGAACATCTGGTTTCTCGGAATCTCCGTGTGCCAGGAAACATTGTCAGGAACATAATCCGACTTGATGGTACCGTCGGAATTGATGGTCAGGTCGGTCAGCTCCTGCGCCTGATAGAGCGGGAAATAATCTCTGTGATATTCTTCTTCATCATCTGCGTCATATTCTGCATACCAGTTGATCCGGTAAATGCTGATGAGGCGGTTTTGCGGACGCGTTTTCTCATCCTTGGCAACAAGGAGGTAGCTTCTCATGATCGTCGGCTCGCCGTCGATAAAATAGTTGCTCCAAACGAGGAAGTCCGTATTCTTTGTAGCCGCACGAAGCGCTGCCTTAGCGTTTGTGGTAAAGGTCTCATCCGCAAGGATCTCTTCCAGGCTCGTGACATACTTCGGTTTACTCAGGGCCTCCTGCATGCGCCGTGCTGCCTCTTCCTGTGCCTTCTGCGCTTCTTCCTGAAGCTTCTTTGCTTTTTCCTCCAGCTCGCTTCGTTTTGCATCGTAATCGGAGGTATTCGCATATTGGTTTCTATGATGCATGTAACGCGTTGCGCTAAAAATGGTGACAAAGACTGAAATCATGATGATAACGACGATCATGCTAACCATGATGAGGGCAATCGATTTCGCCGCTCTGGTGCCCTGTGATCTCTGCGCGTTGCTTATGCGATTCATGCCATTTTGTACGGCGTCTATTCTTTTTTTCTTGATCTCAGCTTCTGCTTTGATGCGCTCCATTTCAACGTCTTCTGGATCAAGGTCGGGCACAAAGGACGTGCCGCAGCTCTCGCAGACATAGTTTTTCTCGCCAATCTTTTTGACGGGTCCACCACAATTTGGGCATCTTAGGCTTTTTAATTTCATGCTTATTCCTCCTCAGCAGACAATAGCGCGGAAATGTCCTCCTTCTTGATGAAAACGCGGTAGTAGAGCTGGAGGGATTCAAACAGCTCCTGACGCTTCCTGCGGATCTCACCTATGAGTAGGCCGCTGGAAATCTCGTCGTAGGTGATGTCATCTTCATCCGCGTTGGTTTCGAGCGACACGGAACCATCCTTCTCAAACACGATGGTAAAGATGCCGCCCACCTCCTGCGTAAATAGCACGCAGATGACACGCAGCTCGTCCTTGATGGACTGTGGTATCTTGTCAAAATCATTGTTAAAATAATATTTCTGCTCATAGGCATTCGCGCCGCAGAGCACGATTCTTCCTTCTTCCAAGAGAAACCTCCCGTTAATATGTCAATAGATTATTATCGTCCTCAATCCACTTTACTTTGCCAGGCTTCTAGACATATCCATAGATTCCGCGAACGGAAACCTCGCCTGCGTAGACGTCTTTTGTGTTGCCGTCCGGAAGCTCCACGATGAGCTCGCCCGTCGTCTGAATACCCCTGGCGATCCCGTCATATTCACCCTTGGGATCGAGGACACGCACCTGACGCCCGTAATTGACCAATAGAGCGTCATATTTTCCTTTCAGGCGGGTCAGATCCATAGTTGCAAGAAAATCGCCGTAATCGGCCTCAAACGCCGTTAAAACGGCATTTAAGAGTTCACTTCGACTTATGGGGTGATTTGCGACCTCATCCAGCGCAATGGCATGGCCCTGCAGCTCCGTGGGAAATTCCTGCTTGGCAACGTTGATGCCGACGCCGATCACGAGGTAATCAATGCTTCCCTGCTCCACGGAGAGGCTCAGCTCCGTCAGAATGCCACAGGCCTTGCGACCGTTGATCACGATATCGTTCGGCCACTTGATGCCGACTAAGGGTAATGCGTCCTTCGTCTTGGCACTTTGCGTCAGCGTTTTCGTCTCGGTTGCTTGCATGACCCCTGGCAAAGTTTCGCCCGTGGTTGCTTGCACGTCCTCTGGCAGGGTCTCCAGCATAGTCGTTTGAATTCCCTGCGCTACGGCAAGCGCCATCACTAATGTCAGCATGGAGGCTCTGTCAGGGGCAACATGCGGTCTTAGGAGCAATGTAAAATACAGGTTTGTTCCCGCCGGACTTGCCCACCCGCGACCTCGTCTGCCACGACCTGCGCTCTGCTGATCCGCCACGATGACGGTGCCGTCCGGAGCGCCCTCCTCCGCAAGGCGCTTGGCCTGAATATTGGTGGAGTCAATGGAATCATAGTAGTATAATGTTTGACCCATGCGGTCAGTTTTGATGCGGCTTTCTAATTCCGTGCGCCCAAAAACCCGGGTGGCATCCTCTTTTAGGAGATACCCCCGGTTTTTTACGGCCTCAATCTGATAGCCATCTTTTTTTAGTTGTTCCACTGCCTTCCAGACGGCGGTCCTGGATACGCCAAAGCGTTCGCAGAGCTCTTGTCCGGAAACATAGGTTCCACGCTGTCTGAGAAGCGTGATGATTTCTGATTTCATGTAACCTCATCTGTCACGGCTTTTGCCCTGCCGCGACTCTCTTGTAACATTCTATCAAGGCTTTCGCCCTGCCACAACTCTCTTGTAACATTCTATCAAGGCTTTCGCCCTGCTACAACTTTGTTGTAAAGTTTTGTTATTATGCCTGATATCCAAGCGTTGCTGCCATCACGGCCTTGATGGTGTGCATGCGGTTCTCCGCTTCCTCAAACACAAGGGACTGCGCGGATTCGAAAACCTCATCGGTCACTTCCATCTCGGTTATGCCAAAGCGCTTGCCCATCTCGGCACCAATCTTAGTCTTCAGGTCATGGAAAGCAGGCAGGCAATGCAGGAAGATCGCCTTTTCTCCGGCATTCTTCATGATGGCGGAGTTCACCTGATAAGGGGACAGGTCGGCAATGCGCTCCGTCCACACCTCGTCCGGCTCGCCCATGGAAACCCAAACGTCCGTATATACCACGTCAGCACCCTTTGTTCCAGCCATGGCATCATCAGTCAACGTGATGCTGCCGCCGGTCTGCCTTGCAATTTCCTCACAGGTTGCAACCAGCGCAGGGTCCGGAAAATATTTCGGCGTGGTGCATGCCGTGAAATGCATGCCCATCTTCGCGCAGGCTACCATCAGGGAGTTGCCCATGTTGTAGCGCGCATCACCCATGTATGCCAGCTTAATGCCCTTCAAATATCCAAAATGCTCACGAATGGTCAGGAAATCGGCAAGCATCTGTGTCGGATGGAATTCATTGGTCAAGCCATTCCAAACAGGCACCTTGGAGTACTTCGCAAGTTCCTCCACGATCTCTTGTCCATAGCCGCGATATTCAATTCCCTCAAACATGCTGGAGAGAACGCGCGCCGTATCTGCAATGCTCTCCTTCTTTCCGATCTGGGAGCCCGCGGGATCCAGATAGGTGCATCCCATGCCCAGATCATGCGCCGCAACCTCAAACGAACAACGGGTTCTCGTACTCGTCTTTTCAAAAATAAGCGCCACGTTCTTTCCCCGCAGCTGATCCACGGGAATCCCCTTTTTCTTTTTATCCTTGAGATCTGCTGCCAGATCCAACAAATACGCAATCTCCTCCGGCGTATAATCCAACAGCTTCAAAAAATCCCGACCCTTCAAATCCACCATTTTCTGTCCCTCCATCTACATATATTCCCAGACTAACTTCATACAGTTTCCTGGTACAATTTATACTCAAAAACCCAAATCTTTTAAACTACAATCACTATACTATCTTATTTTTCAAATTTTTTCAACCCCCACCCAAGCCAAATCCCCGGGGGATCTCAGGTACGGAAAAAGGGTTGGGCTCCAGCTTTGGAGCACAACCCTTTTTCGATTATTTCATGCATGATTAGAACTCTATGGAAAACGCTCTCGCGTTATTCCCGATCTTGTTCCATGGCTTACTTGCCCATGGTCTGCTTCAGTGCGGCACCAACGCTTGCAATACCGCTTAACTCAGCGGGAAGCAGAATGGTGGTAGCCTGACCGTCAGCAACCTTCTCAAATGCCTCAAGGCTCTTGATCTTAAGAACTGCCTCGTCTGCGCCTGCCTCTTTCAGCATGCGGATTCCGTCAGCATGTGCCTGCTGCACCTTCAAAATAGCCTCTGCCTGACCTTCAGCCTCACGGATCATCTTTTCCTTCTGAGCCTCTGCACGGAGGATTGCGGACTGCTTGTCAGCCTCTGCACGAAGGATTGCGGATTCCTTTTCACCTTCTGCGGAAAGGATGCTTGCCTTCTTTTCACCTTCTGCACGGGTAACGGCTTCACGTCTTTCACGCTCTGCCTTCATCTGCTTCTCCATGGCATTCTGGATCTCAGCGGGAGGAATAATGTTCTTCAGCTCCACGCGGTTTACCTTGATGCCCCAAGGGTCGGTTGCGATGTCGAGCTGTGCACGCATCTTCGTGTTGATGGTTTCACGGGAAGTCAGGGTCTGGTCGAGTTCCAGATCACCAATGATGTTACGAAGGGTGGTTGCCGTCAGGTTCTCGATAGCCATCATGGGATTCTCAACGCCATAGGTAAAAAGCTTCGGGTCGGTAATCTGATAGAATACAACGGTATCGATTCTCATGGTAACGTTATCCTTCGTGATCACGGGCTGAGGCGGGAAATCCGCTACCTGCTCCTTCAGGTTCACGCGTCTTGCAACCTTATCGATCAAAGGCAGCTTTATGTGGAAGCCTACGGACCAGGTTCCCTGATATGCGCCAAGTCGCTCCATAACGAACGCCTGTGCCTGAGGAACGATCTTTACACAGGAAACTGCAATAATGAGTACAATCGCGATCAAAATCCCAAATACATATGGCATACTCTACCTCTTTCTGTGCTGAGTGTGCAGCACGCACTTGTTTATCTGTAAAAATGTTTTACATTATCTTCTCTTGCTGGAGCCTCTGCCCTTGCTGCCAAGGATGCGAAGGATCTTCAGGAACAGATTGATGATGTCAAGATAAATGTCCAAAGCGCTGTCCACGGCATTGTCCAGGGTCTTCGGGAATGCCTGCGCCCTATGGAAATCATAGGCGATGTATACGCTGAAAACGATGGCGCCGATCCATGCGGTAATGATTTGGTCTACGCCAAGAAACAGAAGCACAAGCTCCGCAATGACCAAACCCGTCAGGCATACGAACAATAGTCCGCCAAGCTTTTCAAAGAATTCCGGTTTGGCGACGCTGAATGCCACCATACAGCCCGTGACCAGCATGGTGATCAGGAACGCCTGTACCACGACTTCGGAGCCAAGTCCGCCATAGGCATAGACCGAAATGGATACGACAAGGCCTACCGGCACGACCACTAGATTATATCCTACAAAGGACAGGATCGCGTTATCGGATTTCGCTGACAGCGTGATTCCCGCAATACAACAGACAAAGTATGCAATGATGAGGACGAGGGGATTCACGTAAAGCATTCTGTCCTGGAAAATATGACAAATTGCCACGTTCACCAAAAGTCCGTAGACTACCACGCCTCCGATGACGCCATTATAGGCTCTGTCGGAAATCTCCTCATCCGCATAAATTTCTTTGTACAACCGATCTTCTCTTCGACTGCTCATCCAATCAGACATATTACCACCTTCTTCCGCGTTCGCGGCTTATTTATTGATTATTGCTTACCTCTACCTGTACGGGCGCTTTCGCAGTAGCCTTGCAGATCAGCTTAACTCCGCTGATGGCTACGATTTCCACAACGCTGCCTTCTTCCAATACCTGATCATCGTTCACGCTTCTGGCACTCCACTCCTGGCCGCCAACGGAAACCTGGCCAACGCCCTTGAGGTTATTTACCTCAGCGAGCACGATGCCCTGCCTGCCAACGATGCTCTCAGCATTCGTCCGAACACGATCTTTGTTGAAATACTTTACGGCGATCGGTCTGGTAAAGAGTAAAAGCAAAACCGAAATCGCAACAAAGAGCACAATCTGTAACCAGAGGGGACCGCCCAATGCAGCCGTGATTAATGCTACAAGTGCTCCACCCGCAAACCAGATGCTGCTCAGTCCAAGCGTAATGATCTCAACTACGACAGCCAATATCAAAATTACGATCCACGCAATCATCTGATAATCCATACTTGCCTTCTTTCTGTCGCTTACGCGACTATTTTATCTGTTTTAGAAATACTATGTTTTGGATCCCGGTTTCCAAAAAGCTCTTTTTAGCTTTCCATGATCATAGTCTACTACAAATTATGGTTTCAGGCAATCCTTTTATTCGCACTTTATTTCATCTTATCGTGCAAATGACAATATATAAAAGGCCCGCGAAACCTTCGCGAGCCTTTTGTTTTATGCACTTTTTTTATTTACAAGGTATTAGTAGAACACATGATTACCAATCACAAGGCCTTCTCTGCCATTGACGCGGCGGAAGTGCGTTAGGTCGCCGACGGGTGAAACGCCGGACAGCGCTTCCTCAGCTGCCTTGATGCAGCTCTCATAAATCTTTCCGGACTCGTATACGCGGTTTACCTTTCCGCTCATGGCGGGAGTAAACTGGCCTGACGCATAGATAACACCATGAATGGTGTCAGGATATGCTGCGCTTCTTACGCGGTTCATGACAACGGCACCGACAGCCACCTGACCCTCATAGGGTTCTCCGCCAGCCTCACAATGAATGAGTGCTGCCAAAAGTAACGTCGTGTCTGCATCCACCGTGTACTCACCGTATTTCACGCGGCGCTTTGCTTCTCTTTCTGCCTTCTCGCGGGCCTTTACTTCCTCTACGGTCTCACCGGCATCGATCTGGAAGGTCACGGTAACATATTCCTCCGCAACAAATCCATCCGTTCCATTGTAGTCCACGCAGATCCAGCCCTCGTCCGACTCTTTGTCGAGAACGTCAATGAGTTCTCCCTCCTGAAGCAGTCCTAAAAGCTCTGCCTTCTGATTCGACTCTTTTCTGACTCTCAGGATTTCCGCATTCACCGTGGCAACCTTCTTGCCTGCATCATCAGCCAGCGCCTCTGCCTCCTCGCCAAAGAGAAGGAACTCATCATTTGCCCAGCCGACAATGTTGCCGGAACGAAGCTTCGTCCATCCGTCCTTTTGCTCTAGGATCTCTCCACCACAGTCCTTGTAGAGATATCCTACCACCTTTGCATTCTTAGCCGCTTCATCGCGAATGTACAATTCCTTCTTTACGTTCGCCATGACGAGCTTAGATTCCTCTTTCTCTTCCTTCAGGGCATCAAGGTCTAAGTTCAGCGTCTGTGCCATTTCGATGATCTTCTCTGAGGTGTTCATGCACTTGGGCTCCAAAAGCATGCCCAGGCCACCGTTCATGAAGTCCATCTGACTTTCTGATCCTGCCGCCAAAGCACTTTGACCGATCATGAATGATACGGCAAGGGATCCAACAACTCCCAGCGCACTGACAAACAGTTTCTTGTTTGTTTTCATTTTTCTGTCCCAATCCTTTTCACTTTATTAAAAAAACTAGTAAAAGTTAAGTCAGTTTTGTGACGAAATGTTACGAATTTTTTACAATTCGTTCATTGCAAAGGATAATAACAGAAAAATTTTTTTTTGTCAACCCCTAGATATTTTTGGATTTTTCAATGCAGGCTTCCACTGCGTCCATAATTGCAGCCCGAAATCCCATTTCCTCCAGCACTTTTACGGCCTCGATCGTCGTTCCGCCAGGGGAGCAAACGGCATCCTTGAGCTCACCGGGATGCTTGCCCGTCTCCAGTAAAAGCTTCGCGCTTCCGAGAACGGCCTGAGCAGAAAACTCGTAAGCCTGCGCTCTCGGCATACCGGCCAAAACTGCCGCGTCTGCCATCGCCTCGATAAACATAAATACGTACGCGGGAGAGCTTCCGCTGATGCCAACGACAACGTCCATCAGCTTCTCAGGAACGACGCTGGCCTTACTGAATGCTCCGAGGAGTTTTAAGACCTCGTCCATCTCCTTCTTGGTCACGTTTGCGTTTGCACAAACTCCCGTGCAGCCCTCCAGCACCAGTGCGGGCGTATTCGGCATGCAGCGAACGACCTTCAGGTCCGTTCTGCCAAGGCCTTCCTCCAGAAATTGAATCGTCTTACCGGCGGCAATGCTGATGATGACGGTATTTTTCCGAATGACGCTACCGATCTTCGGTAATACTTCAGGCAATACGTTCGGCTTCACGGCCAGGATCAAAATATCTGCCGCCCCTGCCACTTCCTTTTCATCAATAGCAATCGTTATTTTATTATTTTCCTTTGCCTTGGTGCAAGCGCCCTCAAATTTGTCATATCCGATGACGTTAGCGGGCTTAGCCATCTTCTTCGCAAGCAGTCCGCCAATGATGGCCGTCGCCATGTTACCCAGTCCGATCAGTCCAATTTTCTTCTCCATAGTTTCCTTCCTCTCTTTTCCTTTTTTCGCTGTTTCTTCTATATAAAATAGTAAAGCTTTCGATCCGATTCGGCATCGTCCGAGATGTTTTGCCCTCTTGGGCAATTTTTCCCATTTCTACTAGATATAGTAGTTTTTCATTCGAATGTCCCCAATAAGGTTCCATATCATGTGGTATTATTTTAGGCTCCGTTGTCTCTTCGCCTCATATGTCAGAAGTGCTGCGGCCACGGCGGCGTTCAAGGATTCCAGTTTCCCTTCCATGGGGATTTTTATGTAAGAATCAGCCATTTCTGAAAGTTCCTTCGAAAGTCCGTTTCCTTCGTTTCCAATCAAAAAGGCCGTCGATCCCTGGAAAGAACACCCTGTATAATAGGTTTCTCCAGCCAAATGTGCCGCAAAGGTCCGAATCCCTTTTTGCTTCAAAATTGGCATAATTTCTTCCAAATTCTCTACTAAAACGAAGGGTACTCGGTAGATGGAACCCATTGTTGCGCGTATGGTTTTGGGATTAAAAATATCGACTGTTTTTTTATTTAGAATAACAGCTGTTATTCCAGCACCCTCTGAGGTACGCATGATCGTGCCTAAATTTCCCGGATCCTGCAGGTCTTCAAGTAGTAAAAACAGGCCATTCGATCGATCCAAAAGGGGCTCCAGCTCATATTGAGGACATTTTAAGACCGTCAAAATCCCCTGCGGCGTCTGGGTGTCCGCCATCTTTTCCATGACCTCATCCGACACCAGCTCCCAGGAAATGCCCTCTAATTTTTTCCAAAGCTCGGGATTTTCCTTGACCTTTTCCAACGCGTTTTCCGTCAGGTACGCCTCCCGAATCCAAGCCTCCGGGGCTTCGCCAAACATTTTTCGGCCCTCTGCCAAAAAGACCTGGTCCTGTTTTCTTTCGCGGGATTTTTTCTGCCACAAAACCACCTGCTTAACCTTTGCATTTGATACGCTAGTGATCATAGGCGCTTGTTTCCTTTCCTGTGGTTTTATTTCGAAAAAAAGCGGTTACGCCCAAGGGCATAACCGCCGAATGTTTTATCTTTCTTTTTCATCCATGACGGACAGCAATTTAGAAATTTCGTATTCCCTCTCATCCACGGTCTTCGTCATCTGCAATGCTTCCTCGATGTCGAAATCCACGAATTCTCCCTTGCGATAGCCAACCACGCGGTTCGTCTTTCCTGCGCGAAGGATGTCTACGGCATTGGCGCCCATGATGGAGGCATAATAACGATCCTTTGCACTGGGACGTCCGCCACGCTGCATGTAACCAAGGATGGTTGCACGAGTCTCAATACCCGTTGCAGCCTCAATACGTCTAGCCATGGATACGGAATGTCCGATTCCCTCTGCATTGATGATGATGTGATGCGTCTTACCAAGGCGACGGCTGCGGATGATGTTATTGATCAGCTCCTGCTCGTTGTAATCGTACTTTTCAGGAAGCAGAATGTCCTCTGCACCGTTTGCAATGCCACACCACAATGCAATGTAGCCTGCATCACGTCCCATAACCTCGATGATGCTGCAACGCTCATGGGAGGAAGAGGTATCCTTAACCTTGTCGATTGCCTGCATTGCCGTATTTACGGCCGTATCAAAACCGATGGTGTATTCCGTGCACGCGATGTCCAGGTCGATGGTTCCGGGAAGACCGATCGTATTAATCCCGAGTCTGGAGAGCGCCTGCGCGCCGCGGTAGGATCCGTCACCGCCGATGACTACGATGCCGTCAATGCCATGCTTTTTGCAGATCTCCGCGCCCTTCTGCTGTCCTTCCTTCGTCTTGAACTCCAGACAACGAGCCGTACCAAGAATGGTACCACCTCTCTGGATAATGTCGGAAACATCCTTTGCTTCCAGATCCACGATCTCTTCGTTTAAAAGGCCCTGATAGCCCTTCTTGATTCCCTTAACCTTAATTCCTCTGGCGATTGCGGTACGAACCACGGCACGAATCGCCGCGTTCATTCCAGGTGCGTCACCGCCGCTGGTCAATACGCCTATTGTCCTGATCTCTTTTTCCATTCTGCATCCTCCCAAATATCTGCCTGTATGGTTCTCATCCTTGGCATGTTATTTCCACTAATCAACGTCACAAAATATTCTAATCTATTTTTTCTCGCATTTCAATAGGTCAGAAACGGAATTTTACGTTTTCCGTACCGAAAATTTCACCTAATTTCGTTTTCAGGGCATCATCTGCCTTCACGCAGCGGTTTGCAGGGAGGGTTCGGATCTGTTTTTGGTCCTTTATAAAAATGACAACATTGTCATCTCCGTCAGAATCGGCGATTGCGCGAAGCAATTCCTCCTCGCGATCCTTGAATTGCTCCATCGTGTCGAACTGAATCCACACGCCCTTGGGAAGCGTCTTGACGCTCGGACGCTGATTCGGTACTGATGGATTGTCTCCGGCACCCATGCCAGCGCTTCCCTGAATGCCGCCTTGTGCGCCTAAATATCCTTGGTTTCCACCTTGCCTGCTGCCTTGTGTTCCGAAATCACTCTGGCTCGCTCGTCCAGAATTCCAGCCCTTACTATATCCCTCTCGCCCGCCCCTGCGATCCTGGAAAACCGGGCCGGCATTCGCATCCAGCTTCTCCTTGGCTTCCTCAAAGCTGATCATCTGCTCGCAAATGACGTTGCAGACAGGATTCCCCTCGCGGTCCTCCTTCAACGACACTCTTCCGCGCACAAAGACCTTCGCATCCTCCAGCATGAACCTGCCATATTCTTCATAGCTCTTCGGGAAAACAATAATTTCCAGGCTTCCGACAAGGTCTTCAATCGTCACAAATGCCATGGCCTCATTATTCTTTGTGTACTTAACGTTCTTACCCGTGATCATGCCGCCCACGATGACCATCGCCTGATCATTTACCTTCGGCTCACTCGTCTCCTCATCGATGACAAAATCCAGACTCGTATTGGTGATCTGCCTTCTCCAAAGCTGCTCCCATGCCTCCAGAGGATGCCCGCTGACGTACACGCCGAGCACTTCCTTTTCAAACTGCAAAAGCAACTCCTTCTCATACTCGCCGACCTTCGGAAGTGGTATGTCGAATTCCTCCTTCTGATCGTCCGAGACAATGTCAAACAGCGTCATCTGCCCCGCCATGCTGTTCTTCCTGTCGTGCACGATGCGCTCCATGATCTGGGAGTACACGGCCATGAACTGCTTTCTCGTCCCGCCGAGGCTGTCCAGGGCGCCTGCCTTAATGCAGCTCTCGATGACACGCTTATTGATGTCATGCTCCGACATGCGCGTGATAAAATCCTTGATATTGGTAAAGGGACCACCTATCCGCCGTTCCTGCGCAAGTGCTTCTATGATGGGCCTTCCGACACCCTTGATCGCCGTCAGGGAATAGCGGATCTTTCCATTTTGCACGGAAAATCCGCTCTCGCCCTGATTCACGTCAGGCGGAAGCACCTCAATTCCCATGCTGCGGCAGGTCAGAATATACTCTGACACCTTCGACGAGTTATCAATGACGGAGGTCATGAGCGCCGCCATGAATTCCACGGGATAATAGTATTTCAGGAATGCCGTCTGATAGGCAACCACGGCATAACAGGCCGCATGCGACTTATTAAACGCATACTTTGCGAAGTCCATCATCTCATCATAAATGTGGCTTGCGACGCTCTCGCTGATGCCGTTCGAAAGACATCCCGGCACGCCCTCGTCCGGATTTCCGTAAACGAAATTTGCGCGCTCCTTCTCCATGACGGACTGCTTTTTCTTACTCATGGCACGGCGCACGAGATCGCTTCGCCCAAGCGTATAGCCGCCAAGGTCACGCACGATCTGCATTACCTGCTCCTGATAGACAATACAACCGTGCGTCGGTTTTAGGATCGGCTCCAGCTGCGGGCAGGAATAGGTCACGCTCCCCGCGTCATTTTTCCCCTTCAAATACTTTGGAATAAAGTCCATGGGACCCGGACGATACAGCGAAATCCCCGCAATGACGTCCTCAAGGCTCGCCGGCCGAAGCTCCTTCATGAAGCTCTTCATTCCGCCGCTTTCGAGCTGGAATACGCCCTCCGTCTTTCCTGTTCCAATATAGGAAAGCACCTTCGGGTCATCATAATCCAATTTTTCCATGTCCAGACGAATGCCCTGGCTCTTTTCCACAAACCGCACGGCATCATGAATCACGGTCAGCGTCCGAAGCCCAAGGAAGTCCATCTTTAAAAGTCCCAGCTCCTCCAGCGTCGTCATGGTAAACTGCGTTGTGATCGCACCATCACTTCCGCGCGAAAGAGGCACAAACTCATCCGCCGCCTTCGGGCAGATCACGACACCCGCCGCATGCATCGACGTATGTCTCGGAAGTCCCTCAAGGCGCTTACACATGTCGATCAAATACTTGACCTGCTCATCCTCTTCATATAATTTCCGCAGCTCCGGATTCTTCTCCAATGCGAGATCCAACGTGATGTTCAGCTCCTGCGGAACCATCTTTGCGATCTTGTCCACATAAGCATACGGCAGATCCATCGCGCGTCCCACGTCGCGGATGACGCCGCGCGCCGCCAGCGTACCAAAGGTCACGATCTGCACAACCTTTTCCGCGCCATACTTACGGCTCACGTAATCGATAACCTCCTGCCTTCTTTCGAAGCAAAAGTCGATATCAATATCGGGCATGGACACGCGCTCGGGATTTAGGAAACGTTCAAACAGCAGCTGATACCGGATCGGGTCAATGTTCGTAATTTTCAGGCAATAGGAAACGATGCTTCCCGCCGCCGAGCCACGTCCTGGCCCCACGGGAATGTCATGCTCCTTCGCATAATTGATAAAATCCCAGACGATCAGGAAATAATCGACGTAGCCCATGCGCTTTATGATCCCAAGCTCATAGGACAGCCGCTCGCCGTAGGTCTGCCCCGTATCTCCTGCCGGCCGATCCATGACCTCCTTTAGCAGAGCCTCATACGCTGCGGGATCCTCAGGAAGACTTACCGGCTCCCAGGAATTCTCCACGTGAAGCAGATCTCTGCCATAGCGCGCGATCAAGCCATCATTGCACAGCTTGTTTAAATATCCCCAGGAGTCATAGCCCTCGGGTACCTCATAATGCGGCAGCTTTGTCTCGCCGAACGTAATCTCCACGTTACAGCGATCCGCGATCCGCTGTGTATTCTCCACGGCCTCCCACGCATAAGGGAAGAGCCCCTTCATCTCTTCCTCGCTCTTTACAAAATACTGCCCGCCCTCATAGCGCATGCGGTCCTCGTCCGCAAGGCGCTTTCCCGTCTGCAGGCAAAGCAGGATGTCATGCGGCTCCGCGTCCTCCGCATAGGTATAATGTACGTCGTTTGTACAAACCAGCGGTATGTCAAGCTCCTTACTCATCCGAAGCAGCTCCGTGTTGACGATTCGCTGCTCCGGAATGCCATGATCCTGCAGCTCTAAGAAATAATTCCCCTTGCCAAAGCAGGCTTCATACTTCTTCGCGCACTTTCGCGCCTCATCAAACAGTCCCTTTTGAATGTATCTTGGCACCTCACCCGCAAGACAGGCAGAGAGCGCAATGATGCCCTCATGATACTTTTGCAGCACCTCAAAATCCACGCGGGGCTTATAATAATAGCCCTCCGTGAAGCCCTTACTCACGATCTTCGTCAGGTTCGCGTAGCCCGTATTGTTCTCCGCAAGAAGCACCAAATGATTGTATCGCTCCTCGCCGCCCGTCGTCTCCTTGTCAAACCGGGAATTCGGCGCCACGTAAACCTCGCAGCCAAGGATGGGCTTGATCCCAGCTTCCCTCGCCGCGCGATAAAAATCGATTACGCCATACATCACGCCATGATCCGTGATGGCAGCGCTGTCCATGCCGAGCTCCTTCACTCTGTGCACGTATTCCTTGATCTTATTAGCTCCGTCCAAAAGAGAATACTCCGTGTGGACGTGAAGATGTACAAATGCCATAGCCTTCCTCTTTCCTTGAATTCCTCGGGGCTTGGCTGGGATGGTCTTTTCAGTAGTCTTTTATACCTGAAAAGACCATCCCAGCCATCCCCTCGAGGTTCTGTCAAGTCTACAAAACTACGATTACAAACATTGTGAGTCGCGGGATTTTTCTCAAATTATTTTATCATATCCGGCACCATTTTACAACCACACGTTCGTCCTTGTTCAGCCTGGAGTATCATCGTTTCATTTCGTTTCATCGTTTGAAAAAAACAAAAGCGGAGAATTGCTTCCCCGCTTTCCGTTCAGTCTGTTGCTATCTTTCTCGCACAGCTCTTTATGCCCTGGCAGTCATCTCCAACGCCTTCTTTTTCCATCGTCCGTAGGCCCAAACCGCCATAACGATCTCAACAAGCACCCCTAAAATCCAAAGCCATCCTGATACCGCATTCATCAACATCATGGTAAGGATTCCGATTACGAATGTTACAAGTGCCATCAAGAGAAACGCCATATTGTTAAATCGGATCATTCGTTTCCGATCCTCTGGCGTCATGCCTTCCATACGCCTTGCGATGAAATAAATCCCGCCTTGCTCTTCTCCGGAAAAATGGCGTTCTTTCCTGGGATTCACCGTGAGTCCTGAGATACAAAGCAGGTCAAAAAATGTTTCTGGAATCAGAAATAAAAATTCAAAAAGAAATTCCATGCTGCTTTCCCCTTTCATCGTTGGTAGTTCGTCCCATCATCATTAGCATAACAGCCCTACATGTATCGGGTAAAGCCCTCAATTTTGCACATTAGGTTCCCTTATCGTGCAAAGTGGGCCAGGAGGCATCTCCCCCTGACCCACCATATTTCTTACGGATAGTTTTTACAGATCTTTCTTACAGATAGTTCTCACAGATGGTTCTTACAGATACTTCTTAAGGATGTCGATCTTGTCAGTCTTCTCCCAGGGCAGTTCCACGTCGGTGCGTCCGAAGTGACCATATGCCGCAGTTGCGCGGTAAATGGGGCGTCTCAGATCCAGCATCTTAATGATGCCCGCGGGGCGAAGGTCGAAGTTCTCACGAATGACGTTCACCAGCTTCTCATCGGAAAGCTTACCGGTTCCAAAGGTGTCCACCATGACGGAGGTTGGATGAGCCACGCCGATCGCGTAGGAAAGCTGGATCTCACACTTTTTTGCAAGCCCTGCGGCAACAATGTTCTTTGCCACGTAACGAGCAGCGTAAGCAGCGCTTCTGTCCACCTTTGTGCAGTCCTTACCAGAGAAGGCTCCGCCGCCATGACGGGCATATCCGCCATAGGTGTCAACGATGATCTTACGACCGGTCAGTCCGCTGTCTCCTGCAGGTCCGCCGATCACGAAACGACCCGTGGGATTGATGAAGAACTTCGTATTCTCATCGATCATCTCTGCGGGAAGCACCTCATCAAACACATACTTCTTAATGTCCGCATGAATCTGCTCCTGCGTCACGTTCGCGTCATGCTGCGTGGAAAGTACGACAGCCTCGAGACGGAAGGGCTTTCCGTTCTCGTCATATTCCACGGAAACCTGGCTCTTGCCATCGGGGCGAAGGTAGGAAAGCGTTCCGTTCTTGCGAACCTCAGTCAACTTTCTTGTCAGCTTGTGCGCCAGGGAAATGGGATACGGCATCAGTTCAGGGGTCTCGTCCGTTGCAAAGCCGAACATCATGCCCTGATCGCCTGCGCCAATGGCATCCAGCTCCTCTTCGTTCATGTCCTTCTCGCCGTTTCTTGCCTCCAGCGCCTTGTCAACGCCCATGGCAATGTCGGGGGACTGCTTTTCCAAAGCTACGATCACGCCACAGGTATTTCCGTCAAAGCCCTTGTCGGAGGAATCATAACCGATCTCCGTTACGGTCTTTCTTACAATATCCGTGACGTCAATATTTGCCTTCGTGGTGATCTCACCCATGACAAGCACAAAACCAGTTTTCGTACAGGTTTCACATGCCACGCGGCTGTAAGGATCCTGCGCCATCAGCGCGTCCAGTACGGCATCACTTACCGCGTCGCAGATCTTATCGGGATGTCCTTCAGTTACAGATTCGGAAGTAAATAATCTTTTCTCCATGGTATCTCCTTTTCACATTTTCGTTACCTCACTCATAAAAACCAGTCGCTTCGCGTCTGTCGTTGCTTCGCAACTTTTGTTTTTATTTCGTGTACGTTCGGCCGAAATCAAATATCGCCTTCGGCGCTGCTTGATTTCGTTACCTCACTACATAAAATAAGTCCGCTTGGAATAAGCGGACTTGGTTTCAGTGTCAAATCCTCTTATTGTTCGAAATCATTTCGCTCATTTCGCTCAGGTAGGCACCTTCCTTTTCGGGGTTGCCGTGGTTTCACAGATCCTATGTATCTCCACCACTCTGAATAAGAGAAATCAAATATAAAATTGTCTTACGTTTACCTACATTACTACGCCATGTTCTCTTTGTCAACAGAGAATTTCACAAACAACAAAAATTTCTCACAAATGACCAGAAAGCGCTTTGAGTTTTACCCCTGTCCCTTTTCCTCAGCCCGTCTTCAGCTTGAACTTCTGGAATTCTCTCTGATCCTCAACCAGTTCAATCTGTGCGCCAAGATTTTTCAGCTTAATGTGGAAATCCTCATAGCCTCTCTGAATGTATCTCACTTCATCCACCAAGGTATATCCGTCAGCGACCAGCGCCGCCGTTACCAGCGCAGCTCCTGCACGAAGGTCAGGCGCACAAATGCTTGCTCCCGTATACCTCTTCACGCCGTTAATGATGGCGGTGGAGCCCTCAACGCGAATATTTGCACCCATGCGGGTCAGCTCGTCCACGTACTTAAAGCGATTTTCAAAAATGGTATCCGTTACGATGCTGATGCCATCGGCAAGTCCAAGCGCCACGGCGATCTGCGGCTGCATGTCCGTCGGGAAGCCCGGATACGGCAAGGTCTTAACGTGCGTAGGCTTCATTGCCTTCGAGCATACCACTCTTACGCAATCATCAAATTCATCTACCTCACAGCCGATCTCGATAAGCTTTGCGGTGATGGACTCCAAGTGCTTCGGAATCACGTTTTTAACCATCAGGTCTCCCTTGGTAACTGCTGCCGCGAACATAAACGTTCCGGCCTCGATCTGGTCAGGAATAATGGTGTATTCCGCACCATGAAGCTTCTTTACGCCCTTGATCCTGATCACGTCCGTACCAGCGCCCTTAATGTGTGCGCCGCAGCTGTTCAGGAAATTCGCAAGGTCAACGACGTGCGGCTCCTTCGCAGAGTTCTCAATAATGGTCGTGCCTTCCGCAAGCGTCGCCGCCATCATGACGTTGATGGTCGCTCCAACGCTGACACAGTCCATATAGATATGCGTTCCAACTAATCTTTCAGCCTTTGTTTTAATATATCCATGCTCAATCAGCACCTCCGCTCCCAATGCACGGAAGCCCTTGATGTGCTGGTCAATGGCACGACACCCAATGTCACAGCCGCCAGGCAGGGGCACGGATGCCTCCTTGTATTTTCCAAGAAGCGCGCCAACGGGATAGTACGCCGCGCGGATCTTCTTGATATTGTCATCTTCGATCTCTCTGGTAAAAACATTGCCGCCATTGATGGTGACACTGTGCCTTCCCGTCCGTACAATGGAGACGCCAATGGTTTTCAGCGCGTCCAGCAACACATTTGTGTCAAACACGTCAGGCATGTTATCTATATAAACGGTCTCATCCGTCATTACGGCAGCGGCCAAAATAGGAAGCGCAGCGTTTTTACTGCCACCGATTTCAACCTCTCCCACCAGGGGATTACCGCCCTTGATCGCATATTGTTTCATTCTGAAAAACCTCTTTTTTATTTAGAGTATTCCCAAACCCAATTACCCACATTACGCCATATTATGGTCATCATACCATATATTTCCCTATTTGTAAATCGAACGGATATTCGTTTTTTTCGTATACGCTCGGGTGAACCCAAATGCCCCGCCTGGAAATCGAAGATTTCCACGCGCCTGCCGCTTGGGTTCCTTCCTCGCTCTACTTGGAGACGTAGTTGAGCGGGTTGACGGGATTTCCTCCCACGCGGATCTCGAAGTGCAGGTGAGGTCCCGTGCTGACGCCGGTATTACCGCTCAGTGCGATCTTCTCGCCCTGTCGTACCTTCTGGCCTACCTTTACGAGCACCTTGGACAGGTGTCCATATCTGGTCTGCTTGCCATCCTCATGCTCAATGAAGACGCAATAGCCATATCCGCTTGCCCATCCGGCCTTGGAAACCGTACCACCACAGGATGCAACGACGCTGGTTCCCGTAGGCGTTGCCCAGTCGATGCCGGGATGATTCGAGCTTGCACCCTTGGTCGGCGAATTACGCCTGCCAAAGCCAGAGCTGAGTCGTCCGCCTGAAATCGGCTTAATATAAGTCGGAGGAACCTTCGTACCGCGCTCCACGATCATCGGAACGGCTTCCTTGATCAGCTCCTGCTTCAGGATCACTCTCTCGACGACCTGATCATTCACATAATTCTCTTCTACGGTAATCTTACGAAATCCCGCAGAGGGCTGCTGACGAACGACCTGCTGATTCGAAAACCAGTCCGTATTTTCAATATAGATCGTATCCTCGTCATAGATTTCTTCATAATATTTCGTCTCCGTCCGAAGCACGGAAAGCTCTGGCTCGGGCACGGTGACGATCAGCTTGTCCCCCACGTGAATCGTTGAATTCACGGAATCCAGAAGGTCACTGTTCATCTCTACGATCCGATCCATGGGCACGTTTACCTTCAAGGCAATTTCAGACAGCGTGTCCCCCGAAACAACGGTATATTCCACGGGAACCTCCTGCTCCTTCACCAAATGCTCAATAGCCTCATCCACGCCCGTCAGCTGATTTGCAGGCAAATACGCGCGAATCACTTCAACGGTCTCCGCAAGGTCCATGCTGAGGACGCCATACTCAAAGTCATCAAAATCCTTTTCCACGGGTTCGTCATATACTCTTCCGCGAGGCGTCAAATACACCTCTGCACCAGCCTCCATGGGAACCTCTGTCGAAACGACCTCTGCACTCTCCTCACTCTTATGATCCACCACGGTCGTAAACATGCTAAACTCCCGATCGGAATCATGCATCAGCTTTACCTGAAATTCGCCGGAATCATCATACTTGTCAATGGCCGCCTGGAAGAGCTGCTCCACTTCCTCCTGCGTCCCCAGATTGACCAGATAATCCTTGACCTTTACCGTATAGCTTCTTCTCAGCGCTGACTGCATGGAGCTCTGAAGCACTCGAACCATGTTGGCCCTGACATAGCTTTCAGAATCAACATAGCCCCACAGCATCTCCTCGCCGGTATACTCCAGCTCTGCCTCGAGAAAGGTAAAGCCTTCCCTGCCGGATTGGATCTGATATCTCGCCTCCCAAAGCATCTTTTCTGCCTTGGCGGGATCGTCCACGCTTCCGACCTCCACGCCATTCACCTTTACGTGAAACAGGTTCTCTCCCTCCTTCTCGAAGGGCACGTACCCCCGCACGAACAGCATGCAAAGGAACAGGGTGGCAGCCGTATATTTCATAAAAGTAAACTTCAGATATTTATGTTCTTTTCGTCTTTTTCGAACTCGTTTTGTCATGAATGTTGCTAACCTACTTTTTTCTCACGCTATATCCAAAGGTTCCCAGGCGTTCGCCAAGGCTGTAGTAGGTCCCATGGGAATACGTAATGGGATCCGCCCACTCCAAATGGAATTTGTGTTTTTCATCCATATATTTCTCATCTGCATGCACTGCCACAACCTTGGCAAGAAACATGTCATGAGATCCAAGGTGCTTTACCTCCGTCACCTGACATTCCAGGTTTACGGGGCTCTCACCGATCAAGGGTGCCTTCACGATGCTCGCGGGAAGCACCGTCAGATGCATCTTTTCAAACTTATCAATATCGCGGCCGCTCTTTACGCCGCAATAATCCGTACAATAACAAAGCTCCTTCGTGGTCAAATTGATCACGAACTCCCGCGTCTCCATCAAAATGGGATGCGAATACCGCTCAGGGCGCACGGAAATGGAGACCATGGGCGGATCACTGCAGATCGTTCCAGCCCAGGCCACCGTAATAATATTCGGTTTTCCCTGTGCATCCGCCACCGATACCATCACCACCGGCAAGGGATACAACATATTTCCCGGCTTCCAAAGCTCCTTCGCCATCCCGTCCTCCCATTTCTAAGAGCCTTCGCTCCATGGCCATCAAGACTGTGTTTACAAGGCAAGCATTCTCCATACCAAAAATGCCAGGAGCACAAGGTTCCCAAGTCCCGTCACGCAGGCCATGACGGAAAAAAGCAGCGTCATCCGATTCTTTCCCTCTAGCCTCGTAACCTCCTCGGACAAGTGCTTTGCCTGCTTTTCCTTCTCTTCCGCAAAAGCAGCCTGCATGTTCCGATAAACCTTCACACACTCTTTATGATACCCATCTCGCAGACCTTCATACAGACCCGCCAGCTTTTCTTCCAGTTCTTTCGTATCTTGTTTCAGTTCTAAGATCCGTTCCTTTTCAGGCTCTGAATCCCGTACCTCCGTCGCCGCGCTTTCGCGAATTCTCTTCTGTGCGTTTGGCCTCTCAGCCAGCCTGTCCATCAACGTATCCATGATTCATCCTCCAAGATTTCTTTCCGGTCACGTTCTGCCATGCTTCGCACATACGCTCCATTATTGTATCATCTCTTATTCCAAATCGCAACACCCCAATTTTTTTCATCAAGCGTACTTTTACGTACCTTTAACTTTCTGTTCATATTTTGTTCATAAATCATTGCTATACTGAAATTGTCAAATAAGTGATTGGACTATTTTTCATAATCGCCCAGACGTGATAAATGTCTGGGCACTCCTCATTTCTCCTCCCTTTTTTGTTTTAAGACCTTTCTCCGGGAATGGTCGGCATAAAATAAGAGCCGCAGATACGGGTTTCCCGAAGCGGCTCTTATTTTATCTTTTTGTATTTTGTATGTTGAAGGGAAGACCTCCCCTTTTTACCTATACCTTTTTACTCAGCTCTAAGATCTCATCATTCAGCGCCAGCATTCTGGCATCCAAATCCGATACCAGGCGCGCACACTCAACCAGCTCACTTCGAATGTGTTCCGGCGCTTCTCCCTCAAATTTATAATGAATCTTGTGCTCCAGACTCGCCCAGAAATCCTGCGCAACCGTCCGAATCTGAATCTCGACCTTCGTGTCTACGATGCGGTCAGACAGGTATACGGGTATCGTCACGATCATATGATAGCTTCGATAACCGCTGGCCTTCGGATAGGTAATATAATCCTTCGTCAGCAAAACCTTGATGTCCTTCTGCTCCTCGATCATCGCAGCGATACGGTAAATGTCCGAGGAAAAGGAACAAATGATACGAATTCCCGCAATATCATTCACGTACTCGATCATATTTTGAATGGTGGATTCCTTACCCGACCTCTTTAGCTTCTTAACAATGCTTTCAGGCGTCTTGATTCTCGCCTTGATGTGCTCAATCGGATTATACTGATGCACGTGCTGAAATTCATCGTTCAGAATCTCCATCTTCGTCTGAACCTGCCTTAGCGCCGCATTATAAACCAGCATAACCTCGTTCCAACTCTCGATCCCCTCACCAGGGGTTTGCAGCATAAATTCCATGATGTCTCCTTAAAGCTTTCAAATCATATTTTAGGATTCTGCAAACATTATAACATAGATCCCTTTAAAAATGTATATTTTTAACAGTTTTTTTACAATTTTTTATATATTTTTATGTATTATTGTTAATAATCACAAGTTATAGTGTTCTTTTCAGTCCCCTCAACTATATCTATGCCAAACCTTCCGAAAATATTCCTATCGAAATTTTTCACTCTTGCCTTCTCCACTGATCGTATGATATACTACACGTGGTTTCGAAAAGGAGGCGCGGATCATGTTCAGACTTTGGGCAAAAACCTTCAAAAATGCACACATGCTAAAGGACGTCACAATTGAAGATGCCACCACGGATACCCGGACTCACAAGGTATTCCATGCCCTGGAGAAAGCCTGTAATCAAATGGATCTTTCCGCTCCCATCTGGCTCGACAAGACAATTTCTGACTTTAAACGCTTCGCAAAAACCCGCTTCTATCAGGACAATTTCATGGAAACGATCGAATTTGATTATCTGGAAATCCAGGTCATCGAGGAAGATTGATCCCGCCAAATCCCTTATTCTAGTTCGATTTCATTTTTCTGCTTTATCATTTCCATCTTGACATTTTCGGAAACTAGGCATATTATAATCTTATCACATGGTTTTCAATACTACATGTTGAATTAGCAAATTATCAAGATGCGTTTTAAACTTTCCGTCATGTGAGTTGTGTCATCAATTACGAGTCCGCCCTATGAACTCCGATAAGCATCTGATACACGATGACATTCTAATGGAACTATCAGACAGGCACATGCTTTCTGGCAAAACCATTAAGTGAACACGAGCATGCTGATGGAAGTCACAAGAAGGAATCAATCAAAACTCCGGGAGGGATCAAGATGGAAATGACTACTAATCATGCGATAATGAATTCGGTTTCAAAAGAAAAGAATACTGACGGGAGAACTCCCCTGCAGATCACGATTCGCGAGCCCGGCAGTGCGATCACGCACTTCATCGGTATGCTTCTCGCCATCTTTGGCTCCATTCCGCTTCTCATCAAGGCAGCCTTAAGCGGCGGATCCTATGCATTTCTCTCCATGAGCATCTTCATGCTCAGCATGATCATGCTCTATGGCGCGAGTGCCACCTACCACAGCGTAAACCTGACGGGCAATGCCCTGAAATTCTTTAAGCGCATGGATCACATGATGATCTTCGTCCTGATCGCCGGCTCCTATACGCCGACCTGCATGTTCGTTCTCGAAAAGCCCTTGGGCTATCGACTGCTTACCATCGTCTGGTCGATCGCATTTCTTGGCATGCTCTTTAAGTTTTTCTGGGTGACCTGCCCGAAATGGGTCTCCTCCGTTCTCTACATCGGCATGGGATGGGTCGTGATCTTCGCTGTCAAGCCCCTGTACGCGGCGCTGCCTCTCCCCGCGTTCCTCTGGCTCCTTGCAGGCGGCATCGTCTACACCGTTGGCGGCGTGATCTACGCGCTGAAGCTCCCGCTTTTTAATTCGATCCACAAAAATTTCGGCTCCCACGAGATTTTCCATCTCTTTGTCATGGGCGGGAGCCTCTGTCACTATATCTTTACTTACTTTTATGTCCTGTAACAGTTCAAGGCCAAAGCGGACGAACGCATTCTACTCTTCGTCATCCTTCGGGATCTCAAAATATTTCTCTTCCGCCCGCTTCAGCGTCACCTTCATTTCCCCCATCTCGATGGCGGAGGCGATGCTTTCCATCTTCTCAGCGTCCTCAAGGCCCGTAATCACTACGTGGCCATCCAGGATAACTTGCTGAACGCGAGGTGCACATAGGATCTCGCCGTCGAAACAGATTGCAACGTAGGCCCTGTCATTCTGATAAGCCTCCTCCGTCATCTCACGAAGCTTTTCCGTTCCCTCCTCCGTCATGGTAAGATCCAGTAAAGGCGCATTTTTGTTAAAACTATCCGTGGCAAAGACCCTCTTTGCAACGGCAACGTCTCCTCCCGTAACAGGAATGGATCCGTCAGAAAGCATTGTTTCGATATCCTTTTTCAGAGTAAGGCTCCCCATATCCTCCGAAAAATTTAAGTTACCGTTATCATCCCTTTGCCGAATGAAATAAAAAGCACCCTTTGCCTCTATGATCGGCAAAAGATCCCTTGCGTCCTCCATTTCTGGAAGTTCGATCACGATCCGCCCAATCTCATCTTGATGAACGGCAGCATCACGATTTCTCTTCTTTACCCTATTTTCGAGGATCGCAATACTCTCCTGAATCTCCTCCGCCGTAGCATCCGTCTCCTCGAGATCGTAGACATAAAGCCAACCTCCGACGGAAGCCAAATCCGTTTGAAGCGTGATCAGACTCTTTTCTGCTCCCAAATCTTCCATGTTTGATGCTTCCGTCTTTGAAGCATTCGGTGCTTCCGTATTTGCCGGATCTCCGCTGCCGCATGCACTCATAAGGAACGTCACGATAGCCATAACGCTAATGATCTTAAAAATCCCTCTTTTTCCACGTTGCCTATTCATGTTCTCATTTCTCCAACGCTTTTATTTTCTGATAGTTTTCCAAATGTTTCGTGTAT
The DNA here is from genome assembly GCA_017527205.1 of Lachnospiraceae bacterium. GTDB lineage: Bacteria > Bacillota > Clostridia > Lachnospirales > Lachnospiraceae > Acetatifactor. The sequence continues at coordinate 96,417 of JAFXQK010000027.1, read as the reverse complement.
TCAACAGCCTTGCGTTTCATGACAATGGCATCAATCATCAGGGAAAGGAGATACGCTCCAAAGACAATGGCCACGAAGGTGATCCAGAGCACAGGGCTTCCGGTTCCCTGAAAGATTCCCATGGCGTAAAACAGAAAAATCTCCACGGGAAGAAAAAGCAGGTAAAAGCAGGTTAAGGAAACCATAAAGCCTCTCTTTCTGATCTTGGGTACACGAAAGCTGATCACAAAGCTAAGCGATGCCCAGAGACAAAGAACCAGAAGCTTTAGAAGAAAGCTGACGGAAATTGCCTCATTTCCCAAAGCACAAGCCATCATGATCACGCAGAGCACCAGCCACGCAAAGCTATAGGCAACACCGTCTCGAAAATTCTTTAACAGTTCCATCATGTCTCCATCCTATCTTTCTATTCCCAGAAGCTTTTTCAGTTCGGTTGCATAACGCCTCGAGACGACGATCGTCTCTCCGTTAACCATGGTCGCGAGGATATTGCGCGTGATCTCCGGTTTGAGCCTTACGACCTTCCCCAATTGGATGATCGTTGATTTTGAGCACCGAAAGAAATCCCGCGAATCCAAAAACTCCTCAAATTCATAGAGCCTTTTATCCGTCAGTAAAACCCTGCTCTCCGTATAAAGATAGGTTCTCTTATCTACGGACTCAATATACAAGATATCCTCCAGCGCCACGCTTACCGTCTCGCCATCCGCCGTCGCAGGGATGGCCTGCTGATACCGCTTTACGTAGCGTTCCAGCTTCGCTACTTCCGCCGTAACATCCTTACAGTGGATCTCCACAAAGATGCTTTCCGTTTTTTGATCACTTTTAATCTCAACTTTCAAGGTTTCGGTTTATCTTTCCTTTATTTCATCTTTTTCACGTCTGCGAACAGAAAACTGCAAAGAATGATCTGCAGTAAAATCATAAATCCGATCATGATCTGATTTCCAAAAAGACACCCGAGCGCCAGCGCGCCGATGGTCTCCGTGATCGAAATCACGGTGTAGGCCTTGTTATCATAAGCCCAGCCGTAGGGCAACAGATGAGCGGCAAACACCATGGCAAAAATCATCACCATTGCCTCCGGCGCCCTGTTGCACGCCCACATGACAATGAGCAGATAAAGCATCTGGTTCATTGTGCAAAGAAACGCCAGCTTATTGATCGGATTCTCCGTCTTTTGAAAAATGTTTGATCCAAGAAGTCTGGAAAAGAGGAATGCCAGCGGCATGAGCAGGCAAGTCGTCACAAAGGTTAAAAAATTCGCCCTTTCGACTCCCAGGTTCATGCATTGCAGCACCTCGTTCAGTGACCAGATCACCACGGACGCCATCATGAATGGCAGCCCCTTTCGCTGCATCTGCTGTGCATCCCTCTTTAATTCCTGAAATCCCTTCATTTGTTCGCTTGTGATTAACGTATTCATTTTCGCCCTCCTGCTTTGATTTTTGTAAGATCTGTGTCTTATGCATGTCGTGATGATTCAGAATGCTTAAACACATCATACAAGGTTCAAAAGACAGGTGCAATAGGAGTACTACCAAGCGGTACGAACGGGCAACCAAGATGCCAGGTATGATGCAGCGCTTCTAGTCCTCATACCCGTTCGGGTTCATCTTCTGCCATCTCCAGGCATCCTCGCACATTTCCTTGATGCCATACTGGGCCTCCCAGCCGAGCTCCTTCTTTGCAAGGGATGCGTCCGCATAGCAGGTGGCGATGTCGCCGGGGCGGCGTGGCTTAATGCTATAGGGAACCTTCACGCCCGTTGCGGCCTCGAAATTCTTGATGATGTCTAGTACGCTGTAGCCCGTTCCCGTTCCAAGATTGTAAATCTTGAGACCAGCCTTCTCCTTGATCTTCTGCAATGCCTTTACGTGGCCAATGGCAAGATCTACGACGTGAATGTAATCGCGAACGCCCGTACCGTCGGGAGTATCATAGTCATTTCCAAAGACGCCAAGCTCGGGTCTCTTTCCAACAGCAACCTGCGTGACATAAGGCATCAGGTTGTTCGGGATGCCCGTAGGATTCTCACCGATCGTGCCGCTCTTATGCGCGCCGATGGGATTGAAATAGCGAAGCAGAATTACGTTCCACTCTGGATCAGCCTTCTGGATGTCAGAAAGGATCTGCTCCAGCATCGACTTGGTCCAGCCATAAGGGTTCGTGCACTGTCCCTTTGGGCACTCCTCCGTGATCGGAATAAAGGCAGGATCGCCATATACCGTTGCGCTTGAAGAAAAGATAATGTTTTTCACGCCATGCTTTCTCATGACGTCAACCAAAGTCAAGGTTCCTGCAATGTTGTTCTCATAGTATTCCCAAGGCTTTGCAACGGATTCACCCACGGCCTTAAGGCCCGCAAAATGGATCACCGCGTCAATGGTCTCTTTGCTGAAAATCTCCTCCAGCGCCTCACGGTCCAGAATGTCTGCCTGATAAAAGGGCACCTGCTTTCCCGTGATCTTTTCCACTCTCTCGAGAGACTTTTTGCTGGAATTGCTCAGGTTGTCAAGCACCACCACGTCATAACCGGAATTCTGCAGTTCCACCACCGTATGGCTACCGATAAAGCCGGCACCGCCCGTAACTAATATTTTCATGTTCTTTCTCCTTGTCTTATTACTTTTTAATTTACGCTCCATGCAAGGAACCTCTGGATCATCTCATCCCATACCTTCCACTCGTGGCCGCCGGGCATCTCTTCATAATGCATGTCAACGCCCTTTTCCTTACAGTACTTTAGGTAGTCCACCGCAAACCGATAGCTGAAATCCTCCGTTCCAATGCCGGCAAAGAGCTTCGGAAGCTTTGTTCCCTCCGCAGCCGCCTTGTCGATCCACGCCTTGGAGTCATTCATGCTGCCGCGCAGCTCGTCAATGCTTCCGAAATCCAGTGCGATCACGCCGCAGGGATCATCCACGCTCTTGGACGCGAAGCTGGAAGGATCCGTAAACAAATCGACAATTGCGGAAATCCCGGACAAATTTGCCGCAGCAGCGAAGTCCTCAGGACAGTTGAATGCCCACTTGAATGCGCCATAGCCGCCCATGGAAAGACCTGCGACAAGGCGCTTGTCCGCCGATTTATTTACGGGGAGCAAGGTCTCCGAAACTGCGATCACCTCGTCCTTTAAAAACGTAAAATAATTATAACCATATTTCATGTCCGCGTAGAAGCAGCTTCCGTCGACCTCAGGCATGACAACGGCTACCTCGAACTCATCTGCATAGCGTTCAATGGACGTATAGCGGATCCAATCCATGCCATTTCCGGCGCCGCCGTGAAGCAGATACAGCGTTGCCTTTGGCTCCTTTCCCTCATGCGTGCAGGCTGGCAGGATATAATAAATGCTGGTGTGATACCCAAGCACCGTAGACAGATAATCAAAATGCATCATTCCCATCGCCTACACCCCCTTTACCATCTTGTCAAGCATCATGGGAAGCATGGCATCCCAATATACCCACTCATGCTTTCCGGGGCTCTCCGTCCACTCAATGGGCACGCCGGCGGCCTTCGCATCCTCCGCAAACTTCTTTGCGCCAGGATAGAAGCCGTCCTCCGTACCGCAGCAGGCATATAGTCTCGGGAATTCCGTGCCATTTTTCAGCATTTCACGATACAGGTGCTTAAAGTCATTCATGCTTCCGCGATACTCCTCGATCGTTCCGAAGGAATTGCGAACACGCACGGACATGGGGCTGTAGAACCCAAGCTCCTCAAGGTCTCCCGCGCCGGACATGCCAGTCGCAGCCGCAAAGAAATCAGGACGATTTAGCGCCCACTTAAAGGAGCCATGACTTCCCATGGAATTGCCAAGCACAAAATGATCCTTGCGCTCCCTGGAAACAGGGAACATGTTCATGACCATCTCAGGCAGTTCCTTGGAAACATAATCAAAGTATTTCTTGCCATGTACCATGTTGCTATAGAAGCTATTGCGAACCTCCGGAAAGATCACGACCATGTCGCGCTCATATGCATACTCTTCAATGCGTGTTCTGCGAAGGTAGAGCGTTGAGTCATCGGAACCGCCGTGCATAATGAACAAGAGCTTTTTCTTCCCGTAGTTTTTGTAATAATCCTTGTAGTCCATCTTGTCCCGCCATACCTCATAGGTCGGAACAATCGCACAAATATTCGTCTGCTCGCCCAATACCTTCGAGTAGAACGTATACCTGATAACCCCCATTTCACTCTCCCTCATTCCATTTTAGATTGCCCAACAATTCTTGTTGTTTTCTGCCTTTTCGTTGCTTCTTTCTTACCTTCCAGCCGATTTAGGCAACAATTTTCAAGTTCTTCTGCCGTTTTGTTGTTCTTCCTCTGCCTTCCAGCCGATTTAGACAACAATTTTTGCGAATTTCCCTAAAATCGTTGCTTCGACTACAGTACAACACCATTTTTCTGCAGTAATGCTCTGGCACTCTCCACGGAATCAACGCCGGTCTTGTTCTTGATGGGTGCGAATTCATGCTCGCGTACTACCTCGAAGGGCAGGCAGGAGGAGAGCTGGTGGATCATGTCGAGAACGAGGCTCTCAAACTTGTATCCGTTGGGTGCTTCGGGCTTCACGAGGTTGCCGTTCTCATCCAGATAAGGAATCTTCTTCTCAACAACGTGCAGAGGCAGACTCGCCATCATCTTCTCAAGATCAGGAACGAAGAAGAGGTAGTTTAAGATAACGCCGAAGTTGTAAGCGGGCTCGCCCTTCTCATTCTTCGCATCCATGAGCTCCTGCGTCATGTCATAATATTCTACGATGGAGGGTCTTCCATCCTCTAAGCACATGCAGCCAACCTTCTCGTCGGGTGCAGCCTTGCGAACCACCTTGGATCCAACCACACAGTTTTTCTGGATGGTAGCACCGATGAAGCAAGGATCTGCGATGCGCTGCAGCACGTTGTCCACTGCGAATACGTTGATCCACTCAATGCCCTGCTCATGCACGAGATCCAAAAGGCCATTCTTCTGAAGGGAAATAAACCAACCGCCATTCCCGTTCGGAGAGGTCGAAAGCTTGCCCTTCTCCTCCAGCAAAATCTTTCCGTTGTAATCCGTTGCCGCTGCCATCTCCTGCTTGAAGAAATGAATGTAGTCCTTATGATATCCAAAGAAGTTATGCTCGGTCAGGAATCCGATCGTCGCGTCATTATTCTTGTCACTCGTCATAACGAACAGATGAATCCATGCGTCCGCCTGCTTTACCACGTCCATCAGGTTGTTGATCAGGCACTCAAAGATGTACAGTTCGCGGGTAATTCCCACGTTGTACATGCCCTTGGGATTATCGCTTCCAAGTCTCGTTCCCATGCCGCCTGCAAGAAGTACTGCGCCAACCTTTCCGGCCTTGATTGCCTCAATACCAGTCTTTGTAAAGCTCTCACGATTTGCTTCGATCTCAGGAAGCTCCATGGCGCCAAGGGGCGAAATCACGCCGCGCTTTACCATATCCTCCTTGTGCTTGCAGCACTCGATCACGTCCATGTCGGTTGCTTCGATCTGCGAAAACAGTACTTCCTTTTCCGCATCTGACAGCTCGTCAACATATTTCAGGACCTGCTCCTGACCATACTTTGCTACTTTTTCCTTCACTTGTTCCAATGTCATTGCCATATCCTTTTGTCCTCCTGCTACATGTGCAGTATCCCTTGCGGATTCCTGCATTCTTTTCTTATTCTATCATTTTTCTCTTCAATATACAACTTAATATCCTCTTAAGACATCTCTTAAGAAATATTAAGAATTGCACCGTTCTCAAAACATCCCGCCAAGAACATCTAATACCATAAAGCCCTCAGCATCAAAGCTCCATGTCATCGCTCCATGTCGTCATCGCTCCATGTCATCATCGCTCCATGTCATCATCGCTCCATGTCGTCAAAGCTCCATGTCATCAAAGCTCCATGTCATCAAAAAATCCCGTCGTTCCAAAATATTCCGCTTGATATCGTAAAAAGTACGCCTTCATCTCCGGGCAGTCCTGCCTGGTCTCAGCAATTACGTCAGGAGCGTTCTCCCTGGTCAGACATCCCAGCGTTGCAAAAAGCTCATAAAACTCCCTGCGATTTCCATACTCATCTCGGATGACTGCCCAGGTCTCCTCCGTCGCACAGCCCAGCGTATGGGAAAGCAGATATGCCTTACATTCCTCTTCGGCAGCAGGTGCAAGCCCCATCGGCCATAGCAGCCGAAGCAACAGCAGCCTTACCTTTCGCTTCCTGCTGTTTCGCAGGAAGGTCTCATAATCCGCGCTTTCGTAGTCCTCCTCGCCGCAAAGGATCTGCTTTGCATACCCTTCGTCATCCGCCGCCCGCAGGATCGCAAGCATTCTTGCATCCCATTTTCCGAGCCACTCGGGGCTACCTGCCTCCCTTGCATCCAGAAGATACGAGGCGTCCATCTGCGTCACGGCTGCTGCCAACAAAGCCCCAACTCCGTCACGTGTCTGGTCGCACCTTCCGCTCTCCACGCCAACGCTTCCCGTTCCACCACTTCCCGTTCCACCACAATTCGTACCGTTGCTTCCCGTACCATGGCCTCCCGCACCATGGCTTCCCGTTCCACCACTTCCCGTTCCACCACTATTTGTACCGCTGCTTCCCGTACCGCTGTTTCCCGTACCATTGCTTCCCCGGTAACCAGCTTCCTCCGCCGCATTCAGAAATCGTACGCAGCGAAGATTAGGGCACTCCTTAAAAACATCCTTCCCGAACATTACTTCTCGCCCCAAGAAGGTTACCTCCCGCAGGGAATCGCAGTACGCAAAGGCCCAATCCCCCACGCTTTCAACGCTCGCCGGAACCACAACGCTCCGCAAATATTTCTTACTCAGAAACATTTTTTTCGCCAATGCCCGCACAGGAAGGCAATCACGGAAGCTATCATGGAGACTATCATGGAAGCTATCCGTCGCATCTCCCATCTCTTCCCCTGCATGTTCAGGCTCCATGCCCTTCACAAACTCCTTCCATGGCAACACCTCCGGGATCTCCACATGCCCCGCCAGACCTTGATACTGCACCAGCTCTATTCCATCTTGTCCCAGCTTTCCATACTGAAAGCTTCCCTCTGGAAATGAATGCTCCACCTTAACCATATCCTTTCTTATCAACAGTGCTCTAAATCAACGAGCTTGTCTCAAAATTACTGCCTCGTTTACAAAAATTCCTATCAGGCAGTCTTTTATTTGAAGCCATTACTGTCCCGTTTACAAAATGGTCTCCCAAACAGTAATAAATGAGCGCTATTTACTGCCCCATTTCAAATTTCACATTTCAGGCAGTGATTTATGGCAGATTTTTACTGTCTGAACGGTGATTATCAAAAATGGACAGTTGAAAACTACTGTCTGTTCGCAAAAAAACAAAATTCGACCGTAACTGTCTTATTTTTTCACTGTCTCAAGGCATCATAATGCACCTACAACTTTCTCTTTATCCTTAGCTACAAGAGTATTCTCCGGAAACTGCCTGGCACGTGCCGTTGTCGCCTCCACAGTCATCGTATCAAGATATCTGTCACATACAATACCTCTGTAGGCTTCCTGCCATGAAGTACAATGCACGTACCCTCTTCCACACAATTTCTCGTCCGTTTCAGCTAATTTGATGCATAATTCTTCAGCCTTTGTTCTTTCTCCTTGGATATTACAGCAAGTCATGGAGGAAGTCTGCCTTGCGTGCATATTCCTGCATCAGCAGCGGGTGCTTTTCCAAAATCTCCTTTTCTCGTTCTTCCTTCGCGGCCATCTCCAGCGACTTGGCTCCCTCAAACACCTTCGCGTCTCCCACCGTCTTTGCAACACTCTTTAGCGCATGCACCTTAATGGCGTAGGCATTCCAATCCTTCGCCGCAAAGGCTGCGTTCAGCTCCTCCTCGCGGTTCTTCTCGCTGTCCGCATAATCGGAAAGCATCTCCAGATAAAACTCCTGATCTCCCGCACAGTAAGAGAGACCTTCCTCCGTCAGGATTCCTTCCTGCTGAATGCGCTTCAGGACGTCCTCTGACGTCTCCACCTTGGATTCGCCCTCGCCCTCTGGCAAGAACTCCATCAATTCATCCCCTTCCGGAGCGAACTCAAAGATTTCATCGTCCCCTTCCAGGCTTGCCTCATCCTTCTCAAGGTTTATCTCATCCCTTTCAAGCGTTGCAGACTGAGCACCTGCCATATTCTTCCCACTCTCAATCCTCTCATCTGCAACTGTCTTCTGATTGCTGGTCCTCGCGCCTTCCGCCTTCTTCGCGCTTTCCACCTTCCTCGCGCCTTCCGCCTTCTTCGCGCTTTCCACCTTCCTCGCGCCTTCCGCCTTCTTCTCGCTTCCCGTCTTCTTCATGTTTTCTTCCGCAGCATCTGCTTTCTGTCTAACCTCTACAACATCCGTGGGAAGATACTTTTTCAGAATTTTCTCCAAGAGCTTTATTTCCACGGGCTTCGAAAGGTAATCGTCAAAGCCTGCCGCCAGATACCCTTCCCTCGCACCGACCACGGCGTTTGCCGTCAAGGCAATCACCTTGGTTTCCGCAGGAATCACGCCATTTTCCCTCGCGCGCCTTAGCGTCTCAATGCCGTCCATTCCGGGCATCATGTGATCCAACAGCACAATGTCAAACTGACTCTCAGAAAGCTTCTTTAAAGCCTCATCACCAGAACTTGCAAGCTCAGGCTTAATTCCAAAAATCTTCAAAAGATTCTTGATAACCTTGAGGTTCATTTCGTTGTCATCGACCGCCAGCACCCTTGCCTTTGGTGCATACAGATGCGGCTCATTCTCTCGCTTCTCTGCTGCCGCCTTTGCCTTCTGCTTAAAGTTTCCGATCGGCGTTGAATCGACCACCGTCTGATCCAGCTCAAAGGAAAACTCAGAGCCCTTGCCATATTCGCTTTGTATGTCAAGCTTCGAGCCCATCATGGTAAGGAGCCTGTGAACGATGGACATTCCAAGTCCCGTGCCCTCGATGGTCCTGTTGCGATCCTCCTCAAGACGAGTGAAGGATTCAAAAAGCTTTCCAATATCCTCGCTCTTAATGCCAATGCCAGTATCCTTTACGCGAATGCCCAGACGAATGGTCTCCTCATCCTTCTTCGCCGCCGTGACATAGAAATCCACGCGTCCCTCCTTCGTGTATTTCACCGCATTGGTTAACAGATTCATGATGACCTGAGAAATCCTCATGTCATCGCCGTACAGCGCCGTCGGCAGCATCTCGTCGACATGCGTCTCGAAGATCAGCCCCTTGTCCTTTGCCCTGCCTGCGATGGAAAGTGCAACGTTGTCAATCATCGTCGCGGTATCGTATCTCACGGGAAGGATCTCCATCTTTCCCTCTTCAATCTTCGAGAAATCCAAAATCGTATTAATCAGGCCAAGCAGGTTCTTACCTGCAGACTGAATGTTTCCTGCATACTCCTGAATGGACGCATCCTCCGACTCACGAAGAATCATCTCATTCATGCCAAGCACGGCATTGATGGGCGTCCTGATTTCATGAGACATCTGTGCAAGAAATCTGGACTTTGCCTTTCCTGCGGAAACGGCCTCCTCAGCTGCCTCGACAAGCTTCTTGTTGGCAACCTCCTGCCACTGAATAAAGCGGCTGATCATGGCTGCCACGGCGATGATGGAGGCAACCAGCATGATCAGGAATACAAGCGCCACAAGCATGACGGTTCCATAAACGCTCCACCAGTTTTGCACCACCATGACAGTAAAGCCTGAGATGCTGCTTCTCTGCGCACGACAGGAAACATATCGTCCATCATAATCCCGCATTCCAAAGAGACTTCCATTGTGATAGGCCTCCGCATATTCGGTATCCTCAATGTTCGTAATGGAGCCATCACCCATCTCGTAATTCTTATAGGGGTGATTTAGGATTGTTCCGTCCTGATCCACAAGGAATGCATACCCATCCTCAGAATAGCTGTCATCCAGCACCTGAATCAGCTTTTCAATATAACAGTCGATTGCGAAAATGCCCAGAAATTCGCCGTCTTTTGAATAAACAATCTGTGAGAAGGTAATACAATACAAACCCGTCTGGGAATCATAATAGGGCGCTGAAATACTGTATCCGTCACCAGAGCGCTCCGTATCTAAGTACCACTGCCTCTCCTCCACGTGATAATCGGGTTCCGGAACCCAGCCGTTATTCATAATGACAGAGTGTTCCGTGTTATAGGGGTTCGCCATATAGCAAACCGACAATTCATTATAATTCTGTGCAATATCGTTCAGCCACTTCACTGCCTGATCATAATCATCCAACACAGAGGGATCCGCGATAATGACGTTCGTAAACATGCCGAGAATGCTCTGCTGCTGCAAAATCCAGCGATTCAGCTCCGCATGGTACTTGTCCGCTTCCCTTCCGATTCGGGAGTTGCCCCATTTTGTAGCCGTGCCGATGGATAAAAACAGTCCCGTAAGAAGTGCTGCCACCAGAATGCCGATGATGCCGTTTCGGATATATCTGCTCGAGGCCGATGCTTCCCTGCCACGCTTTTTCCCCTTTTCGGACTCCTCCTTCACACGGCTCTTTAGGATGCTTGAATAGGAAAACAGATTCTCCATCGTCTCCTGCAGCCGCTTCCCGTACTCCCGAATGTCCCTTAGGGCATCCTGACTGTTTTGCTCCTCCCGAAGCGTTCTGTCACTGATTCTCACAATGTCATTCACGGGAGATTTCAGCTTTTCCGAAAGATTGGAGATGAAGCCCTCCGTTGCAACCATCGCATTCTCCGCCTTCTTTTGGTTGTTGACGCTCACCAGATAGAAGACTACGATCACGGCAACCATGAGAAGATCGATGGCGCCAAGCATGACCATCTGATGATAAATCTCGGAATAAAATGCATCGGACTCCACGCCGAGGATCAGCTGCCATTCATTGCTTGTCTCGTTGCTGAAAACGATATAATTCTTTCCGGAGATCTTCATGGAAAAGCTCCTGTGCTCATTGGATGCCTTTACGCGCTCAAAAACTTCCTCATATTCCGGGTAGGCTTCGCTGACCTTCTTGCCCTGTGCCTCGAGATCCGTGCTTCCGACAATGGTTCCCTCCTTCGTTGCGATCATGGCAATTTGGCTTGCATCCTCACTCATCTGCGCCACACTGTCCTGCACTCGCGAAAGCGTAAAGTCCATCGCCGTTACGACGTCTCCGTCCGAGAGCAGATTCGACAGAGTAAAGCAAAGATTTCCCGTTGCCGCATCGATATAAGGCTCCGAAATGTAAATTCTTCCTGCATTCTTTTTGGCACCGAGATACCAGACTCTCTCCACGGCATGATAGTGCTCCGGCATGTCAAAATCCGGAATGATCGTCCAATCAGGCGCAGCTGCATAGACATTATAGCAATTGCCTCCCGTCAGATCGTAAAGGTATGATTTCTGGTCACGAATGTAGGTCTCAATTTCCTCCATGTCCTTGGATTCATTGATGAACTGCTCCATCCCCATGGTAAAGCGCAGAAGATTTCCCTCCGCCCCCGAAATGGTTTCCTGAAGGTTCCCCTTAATGTTATCGAGCTGAATGGTTCCGATCCTGCCCGTCTGTTCCGAGCCGGTCTGATAGATCAGGTTAATATTGATCGCGATGACAGCAATAAAAATCATGGAAATGACGACGACAAAGCCCTGACTGATCCTTCCCGTTTTGCCGCTTCCAAGCTGCTGGGCCGGATCCTCAAGCAGCATCATAAAGCCTAAAAAGCAGATTGATTCAAAGAATAATTCCACCGTAATGAACCAAATTCCCTGAATGCAAATACCCAGGATCGCAATGGAAATCAGAATGAACGCCGCCTTACGATCCATAACGGACAAACGCTTTTTGTACATGAGAAAGAAGATGACGCCAAGCACGATGTAAACCGTGGCAATGACATAAAGCAGCCAGATAAAATCCCCCCTGCGGTATGCACCATTCTGATCCACGTAAAAGATCATTTTCGTAAAGGGATTTATAATCACCATAAACTCCGAGAAAAAGAATGGGGTGAAAAATGCCAGGAAAAACTTCCTTCCATGCTCCTTGCTTGCTCCGGACATATTGAGAATATAGAGCGTAAACAGGAAGGACATGACAACGTGGGCCAAAAAATATCCTTCACTCAGGGTAAAGAGAATTAGGGCATTTTTCACGGGAGCATATCGCTCTACGCCCGCCTCCAGAATGGAGAAAAAGGCTGACGCACTCAGTGTTACAAGCTGCATGACGTAAATAAAATGCTGATCCCGAATTTTTTCTTTCCAGGTGTTTGGCATTGGCCAATAAAGCTTTCGCCTGTGGGCAAAGCAATCCCACAAGCAAAAGATTGATATGGCCAATGCTGATATTTCCAAAATTAGTTCATTCATTTTTCTTTCCTGCCGTCTCGTCTATTTTGCATTTCTATCGTGCTTCATCATCTCAGGCATCCCGAGCGCATTACGACTCTCTTTCTATGCACTAACTTGATTCCTGCGCCCTTACAGTCCCAGCTCCGCGATCTTTCCCTTCAAATCGTTTTGTCTTTCACTGAGCATCAATTCTTCATTATGTCTGCGATAATCTTCGCTTCCGAAAGTCGCAATAAATGCGGAGGAGGATTTCCCGACCGTCAGCTCCGTCACCAAAATCAGCATCTCATTGCCATTTTGGAACGCCTGCTCCGCGAAGGAAAACAGGGCATGAAGCTGCTCGCCCGTCCGCTGCGTCTCCTGCTTCATGCGGGCAACCTCGCCGTTATATTTCTGCTTGATCCAATTGCCTGCGGCATTGCAGTCCTGCGAAATGCCTTCCCCATGTTCCCTGCTTTCCTGACTGTCAGGCCTTGAATCGTCATATGCTTTGGGGTCTGAGAATTCTCGAAGAAACAGTTCCTTTCTGCGCTCCTCCAAAAATCTCAAAACACGCTTATGCTTCCGCTTGTCCTCGTCGGAGAGGGATCCTGCCGTCTGCAGATTGTATAATAGCTTCCTGCGACCCTCGATCATCTGATCCAACATATGGATCACGCCTGCAAGCGCATCCGAAGACTCGTTTCCGGCTCCCATCGTGTTTTCATCCACGCCTTCTGCCTTACCATCCTGTGTCTTCGTAAGCAGAGCCTTTAATGGTGCACGGAGCTCTGACAGATACGCCGCCTGCTCCATGACGTCCTTCATCTCCGCCTGCACCTTATCAAGAAGCATGCCAAGAAGCGAAAGCCTTTCATCAAAGGGTGCCTCCTTGGCCCTCGCAAGCGCCTGAACGGAAGGCGTTCCCGCAAGGATCTCCTCGACGCGATAATCCTTTTTATATTTATTAAACAGATCATAATAGGCCGTAAATTCCTTGACCACCTTCGGGTTTCGAATGTACTGCTCGACAAGGCTTTCCTCTACCTTTAGCTCCTCTTCCTCGTAGAGCTTTAGGATTTCCGACAAATCCTCCCAGCCCCTAGCCGTGACATAGCTCCGCCCCTGCGTCGTCATCTCCATGACATAAAAACATTCCTTTTTCAGATCCAGGAAATTCAAAACAGCCGCATGTACGCCGCGCTCCGTTGCGTACTCCTTCCAGATCCGATAGTCCGGTTCCACGGGCAATACCTTTAATCGGTCCATCGTCACGACGTCAAACTCGCGCACGGACTTATTATACTCCGGTGGATTTCCCGCAGTCACGATCACCCAGCCCTCCGGCACCGCATGACGCCCAAAAACCTTATACTGCAAAAACTGTAGCATCGAAGGCGCCAGCGTCTCGGAGACACAGTTGATCTCATCCAAGAACAGGATTCCCTCCTTGATTCCGCTCTCCTCCATGGTGTCATAGATCGAAGCAATGATCTCACTCATGGTATACTCCGAGACAGGATATTCCTTGCCGCCGTAATGTTTCTTCTCGATGAACGGAAGTCCCAGCGCGGACTGCCTTGTATGGTGCGTCATGGAGTAAGCAACCAGCGCAATTCCAAGCTCCTGCGCGATCTGCTCCATGATGGCCGTCTTTCCGATACCAGGCGCACCCAGAAGAAAAATGGGACGCTGTCGCACCACGGGCACCCGATAATCCCCAAATTCATCCTTTTTCAGATATAAACTTACCGAATTCTTGATATAATCCTTCGCCTGCTTAATGTTCATAAGCCCTCCTCCTCGAGAATGACCTTGAGTGCCCAGGGCGGCACGGGCATCCGATGCTCGTCCTCCTCCAAAAAGGCAAAAATCACGTCGTAACCGGGATTCTTCTCCGGATAGATTCCGTACCCGTCCGTAAAGTAGATGAGACCCTTTAAGTTTTCGAATTCTCCCTGCTCCCGCAGCTGTTCCACGTACGAGAACACAGGGCGAAAATCCGTCGCACCAAAGCCCTTGAGCTTCCCATACTTCATAAAGGTCTCAAAGTCATCGTCACAGGTGATTTTCGTGTCGCTCTGCACCTCTTGATCGCACTGAATGATATGTACGTTGATCTTGTGAAAGAAATTCTCCGTCCCCTTCAGGATCGAATATGTTTTGTTCAGGAACGCCCTTACCACACTGCCGCGGCAGGAAGCTGAGGTGTCGATCGCGATCACAAATTCCTTGACCTTATGTAGCTCCTTGTATTCCAAGGGTTCCACGAGCGGTATGTTCCCGTATACGTTCAAGCCGTAGGTATAATAAATATAATCAAACTCATCATCATTGACCGCCATGTCCTCGCCCGTCACGGTAAATCGCCTTAAAATGTCTGCATAGTCATAATGATCCCTGGTGGCTTCCTCCAGGTTCTTTTCAATGGTCTCGGCCCCTGCCTTCCCCTTCGTAAAGGACTTTAAATCCGCCTTCACGCGCTCGCTGATCTTCTTCCACTGCTCCTGCGTGATGAGCAGCTCCTCCGCGGGCTTCCAAAGCTCGTGACTGTCTCGCCTGCAAAGCTTCCTCCATTCCTCTCGCTCCGCAGGCGTCGGAGGATTCAATCGAAAATACCGATAGATCTTCTCTGCCGTCAGTGCGCCGCAGTCCTCTTTCAGGACGCGAAATTTCCGTGCGCGGTCCTGATCCTCCTCCAGCGCTACGCCGGGAAGCTGCATGTCCTGTATGACATTCTCCACGGCAATGTCCGCCGCAAGATCCCAAGCTTCAGGCTCCAGCTTCTCATACTGAAAGCCGTGAAAAAACACGCAGTGCAGCAAGACATGAAGAAGCGTCCTCGCAACCAGCCGCGGATCTGCCATATAAGCCTTCAGGACGCCCGTGGGATCATAGAAGAGCGCCGCACCATTTGTCATCATAAAAGGGAGCTGGTCGGTCTCAGGGCTCTGCGGCATCTGCCTTTGCTCTAATTTCAAATTTGCCAGCGCAAGGTCAAAAAAGCGCAAATGAATCAACAGGTCATCCCGCGAAAGCTGCATCACCTGCATCGCCAATTCTTCCATTTGTTTTTTTTGTTCCGATGCCATGGCCTCTCCCTTCCCATAATTTCCCAATGATAGTTTACTCCATCTTAAACATTATCGCAATCCCCGAATGAAAAAAGACGGGGAACTGCTTCCCCGCCTTCACTTAATGTTGATGCAAATATTTTTCTTTCGTCGCCATGCCGCCGCGAATATGCCTTTCTGACTTATTGAGGTCCAAAACCCTCCTGACCTCCTTTGCAAGCTTCGGCTTGATATGCTCCAAACGCTCCGTGACGTCCTTGTGCACCGTACTTTTACTCACCCCAAAGTCTTTGGCCGTCTGCCGCACCGTCGTTCCGTGTTCGATGATGTAATTCGCGATGCTAATGGCCCGCTCCTCAATATAATCCCTCACCGCAACCCTCAGAAAAAGTGTTTGTACAGTGTATGTGAGGGACTAGCCGGCTATGACAAAGCATCGCAGAATACAATTTGTGCATTACTTACAATTAGCAATATCTTTATTAGTGCATTTTGTCCAATAAGACTATTGTTTTTGCTTCGAGGAAGGGGTATACTTTCGGAAGTGTCAAGTTACAAGAAAAAGATTTGAACCATTTGGTTCTATGTTAGGAGGAAAAAAGAAATGAAGAAAATATTAGTAGCAGCACTCATTGGCAGCATGGTTCTGTCTCTCACGGCATGCGGCGGAGAGACCAAGGAATCTACCGAGAACGCCATCACAGGCGAGTCCATCTCTTCTGAGGCAGCATCAACCGATGCAAGCAGCGCAGAGAATACGGAAAGTTCGGAGGATGCAGCCAGCGTTGAAGATTCCAGCAGTTCGGAGGATGCAGGCGAGGAGGTCATCGCACCTGATTTTTCCGGCACTTATACGGAGCCTTTGTCCGGAAGATGCACCATCGACATCACGTCCACCGGCAACAACAATTATACGGTCAACGTTCACTGGAGCAGCAGTGCCTTTGAATCCTCAAACTGGGAAATCAATGCCACCTATTATGACTCCACGACGCTTTTGGAGTACACGGATGCAAAGTATTATATCCGCACCTATACCTCTGAGGATGAGTATACGGATGACGTAAAATACACGAACGGCGCTGGTGAGTTCTGGTTTGAAGAGGATGGCAGCCTTGGCTGGAGAAGCGCTAACAGCGACGTAGACTATATCACTGGCGAAACGACCTTTGAGCGCATCGATAACATAACGGAATAATTTCATGGTACCACGGAAAAAGCAGGCCAAGGAGAAATCCTTTGCCTGCTTTTTATTTTATCCTCGGCACTCTATATCTTATCGCTTTCTAGACCTTCTTGACCAGCAGTTCCACGACAAAGCCATGGTCATTATGATATTCCATGCCGCCGCCCTGCTTTTCCATGTACCAGTTCACAAGGTAAAGGCCAAGGCCATAACCCTGCTTTTCCTGCGTATTCTTTCCTCGATAAAACTTTTGCGTAAGAAGCGGCAGCTCCTCTTCCGGAACGCCCGGGCCCTCATCGCGAACCGTAATCTTGATAAATCTGCTGCGGGTTCCATCCTGATTTGGCTGGCTTTCCGTCTCTTCGAAGGAGACATGCACGTCCGTTCCCGCATATTTATAGGAATTACCTACGACATTGTCGATAACCTGCTCCATGCGGAGCTTGTCCATGTAGACAAGACATTCCGGAATCTGATTTTCAAACAGAATGTTGCCGTATTCCTTTAGACTCTTAAAATACCCCTCGATCAGCCGGGAATCATATTCCTTCGGCTCCACCCTGATCTCCTGCATGTCCTCCAGCGTTGCCCGAAAAACATTGCCGACCAGCTGATGAATCGTCTCAGCCTTATTGGTAATATAGCTGATCTTCTCAAGGTTTTCTTGAATCTCGCGGATGTTTTCCTCAACCTGACGAAGCCGCTCTGACCGTCCTTGTGCAATCTCGTTTTCGCTTATTTGAGAAGCTTCCTCTGACAGTTTTATGGATAGCCCTGCCTCACCTTTCGGATCTATTCTTTTTTCCTCATTGAACGCTCTAAGCCTTGCGCAAACCGTGTCCTGACATGTCTCATCGGATTTCAATAGCGCCGAGAGCTCGCGCTCTGCCTTTTCCAGCTTCATTGTGAGCTTCAGATCCATGACCTCACAGGTCGCCTGAATCGTTGCAACCGGCGTCTTTAGGTCATGACTAAGCTCCGCCACCATCTCGCGCTTCGCCTGCTCCGCCTCACGCTCCCGCTGCTTCGAGGCCTTGAGTTCCTCTCGCATCAGGTCAAAGCTTTCCGTAAAGCGCCCAAACAGATTCTCTTTATAGATGGGGATCGGTACGTCAAAATTCCCCTTCGCAATCTCTTCCGCAAAGCCCTCCATTTCCCGCGCGGGCTTGATGAGAAGAAAATACAAAAGAAGCAGCAAGAGATATCCAGCAAGCAAGACCACGCCCCATATCACACATCCGAAGACCAGTGCCTCTGAAACGCTTTGCTCATAGCTCTGCCTTACCTGATCCCAGACCTGACGATAGATTTTCAGCTCCTGTGCGTCATAAGAGGCAATATGATCCGGGGACAGCTCCCTTCCGCGGCAAAAGATCACAATGGCGGCGAGCACTGCCAACATAAAAACGGTATAAATCACAATCAGTCGCTTATATGCCTTCATAGCTCTAACATGTACCCCGTTCCCCAGATGGTTTTCAGTAGCTCTGGATTGTTGGGATCCTTCTCTAATTTTTCCCGCAGCTTTCTCACATGAACATTCAGCGTGCCATCGCCATAAAAGCTGTCACCCCAAACCTCATCAAACAGCTGCTCCTTCGTCACAATGGTATTTTTATGCTCGTAAAGGACCTTCAGCAGCGCAAACTCCTTCGCCTTTAAGGGAATGCGATTTCCATCCATGATGGCTGACATCGTGGCTGCATCTAACGTCAACTGTTGTCTCCCGCCTGATGAGACACCTGCTGCCGCCCCGTCTGCACCTGCAATTGCCGTCTGATCCGCTTTCCCTTCCGCCTGCGCAAAGTTAGCCTGCCCCATCTTCCCTTCCATCTGTGCCAAAGCGCCCTGCCTCGCTGCGGCATCTGCCTGTCCTTCCTTCGCCTCGCTTGCAAGCTGCTTCATCTGCTGCACTCTTTTCAAATTCACCTTTACCTTTGCAAGAAGCACCGAAAGACTGTAAGGCTTTTTCACGTAATCATCTCCGCCAATGGAAAGCGCCACCAGCACGTCATCATCGCTCTGCCTTGCGCTGATGAACAAAATCGGCAGCTGATACTTCTCCCGCACGGTCTTACAGACCTCAAACCCAGAACCGTCCCCAAGATTGATATCCAGCAAAATGACGTCAACCTCATTCCGTTCCAGAAAATCAAAACAAGACGCAGCACTGCTTACGTACTGCGTCTTTATGTCAAACATCCCAAAATACTCTGCCGTCATCTTCGCCAGTTCAACTTCATCATCCACGATCAGACAATCATAATGCATACCCGGTTCCCCCTGTCTATGCCTATTCTACCACCACCACAAAATTTACGCAACGCCCTTTCCGACACCCTTTCCCAATACTCTTGCCCAATACAACATCCCTCACCTTGCGATAACCCCGAGGCGCGAGATGCCATTAAGGTAATTTTTTCGTTTCCCCGAGTTATGCAAAGATTTTACTCCTCCGTGATCATGGCGACGGCCTTGAGCTTTCTGACCTTGAGTCCTACGGCTCCTGACGTCAGGATTGCCACGATGATAATTCCGGCTACCGTGACTAACACATAATAGAACGGAATGCCAAAACATACCCTTTGGACGGCGAACAAGGAGAACATTGTCTTCACCAGAGTTCTTCCGACAAAGGGAGCAACTAATCCGCCCAGGATCGCACCCGCAAAGATCGCCGGTAAATTGGAAAGCATGATCTGCATGATCAGTCCGCCCGACGTCTGGCCAAGCGCCTTACTGATTCCCATGCTGCGCCACTCTCTTGCAATCTTTGCGCGGATCACAAGGGCTTCCACAAAGATTACAATGATCATCGTGATGACAATAATGGCGATACAGATCGCATTTAGCGCAAGGGTTACCATAGCAATCGTGCTACGCATCTCTTTATAATTATCCTCATGCTGAAGCTCAAGTTCCTTCTCGCCGGCATACTTCTCAATCGCCCCCTTGACTTCTTCATAGGAAACGCCTTCCTTTGCGTAAACGTAATACCGATAGGCACTGACAACCTCTCCGGAAAGAATTCTCTTGGCGCCGTCAATTCTCATATAGATCGTGCGGCCCATACGCTCCAATCTCTGGTTGATGCCAGTGATGAGATACTCTTCCTTTTTCCCCGCATACTCAATCTCCAATATGTCGCCAATCTTTACCCCAAAATCATCTGCAATGCCGGGGGTAACCATGATTTCGTTGTCCCTTTCCGGATATCTGCCCTCCAGAAGATTGGTACACCGTGTATTGTTAAGATCATCTACCGCATAGCAATAATAAGAACTCTTTTGATCCCCATAATAGACAACGGGTTCAAAGCCCATATTGACCAGCACCCCGTCCACCCCTGAAAGCTTCCGCAGATCCTCTGAAAGATCCTTATCACATCCAACTGCAGTGACCACATCCGTACATGTCTCAAACGCCAACATGTTCACGAGATTGTCTGTATTCTTCGCAAAGTTTTCCACGAGTCCAAATCCGATCAACGTTGAAATCACAAGGAGCGAACTAATGATGACCATCAAACAATTTCTTCCAAGTCCGCCAAAGGTCTCCTTCAAGGACAAAGCAAGGGGTACGGGCAGAGGCGTCTTATCGAGCGGGAAATAATTCTTTTTATAGTTATGGGTATTGATTCCCCCGCGAAGCGCATCCAGCACGGTGATCTTCTTGTAGGTACTGCTGATCTTGATGCCGACAAGCCAAATGACAACAAGGATCCCAAGAAGCGTTCCCGCTGCTGCCCCCCAATTGACAGGCTGATTCCAACGAAGCCCCAAAACGGATCCGACGACGTCCCCGAAGCTTCTAAAGGTTGCAATTGCAACGCCAATACCCGCGACCACTCCGGCCATTGCTACCAGCAGTATCTGCAGGATCAGGGAGATACGAAGCTCTCGCACCGTATATCCGCTGGCCTCCAGGATACCCGTATTCTTCATGTTCCTCTGAATAAAGTTCTTGATGCTAAAGGAGATGATGACCATGGAAATCACAAGGATCATACCCGCAAACAGTAACAGGATCGCCATCACAATGATAGGAAGGAACTGAGATCCTCCCTTCATCATCTCCCAGTTGATCGCCATATAATTCGTGTAATCATTTCCCGGATTCTTTTCCGCATACTCCTTCAAATAATTCTTATAGCTTTCCGTAATCTCCTTTTCCAAATCATTCGTGGTATAGGCATCTGCAAAGCCTTGTACGTCCGCAATGCCTTTGTGAACATAACCCTTCAGAACATTGCCTGGATGATCCTGCACCATTTGATCCATCATTTCCGGAGACAGGCATACGGAGAAAATCGTAATGTTCATGGTGCTGCAAAAATAAGGATCCTCCAGGAAACCGGCAATGTTGAAATCATAGACTTCCTCGCCGATCTTGACCTGCATGACGTCGTCCACCTGATAACTGCTCTTTAGATGATACGGAAGCAGAATGTCATTTTTCTGATATTCCCTTTTTTCATCTGCAACCTTCATGATCCGTTTTTCCTGCGTAAAGCTCTCCGCGAAAAAGGTATAGGAGGAATAGTCCTGCTCACCCTTTTTCCGATATTCCGCTCCGAACTGCAGCATCGGTGTTTTCTCATAATCAATGATATGGGGATTCTTCTCAATTGCCTTCTCGGCGCATTCCTGCTCCGCCTCGGTATCCAGATTTATGATCATGACGTGGGCACCGTTAATCTCCTGAAAACGGTCATCTAGGATTCTTCCAAGCCCAAGCATCGCGCTGGCGCTGTCGAAGATCAGAAATGCCGTGAGAAAGGTCAGGATAAAGAAGGTGAACATGTCACCCTTTTGTTTTTTCATGTTGTTCTTCGCAATCATAAATAATCTATACATGGCTTGTTTCCTCTCCGTAATGGTTCGTACGCGCTCTCCGCGTCATCTCTTACCAGCCCTGCTCCTGCAGGAAATCCTTCAGCTTCCTGTGCCTTTCGATGGCCTTTGTCTGATTCGGATTTTTCTCATCCTTGTAATCTCCAAGATAGGGGCCAAGGTCACACTCATCAGAGATCACGCCATCCGAGAGATAAATGATCCGATTGCCTCTCTCCGCGGCCTTGATCGCATGGGTTACCATGACAATGCTCTGTCCCTGCGCATTTAAGTCACTGAGGATGTCCAGTACGTTGATCGTGTTTTGGGAGTTCAGTGCACCCGTCGGCTCATCCGCGAAGAGAATCTCCGGTGCATTGATCACGCCCCTGACAACGGCAACTCTCTGCTGCTGACCGCCGGAGAGCTGCGTCGGGAATTTCTGAAAATCACGTTCACTGATCTCGACCTTCTCAAGCAGCGCCTTTGCCCTTTCCGTAAGTGCCTTGCGATCCTTTGTCTTTAATAGTCCGCTGATGAGGACGTTGTCCAGCGCGCTCATGGAATCATTTAAGTAGTTTTGCTGGAATACGAAGCCCGCGTGATCCCTGCGAAACAGTGCCAGCTTATCATTGCTGAATTTCGAGATTTCCTCGTTCTTACCATTCTCTACGAAATAGGTGATGGTTCCAAGCGTTGGCTGATCCATTCCGGAAAGCGCGTAGAGGAGCGTGCTCTTACCTGATCCGGAGTTTCCCATGACCACCGTGAAATCACCCTTATAAATATTGAGATTCAAATTCTTTAGTACGTGCTGCTGCACGGATTCATTGGAAAATGTCTTTGATAAATCCTTAGCCGTCAAAATGATTTGCTTTTCTCGATCCATACTCATATTTCTTCCCCTTTTTCCTAAAAAAAGACTTTTACGTTCCTTGTTGATCTTACAATACAACGTCGGAGCATAAAAGTCTTAAGCTATCTCTTTTCTATTTCTTAACTGATTCTTAAATAATATGGATGTCCGTCAGTGCGACCTGATCTCCCGTGAGGGCGGCATAGGCCGTCGTTGACCCGTCGATAATGGTCACCACGTTCTTTACGGAAATTCCCAGATTCTCCGTATATACCGTGATCTGGTTCCCCTCTACGTGGAAGGAAACAACAACGTCAATTCCTTCCTTATTGCGGCGCTTCCACTCATCCCAGTCTACAAATTCCTCCTTCTTGTCAACCGTCAGCTTATTGGTCGCATAGATTCCGGAATCCCAATATTCACCATCAAGGCGGATCAGGGCAAACTCATGAAACTCCGGTCCGTCGATCTGTCCATCCTCCGAAGAAAATACGCTGACAAAGGGGATATGCCAGATCAGCCTTGCAGTTGGAAGGCTCATGGCATGGAAGGAAATCTTCATTCCGTTTACGATGGGAATGCCCTTTGTCGATGCCGATCGGTATCCATCAATCTGAATGTTGGGAAGATCTCCCTCAGGACCATCTGCATAGTTGACGAGCTCCGCAATTCGCGGAATGAAGTCCTCCGCAACGTCCTCCTCAGATCGATTGATCGAAATTCCGCTGATACGGCAATACTGTCCCGTAAGTCCAAGATAGGTATATCTTGCACAGTCAGGCAGGGCAAGAATACGCTCCGTAACCTGCTCTCCGTCAAAAATAATGAGTCGTACGTGATCCAGGCACTTCACAACCTCAAGGTCATAGGACTTAACACTCTGATTCTTCGCGACACGCTCTTTTACGTTCAATTCCTTCTCCAGCTTCGTGACCTTCGTCTCCATCTTTCTGATGCCAGGACACTCCGCGCGGCCATCCAGCCAGATTTCACCGTATTCATAATAGCAAAGCTCCGACGCCTGTCTTTCGCCGGCGTGAACCCTTCCGTCCAGGGAGTCAAACAAAAGGATGGTTCCAAAGGCCTCCTCCGCCGTATGTCCCTCCATCGGGCTGACCTCAAGATGCAGCTTCATCAGCTTTTTCGTCAGCAGAATTCCCTCGGAAACATAGGAGCGATATTTATCCACCTGCAGCTCATCATTTCCAGCCAGTTCCTTGACGTCCTCGCGCTCCTTCATCTCATACTCGGTATCCAGGTCGAGCAGGTGTATCATGATCTTCGCGTACTCGGGATCAAACTGCTCACCAATGCCGCGGATCAATTCCTCACGAACCTGCTGCTGCGGCATCGGATCCCTGTAGCTTCGCTTCGAGGTCATGGCATCATAGGCATCCGCCACGGCAATGATCCTCGCGAGTCTCGGAATGTCCTCTCCCTTCAGCCGTTCAGGATATCCCTTGCCGTCATACCGTTCATGATGAAAATTCGCTCCAATGCTTAAGTACGGGAACTCCACAATACTGGACAGAATCTGCTTTCCGATCACGGGATGCTTTTTGATCACGGCATATTCCTCCGGCGTCAGCTTTCCCTTTTTATTGATAATGTCATTGGGGATACCGATCTTGCCAACGTCATGCAAAAGGGCCGCGTAATAAACCTCATTGCATTCCTTTTCATCCATGCCGCTCTGCTTTGCGATCATGCGGGAATAATCAGCGACGCGAGTTGAATGACCATGCGTGTAGGTATCCTTTGCATCGATGGCACTCGCCAAAGCGGTTGCCGTCTGCTCGAACAGCCTTCTCATGCTGTTTTGTTCTTCCATCAAAAAGGCGATCTTCATCTCATGTGCCTGTTCTACCTGATGATTCATGTCAACCAGAGACAGAACATACAGGAAAACAGCCATGCCAACGATCGACATATTGGTGAGAGAAAGGCCATAGAACTTAATCTGCAGCAGGGATGCGATCATGGGAACGATCGTAAACAAAAGCAAGGATGCCCTGATCCAGCTGCTTAGATGCTTGTAATACTGAAGGATGACCGACAGCTGCAACAGCATGGAAACGGTCGGCACAATATAAGAGAGATAAAATAAGGAGCCGCGCTGATAGCGATTAAAGGAATCAAAGGTATAATAGAATCCGTAAAACTGAGACAACAAAACCAGGAACATTCCGATGATCAGCAGTATCTCGACCAGACGAAGCCGAATCGTCAGCCTGGTGATTCCTCCCTCCGTCGTAAACAGGTTTCTCAGATAGAGATTGTAAACGAGCAGTATCAACAGGGACAGGAAAAAGACGGCGCAGTTACTGATTCGTACCATCCACCAACCGACGTTTGTCACGTTGCCTCGATAAAAATATGCAAATCTGTCTGCGATCAGCAAAAACATCGCAGTAAGCTCCAATGCCAAAAGAAGCCCTCGTCTTTTTTTCGGGATCGATCTCGTGATCAAGACAAAAAAGGCCACGGTACCGCAGATGGCACTGAGCATAAGCATTAAATTCTGTTGGTATTGTTCCAGAACTTCTATCATAGCTTTTATCGTTTACCCTTCCAATCGTTTCTTCTACTAAGACTAAACGTTTTGAAATTAAACACTTCTATGGCGTCTGTGTCTTAGCTTGTAGTGATACATTCTCTCATCTGCCTCACTCAGGGCATTGTCCAGGCTTACCTTATGGCAATCTTCAAACACAACGCATCCGATGCTCGCAGAAACGTTGTAGGGCTTTTCTAACCTTTCCGACCACTTAGCCATGGCCTGCGTAAACTCGTTGGCCCGTATTGCCTCGGCATCCTTTGTATAGCTTCCGATGCCGATCAGAAAAAACTCATCGCCACCACTTCTTACGATGATCTCATTCTCCTTTGCTATGGAGAAAAGAACCTGACACACGGTCTTAATTCCGAGATCGCCCTCGCCATGGCCAAAGGTATCGTTTACATACTTAAGGCCATCCATGTCAATAACACTTGCGAACAGGGAATCCCCCTGCTTCGCCTTTGCGAGCATGTCTCTGAAGATCTCATACATGCCCCTTCGGTTGTAGGCACCTGTCATTTCATCACGGACGGAAAGCGTCTGCAGTCTCTCCTTGGAACGGATCATCTCTAAGGCATTATTGACATAACGGAGCCAGTTCCGATAGATGGTATGCAGTGCCGGATGTTCCACCAGCTCTCTTTGCAATACGGCAAAGCCAAGCAGAATGCCGTTGAAATGCACAGGGGAAAAGTAAAAGGCATGGGCCTCTTCCCTATCCTCCTCGAGCTTTGGCAACATGATGCTTGTAGGAAACGAAACGGCATTCGCCTCCCCGCAATAGCTCCCTTCCTCGACGGCCGAATTCGCCACGTAAATCTTCATTTCTTCCGGATAGCCATGCATCATCGTATCCTCGATGTCAAGCCAGTTCTCCTTTAGACAAAGATAAAAATTTCGAAATGGACTCAACAAATTCGCGTAGTTAAAAATGTTCTGCAGACATTCCTCCGAGGACTTAGATGCCGTAAAGCTTTCCAGCGCATAACTCTCCATCAATGTTCCGAGGCTAAACTTATTCATGTAGTCCTCGTCAGCATGGTTAAAGGAGCTGACATACAGAGCATCGCGAAATCTTTTCATGGCATAGGACGGATCCGTCTGGCAGCCACAGCTTGCCCCCGGATGGAAGGATTGCATGACGTTTCCTTCCATGGGGATGATTTCCTTTTCGGGCTCGATCTGGCTCCGCAGATAATCCACGGCATCGGCGCCCATCTTTACGTCGCCCGGGTCAAAGGAGGACAGCGGCGTCGGATTCACTGCGCCCTCATCCGTAGCGTCAAAGCCAATGACAACAATGTCACCGGGAACCTTGATATGATACTTCGCCAGTCGGTCCATCAGACCGATCGCCATACAGTCGCTGGCACAAATTACCGCATCCGGACGGGAGATTTCTCCACTCGCAATTTTGCGAGCCAGCGCATCACCGCCAAAATACCAAAAGTCGCCATAAACGACATGCTCCGGCGTCACCTCAAGTCCATGCTTTCCAATTTCATCCAGGAAAATCGCAAGGCGCTTTTCCGCCACTTCAAAGCCCTGATTTCCAGTCAAAATGCAAATATTTTTACACCCGTGCACCTCGATCACGTGGCGACACATTTCACGCAGAACCGCCTCATTGTCATTTTCGATCAGATGCAGGCCCTCCAGCGGTACCTCCAGGATACACTTCGGCAGGTCCGGGTAGTTTGCAAGGCGCTCACGAAGGCGCTTTAACATCTTGTCACCCGGATCTCCCGTCAGCGTAGAGTAATCCAGAATGACACCGTCCAGAGCATCAAAATTTGCCAGTTCAAAGATATTGCCCTCGCCTTGCACGTATTCCTCATGCGGAAAGGACAGATGTGTATTGGAGGAAAATACACAGAGATCATAATCATAGGTCTTACACTGCTCACGAATTCCATCCAGGATTCTTCGTACGTGAATGAGTTCGGGGTAGGCAACAAATGCCGCGATTCTTTTACGCTTCGTCATAGGCGTTCTCCTTCTTCTAAATCCCCTCCAAAGAATGGTAGCATTTACTTGTTTCCTTGCATCTTTAATACCTGGTCTCGATTCTTCAGCGCCGTGCTTGCGCCGACAGCCGTCGTGCAGATCGCACCGCAGGCGTTTGCAAATCGAAGGGCCTCTCTGGGCGAGCTGCCGCGAAGGAGCTCCGCAGTCAGTCCGGCGACGAAATTATCTCCGGCTCCCGTCGCATCCACGGCCGTAATGGGTAATGCCTCCAGTCGAAAGCTCTCGTTTCCGTTCTTAAAATAACATCCCTTGCTTCCCAGCTTGATTACCACGTTTTTCATTCCATAGCTTAGAAATACGTCCGCCATCTCCTCCGGCTCCGTCTTTCCCGTGAAATACTTCGCCTCGTCCTCGTTGGGCGTAATGTAGTCAACATAAGGCAGGGCTTCCTTAACATCCTCAAGACTTAGTACGCGGAAGTTGGGAAGCTTCGTGTCCGCAACCACCAAGATGCCGGCCTCCTTCGCTGCCCGCAGTACGGACAAAATGATCTCGGGATCATCAAAGGGTGCACGAAAAAGCGAGCCAAGGATGATTGCCCTTGCCTGCGCGAAATATTTTGTATATTGCTCCGGATGAAAATTGTAACGATGTGCCTGATTTGTGATGGATTTTCTCGTGCCATCCTCACGGACAAACATGGTCGTCACGGGCGTGGCATGTCCCGTTCCCCGAATCACCAGACCGGTATCCACGCCGCACCTTTGAAGGGCGCCAAGAATCATCTCTCCGGCGTCGTCCTCGCCAAGGGCGCATAAAATCCCCGTCTTCGTTCCAAGCTTTGCCGCGGCCATGGCTTCATTAACCGCCTCGCCGCCGACGCTGAGCGTACCGGAAACCGCCCGATATCCTGATGCAGAGATTGGCTCCGGATCAAACCCTTTTATGATCGAATCCACCAAAGCCATGCCTATGCAAATTAAATCCATGCCCAATCCTCCCTTTCCCATTGGAAAGCAACGCAGAATCCTCCCCTTATACTACTATTATATCTTTTTTGGCGGGAAAATCAACTCATATTCCTGTTAGGGTTTCGGCAAAGTCCTGAAATGCCTGTTCCATTAATTTACAAAAAGAGGAAGAGACATACAAATTTGCCTCTTCCTCTCGGTCCTATTCTTTCTTGAGATATTGTTCTTTGCAGGTCATGCGATCCCGGTTATATTCCTCTCGCTTATCAGACCATCGTTTTTTTAAATTTTGTTAGTTTATATTTGCCCTGGAGTATAAATACAGGAACTCCTTTTTGTATTCATCCTCCTGCACGCCGGGAATCTGATTCAGTCTGTCTAGAACGCTCTTCATCTCGGAGGTGCCCGCAAATTCAGATTTCTTTAAGAGCATGCCGGCCTGTGCCACGCCTGCTGCCCAGGACAGGTTGTCGCTCATTTCCTCATGATAAACCTCGTCAGTTACGGGGAAGGTGAGAAGCTTGCTGGTGTCGCCGTCGGGCTCCTTATATCGTACGTTCACGGTCAGATATTCACCATTCAGTGAACCTGTTGCCACCGTGCCATCCTCGCCATAGCGGGATGCCACCTCAGGAATTTCCTGCTTGGAATCGATCAGGGCAACCTCGTAAAGAGCCGTAACCTGATGTCCTGCACCGATCTCGCCGCCGTCCTTCGCGTCATTTGCAAAATCCTCTGCTGCCATCGCGCGGTTTTCATATCCAATCAGACGATATCCCTTTACCAGCGTGGGATTGAACTCCACCTGAAGCTTTACGTCCTTAGCAACGGTAAAGAGCGTGCTGCCCATCTCCTCGATCAAAACCTTTCTTGCCTCAGCAATGCTGTCGATGTAGCTATAGTTTCCATTGCCATGATCTGCAAGAGCCTCCATGCGCGTATCGGAAATGTTGCCCCAGCCAAAGCCGAGCACGGACAGGAATACGCCGCTCTTAGCCTCTTCCTCGATCAGTCTCGTCAGGCCGCCCTCATCGGTAATGCCAATGTTCAAGTCGCCGTCCGTTGCCAGAATCACGCGGTTATTGCCGCCTTCGATAAAGTACTGCTCAGCCAGCTTGTATGCGGACTGGATGCCTGCGCCGCCATTGGTCCCGCCGCCTGCGAACAAATCCTCGATGGCATCACAGATCTTTGCCTTTTCGTCGCCAGTTGCGCCTTCCAAAACGATCTTGTCACCACTTGCATAGGTTACGATGGAGACACGATCGCCAGGCTGCAGCTCTTCGCAGAGAAGCTTGAAGGAACGCTGTACCAGACCCAGTCTGTCTTCGCCGTCCATGGAGCCAGATACGTCAATCAGGAAGACCAGATTCGAATTGACTCTCTCGCTGGTGTCCAGCTCAGGTGCGGAAAGACCGACCATGAGGAGTCTGGAATTCTCGTTCCAAGGGCAGGGTGCCATTTCCGTCGTTACGGAGAAGGGATCGCCATTGGTCGGTGCCTTGTAATCATAATGGAAATAATTGATCATCTCCTCGATGCGAACTGCATCTACGGGAACCTCCTGATTCCTGGTCAGCATCCTTCTGACGTTCGCGTAGGAAGCCGTGTCCACGTCAGCTGCAAAGGTCGAGAACGGGGAAGTCTTGACATTCATCCAGGTATTCTCTGCCAAGTACTTGTATTCCTCGGTGTTCCAGGGGATGACCTGCACTTCTCCCGGTGTGAACGTGTTGAGAAACATACTTCCGTCCACCGCCGCCGCATCAGCGCAGGCTTCCGTCTCCATCATCACGGTTGCACCAGACACATAATTTGCTTTCCCTTTCATTTGGGATCCGTTCAGATCAAATTCCCCATATTCTCCTGCCAGGAATTTATCCAGAACGCTTTCACGCTCTGTAGGCGTTGTTTTCGCCGGATCCTGTACGCTAACGGATCCAGATGGATCTGTGATCGTTCCTCTCGTCTGATCACTGCAGCCCATCAGGCTAAGACTAAGTACCACTGCTAAAATAATGCTGACAATTTTCTTTTTCATATTCCTCTCCTCCTTGGGTTTCTCGCATTTACGATTGTTAGATTTGTATTTCTCATGTTTGGTAATTCAAGCGCTCTTACCCTGATAGACGAGGTCTTTTTTCAAAAGTTCTTCCAGTTTCCAAAATTTTGAAAAAAGTTTTGAATAAAATTCAGAAGCCGGAATAGTAAGAACCCCTTGACTGCTCTCCCCCTTTTGATTAACATGAAGATACTGGGTTTGCAAAATGCTTGCTAAGCAAGCATTGCCGCGGCTTGCGAATGGCAAAGACGAATTTTGGGGAGGAAGCGGGATGAATGTTTTGGTCTATTTGGTGTATCCCATCATGATCATCCTCTTGCTATGGGGTTCCAAGCTCCACGGCAGGGACGTATGGAATGAGGAAGCTTTCTCCCTTCGCCAGATGAAGGCTTTGCAGGGCTTTTTCGCCATTTGCATCATGTTGCATCACATAGGGCAAAAAACCTGTGCCAGCTGGCTTGATCCGAAGCTGATCGAACCAGGCCTGGAGCTATTTGTCCCCTATGGATATTACTTTGTCGGATTCTTTTTGTTTTGCTCCGGCTACGGCCTGTATCAGAGCTACCGGACAAAACCGGATTACTTGACAGGGTTTTGTAAAAGGCGTATCCTGCCCTTGGTGTTCTCCTATTATTCCACGGGACTGCTCTTCCTCCTCGCGCGCTTTCTTATGAAGGAACCGCTGAGCGGCCTGAATATCTTTTATTATGTCTCCGGCCTGAAGCTCAGTAACCCCAACGCATGGTTTGTGATCGCCCTGCCCTTCTTTTACCTGGCGTTTTACCTTGCCTTTCGACATTGCAGGAGCGAAAAGAACGCCGTCCTATGCGTCCTCCTGTTTACGCTCGCCTATGACCTGCTGGGAACCTTGATCGATCACAATGACTTTTGGATGCGCGGCGAATGGTGGTATAATTCCGTTCATTTCTTTGTCATCGGCCTCCTGTTTGCGCGGCATAAGGAAGCAATCACGGCACATTTGAAAAAGCACTATCTGCTCTATTTTATGCTTTTCTTAGTTGGATTATTTGTCTTGGATGCACTGTCTAATATGGCTCAAGGCATCTTCTCCTACTACGGAGAAAACCGGCATGTGCTTGACAAGGTCTTTCGGCGCTGGGTATGCCTGCTGTCGCAGATCCTGGCCTCCTGCTCCTTCGTCTTCTTTGTCTTTTTGCTGGGCATGAAGCTGCGCATTGGGAATCGTTTCCTTGCCTTCATGGGAACGATCACGCTGGAATTTTATTTGATCCATGGGCTGTTTTTAGAGCTCTTCGCCTACAATTTTGCAGGTGTCGCGCCAAGCCTGTATCACCTGCGAAACGTACCGCTTTTGATACTGATCGTGTTCCTGCCATCCCTTCCTGCGGCATTGCTCTTAAAAAAATGGGATCACTTCCTCGCCGCCCTGCTAAGCGGTGAACGGAAACATCAGGCAAAGTCAAATGACTAGTGACAACATAAAAAGGGATTACATAAAAAGTGATACTATGAAAAAATGATTCCAACGTAGGAATGATCATAGACAAAACTGGTATAATACCAGCATTGTTAAAATACCTAGAACAATAAAATTACAAAACAAGAAAATTTCAAAACAAGAAAATTTTAGAAATAATAGAATTTCAAAAACAACAGTGATCAAGGGAGAAAAAACATGCAAAAGGTCATTTACCGAAGTGAAATAGAAAATTATACACAGCAGATGGAATCTGTCGTGGTAAAGTATATTGAGGAAGGTCAGATTGAAACCTTTGAAGGCTTTGATAACTTCAGCATCATCGCTTTTGACTGGTATGACATCAAGAATCTGGAGGCTGATCCTTCCCAGATGCTGTTATATTTTGATACGGATGACCTGTTTGTGATCTGCGAAAATGAAGTGAGCTACGATGCGGCGACAAAGTATTTTTTTGAGGCTCCTTCCAATGAAAGAGCCATGTATCTCTTTTTCAAAAATCTTTTTAAGGGTGATACCAAGAACCTGGAGGAGCTGGAGGATCGTATTTCCGATCTGGATGATGCCGTGATTCATGACGGCAGTGAGGAAATTCGTGAAAAGATTTTGGATGCACGGTATGAGGTTCTCCGCCTGAAAAAATATTATGAGCAGTTTGAGGAAATTTTCGACGAGCTCTGTGACAATGATAATGAGATGATCAGCGCGGATTACATCAACTATTTTGACGTCCTGAACAATCGCTGCGAGCGGTTGCTGCGGCAGGTCCTGAACTTGAAAGAGTATGTCGTGCAGGTACGTGAATCCTATCAGGCACAGATCGACATCGAGCAGAACCACCTCATGAAGGTTTTCACGCTTATGACCAGCATTTTCCTTCCGCTGACGCTCATCGCGGGGTGGTACGGCATGAACCTGCAGATGCCGGAATTTGGCTGGAAGTACGGCTATCCCGTCGTAATCTTCATATGCCTACTCGTGTGCGTCATCTGGGCAGTCGTCTTCAAGAAGAAGGGGTGGTTTAAATAAAACGAAAAAGCCGCTTGCGAAAGGTAAGCGGCTTTGATATTTCTATGAAAATAACATCGGGTAGGTTGTTTCTTTGAGTTTTCGTTGGTAGAGGTCGGTCATGAAGTTACGGGCGTAGATGAAATCATCCTCCGTAACGCTACGAAGCTTTGGCTTTTTCTTATAGCCATCCTGCACCCACTCCACGCGGACAAAATAGGCCGTTCCCCGCGCCGGCTTCACCTGCGGAAGCAAACCGTCCTTCTGAACGCCATCGTTTTCCACATAGAGGAAGTTGTCCTCCAGATCGATCCCGGACATGCCATTGACCACAAGATACATTGTGTTCAAACGATTCAGGGAAATAAAGGATACATCCTTCGGCCGCTCCATCAAGGGAGCCATGACGTCCTCCATAAATAAGTCATCCTTTACGTCAATCTCCATCTCTCGAACCGGTTTATGCAGTTCCTTGATGATCACCTTTTTTTCCATACTCCGCCCTCACTTTCCCCTGATACTTCAGCCAAAATCATTGGTTACGCCGTTGAAACCTAAGCAGATACCTTGCGTTCGATCGCGACACATCGTTTTCACCAGATGCTTCCAAGGTGGTTTCACGTAATGATTTCGCGCATATTTACCCACTACACTTTAATTATAAAAGAAAAATGAAAAATTGTAAATACTAACAAAAAGCCCTTGCATATTTTTTGAACATGGTGTATGCTATATGTAGTTTCAAATACTACATCAAGAATATTTCATTCATCATTAAATAGAAATTAATGTCGCTTTTTGCATATTTATTATATTCAGAAAGGAAGTGTTTGTTATGACAGCATCAGAATTAAAGAATTATTTAACAGAGCATCTTGTTCCTTCGAAGCTCTATCAGATCGGTGGAGAAGAGAGTGGACGGATCTGCTTAGAAAAAGTAAATGGTTTGTGGGAGGTTTTCTTCTGCGAGGGAAAGAAAAAGATTGGCACGCTCTTTTTCAAGGATGAGACGAGTGCCTGCGCCCGCATGCTAAAAGAGATCACGAAGGTTGTCGAGCTTCTCTCTGACGGCCCCCGCGCCCTTGCATAACGAGCTCACTTGTAAAAAATCATTCTAATTCCAAACAATAAATGCGATCGCCTGTCCTATTCGGACAGGCGATTCTTTTCTTTCATTAGTCGTGCCGTTTATTTTTCCTAAACAAATCACGCCAAAGTTCTCCTCTCTTTTTACCAAAGTGTCTTGTTTTCCTGTCCATGCAATCACCTTGCGCCTTCCTGTATTCTGCTCCCAAAAGTCTTTTTAAGTTTTCAAGCTCTTTTTCTGCCTGAAAAGCCCTTTTCTCCGCAGCATCCGCCCTCTCAGATTCGCGCCTGGTATTTTCCCTTTCTTCCTGACGGCCTTCTTCCCTGCCTTCTTCCCTGCCTTCTTCTAATAATGCTTCTCCCAAATTACACAATTTAATCATACCCTCCTTTACTTCCTTTGTCGGTTCAACGCCGTACTCTTCCTTTAAGATTCGTATCTTCTCCTCTGGCTTTAGCTTCTTTGAAAAGATCGTTCCAAGGTATCCATGCAGCTCCGTTGCCCGCCTTATGTAGCTGTCATCATTTAGCCCGATCATCGTTACATTCATCAGGTCATACTTATGGTTCTCGGGATCCGTGTTTCCCGCAAGCACCTTTGGTGTCAGCTCCACGCAAAAGATCGAGTCCGCCTCGCTCTTTGGCGCATTCAGGTTCAGCCAGATGCCGTAGGTCTTCTTGATACTTTCATAGTCGTCCCCCACGAATTCCCTGTCCTTTTGCCCCGAAATGATCCTGCAGCAGTAATATATCCCTCTTGGCATTAAATCCCCACTGGCATGGTATTCCTTCTGAATCTCCACGTTTAGCAAAATCTTAACGCGCTGCTTTTTGGGGATGATGACATAAAAATGAACGTCATACCTGACCATCCCTTCCTCCGGGTCGGCATCCTCCGTGTTCATGCCCGTAATTGCCGGTGCATCCGATACCTCCACGCCTTCAATGAACCGCTCAATCTCGCTCCTGTCAAATCCCCTAAGTTCACTGACCGTCACCTGTAAGATCATTGCCAAAAGACTTTTGTCCGCCATGATTTTCTTCGCCTCCGCATCATACTGGGCGGCGGAACCATATTTTTTTAATACGTTTGTCAGATAAGTCGTTCTCCTCATTTTTCCTCCTTCTTTTCATTGGAACGGCGGAAAAACAAGTATCAAAACAAACGAACTGACGCACTTCGTTTACAGGTAGTGGTTTCCCACCGCGTATCACGTATTTGCTGAGAACTGGCGAAACGCCAAAAGACAGCCCCAATCGGGACTGTCTTTACTATACTCTATATACGGCAGTATGTCAAGCGTAAGAAAACGAAATCATAATCCTGTTTACCGTACCTGCTTTCTTGTTGCAAAGGAAAGGATGACGTCTGCGGCTCCTTCCACGCCGATCTTACTGCTGTTGATGCAAAGGTCGTAGTTGCGGGAGTCACCCCATTTCCCCTCGCAATAATAGTTGTGATAGGCCTTTCTGGTCGCGTCCTTTTTCTTCATGAGCTTCTTTGCCTCATCAGCGGAGAGATGATATTTCTCCATGACACGCGCACACTTCGTCTCCTTGTCGCCGGAAATAAAGGCGGAGGTCATACAGGGATAGTCCTTCAGCACGTGCTCGGCGCAGCGTCCCACGATCACAAAGGATTCCCCATGTTCAGCCATCTTCCTTAGATATTCGAACTGCATCTTTGCAAGATGCTCCTCCAGGGCATTGGTGTAGCCTGAAACCGTTCTGGAAAGGAAAGGCATTTTGGGTTTTTCATCATATTTTTTGATCTGCTCATAGGGAATCTTTTTCTCTGATGCCAGATCATATAACAGCTTATCATCGATCAAAAAGATCTCCAGTCTGGTAGCGATCAGTTCTGCAATCTCATGTCCGCCGCTTCCAAACTCACGTCCAATGGCAATGATCACTTGTCCTTCCATGTCCCCCTCCTAGATTGATAAATATCTGAAATAGATACACAACATGCTAATGGCCATGGTGATGACGGTAATGGGCGCCATAACCTTGCAATAGCGTCCCCAGCCGATCATGTGTCCGTTCTGCGCCGCGATGGAAACGCCGACGACATTAGCGGAAGCTCCGATGGGCGTCGCACTGCCGCCGACGTCCGTACCGCAGGCCAGCGTCCAGGACAGCACGGAAAGATCCATGCCAGTGCTTGCGGCAAGAGACTGAATGACGGGGATCATGGTCGCGGCAAAAGGAATATTGTCCACGAAGGCACTGGCAATCGCGGATACCCACAAAATTACGGCAACCATAACATAAGCGTTGTCACCGCAAACGTTGCTGATAAACCCAGCGATCACGTTCAGCACGCCCGTCTGCTCCAGTCCTCCGACCACAATGAAAAGTCCCACAAAAAAGAGCAGGGTCTTGTAATCCACCTTCTTTAAGAGGATCGGTGCGGCCTTAAAGGACGTAAGCAGCGTCAGCGCAGCAATAAAGGTACCAATGGTGGCAACCGTAAGGCCTGTCATGGAATGTGTCACAAGAAGCACCACGGCACAGCCAAAAATCACACAGCTAATGGCAAACTCTTTTTTACTGTGAATGGCGGATGCCGGTTCCGGGTAGGAACGAACCGTGTCGCTTTGTTTTTTCGTCAGTTCCTTTCGGAAACAGAAATAAAAATAGGCAATGACAAATACAAGGGAAATACCTGCGATGAGACCTGTATTTTCAAGAAATTCTCCAAAGGTATAGCCCAGTGAGGTTCCAATGATGATGTTTGGCGGATCACCGCACATGGTCGCGGAACCGCCAAGGTTCGCGCAAAAGATTTCTGCCAGGATCATGGGAACCGGCGAAAAGCTAAGCACCTCCGCAAGCTCCACGGTAACGGCGGCAAGAAAAAGAATCACCGTGATACTATCGATAAACATGGCGAGAAGAAAAGAAGTCACCATAAAGGTTAGAAAAATCGGAAGAGTTTGATATTTCACGGCCTTCGCCATGCGCAGGCATAGCCACCTAAAAAAGCCTGCCCTTCCCATGCCTTCGACCATAACCATCATGCCGAAGATAAAGACGATGGTTGCCCAGTTGATGCCGGCAGAGTTGCCCGCTCCCTCTTCCTTTGCAATCCAAAAGGCCTTCGTCGCGAATTCCTTAAGGTTGATGGTATCCCAAATTGCCGAAGGACTGTGCATGCAGATTCCCAAAACAACAACGAGCATTAAAAAGCCTGCTCCCAGGGACACATAATGCCTCTCTATCTTTTCAGAGATAATGATGGCAAACATAATGACAAAAATAGCTACGGAAATCACTTGTTCCATACTAGTTTTTCCTCCTGCCTAACAAACTGATTTCCCCTAATCAACCCCGAAAGCCAGACAAATACTTTTTAATTGCTATATCATACTACTTTCCTTTCTCCCCCACAATGCATGAAATGACCAAAGATAAGGCACTTTTTGAAGACGTGCTTGACAATAATTCCGATGGATTTTTCAAAGCCTGCCGTCAGCCTTTGCTTCCGATGGATTTTTCAAAACCTGCTGCCTGCTTTTGTTTACCGCTGATTTTCGTCGATGCCTGCTGCCTTCAAAATGGTCTCGAGCCGCCGAATGGCTTCTTTCACCCTTGACCGAAGACCAGCGATTCTCGCCTGCGCATAAATGTCAGGGCCAATGCCGTCCAATCCAAAATCCAAAACCGTTCCCAAGGGTCCCATATGCATATATCTTTGATTGGCATAGTCCGTCGTATCGCCCTCCCTGCGGAGCTGCTGCAGCGAACGCATTGCCTGACGAAGATGTTCCTTTGCGGCCTCGATCTTTGCAATCTTGATGCCAGAGACAACATACATGCCTCCCACGACGTCCAGAATTCCCCACCGAAAAGCACTGTCCAGATCTCTCTTGGCTGCCCTTAGTTCCTTTAGGGCCTGATTTGAAGCTTCAGCAACCTTTCTTTTTTCGGCATCTGCTCTTGCTCTCTTTTGCATTTCCGTCCTTGCCATTCTATCTCTCCATTCACGTATTTTTGCAACCCTAGTGTAATATGTTTTTGGGCATTTGACAAGTATCGTTTTCTCATTTTTTGACGCTAACTTGATAGTGTGTTATAATAATATGAAGGATAAGGCATGCTGATAAAACAAGAAAACTGAGAGAATAGATCAGTACATGGCGCGCAAGGGGGAGGATCAAAATGAATAAGGTGGAACAGAAGGCACAGACCATATGGGAAATCACTACTCAACTCCAAAATGCAACGGAACTGAGCACGGCGCTCTCAAGCTGCCTGCAAACAGTCATCCAAGCTTTGAACAGTGAGGCTGGAACGATCTGGATTTTAGATGAACGTACGGAACGGATCTTTCCCGTGTTCAACCACGGCCCCGTAGACATTAGCGGCATTACGATTGAAAGCGGCCAGGGTATTGCCGGAACCGTCATTCGTGACGGAGAATCCATCATCGTGGAGGACGTCACCAAGGATTCCCGATTCTCACACAGCGTGGATGAGGAATCCGGTTTTGTCACGCGAAGCATCATTTGCGCCCCCATCATGGGGAAGGACAAGCCTTTGGGCTGCGTTCAGGTCATCAACAAACAAAGTGGCGAACTCTATGACCCATCGGATCTGGCGCTCTGTCAAGAGCTTG
The DNA here is from genome assembly GCA_017527205.1 of Lachnospiraceae bacterium. Classification (GTDB taxonomy): domain Bacteria; phylum Bacillota; class Clostridia; order Lachnospirales; family Lachnospiraceae; genus Acetatifactor. Next base: position 58,405 of record JAFXQK010000027.1, on the reverse strand, counting down.
CTGCCCTATCCTCCATTGCCATCCGCGAAAAAGGGTTGACGCCAGATACTGGCCAGGGGAAAGAAATCCTCATCTCCCTCCGCAACATCACCAAGGATTTCCCCTCTGGCGACGGGACTCTGCAGGTTTTGCGCGGAATCAATCTCGACATTTATCGCAATGAATTTCTGGTCATTCTGGGGGAATCCGGCTGTGGAAAATCCACGCTCGTCAACATTATCGGCGGCATGGAGCGCCCTACCGGCGGTACGATTTCCGTCGAGGGAAAGGACTTTTCCAATCCCACGGAAAAGGAACTGACGGAATTCCGAAGAAGATATTTAAGCTTTGTTTTTCAATCCTATAATTTAATGCCAAGCCTTACCGCGCGTGAAAACGTGCGCTTTATTGCCGAGCTTGTAAAGGATCCCTTGCCCGTAGATGAAGCGTTAAAGAGCGTTGGTCTTGAGGATCGTGCCGGTCATTATCCCTCCATGCTTTCCGGTGGACAACAGCAGCGTGTTGCCATCGCAAGGGCCATCGTAAAGCGTCCGACGATTCTTTTTGCGGACGAACCGACGGCAGCCTTGGATTATCGCACCAGCATCGAGGTGCTCAGTGCCTTCGAAGAAATTCGGAGAACGCAGGGTACAAGCATCGTTCTCATCACGCACAATCCTGAGATTGCCCGCATGGCAGATCGCGTCATTCGCTTGAAGAATGGTCAGATTTCCAGCATTCGCATGAATTCCCATCCCGTTACTGCCACAGAGCTTTCGTGGTAGAAACATTAAGGAGGGATAAATCATGAAACGAACACAATGGATTGATGCATTTCGAAACATCGCGCAGAGAAAAGCCTCTTTTATCTCCGTCTGCGCCATCTCCTTTCTCGCAGTCAGCGTTTATCTTTGCGTAACCTACGCCTCAAAGGACATGCATCAAGAGTTCTCAGATTTTTACAACAAGCTGTCCTTTTGGGATCTTGAGATTCTGTCTACAAGATTCATCACAAAGGAGGACGTGGAGCAAATGGAAGCCACGGAGGGTGTTGCAGCCGCCGAGGGCGTAATGCTAACTCCCGTCTTCACGGAGCTTAACGGGGAGCTGCAGGAGGTCAACGCCATCTCCCTGACAAAACGAGTTGCCATGCCGGAGTTAGTCAGCGGCACCCTTCCGAAGGCTTCTGATGAATGTGCCGTGGAACGAGAGCTGGCAGAAAAATATGGGTTTCACGTCGGCGACGAGATGATGCTCACAAACTCCGAAGGGGAGCAGGCAAATGGCATTCTTGGGCAGAAGTATCATATTACCGCGATCATCCATCATCCAGATCACATTGCCTATGGAATTGCCGTCACCTTCTATGTCGTCCTTCCGGAGGAAGCCTTTGATAAATCAATGATCGGTGAATGCTATACCAAGGCCTTCGTCAGGCTCCTCGACATGCCCGAGGATCGCTTTACGAAGGAATACTATGATGCAGTAAAGCCTATGCGCAAAAAGCTGGAAGCCCTGGCTGAAACGCGGTGCGCACTGCGAGATGAGGAATTGGACCAGCTTGCGCAGAATGTCGCCATGCTGCCTGGTTCGGAGGGCGCGGCCATGCTACAGGCAATCCCCAGTGGCACAACTCGATGGATGATGATGTCGAATACGGAAAATGTCGGATACGCGATGGCGGAACAAAACTCAAACAATCTTGTCACGCTGAGTCTGACGCTCTCTTTGCTATTTGTTGCCGTTGCGGTCATGGTGATTTATGCCTGCACTTCGAGAATGGTAGAGGAACAAAGTGTTCTTGTCGGCGGCTTAAAGGCTTGCGGACTTCACAATCATGAAATCATTGGAAAGTATCTCGTGTTTGCGCTTTCCGCAGGACTGATCGGCGCGATCCTTGGCGTTCTGGGGGCTTGGTGCGGACTACAAAAATATATTCTTGTCGTATATAGCTCTTATTTTGTCTGCGGCTTGTCGCATCTGGCATTTTTACCAATCCCTGCCGTCATTGCCTCCTTGTGCATCCTGGCGTCAACTGCCCTGGCTGCAATCTTTGCCTGCACAAAAATGCTTCATTCCTCTGCGCTTGAGCTGCTAAACGGAGCACATCATCAAAAACATGGCAGTCCAAGAAATTCGTCCGAAGGCCGCCACTTTTATCTTCGCATGATTCTACTGAACATGAGAGGGAATCTAAAGCGCGTACTCGTGACCATCGTCAGCATCGCGGGGTGTTGCACGCTCCTCATGATTGGCTTTATGCTCTATTATGCAATCACAAGGGTTGCCCCACGACAATATGGCGAGATTCAAACCTATGATTATATTCTTCGATTTGATCCTGAGATGAATGCGGATGCACAAAAGGAGCTTGAGAATGCCTTGGAAACGACTGACGCGAGATTATTGCCCGTAGTCTACAAGGATCTCATTTTCCGCACGGAAGACAGACAAAACGTTTGTATCTTAATTTGTGCAGAGGAGGGAACGTTAGATGGGTGGATGAATCTCATCGACGTAAATACCGGAAAGCTTTCGATGCCACCAGAAAGCGGAATCATGGTAGGGAAACGCTTTCTTGAGGTGTATGGACTAGCCTTAGGCGATACCTTTACGCTTTGTGATGCCAGCTTTGCACCACACGAGGTGAAGATTGCCGGCGAATTTAATAACTATTTGTACGAAATCATGCTTATCTCACCAAAGGCCTGGGAGCTTACCTTTGATGAAGGGCCGACTGCGAATACCCTCTTTATCAAGTCCGAAGGGACATCCATGGAGGAGCTGCTAACCCTCGTTTCCGGTATTCCCGGCTTTCAGTCCTTAAAGCCCGCTGATACGGACCGTTCCATGTTTGACTCCCTGGAGACGACCTCCGTGTTCATTGCCGTTCTATTCATTTTCCTGGCGGGAGTCATGGGCTGGTTTATTTTGGTGAACCTTTCTGACGTATACATGCTGCAAAAAACGCCGGAGCTGGCGATCATGCGCGTCAACGGCTTTACGGTGGGCGAGTGTCTGATTTACGCGGCTACGGAGCCTGTCATAACGACTTTACTGGGCGTTTTGTGCGGTTTGGGATTAGGTGCCTTTCTCGGCGGTAAAATCGTACGCATGCTGGAGCAGATTGCAACGCAATTTGCCAGGGACATCGACTGGCGCGCCCTGGCAATATCAGCATGTATGACTATTGGTTTTTCGTTCTTCGTCAACGGACTGGCCCTAAGGCGCGTCCGCACGCTAAAGCTCAGCAGATAAGCAGTCCTCGCGCATTATTCCTCCCCGCGCTTTACTGCCTCAGCATGTTCTTTCTGAATGTCCTCGAATGCGGACAAAACAGGCTCCTCCTCCTTGCCATGGATTTTACGGGCAACATAGCTCTTCGTAATTTTCATGACAACGGGTGACAAAACCACAACGCCGATCAGGTTGGGCACCATCATCAATCCGTTAAAGGTATCAGAGATGTCCCATGCCAAGGAAGAAGTCATGATGGCACCGGATACAATCATCAATACGAAGATCACCTTGTAGACCTTGATGCCCTTCGTACCAAAGAGATATTCCACGGCCTTGCTGCCATAATGGGACCAGCCAAGGACGGTGGTAAATGCAAAGAGCAACATGGCGATGGCAACGAACCACTCTCCCGGACGCCCAAAGACGTTACCAAAGGCCTGTGCCACCAGCGTAGCGTCACTGGTTCCCTCGACTGCCAGACCAGTGCTCAGGTCGATCATGCCCGAGGAAAGCACTACGATTGCCGTCATGGTACATACGACAAAGGTATCTGCAAATACTTCGAAAATACCCCAAAGGCCCTGCTTTACAGGCTCCTTTACGTTAGAGTTGGAGTGAACCATAACGGAGGAACCAAGACCTGCCTCGTTGGAGAATACGCCTCTCTTGCAGCCTTGCGTAATGACCATCTTGATGGCAATGCCTGCCGTTGCACCTTCCACGGCTTTTACGCCAAAGGCAAAACGGAAGATTGCCCCGAACATGGCACCCACCTTGTCAATATGAACGGCGAAAACAATGATTGCGCCGACAATATAAATGACGGCCATAAAGGGAACCACTCTCTCAGCCACGGCTGCAATTCTCTTCAAGCCGCCCAAGATTATGAAGGCTGCGATAATCATCAAAATAACGCCAATGAAGAAAGAAACTAAGGATACGTTGCCAAAAATCTTCACGTCCTTTACGCCGGAAAAGAAGGCTGATTCCATGTTCAGAACGATCTTATTGATCTGTCCCATGTTTCCAATGCCGAAGGATGCCAAAATGGCAAAGATGGAAAACAGTACCGCCAAAATCTTGCCAATCCATTTACAGCCAGGAAGCTTTCCAAGGCCGTCCTGAAGGTAATACATGGCACCGCCGCTCCACTCGCCCTCGCTATTCTTGCGGCGATAATAAATGCCCAGTACGTTTTCTGAGAAGTTGGTCATCATGCCAAAAAAAGCTGCGACCCACATCCAGAACACGGCACCGGGTCCACCTAATACGATGGCTGCAGCAACGCCTGCGATGTTACCAGTACCGATGGTGGCTGCCAATGCCGTACACAGTGCCTGGAACTGCGAAACGCTTCCTTGCTCCTTCTTGTTGTGTGATCCCTTCTCAAAGACACCGCCGATGGTTTTCTTCATCCAGTGGCGAATATGCGTGATCTGAAAAAATCCCAAAAGTACCGTCATTAGGACGCCTGTGCCGATTAGCATGACAAGTCCAAACTTCACCCAGACAAAGGTATTGATCGCATCATTCACGCTCGTTAACGTGTTCATGAATTCATTCATCGTGTCTTCCTCCCTCATAATGTCTTACCTATAAGCTGTTTCCAATTGAACTTACCTCATACACACCTACGATTCCATTCGCAGAAATGATTCTATAGGCGCGCATTTCTTTTACATTATATCGGACAGTTTTTCTCACGTCAATTCGTAAAAAAACGGAGAGCCCCATGTTTTAAGGCTCTCCGCATGATCTCACTCCTCCACAAATGTCAGAACGGCAGGAATGGTCTTCTTCCCCCTCCTGAGATTGAGAAGACCTACTGAGGTTCACTAAAAAAATTTTTCCGCATCCGCCTGCGCCTCATCAACGAGGGGGAGGTAGCTTGACGACTGATTCCGATCTTTCATGATCACGTGATTTCCTGCCGTCTCCAACCGCAGGTTGTATCGATCCAAAAAATGCGTTATTGATGTTTTAATCTTTTACTGTTACGATTATCCAGTAAGGCGCCGAATGAAAAGGAGGAAAACAATGTGAATTTAGGTAAGAAAATCAAACAGCTTCGCTTTCAGTATAGTTACACGCAGGAGCAATTAGCGGAAAAAATGGGAGTCACCTCCCAGGCGGTCTCGAAATGGGAAAACAATGCGGCCATGCCTGACATCACGCTTCTGCCTGCCCTGGCGGAAACCTTCGGAGTCACCATAGATGAGCTTTTCGACCTCACGGCGGAGCAAAAGATGAGCCGCATCGAAAACCGCATGGATACGGAGGAAGAGATCGCTCCGGACGTCTTTTACGAGTATGAAAATTACTTAAAAGAACAGATCAGCATCCCTGAAAACAAAGGGCGCGCAACGAGCCTTCTAGCGCATCTCTATCATCATCGCCTGGTAAGCTATGCAAATAAAACCTCTGTTTATGCGCGTGACGCCATCATGAATGCGCCGGAGCAAAAGGATTGCCAGTGGCTTCTTCAGAAGGCGGAGGGCGGGACCATATGGGACTGGAATATCGCTAATCATCGCAAGACCATCGACTTTTATAAGTCCGTCATCGCGCAAGATGACACAGAGCCTCACGTGCCCCTTCCCTATTACTACCTGTTGGATGAATTGATCGCTGATCATCGCACCGCAGAGGCCCGCGAGTATCTGGTTGCAATGCAAAAGTGTCCTGCCCATAAGCCCGTGCTGGTTCCCATATATGAGGCGGCGATCGCTCTCGCTGAATTTGATGAACCAAAGGCCAACGCCATCATGGAGAAAGCACTTGCTGATTATGCCGGGGACGGAGACATTCTCTTCGAAGCAGCGCAGTACCATGCGCGTAAGTGCGATTATGAGAAGGCGATCCAATACTATGAGGCATCCTTTGAAGCCAATGCGGATGCCAAGCCTCGTTATACGGATGCCTTGGATGGCATTGCCGCGATCTATGAGATCTGCGGAGACTATGCCAAAGCTGCCGAAACTCATAAGCGCATCCTCACGCTTTTGCGGGAGGAATGGGGCTTTCGGGATGAAACCGCCGTTCTCAACGCGGAGCAGGAAATAAATCGTCTGCAGGCCATGGTGAAATAACCCAAAGAACTGAAATAAAAAAGCTCCCGATATTTCTATCGGAAGCCTAGCCTTTATTGATTGATTTTTATCGAATCACGTAAGCTATTCAAATATATATGCCTCACCGTCTATGATCGTTACCTTCGAGGCGTAAGTTGCTTCGCGTATCGCATGATCGTTTTCTTCATCCATCTGACCGCGATACAATACCTCCACCATATCTCCTGCCTTGATGAGATTCATTTGCACATAGCGGGAAATGCGCAGATCATTTAGCAAAACCTTGTACGTGATGCCGTCATTCGGATCCTTGCAAAGGACGGTATCATCAACGAGGAAGTATCCTTCCGTGATTTCCGTGATGGTGCCAATGACCGCATTCGAAAAAGGCCGTGCCTCTATTTCGGTGGAATGCTCCCTGCAGTTTTGCATGATTTCCCCGGCGGCATCCTCCCCAATGTCATAGAGGGACTGCCAGCCAAATGCATTGGTCCACAAGTAACCATCTTTCGTAACGTAAAGTGCAACGTTCTCGATGCCCAGCGCCTCTGAGCTAATGGAAAAGCCAAGATACTCTCGTTTTTGAACCATCCACATTTGATCTTCGATAAACCTTGCCTCCCTGCACTCCTTAGTCAAAACGTTCCACAGACAGGAAGCATCACTTAAAACAAAGCGCTTGTCATTAGAATCCGTTCCCCTGTCCTCAAACCAATTTAAGCTTATGAGCTCGGGCATATTGACCTGATCCAGCAATTCGCCGAGCGTACCTGCCGGCAGATACTCGAAATTGCGAAAGACATAGTATCCATCCTCCAGTTTCACGGCACAAATTTTGTTTGCCACGACGTCATTAAGTTCATAAGCCTCACCTGAAATGATGTGTGACTCCTCCTTGATTTCGTCATATCCGGTTACGTCAAACGTTCCCAATGTCGACTTGAGCATGGTCTCTGAGACCTTGTGGCCCGTATTTACGTACTCCATGCCATTCACGATCATCGTCCTGTATTTTTCACCGATCGTCTGATATTCCCAAGGCCATATGATGGAAGTATACTCCTGGCCTTGGAGCGTAAAGCTTTTGTATCTGCCATCCCCCATGCTTTGCTTATTCTTTCCAAGTGTCGATGGAAGGAGTATCACACTCGCGATGACCAGCATGATCAGGCATGCTGCGGCGCCTCCCCACTTGAGCCAGGGTGCCCAGGGAACGGCATTTTTACTTAAGTCGCCACTTGGACCGGCGCCGTGCTTTTCGCCCTTTGGAGATACCATGGCCTTTTGGGGTACCATGGCTTTGGGCGGTATCATGGCCTCTAGGATCAAGTCTTCTTCTATGTTTCCAATTGCATCTACCATTCTCATATTGCCACGCCCTCCTTCCTGAGGTATTCCTTTAACTCCTTTCTGGCATGAAACAGAAGGTTCTTTACCTTACTCTCCGTGATGGAGCAATTCTCTGCGATTTCCTTTATGGGATCAAAGAAAAAGTACTTGCGGATAAATATATATCTGACCTCTTCCTTTTGGTTCCTCAAAAACTGACTGATCAGCTTTCCGATATCTTCGTCACTAGCGCCCGGTACAAAGCGCTCATCCGGCAGCACGGCCTCCAACTCATCAAAGGATGTTGTCACGGCTGCAAGGCGTTTTTTCCGCGTCAAATACTGAAACCTCTTTAGCGAGAGGTTTCTGGTGATCTTACAGGCAAACGCCAAAAGGCTCCCCGGTCTGGTCGGCGGAATTGCATTCCACAGACCCGCATAAGCATCATTCACGCATTCCTCGGAATCCTCATGATTGTTCAAAATGTGATACGCCGTCGCATACATCTGCCTGCCATACTGCGCCTGCGTTTCCTTGATCGCCTGCTCGTCCCGGACAAAATACAGATCTATGATCTGTGTTTCCTCCATCTGCCTCACCTCCTTACTCTTTCCATTGGTGCCTTCAGCCGTCATGTACCTTCATTACGTACCTTCATCTATTACGTATCTTCAACTATTATGTACCTTCAACTATTATGTACCTTTTTTGACGTCGTAGGTTTTAAAATATCTTATTGTTTTTCTTGTCGTTTTTCTCGTCAATGCTCTTGTCGTTTTCCTTGTCGTTTTTCCTGATACGGTTATGATCAAGTTATATTCATTTTCCCTCTTTTCTTTTATCTTGTAAATAGGCATGGCTATCTTGGCAGAGGCAATTTCCGACATGACATTATTGCTTTACCTCCCATGCGGGCGCTTGGACCCTAGGCAAGGTATTCTGCGACGCCGATTTTCTTGTTTTACCTCCTGTACGGGCATTCAAGCCCTGGGCGAGGTATCTGGGATCTTTGGAATCTCATCTAGATAAGTAACGCTCTTTCAACCTCTTAACTTCTATGTGTCAAACTGTTACAACGATAATTGTTACCGTTTGATAAACGTGTAATTTATGATATCATCTAAACATAAGATTGCTGACAAATTTTTTAAAATCGGTGAACCTAATCCTTAGTTTTGCGACTAACAGGTGAAGCTTCAAAAAGACCAGGCGTTCATGATCAGAATGCCTGGCATGGGGGACCTCATATGAATACGGAAGAATTATCTAAGCACGCAGATTACCTGCTTCGCGTGGCGATTGGCAAATGCGATTCCTTAGAGGAGGCGCAAGATCTCGTTCAAAGCACGCTGCTGGAAGGACTTCTTGCCCTTAAAAAAGGAACCGTGATCGAAAATGCAAAAAGTTGGCTTTCCACGGTGCTAAACAGAAAGTATTATGATCTGTTGCGTGAAAAATACCGGAAACCGCTGACTTATTATGGAATGGATTATGACATACCGTATGAAGAAAGCTACTCGCCAGAGACGCCAGATGACACGGAACTTGGCGAGGCGGAAAATCTTCGTCGCCTGGTTGCGAGGCAAACTTGCACCTATCGCGAAGTGTTGGTGAGACATTACTTTCACGGACAGTCGGTTGAGACAATCGCGAAAGCTCTGGCTTTGCCTGAAAACACGGTAAAAAGCCGCCTTCGCCTGGGCAGGGAAAAACTAAGAAAGGAGTTAACCATGGAAAAATATGAAAAGCAAAGCTATGAACCGGAAACCCTTTGGATCTCCAACTGCGGAGGCGGCGGAATAAACGGAGAGCCGTATTCCTTGGTAAGAGATGACAAGATCACCATGAACCTTTTGATCCTGGCATATGACAAGCCCGTCACGATTCCGGAGCTGGCGGATGCCATCGGGATTTCGACTACTTACATTGAGCCCATCGTGGATCGTCTTGTGAACGGCGAATTGATGAAACGCGTCGGTGACAAGGTGTTTACGGACTTCATCATTTACACGGAAGCGGATATGGTAAATATGTTCGACGTACAAAAAAGTCTTGCAAATACCTTGTGTCGGGATATTTGGCTCTATTTGGAGGAAGGACTTAGGACGCTTCGCGGCACTGATTATTATCAAAGTCAGAATCCTTCCCAGGCCGCAAAGCTGGAAGGCTATTTCGTGCTTCATTCCACCTATCATTCCGTGATCAAGGTCCGGGATGAGGTTGCAGGCTTTTGTCCCTATTCCGAGTATCCTTGCAGAAAGGACGGCACCCGATGGCTTGCCATGGGAACCCGCCATGCAGCTGATTATGAGTATGACAAGAGTCCCTACAGAGGATATGAAATCAGCGGCGAAGCAGGCGGAAGCATTGATCGTTTGCCCGGTGCCAGCCGTGTCGGATTATTTGATTATGACACGGATGCTTTGGGGCGCTCCCATACTGCGTATCACTACGAGGAGAATTTTGATAATGCCAGGGAAGGAATGATCAAGTTCCTCTACGCGATTCATACAGGCAATGAAAACATCCTTTCCGGAATCCCGGGGAAGCTTTTGGAGAACATGGATACCTATATCCACTTAGATTTCCTGGAAAGACTTCCTGACGGCAAGCTAAAACTGAATGTGCCCGTGCTAAGCAACGCCAATCGGAAAGCCTTTTATGATCTGATGGAGGAATATGCGGAAAAGCTGTCGAAGACATTTCACGATGAATACCTGAAAATGATCAAAAATCCTGTTGCCGTGCCAAAGCACCTGCAAAAGGACGTGCCTGGGTTCCTGCGGTACCTGAACACCTGCTGCTTCTTTCCCAGCGCCCTGATTTATGAGTTCAAAGACAGAGGGTTGTTTTTGAAGGGGTATGACAAGCCCGCGCCGCCGGTACTGATGGTGGTTACAAAGGAGGAAACATAGGGCATTTGCCTCAGGCATTTACTCAGAAACAGAAAGATCTCAGAGCATGCCCTGAGATCTTTTGCGATTATTAATTATCCTTTTCGATGGCACTGGTTAAACGCTTTCTACCTTCTGACATATAAAGTGGTAAGGTTTTGCTCGTCGCTCCCCTTCTTGAGGAATCCGCTGCCTAGCACCGCCGGAATAATGCTCTCTATCAGGAGCCACATGCAGATAATGCTGCCGACCTCGCGCGCGTCCGAGATTTCCTTGGGAACGACCCTTGCAAGCGTCTCTGCCGCATCATCACGAAGAGTCGCGGCTATGGTTGCAAATGCATCGATCTCCTCAGAAAGATTGTCCATTAGCCAAAAATAATCCTTTTCTGAAATCTCCGAGAAATTCGGGCAGATCCTACCGTTTTCCATGTGAACAATCCCCTTTTCCAACATATCAGAGAGAGTCTCCAGCTGCGTGGTTTCGCCAAGTCTTGCCTCACTGGCACACAAGACCTCCCTCGCTCCTTTTTCAAAGGGATTCACGACTCTATCCGTCAGGCTCTTAGAATTGATGGCACGCAGATACCCGTGATTCAAGGAATACATGCCGTAGATTCCGGCATTCTCTCTGACGCTCTCGCCGCGTTCGCCCATGACGTAACCCTTGCTACCGTTCGCAAGAAGCGGGAAAGAAAGCCTTGTCTTCATTTTTTCTTCCGATTTCTGAATGGCCTCCCAGATCATGAGAACTACAAGGAACCACCCCTTGACGTTTTCATCCGCCCGATAGCACTGATAATCCGTATTTGCAAGAAGCTTTTTCCCTTTCTCAACTGCTGACTTGATGATGTCAATATTTTCAAGGGTTGCCGCCTTCACTGCCTTTTTCACTTCGTCTTGGAATGCGCTGTTAAAAATCACGATCCCGCTGTAATACTTTTGCCCCTTCTTTACAAGTAGCTGAAACTCCTCCAGCTTTGCTACGTCCTCTTCCAGATACGGAACGGAAACGCCGACCTCCATGCTGAGCTCTTCCATGGTCTTTGGACTGTCATACACTGCCAGCATGATGCTGCCGGGAAGCCTTCTGTTAAAGAGTTCCCAATAGCCTTGGCTGGAATCCCCAAAAAAGTGTAAAACAAATTTCTCGGGTGCATAACTGTACACCCCATATTCTCTCTTCATATCCATGCCTTTTTTAACCTTCTTTCTTCCTTCGAACAGATACTGCTTCACGTTGGTCTCGGACAGGTTCATGTTTCTGGCGATCGTCTCGCAGCCTTCCTTACGGATGTAATGCGCGATCATGATTTCGCGATACTTTTCGCCAAGAAGCGAAAGCTCCCTTCTAAGCACCGAAATATCTTGTTTTTGAAGGAATGCCTCTTCCGGCGTGATTTCGCAGGTTCCCGCATATTCCTCCGGAATCTCAGTGGTTTCATGTTTCTTCGCCCGTCGCCAATAATTCTTGCAAAGATTTCCCGCCACTGCCCACAGATATCCATAGACTGCATCGTCCTCTTTGACTCTGTCATAGGAACGCAGCATCTCCAACATCACGTCGGACGCCACGTCCTCTGCCTCGGTCGCATTCCCCAGCCTGCGCACGCAGTATAGGTAAATCTTTTGCATGTTTTCCAGCACGATCTGTTCCATTTGTTCTTTTGTCATCTTGTTCCTCACAATTTGGCTGCGATACTTTACGCGCCACGTATTGCTCGATTGAAAGCTTTCATTTACATAGTGGGCGTATTTTCAAGAAGGTTAGGACGGCTCGTCACCATATTTGCGATTTTATTTCCACTGGCCGGCCGTCTTTTTAAGCCGCTCCGTCAGGGCTTTGAACCTTTCCTCCTCTCTCACAAAATCAAAACGCTCACTTTTCAGTACCTCCAGGAGAATCGCCGTATTATTGTTTTCATCACTTGTCCGGAAGGTTCCATATTCTGAGCCGCGAAGGAACAGGGAAGTATGCTTTTTCCCCTCTTTATGCTGAAGAAATGCTTCCGCATGATCCGCTGCCGCCTCTAAGTGCAACATCGTCTTCTGCCGATCCTTCTCATGGTGTCCAACAATGCGCGCTATATGAAGATGTGCCCGCATCAGGACGTCGTGGAAGAAACCATAATCCTTCTCCTCAAACAACACGTCAAGAAGATCAATGATCTTTTGGGCAAGAGCCGCCTCCTCCGTGGGGTTGTATGCAAAGGTTCCGTCCTCAAATTTCACGTTGCAGCAATCAAGCGACATACAAAGACCTTGGAGCAACATGAAAATTTCCGTCTGTCTGCTCTCAAGCTTCGCACGGTCCTTGCTGACAATGGTAAGTAGGCTCTCCCTGCAAACCGACATGGTCGGCATTCGCCGCGCGATCTCTATGGCTTTCTCATTTTCGCCTAACCGGTCATAGGACAAACATAAGATCTGATTTGCGCTGTCACGCGACTCCTCATCCTTACAGCCCTCCAGAATTCTTTGGGCGTAGGCGATGCACTTGTGCAAGTTTTTCTCAGCCTTCTTCTTTTCCTCCACGCCGTCTCCATCTACGTAGGAGAGGTTGTAATACAGAAACATCAGCGAAACCATAAGCTCATAGCTGTTGGGGAAGCGCTTATGCGCATCCAGAAGCATTTTCTCTGCTTTCGCCTTATGGGCGCGGTCCAAGAGTAAATTGGCTTCCGCATTGATCCTTTTGATTTCTGCCTCTTCCTTCTCGCGGTCAATCCCAAGTAGTTCATCTGCCGTGACGTTAAAGACGTGGCAGAGGACAGGGATCGCCGAAATGTCCGGCAAGGTCTTGCCCGTTTCCCACTGGGATACGGCCGAGACGGAGACATTCAGCTGCTCCGCCAGCTGTTCCTGCGTAACGTCGGAGCTTTTTCTGAATTTCGCTATGTTATTTCCAAGATGATTTAAAGTGTTCATGATTTCCCTCCCATTTCAAGTTTTGAATTGTTCGGCGCCTTATAGATAATATACGATGTTTACGGACAAATGAAAAGGGAGCAATACTTAAACATGATTTAAGCATTGCTTTAATTTTGTAGCGTGACTAACATGTTCTCTCTGCCATTTAATCCTAAGCACATATTCCCTCAAAAAAGTTCCGCCCGTCAATCAATTGATTCCATTTTACAATGCCGGCCAAAATTGGTGTCCGGCCGGGGCAAAATGAATGTGTCATAATATTCCTTCATCACACACTAGACATCCAACCATTAATTTAATTATATCAGAAGCTCCATGGAGATGCATGCGTGATTTCATCAACTTCTGCAAAGCATCCCTGCCATTAATACAATCAACATCGTTAATGCAATTGTTATCCCTATTTTTTTCTGCATATTCAATCCTCCCTAAATGTTCCCTGCGAAGACCTCTTTAATTACATATAACGAATCAGGCAAAAAAAGGGGACACCTTATAATAATATTTTTAAGAACATTTTTAAGATTGATACCTTAGACCAGGAATTCCTGTATGTAATCTGCAATGATTCTTGTATTCAATGGCCGGACAGTGCTTTCATGAAGTAGGATGACATCCCTGCCGATGAGCAGGCCATTTCGTTCATAAATATCCAGTTTTGCCAGTACGTTATTATAGTAACTGGGATTGTCCATCATGCCAAGATGCTCCAAGTACTTTACTTCGCCCGTTGTAACATTCATGATCGTAAAGTCCGGATGAAACTCCTTCATCTGCCCATCAACGCGAAGTAACAACGGCATCTCGTAATGATAGGGGATTCCATGCCTGTCCAACTCATCCGCAATGATTTTCTCCGACTTCGACCGCACCCGCTCCCCCCGATGCGTATAGTATTCCGTCTTGTCATTCTCCGCAAATCCCATCCTCTCGTATGTCACATTTCTGAAATCCCGGATCCTCTTTTCAACCGGCACAACATCCGGCTCAAAAAGGACTTGCTTCCCCTCGTGCATGTGGGTATAGGCCTCGTTCAAATGCTCAAGAGAATTTAGCGCTTCCTTTAGATGTCTAATAGCTTTCTCCAGAAGTGGATTCAGCTTCTCTCGATATTCTTTTAGAGCAAGCATCTGAATTCTTTTTTCATTCTTTTTCTTGCTTACATATTCCTTTCCAACATAATACTGATAATATCCCCTGATTTTTCTGCAATATAACATCTCTGAAGATTTGTTTTGCGCAGTCGAGATGGACTTCTTGATGCTTTCGAGTTTTTGTAACTCGCGGCATATCGCTTTATTCATGAATTCATACCCCCTCAAAATTCTTTATGCAACAAATGATTTCTCTCCAATCCCTTATGTTGCCTTATACATCCCTATAGGGAATCAAAAGCAACATAAACCCAGCCCATCTAGCTTCATGTTGCTTTCTAGGCAATCTTCATAAGCCTAAAGCAACATGAGTCCACTGTCGTCGCAAATATGTTGCTTATCTTCTATCAAAGCAAGCAAAAGAGCAACATATCCGTCCATGTTTCGTCTTCTTTGTTGCCTTCATGGTATTAGAGTTCAAAAAAGGCAACATATTTGCGATGCAGAAACTCTATTTGTTGCTTTTTATCGCAAAATGGGAAATTGGAATGAATAATTCTGATATGATAGTTTGAAAATAGACTTTTCAATGGTGAAATAAGCTTATCACATAGGGAAATGGATTGCAAGGGATTTCGCTTGCTTCTTTGAAAAGCATTCATTTGCTTCCCTGTGAAGCGAATTCGAAATTGCTACGCAATTTCTCATGTTCGCGGCATTCGCTGCAAACATTTTCGCGAAATAAAAAGCACCCAGGAGCAAGCTAGCTTGCTCTGGGCACTTTATTATTTCGCTTTATTCGCTTCTCATTGCTTACTCGCAATTACTCGATGATGGTAGCAACACGTCCGGAACCAACGGCACGGCCACCCTCACGGTTCTACGGTTCGTAAATCGGTATGAAATCCATTGATTTTATAGTTTTTTTATCGCATATATCGCCTATCTGTCATCAAAAATCGATGGTTCGGAAATTTTTTAGAGCCAAAATAGAGCCATACCATATTTCTCACGAAACTTGTTGGTTTAATCAAATTCCCCATGGCGTAATTCTAATTGCCTATTCCAACACTCCAATGTATTCTGTGACGCCATCCGAATACTGAACTTTTATGGCTCCGCCTAACAGATCTAATCCATAGAGCTTTGCCAACTCGGATTCATCTTCCGTTGTCACGCTTACAACGATGCAGTTTGAAGTCTCCCTAACTGCCGAGGAAAGGACAAATGATAATTCCTTATTTATCATTCCGTTCGAGATTTTTTCCTGCAGCTCCGTGAGATACTTCAGGGTGTATTTTCCCATAACAAACGCCGTTTTATCCTCACTTCTGCCAAATTCCCTGCAAATAGCCGTCCTGTTTTCCGGAGTATCTTCGGTCAAAACAATGGTAAACTTTCCGTTTGCGTCAAGATATGATCCTCCATAGAAGTCCGAAATTTCCTTCGCCAAGATCTCATCGTTATTCACTTCGACGTATTCTCCCTTGCCGTCAGCCGGCACATCTTCCTTAAAATGACCAGAGTTCGCAATCAGCCCCATCACGTTTTGCAACAGGTTCAAAACCTGTGTTTCCTCCATACCCGTGCCGGAATATTCCACGTCACAATATGTTCCGTTTTTTTGGAACTGACAAATGATATTTTGGCTTAGGGCGTCACTGTAGATCATAACCTCCGTATCACCCACCTTGCTAATTACGGGATTCTCACAAAGCACCCAATAATCCCGAAGTGACTCCTCGAGGTAGCAAAAAGAAAGCTTTATCTTTTCCGTTTGGTCTTCTCTTCCATACAAAAAGACAAAGGAACGGGATCCAGTCTCCTGCATCGGCCATTGGCCAGTCTCAAACAGATTATAATATTTTACAAAACTCCATTCCCCTGCCAGTCCGTCGCAAGCATCCAACACATTCCAGGAAACACCTACGGTCCCCATTAGTTCATGGCTCATGTCATCCAATTCAGCTTCCGTGATTTGATCTCCTGCACAATAACGCATGTTCATTTTGACTGCGTCCTTAAGCTTTGCCTGTCCGATGGTTGCAAGATTAAAACAGATTTCATTATCCTTTAGTACACTTTCCTTCACTGCACCTGAGTTTAGATCCTCCACTTTTTCGCTTTGTAGTTCATTCGAATCCGCTCTTTCCCGGCTCTCAGCATCCATGGTCTCTTCAATAGGACTTCCTTGTAACGGGTCGCTAATCGGATTGTTAATTGGAACTGGCCGATTTACGCCAAACATATATGCCATACCAAAAATCGCCATCAGGCAGGCAGCCACGGTGCCGTATTTTACCGCCTTCCAAATCATCATTGTTTTACTGCCGTTTTCAATTCTCATCAGCAGATCGTCATCCAATGCACCGAATGATTCTAGCAAATCCTCTTTTCTCATATCACATAGCCCTCCTTCTGTAGCCAGGTTCTTAATCTTTCCCTCATTCTGCTAAGCATTACCCTTACGTTATTCTCGGAGATATGGAATTTCCTTGCTATTTCTTTGGTGGAATACATGTAAAAGTATCTTGAGACGAAAACATTTCCATCTCTTTCAGGCAATTCCCGCACAAACTCATTGACACATTTTTGTAATTCCGAGATTTCAAAATATGCCTCGACGTCTGACTGACCGGCAATGCATTCTTCCAACTCATCCAGCACGATTGCAACTTCTCCTTGACCTCGTTTCTTTGCGTATTTACTTCTGTACTTGCTAATTGCTAAATTCCTTACGATTTTGGCCAAGAATAATTTTAAATGTACTGGTTTCATGGGCGGGATCATGTTCCATGCCTGTAACAAGGCATCATTCAGGCATTCCTCAGAATCCTCCTTGCTCTGAAGGACACTCTGAGCAACCTTGAAACAGTATGCCCCATATCTTTTTTCCGTTTCCTTGATTGCTTCTTCCCGCCTGTCCCAAAACAATTGGATGATCATCTCGTCAGTCACGGCCTGCCTCCTTGTTTCAAATTCGTCTTGAAGTTAACCTCACCCTATATGACGCAAAGTCTTGGAGAACATTACAAAAAACACCTAAATCTATTGCATTACACACTAGCATTTTGATGATACCATAAAGATTTAACGCAATCCAGTAATACCCTCAAACGCATGTCTCACGCTTATTCCGGCTCTATCCTCTGGAAAAATAGAGCCAAAAAAGAGCCACGGGGCATTTCCCTTTATCATGTTAAAGCGTTTTGGACACAATAAAAAACGGCGGGTGTCTTACCCGCCGTCTGGTGAATGCCGTGCAAATACTCTTCTTTTTCAACGGAAATCATCTAAGTTTATTCCTTACGCGTCATGACATAGTAGCTGCTCTTTCTGCCACCAAAGCGATAATCGCCACTCTTCCACTCGATGATCAGATACTCCTTTCCATCAAATTCTTTGATCTCATATGCGCAGGCATTGCTGTTCCATTTGCGGAGCCAGTAGCCTTTTGTCCATACATGCTTTTCATCTCCAGTAATGACTTTGTCGCCGTAAACAGCCGTAACATGCCCGCCCTCCATGAATTCGATCTCCTTGAAATATGGATTTTCCATGTAATTCCAGGCACCTTTCGGCGGGTTCTCATAAGGCACGAAATCCTCCTTTTCAATCCACTGCGGATCAAAATAGCAAAATGCCTTCCATTTTCCAAGCACCTTTGCGTCTGGGACAAATGCCTTGCCTATGTCATCCTTTTTTGCAATCTGTTCCCTGGTATAAGCAATGTCATCCAGCTTACGCAGGGCGATGGCCGTCGTCCGACCAGTCTCCCGGAATTCCTGCGTCTTATAATCCATGATCATATACAGGTCGTCACCGCGTTCCTCAATCCGATAATCGCAAAGAAATTTGCTCTGACCATTATCGAAGATCATCTTCCCCTTGGTCCAGCCAAAACACCAATAAAACTCGCCGCCCGGCAAGAAGTAAAGATGCTTTTGCACATCCCCGATGATGCTTGTCTTCCCATCCTTCCCATCTCCTTCTCCCAAAACCAACCATTTTCCAATAACACGCTCATCATTTTCAAATGGAACGTCAATATTCTCGATTAATGGCTTAAGCTCTTGCTTCATGATCATACCTCCACTTATTCCCTCTTTTAGTTTCTCGAGATCATGAAGATTTTTTTCCATCTCAGCCTTTCTTGCCGCGAACATGGCTTCCGTATCCTTTTCCGTATTCGAATATAGCATTGCCCGGATCTGGGCAAGCGTAAATCCAACGGATTTCAGCTCTGATATCCGCTTGAACACCTCGATCTGCTGCTGATCGTAATAACGATATTCCGTAAACCGATCGACATAGATCGGCTTTAGCAACCCAATCTTGTTGTAATGTCGCAGTACGGAAACATTCGTCTTGCAAGCTTTGGCAAAATCTCCAATTCTCATGATCTCAACTCCCTTGTGCTTCAATAAGGTACCTTATGAACATGTTATAAACCTAAATCTAGGTTTAGAGTCAACCGTGAATTTAATTATACTAGAAATTCCGAAGCAATGCATAATTATAAATTTCCAAAATGCAAATGAACGCAGCACTCGCGTTAATGATTCAGCGCCGTAGACCTCCAGCGGATTAGGATTCTTCACGAATTAGATCTCTTTACGTGAGGAATTCACTGATATAATCCGATATGATCCTTGTATTTAGCGGGCGATAAGCACTTTCATGAAGCAGCAAAACGTCTCTGCCAATGAGTAATCCGTTTCGTTCGTAGGCATCGAGTTTTGCGAGGGCATTCCCATAGTAATTCGGATTGTCCATCATGCCAAGGTGTTCAATGTATTTTATTTCCCCCGTCGTTATGTTCATGGCCGTAAAATCCGGATGAAACTCCTTCATTTGGCCATCCACGCGAAGCTGTAAGGTCATTTCGTAATGATAGGGGATGCCATGCCTTTCCAGCTCGTCCGCGATGATTTTCTCCGACTTGGACCGCACACGCTCACCCCGGTGCGTAAAGTATTCCGTTTTATCGGTTTCAGAAAATGGCAAACCTTCGCAAGTCACATTGTTGAAATCTTGGATTTTCTTGGCTATCGGAACGAAATCCGGCTCAAAAAGGATTTGCTTGCCTTCATGCATTTTCTCATATATTTCATATAGACATTCAAGAGATTTTAATGCTTCCTTCAGATGTCTGATTGCTTTCTCTAGAAGCGGATTCAGCTTCTCATGGTATTCTTGTCTTGCAAGCATTTGGATTTTATTTTCATTCTTTTTCTTACTCACATATTCCTTTCCTATGTAATATTGATAGCCTCCCCTAATTTTCCTGCAATATAGCATCTCTGAAGATTTGTTTTGTGAAGTCGAAAGGGATCTTTTGATACTCTCGAGCTTTTGTAACTCACTGCATATTGCTTTATTCATGAATTTATACCCCCTTTGAAATCTTTATGCAACAAATCTTTCCACTCAAATTCTCTATGTTGCTTATCTTCCGTCGATGCGACCAAAAAGCAACATGAATCCTTTGTCTTTGCTTATATGTTGCTTTTCTTCCGTCGATGCGGCCAAGAAAGCAACATGAATCCTTTGTCTTTGCTTATATGTTGCTTTTCTTCCGTCAATGCGGCAAAAAAGCAACATGAAATCTTTGTCTTTGCTTATATGTTGCTTTTCTTCCGTCAATGCTGCAAAAAAGCAACATGAATTCTTTGTCTTTGCTTATATGTTGCTTTTTTTCCGTTACGGCGGCCAAAAAGCAACATGAATCCTTTGTCTTTGCTTATATGTTGCTTTTCTTCCGTCGATGCGACCAAAAAAGCAACATAAATCCTTTGTCTTTGCTTATATGTTGCTTTTCTTCCGTCGATGCGACCAAAAATGCAACATGACAAGCAATACTTGATTTTTATGTTGTCTTTATAACTATGATTCTCTAAAAAGGCAACATTATTGTAGCACAAAGACCCTATGTGTTGATTTTGATCTTAAAATGGGAATATGAAACGATTGTTTCAGAATTGATTGTTGAAAAATGGGGTTCTTCATAAGAAGAACCCCATTAGAAATAGCTAAATAGTCAAACTCAATTACTCGATGATAGTAGCAACACGTCCAGAACCAACGGTACGGCCACCCTCACGGATAGCGAAGGTAAGACCCTGCTCCATAGCGATGGGATGGATCAGCTCGATGGTCATCTCAACATTATCGCCAGGCATGCACATCTCGGTACCAGCAGGAAGGTTGCAAACGCCGGTAACGTCGGTGGTTCTGAAGTAGAACTGAGGACGATAGTTGTTGAAGAAAGGAGTATGACGGCCACCCTCGTCCTTGGTCAGTACGTAAACCTGAGCGGTGAACTTCTTGTGGCAGGTTACGCTGCCGGGCTTAGCCAATACCTGGCCACGCTCGATCTCAGTTCTCTGAACGCCACGAAGCAGTGCGCCGATGTTATCACCAGCCATTGCCTCATCCAGCATCTTACGGAACATCTCGATACCGGTAACAACGGTCTTCTTGGTCTCTTCCTTGATGCCAACGATTTCAACTTCATCATTAAGATGAAGGGTACCACGCTCTACACGGCCGGTAGCAACGGTACCACGACCGGTAATGGTGAATACGTCCTCGACAGGCATAAGGAAAGGCTTGTCGGTATCACGCTGAGGATCAGGAATATAGGAATCAACGGTGTCCATAAGCTCCATAATCTTGTCGCCCCACTCGCCCATGGGATCTTCCAGAGCCTTCAGTGCGGAACCTCTGATGATAGGGCATCCGGTGAAGTCATACTCCTCAAGCTGCTCGGTGATCTCCATCTCAACCAGGTCAAGCAGTTCCTCATCGTCAACCATGTCACACTTGTTCATGAATACTACGATGTAAGGTACGCCTACCTGACGGGACAGAAGGATGTGCTCCTTGGTCTGTGCCATAACGCCATCGGTAGCTGCTACAACGAGGATAGCGCCGTCCATCTGAGCTGCACCAGTGATCATGTTCTTTACGTAGTCAGCATGGCCAGGGCAGTCAACGTGAGCATAGTGTCTCTTCTCGGTCTGATACTCAACGTGTGCGGTGGAGATTGTTATACCACGAGCTCTCTCTTCGGGAGCCTTATCGATGTTTTCGAAGTCAACCTTCTCGTTTCCGGGAACTCTCTCTGCAAGCACCTTGGTGATAGCAGCGGTCAGAGTGGTTTTACCATGGTCAACGTGGCCGATGGTACCAATGTTACAATGGGCCTTGGTTCTTTCAAATTTAGCTTTTGCCATTACTTGAATCCTCCTATAACAAATCTGTTTTTTACTCACCGAAGTGGTTATCCCGCACTTCGGCGTGATTTAACTCGGCTGTCTTTAATTATATTAAATCTTGGACATTTTTTCAAGTTAAATTTTGGAAATATGATGATTTCTTATTTCCAGACGGCATTTGCCGCCTGGAATCATTCTTAAATTACTTCTTTGCAGCAAGAACCTTCTCCTGAACATTCTTAGGAACGGGCTCGTACTTTTCAAAGAACATGGAGTAGTTTCCACGACCCTGGGTCTTGGAACGAAGGTCGGTGGAGTAACCGAACATCTCAGCAAGGGGAACGAATGCACGTACCATCTTGCCGCCGCCGATGTCATCCATACCTTCCACGCGGCCACGACGGGAGTTCAGGTCGCCGATAACGTCGCCCATGTACTCCTCGGGCATGGTAACCTCAACCTTCATGATGGGCTCAAGCAGAACAGGCGCTGCCTTCTGCATTGCCTCCTTAAATGCCATGGAACCAGCGATGTGGAATGCCATTTCGGAGGAGTCGACCTCATGATAGGAGCCATCGTATACGTTTGCGTGTACGCCCAATACGGGGAATCCGCCAAGGATACCTGCCTGTGCAGCCTCCTGAATACCTTCACCGACAGCGGGGATGTATTCCTTAGGAATGGCACCGCCGACAACGGTGGACTCAAACAGGAGTGTAGGAGGATCGTTGATCAGGATGTTAGCCTTAGGATCAAACTCGAACTTGGTGCAGTTAGCTTCCATGGGCTCGAATTTCACCTTACAATGACCGTACTGACCACGACCACCAGACTGCTTAGCATACTTGGAATCTACTTCAACTGCCTTCGTAAATGCTTCCTTGTAAGCAACCTGAGGAGCACCAACGTTAGCTTCTACCTTGAACTCACGAAGCAGACGGTCAACGATGATCTCCAGATGGAGCTCACCCATACCAGCGATGATGGTCTGACCAGTCTCAACGTTTGTATGAGCACGGAAGGTAGGATCTTCCTCAGCCAGCTTTGCGAGTGCCTCGCCCATCTTGCCCTGACCAGCCTTGGTCTTAGGCTCGATTGCAAGCTCGATAACGGGTTCAGGGAACTCCATGGACTCAAGGATTACGGGATGCTGCTCGTCACAGATGGTGTCACCAGTCGTGGTGAACTTAAATCCAACTGCTGCTGCGATATCTCCAGAGTAAACCTTATCCAGCTCTGCACGCTTGTTCGCATGCATCTGCAAGAGACGGCCTACGCGCTCCTTCTTGTCCTTGCTGGAGTTATAAACATAAGAACCACTGTTGATGGTTCCGGAATATACACGGAAGTAAGCAAGCTTACCAACAAAGGGATCGCTCATGATCTTGAATGCCAATGCTGCGAAAGGCTCCTCATCGGAGGAATGTCTTACGGTCTCATTGCCATCCTTGTCAACGCCCTTGATGGGAGGGATGTCAAGAGGTGAAGGCATATACTCGATGATTGCATCAAGGAGCTTCTGAACACCCTTGTTTCTATATGCGGTACCACAGCATACGGGAACTGCCGTACACTCACAGGTACCCTTTCTCAGAGCGGCTTTCAGCTGCTCAACGCTGGGCTCTTCGCCCTCAAGGTACATCATGGTCAGATCGTCATCCAGCTCACAAACCTTCTCAATGAGCTCCTGATGATACAGCTCTGCCTCGTCAGCCATGTCACCCAGATCGTCGGTAACGGTGATGTCCTCACCCTTCTCGTCGTTGTAGATGTAGGCCTTCATCTCGAACAGGTCGATGATTCCCTTGAATTCATCTTCCTTACCGATGGGAAGCTGCAGAACGATGGCGTTCTTTCCAAGTCTGTTCTTGATCTGCTCAACGCAGGCATAGAAGTTTGCACCCAGGATGTCCATCTTGTTGATGAATGCCATACGAGGAACGTTGTAGGTGTCAGCCTGACGCCATACGTTCTCGGACTGGGGCTCAACGCCACCCTTTGCACAGAACACGCCAACGGCGCCGTCCAATACTCTCAGGGAACGCTCAACCTCTACGGTAAAGTCTACGTGACCAGGGGTATCAATGATGTTGATACGATGCTCTAAAGCACCCTCCATGGGCTTGGTCTCTTTCTCAAGAGTCCAGTGACAGGTGGTTGCAGCGGAGGTGATGGTAATACCTCTCTCCTTCTCCTGCTCCATCCAGTCCATGGTTGCGGTACCTTCGTGCGTATCACCAATCTTGTAGTTAATACCGGTGTAGTACAAAATACGCTCGGTAGTCGTCGTCTTACCAGCATCGATATGAGCCATGATACCAATATTTCTGGTTCTCTCTAATGGATATTCTCTTCCAGCCATTGATTTCCTCCTATCGTCCTAGTAAAACTAAAATCTGTAATGCGCAAATGCCTTGTTTGCCTCGGCCATCTTGTGCATGTCTTCTTTTCTCTTTACTGCATTACCGGTGTTGTTGGATGCATCCAGAATCTCGTTTGCGAGTCTGTCTTCCATGGTCTTCTCGCTTCTCTTACGAGAGAACATGGTGAGCCAACGAAGACCCAACGCCTGACGTCTCTCGGGTCTAACCTCGATAGGTACCTGATAGGTGGCACCACCGATACGTCTAGCCTTAACCTCGAGAACGGGCATGATGTTGTTCATAGCCGCTTCAAATACCTCAATGGCAGGCTTACCGGATTTCTCTTCTACCTTTGCAAATGCTCCGTAAACAATCTTCTGAGCTACGCCCTTCTTACCATCCAACATAATGTTGTTGATCAGCTTGGTAACTACCTTATTGTTGTACAGAGGATCTGCCAATACGTCTCTTTTTTGAATATGTCCTTTTCTCGGCACGTTTCTTCCCTCCTTAACAATGAAATGATTTCGTTAATTCAACGGTACTCACATGTGTTTCCCCAAGTGTTCGTGCGGTATATCTGTATTACAGAATTCCAACACTTTTCTTAGTTCCGTTTTTGTGGTCCCGGAGCGTACGTGACGCTCCCATTTGTAAGTCACGTTAACTGCCTGACTTACTTCTTAGCAGCCTTGGGTCTCTTAGCGCCGTACTTGGAACGAGCCTGCTTGCGGTTTGCAACGCCTGCGGTATCCAAAGTACCACGGATGATGTGATATCTGGTACCGGGCAGGTCCTTTACTCTACCGCCACGGATCAGAACCACGCTATGCTCCTGAAGGTTGTGGCCTTCACCGGGGATATAGCTGGTCACTTCAATTCCGTTAGAAAGACGAACTCTGGCGATCTTTCTCAGAGCAGAGTTAGGCTTCTTAGGGGTAGCCGTCTTCACTGCGGTACATACGCCACGCTTCTGAGGAGCGGAGATATCCGTTGCCTTCTTGTGCAGGGAGTTGTAGCCCTTCTGCAGCGCAGGTGCGGTGGACTTCTTTACGGAAGTCTGGCGTCCCTTTCTAACTAACTGGTTAAATGTTGGCATTCTGTTTCACCTCTTTCTTTTTTATGATTTGTATGTTTGTAACCCCAACAAAACCTCTCCTATCAAAAAGGTTCCTTTGGGGGCACACTCAAATAGTATAAATGTTTCAAAATACGTTGTCAATGGGATTTTTCCTTATTTTGCGGGAATTTTGCCAAAATTATACTACAAAACTACTGATTTTAAAGGATTTCCTTTAAATATCTGTCCAAAGCATCCTCCCAGGCAGGCAATCTCTCGAACCCATTCTCCGTCAGCTTTTCCTTACTCATGCGGCTGTTGGCAGGGCGAAATGCCTTCGCGCCATACTCTGCAGTCGTCACCGGCTTCACGGTGACATTCTTTCCAGCCTTCTCAAAAATGGCCTTTGCGAACTCATACCAAGAGCAGAAGCCCTCGTTCGTCGCATGATAGATACCATACTTATCCGTTTGGATCATGTCCACCAAAAGCCTTGCAAGATCATAGGTATAGGTCGGTGAACCAAACTGATCGCTCACAACGGTCAAGGTATCATGTGTCTCAGCCAGACGCAGCATGGTCTTCACGAAATTTTTGCCGTTCACGCCAAACACCCACGCGATGCGGACGATAAAGTACTCATCCAGCGTCTCCATCACGGCAAGTTCGCCCTCGCGCTTTGTAAGTCCATATACTGTCTTCGGTCCACAGGGATCCTCAGGCTCCCAGGGCTTCTCTCCCTGACCGTCAAACACGTAATCCGTGCTGATCTGAATCATCTTGATTCCCAGCTTCTTACAAACCTTCGCAATATTTCTGGGGCCGTCAGCATTGACCTTCCGACAGATCGCCTCATTGTCCTCCGCTGCATCTACTGCCGTGTACGCCGCACAGTGAATGACCGCATCGGGATTTGCCTGCGTGATCACGCGATCCACGCTCTCTGCATCCGTAATGTCCATCTCCTCGATGTCCACGCCATAGCCTTCCAAACCTCTTTTTTCGAGTTCCCTCATCACGTCATATCCAAGCTGTCCCCTAACTCCCGTCACAAAAACCTTCATCCTGTTTCTCCTTATTTCTGTTTTTCAACTGCTTCCATCACCGCAATAAACCTTATGTTGTCACAGTCTTATTACAATGACCCATGTTTTCTCCACTGACTCTTTATTTTCGCTTGCCCTGATCTCATTTCGACTATCTAGGCAAGCATCTTCGCCACCTCCGCTTGCTTAGCTTCCGTTTTCACATTTTAGGCAAGCATTTTTTGCTCTTCTTGCTTGCCTAGATTCCACTTTTCGCTTCACAGGCAAGCGTTCCCTCGCTTTTTGGCTTGCCTGGACTCCTCTTTTTCCTATCAGGCAGTCATTTCCACGCTTTTTGGCTTGCCTGGACTCCCCTTTTTCCTATTAGGCAAGCGTTCCCTCGCTTTTTGGCTTGCCTGGACTCCTCTTTTTCCTATCAGGCAGTCATTTCCACGCTTTTTGGCTTGCCTGGATTTCACTTTTGGCTTTCAGGCAGTCGAGGGTACCTTGAAAAGACTGTCCCGTTTGCAAAATTCCAATCTAGACAGTAATATTTTTCAAAAATTTACTGTCCCGTTTCTAAAAATTCAATCAAGACAGTTAGTCATGACTGAAATTCACTGTCTGAATGGCAATAATCAAAAACAGCCAGTTGCAAATCACTGTCTATGCACCCAAATTCAAATGCGGACAGTAAATTTCCTAATAATTTCACTGTCCGAATGCCAAATTCGAAAACGGGACAGTTATAAGGGCCCCTTTACCTCCCGTGAGGGCTCCGTCCCTTCCGGCGAGGTATTCTCTGACAAAATCCGAGTGTCCGAGCAGCAAAGTGGCAAGCTCTAGATAAATCGCGATCTATTCAAATGATAGGAACCCTACAAATCGCAATTTGTATAGCTGAGGCCATCTCGACAAGCCCCGATTTAGTGATCATGAAACTCTCCATTCAGGGATCATGAAACTCTCCATTTAGGGATCATGAAACTCTCCATTTAGGAATCATGAAACTCTCCATTTAGGAATCATGAACCTCTCCATTTAGGAATCATGAAGCTCTCCATTTAGGAAAAGAAAAGCGGCCGCCCGATTGGGCGGCCGATTCAAACTCGCGTCATAATGGATTAGTTCTCGGAGCCTTCCTCCGCAACGGTGATCATGTTGATCTCCTGCTCTTCCTCGCCATCCTCGGACAACTGAATCATCATGTTGTCGTCGGAAAGGGAATCCGTGCTCAGTACCGTATTGCGATATCTCTTCATGCCGGTACCAACGGGAATCAGCTTACCGATAATTACGTTCTCCTTCAGGCCAATCAGGGGATCTACCTTACCCTTGATGGCTGCTTCCGTAAGAACCTTCGTGGTCTCCTGGAAGGATGCTGCGGACATAAAGGAGTTCGTTGCAAGAGCGGCCTTGGTAATACCAAGCATTACCTGCTTGCCTTCCGCGGGAGTCTTGCCCTGTGCCTTCAGCTCCTCGTTCATGTCCTCGAAATCAAGGACGTCAACCAAGGTGCCAGGTAGGAATTCGGTGTCTCCGCTGTCCTCAATACGAGTCTTCTTCAGCATCTGACGAACGATGACTTCAATGTGCTTATCTGCAATGTCTACGCCCTGCAGACGGTAAACTCTCTGTACTTCGCGAAGCATGTAATCCTGTACGGCGCGGATACCCTTGATCTTTAACAGGTCATGAGGGTTAACGCTACCTTCGGTCAACTCATCGCCGGCCTCAAGCACCTGACCGTCCATCACCTTGATACGGGAACCATAAGGAATCAGATATGCCTTGGATTCTCCGGTTTCTTCATTGGTAATGACAACTTCACGCTTCTTCTTGGTGTCGCGGATCTCAGCCACACCGCCAAATTCTGCAATGATTGCAAGTCCCTTCGGCTTACGAGCCTCGAAAAGCTCTTCTACTCTGGGAAGGCCCTGCGTAATATCGTCACCTGCCACACCGCCGGTATGGAAGGTTCTCATGGTCAGCTGGGTACCAGGCTCACCGATGGACTGTGCAGCAATAATGCCGACTGCCTCACCGACCTGAACTGCTTCGCCGGTTGCCATGTTCGCACCATAGCACTTAGCGCAGATGCCGAACTTGGAACGACAGGTCAAAATGGTACGAATCTTTACTTCTTCGATGGGATTGCCATCCTTATCAACGCCTACGGTCAGGATCTTCTGTGCACGGCTGGGCGTGATCATGTGATTGTGCTTCACGATCATGTTGCCATCCTTGTCATAGATGTCCTCGCAGGTAAATCTTCCGGTGATACGATCCTTTAAGCTCTCGATGGTTTCCTTACCGTCGGTGAAGGCCTTTACTACCATGCCGGGAATCGGATCATCCTTATCCTTGCGGCAGTCGGTCTCACGAATCGACAGCTCCTGAGATACGTCAACCATTCTTCTGGTCAGGTAACCAGAGTCAGCGGTACGAAGTGCGGTATCGGACAGACCCTTACGAGCACCATGTGCGGACATGAAGTACTCCAGTACGTCCAAGCCCTCACGGAAGTTTGACTTAATGGGCAGCTCGATGGTTCTACCAGTGGTATCTGCCATCAATCCACGCATGCCGGCCAACTGCTTGATCTGCTGGTTGGAACCACGCGCACCGGAGTCAGCCATCATGAAGATGTTGTTATACTTATCCAATCCCTTCAGCAATACCTCGGTAAGCTCATGGTCGGTCTCGTTCCAGGTCTCGACAACTGCACGATATCTCTCCTCCTCCGTGATGAGACCACGACGGAAGTTCGCGGAAATCTTATCTACGGTTGCCTGTGCGTCAGCCAGCATCTGAGGCTTTTGCGCGGGCACGGTCATGTCAGAAATGGATACGGTCATGGCTGCTCTTGTGGAGTACTTATAACCGATGGCCTTCACGTCATCCAGTACCTCAGCGGTCTTAGATGCGCCGTGGGTGTTGATGACCTTCTCCAAAATCTGCTTTAACTGTTTTTTACCAACATGGAAATCCACTTCCAGCTTCAGGAAATTCTCCGGATTGGTTCTGTCTACAAAGCCAAGGTCCTGAGGAAGGATCTCATTGAACAGGAACCGTCCCAGCGTGGATTCCACGTTTCCGGTCACTTCATTGCCGTCAGCGTCTTTCTTGGTGACACGAACACTGATCTTGGAATGCAAGGTAATGACTTGATTCTCATATGCCAAAATGGCTTCGTTAACGCTCTTAAAGAACTTTCCTTCGCCGATGGCACCAGGTCTCTCCTGCGTCAGGTAGTAAATACCAAGCACCATATCCTGTGAAGGCACTGCCACGGGGCCGCCGTCGGAAGGCTTCAGCAGGTTGTTGGGAGACAGAAGCAGGAAACGACACTCTGCCTGAGCCTCAACGGACAAAGGAAGATGCACTGCCATCTGGTCACCGTCGAAGTCCGCGTTGAATGCGGTACATACGAGGGGATGCAGCTTGATTGCCTTACCTTCTACAAGGATGGGCTCAAATGCCTGGATACCAAGTCTGTGCAATGTAGGTGCACGGTTCAGCATTACGGGATGCTCCTTGATAACCTCCTCGAGGACGTCCCAAACCTGGGTGTCCAGTCTCTCTACTAATTTCTTTGCATTCTTAATGTTCTGGCTGATGCCCTTAGCTACCAGCTCCTTCATAACGAAGGGCTTAAACAGCTCGATGGCCATCTCCTTGGGAAGACCACACTGATAAATCTTCAGCTCGGGTCCAACCACGATAACGGAACGTCCGGAGTAGTCTACACGCTTACCCAACAGGTTCTGACGGAAGCGTCCGGATTTACCCTTCAGCATGTCAGACAGAGACTTCAGTGCTCTGTTGCCAGGGCCGGTTACGGGTCTGCCGCGGCGGCCATTGTCGATCAGGGCATCTACTGCCTCCTGAAGCATTCTCTTCTCGTTGCGAACGATGATGTCGGGCGCGCCGAGCTCGAGCAGTCTCTTCAGACGATTGTTTCTGTTGATAATTCTTCTGTACAGGTCATTCAGGTCGGAGGTTGCGAAACGTCCGCCATCCAGCTGTACCATGGGACGAAGATCGGGAGGAATTACGGGGATGACGTCCATCACCATCCACTCCGGCTTATTCTGGGAGCCGCGGAATGCCTCCACAACCTCCAGACGCTTAACGATACGGGCACGCTTCTGTCCGGTGGACTCAGCAAGGCCCTCGCTGAGCTCTGCGGATTCCTTCTCCAGGTCGATGGCCTGCAGAAGCTCCTTGATTGCCTCAGCACCCATGCCAACGCGGAACTTGTTGCCATAGGTCTCTCTGGCTGACTGATATTCCTTCTCGGAAAGAATCTGCTTGTACTCCAGATTGCTCTCGCCGGGATCCAATACAATGTAAGAAGCAAAGTACAGCACCTTCTCCAGCACGCGGGGAGACAAATCCAGGATCAGTCCCATACGGCTGGGGATACCCTTAAAATACCAAATGTGGGACACGGGAGCAGCAAGCTCGATGTGACCCATGCGCTCTCTGCGGACGCTGGCCTTGGTTACTTCCACGCCACAACGGTCGCAGACTACGCCCTTATAGCGAATCTTTTTATACTTACCACAATGACACTCCCAGTCCTTCTGAGGTCCAAAAATTCTCTCACAGAACAGACCGTCTCTCTCAGGCTTCAAAGTCCTGTAGTTAATGGTTTCAGGCTTCGTTACCTCACCGTGAGACCACTCGCGGATCTTCTCCGGTGATGCCAGGCCGATCTTGATCGCATCAAACGTCATGGCCTGATAATTATCCTTGTTCATTTCTGGCATTTATGGCACTCCCTTTCTGCTAATCTGCTTTCTTGCCTCTTGCCGCCTTAGCATCAGCTCCGGCGGCCTTGAGGCTGCATGGTTTTGACGATTACTCGTCTATGTCGTCATAGGATTCTTCGGTGTAATCATCCTCGTAAGCGAAATCGCCTTCCGGCTCAGCGTCCACGAATTCACCGTCCTCACTGAATTCCTTGGTCTGATAACCCATGGCACCAAGCGAATTAGCATCATAATCATTATATTTGCGGTCATCATCAAGATCGAAGCGGTACTCGGAATCGCCATAATCAATGTTCTCCATGATCTGGACTTCCTCGCCATCCTCGCCAAGCACTCTCACGTCAAGTCCAAGTGCCTGCAGCTCCTTCAAAAGCACCTTGAAGGACTCAGGAATTCCTGCAGGAGGAATGTTGTCACCCTTGATGATTGCTTCATAGGTCTTCACACGTCCGATCACGTCATCAGACTTCACGGTCAGGATTTCCTGCAAGGTATAGGATGCGCCATATGCCTCCAGTGCCCAAACCTCCATTTCTCCGAAACGCTGTCCGCCGAACTGTGCCTTACCACCCAAAGGCTGCTGGGTAACCAGGGAGTACGGGCCGGTAGAACGAGCATGGATCTTATCGTCTACCAGGTGATGGAGCTTCAAGTAATGCATGTGACCGATGGTAACAGGGCTGTCAAAGTACTCACCCGTTCTACCGTCTCTCAGACGAACCTTACCGTCTCTGGAGATGGGCACGCCCTTCCAGAGCTTTCTATGCTCTCTGTTATCAGACAAATACTGCAGAACCTCGGGAAGCAGCTCTTCCTTGTGAATGCTCTCGAAGGTCTCGCCATTCCACTCTCTGCCGTCAGCAGTCGTGGTCAAGCCATCTGCCTTCCACTGCTTTGCCTCAGCGGCATCGAACGGAAGGTTTACGTAATCATTGGCCATGTCCAGCGTATCCATGATGTCATGCTCGTTTGCGCCATCAAATACGGGGGTAGCCACGTTAAATCCAAGTGCCTTTGCAGCCAGGGACAGATGAATCTCCAGCACCTGACCGATATTCATACGAGAAGGCACGCCCAGAGGATTCAGCACGATGTCCAGAGGACGTCCGTTTGGCAGATAAGGCATATCCTCCACGGGAAGCACGCGGGAAACCACACCCTTGTTACCGTGACGACCTGCCATCTTATCACCAACGGAGATCTTTCTCTTCTGCGCAATGTAAATACGAACGGTCTGGTTTACTCCGGGTGACAGCTCGTCGCTGTTCTCACGGGTAAATACCTTCGCATCAACAACAATACCATACTCACCGTGAGGAACCTTCAGGGAAGTATCACGCACCTCTCTTGCCTTCTCACCAAAGATGGCACGAAGGAGTCTCTCCTCGGCCGTCAGCTCGGTCTCGCCCTTCGGCGTTACCTTACCAACCAAAATGTCACCGGCACGAACCTCTGCACCGATGCGGATGATTCCGCGATCATCCAGATCCTTCAAGGCATCATCACCAACGCCGGGAACGTCGCGGGTAATCTCCTCGGGTCCGAGCTTGGTGTCACGAGCCTCTGCCTCATATTCCTCAATATGTACGGAGGTGTAAACATCCTCCTGTACCAGTCTCTCGGAGAGCAGAACGGCATCCTCGTAGTTATAACCCTCCCAGGTCATGAAACCGATCAGGGGGTTCTTTCCAAGTGCGAGCTCGCCCTGGGAGGTGGAAGGACCATCTGCGATGACCTGTCCTGCTTCCACGCGCTCACCCTTAAATACAATAGGCTTCTGATTATAGCAGTTTGACTGGTTGGAACGAGCGAACTTCGTCAGGTGATACTCCTCGCTCCCCCCCTCGTCATAGCTGATGCGAATCATGTCAGATGCGACATAATCTACGGTTCCGGCCTTCTTTGCAACAACGCAGACGCCGGAGTCAACAGCCGTCTTTATTTCCATACCAGTACCGACAACGGGTGCTTCGGTAAGAAGCAGGGGCACTGCCTGACGCTGCATGTTAGAACCCATCAGGGCACGGTTTGCGTCATCGTTCTCCAGGAAAGGAATCAGAGCCGTTGCAACGGAGAATACCATCTTAGGAGATACGTCCATGTAGTCAAACATTGCCTTGGGATATGCCTGGGTCTCCTCACGATAACGACCGGAAACCATGTTACGAACGAAATGGCCTTCCGCATCCAAGGGCTCATTTGCCTGTGCTACGTGGTAATTGTCCTCCTCGTCGGCGGTCATGTAAACAACCTCATCCGTTACGCGGGGATTCTTAGGATCGCTCTTATCGATCTTACGATAAGGCGCCTCTACAAAACCATATTCATTAATCCTTGCATAGCTTGCAAGGGAGTTGATCAGACCGATGTTAGGACCTTCAGGAGTCTCAATGGGGCACATTCTTCCATAGTGAGAGTAATGTACGTCACGCACCTCGAATCCGGCACGGTCTCTGGACAGACCGCCAGGTCCCAATGCGGACAGACGTCTCTTGTGCGTCAACTCACCCAGAGGGTTATTCTGATCCATGAACTGGGACAGCTGGGAGCTTCCGAAGAACTCCTTTACGGCTGCCGTCACGGGCTTAATGTTGATCAAATTCTGAAGGGAAATCTCCTCCGTGTCATGCGTGGTCATGCGCTCACGAACCACTCTCTCCATTCTGGAAAGACCAATGCGGTACTGGTTCTGCAAAAGCTCACCAACGGCACGAATACGTCTGTTGCCAAGGTGATCGATGTCGTCATCCTTGCCAAGTCCATACTCCAGATGCATGTTGTAGTTGATGGATGCGAAAATATCCTCCACGGTAATGTGCTTGGGAACCAGCTCGTGCACGTTCTTCTGCAGTGCATCGCCCAGCTTCTCAGGATCATCGCCGAACTCATCCAGAATCTTTTTGAGCACGGGATAATAAACCAGCTCATGAATGCCAAAATCTCTGGGATCGCATTCTACAAAGTTGGTCAGATTTACCATCATGTTGGAAAGAACCTTAACGTTTCTCTCTTCAGTCTGAATCATAACATAAGGAACTGCTGCATTCTGAATCTCATCAGCCAGCTCTGCAGTTACCTTCGTGCCAGCGGTTGCAATCACGTCGCCGTTGATCACGTCAACAACGTCCTCAGCAAGAATCTGATGACGAATGCGGTTACGAAGCGCCAGCTTCTTATTGAACTTATATCTGCCGACCTTTGCAAGGTCATAACGGCGAGGATCAAAGAACATGGCCTTGATCAGGCTGTCCGCACTTTCAACGCTCAGAGGCTCGCCAGGACGAATCTTTTTGTACAGCTCAAGCAGACCCTCCTCGTAATTCGTAGCAGGATCCTTCTCAAAGCTTGCCTGAATCTTCGGCTCATCGCCAAAGAGATTGATAATCTCCTCGTTGGTTCCAACGCCAAGGGCACGAATCAGGACGGTGATGGGCACCTTTCTGGTTCTGTCCACGCGGACGTAAAATACGTCATTGGAATCCGTCTCATACTCCAGCCATGCGCCGCGGTTCGGAATCACGGTGCAGGAAAAGAGCTTCTTTCCGAGCTTATCATGTGCGATTCCATAATAAATTCCGGGGGAACGTACCAACTGGCTTACAATGACACGCTCTGCGCCATTGATAATAAAGGTACCGGTTGCGGTCATCAGGGGCAGGTCGCCCATGAAGATCTCATGTTCCACGATTTCAGGCTCTTCTTTGTTGATAAAGAGACGAACCTTTACCTTCAGGGGAGCTGCATAGTTAGCATCTCTCTCCTTACACTCCTCAATAGAATACTTGACGTCATCCTCGCACAGCTTAAAGTCTACGAACTCAAGGCTCATGGATCCACCGTAGTCTACGATGGGAGAGATGTCGTCGAAGGCTTCCCTTAAGCCCTCGTTCAAAAACCACTGATAAGAATCCTTCTGGACCTCAATCAGATTGGGCATCTCCAGCGTTTCTTCCCGTCTTGAGTAACTCATACGCGTAACCTTAGAGCCGGCAATTGGGCGTATTCTGTTCTTTTCCATTGACACTTCACCCCGTTCTTTCCGATTTCATGTCTAATTATTTGGGCATTTTGGCGCGCAAAAAGCCCAATACACGACAATAGTGCGTCTATCATAATATCACAAATGGAAAATAAGGTCAAGAACTTTTTTGAGAATTTTTTCAGATTTAATAGAATGCTTTGCAGATGTGGTCGCTTGGTTTCCTTCCTCGCTAAAAAAAGTGGCCCCGCCGTAAAAAGCAGGGCCAGCTTGATTATTTCGTTTAGATTACTTAAGGGTAACCTTAGCGCCAACTTCCTCGAGCTTCTTCTTGATCTCTTCAGCCTCTTCCTTGGTTGCGCCTTCCTTAACCATCTTAGGAGCGCCATCAACCAGATCCTTAGCTTCCTTCAGACCAAGACCGGTGATCTCACGAACAACCTTAATAACCTTAACCTTCTCAGCGCCAACCTCAGTAAGTTCAGCGTCGAACTCGGTCTTCTCCTCAACCTCTGCCGCAGGACCAGCTGCTGCTACTACAACGCCTGCTGCTGCGGATACGCCAAACTCCTCTTCGCAAGCCTTTACAAGATCATTCAGTTCCAGAACGGTCATCTCTTTGATCGCTTCGATCATTTCCTGAGCTGTTAACTTAGCCATTTTCATTTCCTCCATTTTTCTTTACTAAAATCAATGTTACGCCGAACAAGCCGGCAAGTTAGTTGTCTGCGACAATTTCTGCAGAATTATTCTGCTGCGCCGTTTTTTTCTGCGATCTGCTTCAAGACGCGAGCAAAATTGGTGATAGGGCTCTGCATGCTGCCGAGCAATCTGGAAATAAGCACTTCCCTGGAAGGAATGCTTGCGATTGTCTGCATACCCTTTGCATCATAGAAGGTTCCTTCTACAACGCCTGCCTTGATCTCCAGCTTGTCAGCCTTCTTAGCGAACTCAGCAAGTACTCTCGCGGGCGCGGTTGCGTCGGTGGTGGAGATTGCTGCTGCGCTAGGGCCTTCCAAATAAGGAGTCAGGGACTCAAAGTCAGTTCCCTTGAATGCACGAACCATCATGGTGTTCTTGTATACCTTGTAAACAATGCCTGCTTCACGCAGCTGCTTACGAAGCTCGGTATCCTGCTCAACGGTAAGTCCGCGATAGTCAACCAGAACAACAGACTGGGCATCCTTAATGTTTGCGGAAATCTCTTCCACAACGGGCTGCTTTAATTCAATCTTTGCCATTTTGTTACCTCCTTTTAGATTTTGTTGCCGAAAGGAGTATCAAAAAACCTCCCTGCAAAGACAGGAAGGCATGAAATCAAAATGATGACTCACTCTCCTCGGCAGGCGTTTTCTCCTTACGCCTCGTCTCGCTTACGCAATTTCGGCACCTGCTGTCTTCGGCATGGTTCTACGAACCTTTAGTAGAATATCATGTTACGTCAATAACGTCAAGTAAAAAAATAAAAAGTTTCTTTCCTCGCTACAAGAGCCCTCCGAATCGGAAGGCTCTCATTTCTCATAGGGAAAGTTCCATTAGAACTTTGCTACGCTCACCTTTACGCCAGGACCCATGGTGCTGGTCAGGGTGATGCTTCTTAAGTACTGACCCTTCAGTGTGCTGGGCTTAGCCTTTACAATGGCATCCATCAGCGTGTTGAAGTTCTCCTGCAAAGCTTCCTCGGTGAAGGATGCCTTACCAACGGGAACGTGCACGATGTTGGTCTTGTCCAGTCTGTACTCGATTTTACCAGCCTTGATGTCTGCGATTGCCTTTGCAACGTCCATGGTTACGGTACCAGCCTTAGGGTTGGGCATGAGACCCTTAGGTCCCAGAACCTTACCAAGACGACCAACCACGCCCATCATGTCAGGGGTAGCTACTACAACGTCGAAGTCAAGCCATCCATCATTCTGAATCTTGGGAATCAGCTCATCGCCGCCCACGTAATCAGCTCCTGCAGCCTCTGCCTCGCTAACTTTGTCTCCCTTCGCGAAAACCAGCACCTTAACGGTCTTACCAGTTCCGTTCGGAAGAACAACAGCTCCACGAATCTGCTGCTCAGCGTGACGTCCGTCACAACCGGTTCTGATGTGTACTTCTATTGTCTCATCAAATTTTGCAACTGCGGTCTTCTTTACCAGTGCAATCGCCTCATTGGGCTCGTAGAAGGTTGCGCGGTTAACTAACTTAGCAGCCTCCACATATTTCTTACCATGCTTCATTATTCTTCCTCCATATAGGTTCTAACGACAACCGAAATTGTCTCCCAAAATTATCAGTTACTCTTCTACAACGATACCCATGCTGCGTGCAGTACCTGCGATCATGCTCATTGCAGCCTCGATGCTGGCGGCATTCAGATCAGGCATCTTCAGTTCAGCGATCTCTCTAACCTTTGCCTTGGAGATCGTTGCAACCTTGGTCTTGTTGGGAACGCCGGAACCGGACTTAATGTTGCAAGCCTTCTTCAGAAGAACTGCTGCAGGGGGAGTCTTCGTAATAAAGCTGAAGCTTCTGTCTGCGTAAACAGTGATAACAACAGGGATGATCACGTCACCCTTATCTGCTGTTCTTGCGTTGAACTGCTTTGTGAATTCAACGATGTTGACACCATGCTGACCCAGTGCAGGACCAACCGGGGGAGCTGGCGTTGCCTTGCCGGCAGGAATCTGTAACTTAATGTATCCTGTAACTTTTTTTGCCATGTTGGCACCTCCTAATAATGTGGTAAATCGGCGCAGTGTGCGGGGAATCCGCTCCTGCTCCCACTCTATATTTTACAGGGCAAGCCCTGAAAAATATCATAACAATTGCTTAATCAAGCTTCTTTACGTCCGCAAAGCTAATCTCTACAGGCGTCTCTCTGCCAAAGAGCTCTACGTTGATGGTTGCGGTCTGCTTGCCCATGTCAATCTTATGAACTACGCCAACCGTATCCTTCCAAACGCCGGCAATGATCGCAATGGTATCTCCCTCTGCGAAATCAATGGAAATTCCAGCACTCTTTCCGCCCTCCGTCTGGATGCCAAGAGAACGAATCTCGAGATCCGTCAGGGGAACCGGCTTACTTCCCGGGCCTACAAAACCAGTCACGCCACGAGTATTACGAACTACGTACCAAGTGTCGTCATTCATGTCCATATTGAGGAGCACGTATCCAGGGAACATCTTCTTCTGAACAACGCTCTGCTTACCGTTCTTGACCTCCACAACGTCCTGAAGGGGAACGCGAACCTCTAAAATCTGTTCCGCAAGATGAGGATTATTCTCGATCGTCTTCTCAATATTGGCTTTGACTTTATTTTCATACCCAGAATAGGTATGAACTACGTACCACTTTGCCTCTGCCATACAATCAACCTCTCTTATATAGTGACTTTACGACGTCATTTGATAGACATCAAGAAATCAACGCCATACTTAACTAAATAATCAAGCACGGCAATAATGAGTCCCAAAACAATCGAGATGATGGTAACTACGACCGACTGCTTTATGGCGGACTTTCTGTCAGGCCAAGTAATCTTCTTAAATTCAGACTTCAGACCCTGCCAAAAGCTGGGCTTCGCCTGCTTTTCTGAAGCATCTCCCATAATTACCTCCTAACAAAGCACACTTATTTGGTTTCCTTGTGAACGGTATGAGTCTTGCAGAATCTGCAATACTTCTTGGTCTCCATTCTGTCAGGATGAGTCTTCTTATCCTTGGTAGTATTGTAGTTACGCTGCTTGCATTCGGTACAAGCCAAAGTGATTTTTGTACGCATTTTTCTACCTCCACGTATCTTTCATCATATACATTTTTAGTCAAAAAAAAAGAGCTAAAATTCTTCTCGCTTGACTACTATATCACGTATCTTGACAATTCGTCAATCATTTTTTTAGCTCTTTCTTAAAATCTTTTTTAGCTCTTTCCTGGAATCTTTCTAAGAATCAGATTTTCAATTGCATTTCTGCCAGAACTTCAGCACTCTTCAATCTTCTAAATCTGTGCCTTCGCCAGTTCCAAAGCGGAGGCGATGACCTTGTCCATGTCATAATAGCGGTATTGGCCAAGCCTTCCGCCAAATAAAACATTTTGCTCTTGCTCTGCAAGCTTCTGGTACTCGGCAAAGAGTGCATTGTTCCGCTCGTCATTGATCGGATAATACGGCTCGTCGCCTCGCTTCCACTCTGCGGGATACTCCCTTGTAATGACGGTGCCTTTGCCCGTGCCAAATTCAAAATGCTTATGCTCAATGATTCTGGTATAGGGTACTTTCCTCTCCGTATAATTCACTACGGCATTCCCTTGGAAATTATCGCATTCAGGAAGCACTTCCTCCTCAAAACGCAGGGAACGATACTGCAATTCTCCCAACGCATATCCAAAGTACTCATCAATCATGCCCGTATAGAGAACCTTTTCAAACGAGTCACCGCGATCTGAGCTCTCCAGCTCCCCGCTGCAGTTGACGCTCCCCCTGCCAGGAACCTTCGCACCCGTGGAAGCAACAAATTCACGGTAGTCCACGCCAAGCCTTACGGGCGTCCCCTCCAAAAGCTTTTCCACGATCGCCGTGTATCCACCGATGGGAATTCCCTGATATCTGTCCGTAAAATAATTATTGTCATAGGTAAAGCGCACGGGAAGCCTTCGAATGATAAAGGCGGGAAGTTCCTTGCAGTCCCTGCCCCACTGTTTCTCCGTGTAGCCCTTTACAAGCTTTTCATACACGTCGCGTCCCACTAGGGAAAGTGCCTGTTCTTCAAGATTACTCGGCTCTGCGACGGCGCACTCCGACCGCTGGCGCTCAATGATCTCCAATGCCTGCGCAGGCGTGCGAATCCCCCACATCTTGCTAAAGGTATTCATGTTAAACGGAAGATTGTACAACTCCTCCCCGTAGACGGCAAGGGGTGAATTGACATAATGATTAAACTCCGCGAACTGATTCACGTACTCCCAGACGTTTTTATCAGAGGTATGAAAAATATGTGCGCCATATTTATGAACCTGAATGCCCTGCCACTCCTTCGTATAGACGTTACCACCCAGATGCTTTCTTTTATCAATGCAAAGACACTTCTTTCCCGCACGCTTCATCTCACGTGCAAATACGGCTCCAAATAGTCCCGCTCCGACAATCAGATAATCATATTTCATGCCCATACCTCACATTTCCGCCATCTTAGGCTTTTTCTTGGTTGCCCGATATTTCTCGAGCTGAGAGAAATCATCCATCAATGACAGTATTTTATCCTTGCCCTCTTCATTGAGCTTTAGATAATTTTGCATGACCCGGTTCTCCAGCATGACGGCACCCAACGCGGCATCCTGTTCTAAATAAGAAAAGTCCACGGGATTTAAATGCAATTCCTCGCATATTTTCATCACCGTGCCATAGGCCATGCCCTCCACGCCGCGCTCAAGCGCCGTCGCCAGCGTACTGTAAGGGATCCCCATTTCCAAGGCAAAAGCCCGCACGCTCTTATATTGTCGTAAAATTTCTTTCCGTAACATTTCTGCTTTTGTCATGATACAAAACTCCGTAGTCCCAGCAATCCTTTGAATCCTTTGAATCAATCGAATCCTTTGAATCCATTTTCCCGCAATGTTCCTTAGTTGCCGAAATATAGATTATCATGAAACCATCTGCAGCGCAATGATTTTTACGAAATTACATACAATTTTTATCTATTCATCGTTACAAGTCCTGTCAACATCAAAAAGAAAACCGGCATTAGATAGGGCATAAGTGCAACAGGTTCTTTGAAATCCCCTTTTTTATCGACGTTCCTTCTGAAAATCTGCACAAGCCCAAGAACGACAATCGTAAACAGCATATGATACAGATATGTTTTTAAGCTTCCCCCATAAGCCCCAAGCACCATGCTGCAGACCTGAAAGGCATGGCAGTCAGCCCGTCCATAGAGCTTCGAAAACAAAAGGAATTGCGCCATTGCAAAGAAAAGAAGATCCCCCGCCACGGCTAAGAATACTTCCCAATGCAGGAACAAGAGCCCAAGGCCGGCCGCACCTGAAATCCACCAAAGATACCTGTGCACCCTCTGCCACCGGACGTCCTCCAGCATCGCCTTTATGAAACACCAAAAGATAATTACAATCAAAACATATTCCATGGCACTCCGATTCCTTATCGCAGCCTGGTTCTAAGCTCATCCAGAACACTTCCCAAAATACTGATCGTACAAAGCCGCGGCTTCTCCTCCAGCATTCCCTGCCCCTTATATGCCCTTACGGTAATTTCATAAGTGCCATCCTCAGTAAGATCTAACGGGATCATGAAAATCAATTCCTCCTTTGCCTCATATGCAGGCATTTCATAGCTGAAGATTCGATTCCATTCCTCATTTTCCTCCATCAGCTCCTTAGGGAATTCCACCTGAATTCTATCGACGTATCCCCGCGTCCGAATGCGAAGCATTCCGCTTTCTCCTCGCTTGAACAAAGGATTGTGCGGGGGCAAGAGTCGTATGACGGCGGCTTCTAATTCAAATTCCGTTTTTCCAAAGCTTAGCTCCGTCACGTTGGCAACATTGTCAAATGCCGTCAGCTCTATCGTGACGTCACCGTCAAACAAATGCGTCGTCGGATCCATTTCCATGACAATGTTTCCTAACGCATCCCCATAAAAAGTACGTTTGTCACCATTATCCTGATTACATACCCGAAGCACAAAGCTTTTCAGGCCAGACAAATCATCCTCCGCATGAAACACAAGCTTTTTGTCCGTAAAGTCCTTAGCATTGATCACTCCATCCGCAGAAAGCTCCTGGTTAACCGTAATCACAGGCGCGATGCCATCCGCCGTTAAACATATGGAATGTAAAACGTCATCTTCCCATGCAGAGCTTCGATACTCGTTTTCCTCCCCTGCTGCCGCTCCCGGCATAACCACGATCTTTCTGCCGCTTGTCCACGCAGGCGCAAAGAACCCTTGCCAAAACATGTTCCACGTGCCATTCATGCCCCGATAGGCTCCCGTCAGACCAGCATCCGTCAGAATGACCTCTTCCCCTGCTCCCTGCCTTACAAATTGTGCCACGGGAAGCGCTTCGGCTTCCGTCATGCCCTCTAACGCCCTGCTTTTGGGCAGATAGGTTCGAAAGCAATAGGCCTCTCCCGCTTCATCATAAGACAGGCAAAAGCGCTCCTCCGTAATTTGATATTGATCAGATGCCGTTCCTAAAAGAAAGGCTTCAAAGGAGAGCTTAAACGGCGTGATGCCATCTGCGCGGACATAGGTTACCCCTTTCGGAGAAAGATAAACATTTTCCTGCTTTTCGTCAAAGGCTTCTGCCGTGATTGATCTCGTAACGACAGGCCAAGAAAGCGCTGTCTGCTCTGTTCCAAAGAGTTTTATGTTGATTGTAGGGCCCATGTTTCCCGCGCCATCCACTGGTGCAAGATGCAGATATTCCTTTTCCCCGACCAATCGATATCGAAGCCTTTGTTCCTTATGAGGCGTTCCAGCATTTTCTGCATTAGAGGCTGTCACCGTAAGCTCAGAATTTTGATCAATCACATAATAGTAGCCGGCAATCCCCGTAACCAGCATGTTTTTCGTGACGTTAGACACGCAAAGCCTTTCTCCAGTTCCGGCATGAAACGATTCACAACGAAACCAATAAGGCGTCCCGTGATCCTTTGGCTTCTCCCAATGGATGTCCAAAAGTTCCTCCGTAATGACGTCCAACCAGACAGTCTCCTCATCAATCGCGTCGGGAGCCGCAAGATCGGGAGCCGCCACTCCATCTTTCTTTTGCCCGTCCGACATTCCGATGCTGACGGAACGGATCACCGCCATGCCATTTCCCTCGCGGGCACCGGCCGTTTGCTCTCCGGCGATGGCAGCCTCACTAATATAGCTGCTGCCGCCAAAGGAAGCCGCGGTATGAAGCACCTGACCCTCCTCATATCCGTACTTGCATCCATGAAGAAGATCTATCGGACAAATCAAATGCAGAACCTTTACGTGATAGGCATGAGAAAGATAGCTGTCATTTTCATCATATCCCGGAAATTGGACAAACAGATATCCGCATTCCGCGCAGACATGCCTTGTTGACTGCGTAAAATACTCCCCATAATCACTTTTTGTGCACTCACCGCCCCAGTCGGCTGCCCCACAGGAATCGTGAAGAACGTGATAATGGAATACCACCTTTCCCGTGACCTTTTTACAGATGGGACAATACTCCGAAGCCGCCGTTCCGGCATAGGTCCATCCTACCCCATGAACGCCGCTTCGAAGGATGCGGCAAACGCGTTCTTCCTTTGTTTCCTCATAACACTCCGGACCATGAACATGGTCAAGCTGACAGGCATCCGAATGATAATGTCGTTCCACCACTCCCGCCTTTCCGCCGACATAGCCGCTGCCTCCGCCCGCATTCCCTCCTTGCCCTTCCGAAACACCATCCTCCCGAAGTCCCAATTCAGATCCGCCAGCTCCTCCATTTGCAAATTCCGTGGCTCCGCCGCCACCTCCCGCAAGTAACAGTAGTCCCTCGCTTGCAGACCAAAACGTCGTGGCACCCCCGCCCCTGCCATAGGCATCAGCGCTGCCACCTCCTCCAAAGCCTCCAGTTCCGCCGACTTGAACAGTAAGCTCGTCTCCCTTTTTAAGATAGAATCTTGCCGTTACTTTTCCGCCACAACCACCCTTCTTCCCTAAGGCAGCATCGTCTCCCCCTTGGGCACCATATGCTTCCAACTCATAAAATCCAGAGGATGGTATTGTGTACTTCTTGATGGATCCAGTGTATGCAAACTCTTTGACAACGGCATCTAAGCCTTCCCCTTCAATGTCATTTAACTGCGTGTATGCTACGCCATCCGCAGACTGATATAGCTTGTACGCTTTAGGCACCGCATCTGTTTGTTCCCACGAAAGGTCTACGGCTCCCTTTTGATCGTTTGCCTCATAGTTTTCCTTGGACCAAAGCGT
Source organism: Lachnospiraceae bacterium (assembly GCA_017527205.1). GTDB lineage: Bacteria > Bacillota > Clostridia > Lachnospirales > Lachnospiraceae > Acetatifactor. The sequence goes on along the minus strand of JAFXQK010000027.1, from coordinate 14,487 downwards.
TAAGTCTGACCAATTTGCGTAAAGCGTAACGCTTTCCTTTGTCAGATAAGGATCTCCCCCAAATCCAACAGGCTTCCTCTCGCACTCTGCATCCTCGAACCAGCCACCAAAAAGAAACCCTTTTTTTGTTGGCGTTGGCAAAATAATTTCCGCATTCTCATAGGTTGCCCTCAGCAAATCCACGTTTCCATTGCGAGCCGTAAAATAATAGGTATCTCCCCGCATCTTTCCAAGAAATGGAGTCTCCTGCTTCCAACCCATAAATTTTCTCGGCACCTTCAGTGGCTTTAGGTTCGTACCTCCATTGACCTCGAACGAAACCTGATGAAGTGATTTTGCGTTAACCTTTTCTGAATCCACAAAGTAACTGCTTCCATAGCCTTGACAGATCTCGGTCACGCCCTCCCTTCCGTCATAGGTTCCTTCTGCGGGATCAATCCTCAGCGCCGAGGCCGTTTCCACCCATTGTGCATACAAAATGACATAACCTCTGGGATCGGGCTCTCGCTCGTCATTCAGATAGTTATATTCCGTGAGATTATAAATCTCCTGCCCGTCAGAAAATGCAGTGCCGCTTCCATCCGGCTCCGTGTTCCATCCGATAAAGTCATAGGATTTTCTTGTGTAAGAACACTTCGTCAAACGCGTTACCGGATTCACTTTCATTCCCTCAAACTCCGTTGCATTGTCGTACATGTGAAGCGAATTTAACATACGCCCGCTCACGTCCGCATAATCTCCGGAAGGCAAGGGTACCGCCCCATTTCCGTCATATTTCACGACATATCGGTTTGCGGAAACCTGCTTGCAAACATGTGCCTGCGCATACCCCTCATTTTCCAAATGATTGCAGGCAGGATTTTGACAAATATAGTAGTACCCATAATTCGTATTGATATATCGAATGGTTTCCACGCGATCCTTCGGCGCATATACATAGGCATTCAAAAGCGGCTGCCCGCAATCCGCGCAATAGCTAAGCCATCCAGAATAATAGGTTCCCATGCAAATGTCATCTCCGACAGCCAAGCCCTTCCATTCATGCTTCTGATTTGCGCCATGGATACATCGTCCCCGCTCCCAGCTGACAACCCATTTTCCCACGGGAATCTCACCTGTCCGGTGAATGTCATAGTAGTGTTCTCCGGCGTTTAATGCCCGCAGGGAAGATGCAATTCCCGTAGTGATCGTTGTTCCCGCCGAATACCAATAGCTCGGGCAAGCTCCCGACTTAAGATACTCCTCGTAGGAATGCCAGACATATGCACTTTCTCCGCGATTTTTATCCACGGGAGCGGGCTGACTGATCGTAAAATACCGTTCGACCGTACCATCTGCCTGCGCGTGGCTATAAGGAACGACATAGGGACTGTCAAACATGCTTCCTTCCGCATGGGAGGAAATCCCTGGGAACAGCACCAGTAAAAATACCGCCACGGTTAAAAGCCAAGTTCTTTTTCTATTTTTTCTCTTTTCCATGCATTTCCCTCCACCCGTCTCTTTCCAAGCATGTCTCCTTGGAAACATGTCTCTTCCTTTGCGCCTCTCCTACCTTAACATATCTTAACGTCTTGCACGGACCTCTTCTTGTCAGCCACATGTTCTGGTTTACTCCGATCTTGTCCGCTCAAGCTCTTTGCCACAAATGCCACACTTCTTGACGGTTATGGTGACCCACGTTAACAGATTCTCATCTAACTCCTGATAGCTGCCCGTGGAATACTGGTGACCATTCTCCATCTGGCTATAATCCTTTTCGTAGGTAAAATAATCGCAGTTGGCGCAATCATATCGATATTCATACGGCTCCTGACAGTTACCCTCTCGCACCAGAGTTTTTGTCAAAACATGCGCGGCCAATCCACCGCCCATATGCTTTTCCGCGCCGCAATTGACGCAAACCTGACATATGTCCGCAGGAACGGTACAGGTTGCTTCCCGCCATATATATGGTTCTCCATAAACATGCCCGCCGGCGCAAGGATTTTCCAAAGCAGAATTCACCCCACTGTTTTCCGTCTCTGTTCCATTCTCTGACTCCGCGCCATTCTTTGACTCCGCACTGCTTGTGTTCGCCGTTTTCTCCTCTGCTTCCCCTGGCTTTTCGTCGCCACCCTTTCCCATGGTCGTGACGTCGGATTGCGTTTTGATTCCCTCGTCTTCTTTCACACTCCCCGTTTTTCCTATGCCTTGGTTTTCCCCTTTCTCTTGGTTTTCCCCTTTCTCTTGGTTTTCCCCTTTCTCTTGGTTTTCCCCTTTTCCCTGGTTCTCCCCTTTTCCCTGGTTCTCCCCTTTTCCTTGGCTCGTCAGTTTTCCATGATTCACGTCGTCGCCTTTTGCCATCTTATTACTGTCTTCCATTCCATCATGGCTCGACATTTCATCGCTGCCTTTCTTTCCATCGCTGCCTTCCAATTTCGAATGATTCCCAGTCCCATCCTTTTCTGCGCTCACAGAACTGCCTTCTTCACCGTTAGTACCCGCGCCCGCAGAGCCGCCACCCGTTCCGTCACCGCCCACACCTGCGGCGCCGTCTTCTTCTCCGTCAGCGCCCGTGCCCGCAGCACTGCTTTCCTCATCGGTGCTGCCTGTATTCCGTAAAAGATACACCTCTCTGCCATATCGCATGACATCCTCTGGATTGATTGGCGGAAGGGACTTCACCAGCTCCTTCGACTCTTCCACGTCTGCTGCTTCCAAAGCATCTTTCTGCCTGTCTGGCGTGCACCCTGAAAGCCACGCCATGGCAAGAATGAGTCCTATCATACCCCCCAAGTTAAGAACTACCTTCCCCTGCTTCATTTCCTTCCTCCCATCTCCCAGATCTTTACAACCTTAAGGCTCCCTTGATCTAATCTGGAATAAAACGCCTCAACCTCATCCTTGTCCAAAAAGACATTGATTCTTTGCGCTGCCGTCTCCTTGTCCTCATTGCCTATAGCCCTTCCGCTTGCATCAAAGACCTGCTGGACATAGACATTCTCCCAAATTAAATTCGTCGTTTCCTCCTCCGAAGCATATATGTGAATCCTGTCTCCTGCCCGCAGAACGCCCCCAACCACCTGGCTGAGGTCTTCTGCCTTAAAGCCTGCCACAACCGGTTCTTGCATCCCCTTTGTGATTTCCTCCAAGGGCTGGAACATCCCCTTTGTCAAAAGAACTCCCTTCTCAATCTTTGCTACGGCCACCAAGCCCTTTGCCTCTTCTCCGGATTCCAAAGCCGTCTCTGGCACAAGCGATGCGTCTGCCAAAACTGCTGCGAAATACTCCTTTGCATTTGCCTCCGTCAACAGTTCTCCCGCCGGAATATCCTTGATGGCTACCCACGCCTGGGCCTTCTCATATTCTGACAGTACGTTTTTCTCTGCCTGCAATAACGCCGCGTAAACTGCTGCAGCTGCAAGAAATGCCGCAAAAATTGCACCCGTCCATAGCTTGATTGCACGCCCTGCAACTGTTTCTCTTTTTCCATGCTCCATTCACCCTTACTCCTTTTATCAATTCTCTCCCACAATGTCTACCAGCTTCCCTTTTCTCGCCTGCATCGTCAGCCCCCAAAGTCCGAGGAAGGGATAACTGATTTCCCCGTAGGTACCCGTTCTTTCTACCACCTGTCCATTGGGTGCATAAACCTGACCCAGACTTCCTGAATGCCATTCCTGACCTCCGCCATCTAACCGGCAATACTCCACTTGATCTTCCGTCACGTTATAAATGGTATAATTCTCTAATGTTACCCGTCCTGAAATCAGGCGTTTGTTCTTGCATTCCCAATTTTCATCCAGTCCCAAATTGGCTTTCAGACAGGCGCAGTATTGCTCGTAGGATTCTTCGGCATCGCGAATTCTAAGGACATGGCTACTTCCATATTCCCTGACGTCAATTAAGGCTGCTGCCAATCCCGATGCCGCCAGGGCATCCTCCAGATACCCCGAGGAAGAACGGATCATCTCCATCTGAAGATAGCCAGAGAGTACCACGGCAAAAAAGAGCGTAAAAAATAGCCCTGCAAAAACCGTAATCTGTCCTTCCTCCATGCCCCCCAAGGCACCTTTCTTAATGTTTTGCCGTGGATACTCTTTTTTCTTCAAAGGCATACTCTCCTCCTATCTTTCCGGCCACATAAAGTGTAATTTCAGCCCCATAGGTCACGGGAGCTCGCGTCGTTCCCTCCAAGGTGATTTCCGAAACGCCTATCCCCTCCAGCTCCTGCCGAAGAGCAGCCTCATCCTCCGGCTTCAAGTATCCAACCGTCTCCATCCGCAGGACGTAATTTCTTGCCAATTGTCCCACCATCGTCTTCTGATTGACCAGCTGGACAAGGTTTAAGAATGTCGTCATAACAATCGTCATGGCCAGTATGCAGAGCAGAACGGACAGGAGGTCTCCAATGCTTCCCTCCTGCCATTCTTCCCTTTTCCGCGCCACCCTACTTCCTTGTCGAAGGCTCATGGCGCTCACCTCCTATGGCGTCGGACCCGTCAGGATTCCCGTAGCCTTTGTCTGCATGGAAGACACAATCGTCTGAATAAAGGTGGACAGACTATCCTTCATTACCACGCAAAGTAGCAGCGCGATGATGCAAAGACCTACCGTTACCAAAATACCGTCAATTCCGGGATCCATCACCTCGGCTTCCTTTCTAAGCCTGTTCTTCCATTTTTCCGTCTCCCTGGCAAGCGCAAGCCCAAACCTGCAACCTGATACCCAACTTTTCATTCCTTCCAATGCAACATATAACTGATTCATTTTCTAACCCTCCTTTTTTCAAAATCCCGTCGCCGCCGCAAACATTTGCGTAACGCACGCATACAGCACAACGCCCATGACGGCAATCAAAATCCCCAGTTGATAGAAGGTCACGCTGCGATCCAGCGCTTCCTTCTTTTGGCTCAATACGGACGCCTCCATGTCCTTAATCTGCTCGGAAAGATCACTGAGCAAATCCACGGATTGTCCCGACTCCATCGCCTGCAAGATAATCATGCAAAGGGAGTCCACGTACCGATTGTCAAATTTCTTTTGAAACCTCTCCAAGGCATCTCCTAAGTCGGAGCGCATCACAAGATCACCCGCCAGCTCAAGCAATGCCTGCTTCAGACGCCTTTCCCTGACAGACCCATAGAGCTCTGCCATGGCATCCGTCACGAACACGCCTGCTCTCGTCTGGATCTCCAGGGAATGATACATATGCTTTAGGTCTGGCAGCATTTTTATATTGTCCTTTCCATTCATGTAGAGCACCAATCCGCTTGGGAGAAAAAACAGCACGGTTCCTGCCAGAATCCCATAGGACGGCGCCAGCAAGAAAAACACCAGAAGGCCTGTGATTCCAAGCAATATTCGAAGAAACAGAAATCCCATCGGCCCTATTTTTTCTCCAAAATGATAGCTCGCCCCATTTCGAATGAGCCACTGCTTTGTCCTTTCATACCAGGCAAGGCTTCTTCCCTTTTCCGCCATGCGGTACATGACCTTTCTCCGTCCTGCTCCGGCACTTTGTTCCCGCCGAAAGCCTGTCAGTCCAAGACTTAGCACACCCAAAAAGAGGAACGTGCAAGCTAACAGGGCACAAACTTCTAAGTAACTCATCCTCTTCCTCCCTTGCTCAACTTTCCAATCGATACACCTGCATTCCAAACAAGAACAGTATTCCCAATACGACCCCAAGCGCAATGCGTCCTGGCAGGGAGGTAAATAGAATGTCCCAGACAGATGCCTCTAAAAGGCCATTTACCGTCACCAGCGAGAAGACGGACAAGCCAAGCAGCAGGGCCATGTTAATTCCCGCCTCGCGAAGCAAGCTTTTTCGCTCTCTCCCGCTCCTTAGAAATTCCCTGACGCTCCTTCTGCTAAACTGTACCAGCACGGAAAAGTCTGCACTATACCTACTGCTCACCTCGATGTTTCGCACCAGCTCCTTAAACTGCGGATGCTCCACCTTATCTGCCAGGGATAACAGTGCCATTCCGACGTCACCCGTCGTCTGCGCTTCGACGCAGCATTGCTCCAAGGCACTTTGCAACGGCTCATCCATGAATTTGCTGATTTGTCCAAAGACAGAAATCACGTCCCCGGCCGTCACGCTATAATTCCCCAAGAAATCTAAAAGCTTCATCAGATTTTCATTGACTGCGTGCATCTCCATCGCCTTCCCAAGCGTGATGACAAACCATTCCGCCGCCAAAAGTCCCACAATACTCAGCAGTCCCACGAGGAAGCCTCCCAGCATCAGGCCACCCAAAAACAATCCGCATCCAAGCAGCACCGTCAAAAGCACAAAGCGTTCCGCCTCCAAAAAAGGGAGTCTTCGCCTTAACCCACTATAACAAAGCTGTCTTTCCAGAAAGAACCAAAACCCTTCCTCGCCCTCTAGCTTCGTCAGCTTGCTCCTGCTCTCAAGCAGTCGCCTTCTCGTTGCTTCGTCCATACTGCGCTTTGTTTTTTGTAAAAGCTTTTGAATCGCCCGCAGCTTTCCCATGCGATAAAATGCGAGGAAAAACCCAATCCACAAAAGCACTGCAATCAGTCCCCTAACCTTCTCCATTTCTCTCCTTCCCCGCGTTTCCACGTCCTCCCGCATGCCTTTGAGCAAAACCTTGCGTTTCCCGTGCTATCCCGTGGACAGCGTTTACCCCAGGCTTCCTCGGCTTTTCTGCGATCATAGCAGGCTTTCGTATTTCAAGTCCCTTGTCGCTCTGTCCCAGCCGGTACAGGCAAACACCTGCTTCACCTTATAATGCTCCATGAATACAACCGTCTGGAAGCAATCCATCATTTTCATTAGTTCGTCCCTGTTGTACTTACTTTCGTACAGACAATAGTCCACCAGCTTTTCCAAGGCCTTATCTGCGGACGGCGCATGAATGGTTGCCGCGCAGAGCTGCCCCGTATAGGCGGCATTTAAGAGATACAGCGCCTCCTCACCCTTTACCTCGCCGATAATAAAGAAATCCACGTCCATGGTCAGTCCGGCAATACTAATGTCCTTCAGGTCATAATTCACCTGGCTTTCTCCTGCCCCAGGCAAGGAATGCAAAAACATCATGTCTGGATGATACATGGTGGTCAGCTCATCTGCCTGCTGCGTCACCAGAACAGCCATATTGTCAGGAAGCGTCTCCTTCAAGGCATTCAACAGCGTTGTCTTTCCCGAAGAATTTCCTCCGCAGATCAAGGTGGAGCCGCTGCGGAACCGAAGCGCGAGCATTTCTGCCGTCTTTAGATCCAACATCTCCCTCTCCATCAGCTTTTTTAGCATGGGAAAATCCTTCGGAACCTTACGAATACAGAGGTAGGGCTGATCATAGGTATTGACTAGCGGCATGGAAACCGTAAAACGCAGAATAAAATCGGGATGACTGTCATTGTCCGTAAACCTTTGAATGGCATTGACGTTGGACACGTTCACCTGGTTCTTGGTCGCCACGTAATCAATAAACGTGCGATACTCCTTTTCAGAAGAAAACTTAAGCTTTGCGTCCATCCGCGCGCCGAGTTTCTTTACGCGGATATTGTCATGTGCCACCACGCGAATGTCTGAGATGTCCGGATCATCGATTAGTGGCGAAAGAATCGAGTATCCAAACACATATTGTTCAAAGCTCTGAAGAAGCTTTTCCTGTTGCCTGGCAGGCGAAGGATAATAATGCGCTATATGCCCGCGCACTTCCTCCAGAAACTCCTCCCTACTCAGGCTACCCTTTTTTACCTGCATTAAAATGGCCTGCTTTTGCGTCAAATAATCCTGTACCAGCTCCGTCAGCTGTCCCTTCGCTTCTGCCTTATCCTCACGAGGCGCTTTCTCTTCCCTCATTCCCTTTCTTCATTCCTCCTTCCGTTTTTGGCCTGATCCTTTCTAAATTCCGTCTCTCAAACCGATAAAATTTTCCTGTCCGCGACTTCCTAAAACACATCCGAAAAACGGCGCCATTTCTCGAATGGTCCAAATTTTGGGCGCAAAAAACACGCCTAAGTACCCATAAAAAACATTGGGATCGTTGGCTGAAAAGCCAGAACTTAGAACTTGAAGAATGCTTACCCCTTCAAGGTAATTGCACTTTACACCAAAACAAGACGACTGTCAATACGATTTCCGCAATTCGTTCTTTTTCGTCCATTTGACGAAAACCGCCTGACATACGGGAACGAAAAATCGAAAAAAAGCAGGAAATACGCGGCTTTACGACATGTCAAAAAAGGGAAGCACTGATATTTTCAATGCTTCCCTTTCTTGTATGTGCCCCCTCACGGCCCCCTCATAACTCCCCTTTGACCCAGGCATCTTACCCTTATGAAACGCTCTAGCGACTTGTCGTACTCTGCAGGTTCAGAAACCCAATGCCCAGATCCCGGAAAAAACGAACGGTCTCGACGGGACAGGCATATGCCTCGCAACCGATCACTTGAATGTTTCTGCCAAACGCCGACGCATAGAAGGGTCTCATCAGATGCTTCATGCCATGTCCCGTAACCCTTCGAACCGTTGAAGACAATGCCTTGCAGGAATGAAACAGGAGCTGCGCACTCTTGGGGCGATTCTCAATTTCGGTTTCGATCTTATGACGAATGGTCTCATACACCTTAGGGAGCATGACCAGGTGCGTCGGCTCATATGCGCGAAGTCCCATCGAAAGTCCTTCGGCACTCATTTCAGGCACAAATGCCATCTCTGAGCCCTGCAAAAAATTGATAAACAGCATGGTATATCCAGCGACCTGCGTCTGCGGCAAAAGGTGCAGAAACCTTGCCCTTGCATCATATTCTGCATATTGGGCACTGAAACCGGCATAAAATGCTATGTTCTGACAAGTAACCTCGGCGCGTTGCACGTCTGCATTGTTCTCAGGCGCATAGAGCATGGCAAGAACGTCCTCGTCCCCAAAAGACTTCGATTTTTCGCATGCCTTATGATCAGGATTCTGAAGCATGATCCCCTCTGCTCCCTGGAGACAAAAAACCGGGTGCGAGGACCAAAGCTCGTCCTCCGGCAAAGGAAGAAGCTTCTCCGTCGTTATGATGGCGGAAGGCTTCGTCTCTTTCAGAATGCGGCTGCGCTCCTCCAAGGAAAGTGATACGTCAAGCAGCACTGCGACGTAGCCCAAATAGGAAAGTGCCAAAAGAAGCATCGCACTATGTGCGGAAGTTTTTGTCAAAACGGCCACTCTCTCCTTCGTAATGACGTTTTGCCGCGCAAGCGCCATTTTTATACGCATCGTATATTCAAATAACGCCTCATAGGAGTACCTATTTACGATTTCCTCCGAAACATAATCCACAATGGCCGTTTTTTCTGCATAGGTCTGAAAAACGTCATCCATCTTATTTACGAAATTCTGATAATGCATTGCCTTCATATTTCCCCTCCGTTTGTTCCTTCCCCCTGGTTCCCATAATGCGCTCTATCATTCCTTCTCCCCGGCTCCCATAAGTGCTTCGTTGTCCCCTCTTTCAGTCCATCATCATGATGTCCAAGATCTCGTCACAGGATGCATCTAATCGGTTCTTTCCATCTGACCAAATGATCCGATCACCATACGCCTTCGCCGTGGCAAAAAAATCCGTATCCAGCAATTTGGCAAATCGCACCGTACCGACCCTCTGGGCCATGTTTACCACGGCAATGCTGCCATTGAGGAACTGCAGGACAAGAAGGAACCCCGGAAGCGGCGTCACCTTATTCAATACTTTTTCCATACTGCGCCCTCCTTTCCGTATCCTTACCTTCCTTCTCCTTTTCTTACCCTTTTCTTATTCTTTTCTTTCCGTTCCTTGTCTTTCCGTAAGTATCATACAACAAGTTTCCTCTTTGCACATCCTACTAATGGGTAGTTTTTGGTGGTTTTTTTACCACCCGTTTCCGTCGTCCCGTGTCATCTGCTTCATGCCAGGCTCTTTTTGCCGGGATTATCGTTGCCGTACCCCACCATCAGGTTGATTGCTTCCAGACGCCAAAGCCTGCACCAAGTGCGATTACAAGTGTCTGAGGTGCACCTACCGTGCGGAAAAACGCCTGTCTTCGGAGATACATGCAACAGAAAAGGCCCTCCGGCATTATGCCAAAGAGCCTCATCTAAAACGATATTCTGTTATCTGAGCATGTCCACAAGCTTGCTGCGCCGATCAATATTCATTTTTTGGAATGCAATCTTCAGGTGATGCTTTACCGTATTCTCGGAGATATTCAGACGCTTCGCGATCTCCTTGTTGTGCAGACCCTTCGCCGCCAGGCTGGCCACTTCGCGCTCGCGCTCGGTCAGCTCCTCCTCATCCTCCGTCCGCTCATCCAGCATGGCAAAGATATGGCTTTCATCCGCCCGATTATAATTGATCTTTAGCGCCTTAATCTCGCGGATGGTCTTCGCATGCTTCGTTGCGATCTGTGGCATGAGAAACAGCACCTGAAAATACTTCCGAAAGCATGCGATGAAGGTATAGTTGTGATCCTGCCCTGCAATCGTCAGGGATTGATCCAGGTATTCGGACGCCTTGATCACCCTTCCGATCGCCAGATAACAAAGGGCAAGACCGCAATACATAAAGTTGCGCGTTGAGGTAGAAATCAGTCTCTCGTCCAACCCCAGGGAGGCTTCCACGGACGCGATCGCCTTGACGTATTCCTTCTTGAGCAAAAGATCCGTGATGCGACAGGTCTTAATCATAAAGGTGGTAAAGGTCAGGTCGGACAGCTGGTCTGCTTCTCCCTGTGTCCAAAGGGCGGAACGCCCCGTCTCCATCATGAGTCCCAAAAGATATCCTCGAACGGTCTCCACCATATAAGTATTTAGCATTTTCCCCTGCAAAAACCGAAAGCCCTGTGCCTTATTCTCCAAATAATCAATGGCCTTTTGCAATCCCAGCATGTCGGAGCGGTAAATCGCATTGATGCCCAAAAGAAGCGCCGCACCATAGGCCGCCGGTGCATTGCCGGCCTGCTCCGCAAGAAATGCTGCCGTGTAGGCCTGAATGTCGGATTCCTCGAACCTGCCCTGAACGGAATAGGCCTCGCCGCGATAGATCTCTGCAGCGCCGGCTGCATGATCATTGGTCAGTCGGTTGTACCGCTTCATCACTCTGTCCATGACGTCTGCCGTCTCCAGCATCGTTCCCGGCTTGGAATATAGCAGATACCACATGGAGGTGCAGCCAAACAGGAATGGCTCCTCCTTTGTAAACAGCTCAGAGGGTCGTTCCAATAATTCCTCTGCCTTGATATATCGTTTCTCCATCTTTTCCAGATCCGGGAAGTCCGTAAAGGCATCCACGAGATACCATTCGCCAAGGATTTGAGGTTCATCCAATTCCTCCAGCAGTGCATGGACTCGCTTCATCTGCACTTCAAACTCCTGGAATTTACATCCGGCATATAAACCATAACACAACCTAAGCAGCGACAGGGGATACTTCTTTTGAATGTCCCTTGGGCAGCGGCGCAGCACCGTTTCCGCCAGTTCTGCGTAAGAAATGCCATCAAAGCTCTCCGTGATGAGGCATACCAGCTTGCAGGAAAGGATGCTCTCATCATCATCCGCATGAAAAAAGCAGTTGACTGCCGCGCGGTTCATACCATTTTTCTGGTAAACCCTGCCGGCGTTTCGATATACCTCCCTGCGAAAATCCTCGTCCGTCTGTGCGAGACGATTCCGCAGGAATCGCAGCATAATCTCATGGGGATAGAGCTCTCTGCGCGCCTCCTGATAACGAATGAGGGGAACCCTATGGATTAATTGCCGAAGTTCATCCCGCTGGAAGTCCTCAGGCGGCAACAGCTCCTCCACAATCGTTTCTGATAGTTTGTCAAAAAGGCAAAGTCGAAGCAAGAGCTCCTGCGTGCCCTCCGACAAACGCTTCCAAAACAGAGAAAACAAGAGATCCTCAATATCCTGAATCCCCTCCTGCGGCCGATTTTGCAGATCACTTTCCAAGCACAGGGCAACGGCCGCCGCCCAGCCATCCGTCTTTTTACAGATCTCCCTGATTTTTTCCCTGCTCACATCCGCGCCCATCTGCTTCGCAAAGGCATCCACGTCCCGCTCATTCAGCATAAGGTCACGCCCACGGAAATAGCAGATGGAGCCCTCCAGGGAGGACAAAACGCTTCGATGGCGTCCAAAATTCTGGGAAATAAAAATGGTACGAAGGCCATCCTGACGGCGCTTTGCCAGGCTGTCCAAAACCTGTGGCTGCCAATTGGCCTGTGCAAACTGGAAATTATCGAACACTAAAGTGAGCGGCTCGTCCACCTTGAGCTCCATCAAAATTTTTGCCGCCTGCTCCGCATTGCTTCGGTTGAGATACCCCAAATCCTGAAGCTTTCCCGCCGTGATTTCATCCACCAGATTGATCTGGCGAATGAACCATCGAAAGCTACTGTCGGGAATGCTTTCCACGGCAGTATACCAGTAAACAGGCTCCTTCCTGCCGTCTAAAATCCGATGGACGGCCGTGGTTTTTCCATACCCCGCAGGCGCCTCCAAAACGGAAAGCGAGCAATCTAAAATGTGCTCAAGCTTATTCATTAATTCCTCTGAAAAGTAAAATTGTTCCATGCATTTTCCCCACGCAAATGCTTGATTTTGCCAAAAACCCACCGTTTTTATTCTAGCAAAAATTCTCCACGGATTCAACATTCTCATAAATTTTGCCAGGGAACCATTCTAATTCTTGATTTTTATTGGAAGTATGGTATGATGTAGAAGGAAAAACTGCTTACGAAACAATAAGGTCCTGATCAAAACCTTGTGAGTGGTTTTGATCAAAAACTATGAAAAAGCACTTATGAACTGTTAAAAAGTTAGGAGAATCCCCTTATGGAAACGATATTTCTTCTTGGAGCAGGACTGTTGATCATTATTTTTGCGGTTGTCATTTCCGTGGTAAGCTCCGTCGTCAGTGCCATCGCGGCAGATCAGGACGAAGCTGATGATTAAAAAGGATGGATTGTCGCACGTCAAATGCTTGAATCCATCCTCACAAAATCCCTTGTAATGATATGACAAGGATGCTACCGCCCGGCATGCATGATTGTCATATTTTTTGTCTATATCTCATCCAATGCTCCCATGGTCACGGCGCGCAGCCTTCTCACAACATTCACGTTTCCGAAATCTCCCCGCTGTACAAAATACAAAAATACCAGCTGATCCCTGGGATCCATCACGACAAAATTGCCTGTCCAGCCATCCCATCCAAAGACGCCCGCATTTCCAAACACGCCTTCCGTGACGGGATCTAGGAGCGTTCTCATCAGACACCCATAGCCAAAGCCATCCGGCGCATTCCAGTAAAAATCATCCTTCTGTGCCTGCGTCAAGGCATCCTTTTGCATAAATGCGACGGTTCTGCTTCCAAGAATGCGCTTCCCGTTGTAAACGCCTCCCTGAATCATCATCTGTGCGAAATGCGCGTAATCATCCAAGGTCGAAACCAATCCCGCCCCGCCAGATTCAAATGCAACGTCTTCCCCATAATACACGGCAAGATGGCAATCCAGGGAGGGGGCAATCTTTCCCTGCTTTTGATCATAGAGATAGATCTGCGCAAAGCGATCCTTCTTCGCCTCGGGCACAAAGAAGCCAGTGTCCTTCATGTCCAATGGCTCGAAAATCTCTTTTTTCAAAAAATCGCCAAATCGCATCCCGGATACCGCCTCGACCATGGCACCTAAAATATCCGCAGACAGTCCGTACATCCACTTCTCTCCGGGCTGAAAACAGGTTGGGATCTTCGCGATTTCTTTTGCATAGTCTCTGGTCGTAACCGTCTCTCCGTGAAGGCGACGATCTACCAGCTCCCCAAACAGCTTTGCCATGCGCCTGCCAGGCTCGTGTCCCTCATCAGGATAGGGAATGCCAGAGGTCATGTTCAAAAGATCCCAGATGGTAATGGGGCGCTTTGGCGCAACCTCTTCTCCATCCTGCCAAACCTTTGTATTCCAAAATTCGGGAAGATAATAAGCTATAGGGTCATGCAGGTCAATCAGGCCCCGCTCAGCCAAAATCATCACGGAGACGGCCGTCACGGGCTTTGTCATCGAAAACAGGCGGATGATGGTATCCCGCGCCATAGGACGCGCCTGCTCCTTGTCCGCCATGCCAAAGGCTCCATAATAAATCTCTTTTCCGTTATGCAGCACCAATGCACTTGCACCTGGCAGATTTCCCGCATCCACCTCGCGCCGCAATACCTGATCCATTAACGCCTGATAATCCTTCATCTTTTCCTCCTCCGGTACAAAATTTCCAAGAAGACACGGCAAGACGTGCCACGTACTTCTAATCTCCTGACAACTCTTGATCCATGGGATTCCAAACAAAAAACACCTGTCATCCACAAGTATTACTATAATGGATGACAGGTGCTTCGGTCAATAGACGATTCCGTCATGACATGTTCTATCTTGCAAAACTTTCATTTACGAACTTATTTCTTCAGAGTAATCTCAAGGAGTACCACGCTTCTTGCGGGAAGCTCGAAGGAAAGGCCATC
>JAFXQK010000074.1 GCA_017527205.1 Lachnospiraceae bacterium | reverse complement strand
GTTAAGCATACCCCAAACATCCCTTTATCCATTATTTCTGGCCTGGGGGAATGCCATAGACTTAGCAACAATCTCTGTGATGAGAGAAAAATTGAGAAAAAGCGAGTTAACAAGAGAAAAATAAAGATTATTATGGGAGGAGGGTATCAGCATGAATCAGTATTGTGTGTACCTTCTGTCAAAGAATGATGCTTTGTTCTCCAAAGGACTACAATGAAATTATAGTACTTCTTTGTTACGGATTCTGAGTATAAAATCATGAAGATGAATGCGGATCAACGGAAGAATGGATAACGTGCGTAAATGTAACAGAGTGAAAACAGGGAGTCACGAAGGTGGCTCCCTAAATTTTTTAAATAATGTCTTGACATTCTGTATATAACTGTATATACTGTGCATATAAACACAAGAAAAACATTTTCCTGAAAAGATCATTTTCAAGAGATAACCCATAATGGGATGAGGTAAAGCTATGACAGGATTTAGATGTGAGCATCTCACAAAAAACTTAGGAGAATATCAGTTAAAGGATGTCAGTTTTATGTTAGAGCCTGGTCTGGTGCTTGGCGTGATCGGCATTAACGGTAGCGGTAAGACGACACTCCTTCGTTCGATTCTAGGCAGCTATCGCTTAGATCAGTCGCCGGAGGATGGGGGAGAGCTTTGGCTGGAGGACAAGCATTATCGCAAGAACGTCAAGACTTACAGACAAAGTATCGCTTATGTGCTACAGAGTGATCTTTATTCGGAATTCATGTACCCTGTACAGATTGGCGAGCAATATGGTCATTTCTATCCTGGCTTTGATCAGAATAGGTACAAAGAGCTCCTTGAAAAATATGAGGTTCCGGTGAAAAAGATGATCACGGAGCTTTCAAAAGGCCAAATACTTCGAGTACAGCTTGCGTTTGCATTAAGTTACCCTGCAAGGCTTTATGTGTTTGATGAGCCCGTGGGAAACATGGATGTTGAGTTTCGGGATACCTTTTATGACGTGGTTCGTGAGCTGGCGGCAAACGATTGCTGCGTGATTCTTTCAAGTCATTTGGTCACGGAGCTGGAGCACGTGGCTGACAAGATCCTTTGGATCGGAAAAGAGAAGGAAGTAGGCTTTCTAAGATTTTTTGGAAGCTTGGATGAGCTTCGCGGCAATTACCGATTGCTTTCCGTGGATGAGGAGATGGCAAAGAAAATCCCGCAGGAACTGATTTGCGGGAAGAGGCTGAGGGAAAATCACAAGGAATATCTGCTTGGCACGCGGAAGCTTAACGTTGGTGCGACGAGGGAAGCGCAAGAGAACCAGCAGACAATCCCCTTTGACGAGATGGCGCTGCCTGCCGAGCTGCGCGAGAACCTTAGATACCCCGACCTACAAGAAATCATGTACTATGTAGAGAGGTAAGGAAACCAAGCGGCAGCGAAGCTGACATTTGGTTTCCACCGAACGTGCACGAAATAAAAACAAAAGTCGCGAAGCGACGGCGTCTGCTGAAAGCAGACGGTTTTTATGAGTAAGAGGTAAGGAAACCAAGCGGCAGCGAAGCTGACATTTGGTTTTAAGAGGAAAAAGGAGAGGTAAGGATGAGCGAATATTTTAGACAAGAAAAAATTACGTTACAATACATGCCAATATTTCTTTGCACGAGGGCACTCTTTCTGGTTTTGATGATCTGGCTCCCTGCGGTACAGGTTTTTATCATGTTGATGGCAGCGAGTTTTAGTTATGGCTTTCGGAATGACACGGAGATCGAGCATATGTTGCCGCTTTCGGACGAGGAGCTAAAGCGGATGAGGCTGGAAAGGGGAACTATGATATGGATGCGTTACCTGCTGGTAGCACTGCTCGGCAGTGCTCTCGCATTTTTGTTTCCCAAGGACATCCTTTTCCGGGGAGAGCTCTTTGAAAAACCATTGGTTTACGGAGCATTTTTCCTCTTGGAAATGGCAATGATCTATGAGACCCTGATGGAAAGGTTTATCAAGAATTCGCGTAAGAATTACTCGCTGTTTCGATTTGTCTTTTGTAGTATCCCGACAATCTGCTTGTTTACCTATGCATTTTCTTCCATGTCGTTTCACAAATTTATGCCTGTTTTCATGGAAGGTGCGGAATGGATCCATGCACTGATTCTGTTGACGGCAACGGCTCTTATGGCAATCTACTGTGGAAAGCTTTACCGGGATTGGAAGCTTTCAGATTATCATCAGGATGCCGAACAGGCTGGAAAACAAAAAGGGAACGGGAGGAAAACGCATGAACATTAATATTCAGACCAAGAGCGGATTACCGATCTATGAACAGATTGAAAGGCAAATTAAAGAAATGATCGTTTCAGGTCAGCTCAAGGAGGGCGAGCCGCTTCCCTCTATCAGGGCGCTGGCGGCAGACGTCAAGATCAGCGTGATCACGGTGAAGCGTGCCTATGAGGATCTGGAGCAGGAGGGCATGATCTATTCCGTACAGGGGAAGGGGTTTTTTGTCGACAATCCGGATCTGCAGTACGTGAAGGAGAAGGAGACGGTTGGGCTGGAGGAGCGCCTTGGCGAATGGGTCAGCGAGGCGAAGAAGTCTGGCATGACGAAGCAGGAAGCGATCGATATGATCGACATCCTGTGGGAGTAAATGTCGCGCCCGAAGTGTCAGAGTTCAACATGCTCCAAGAGAATTCTGCAATTTACGAGGCTGAGCTGGGAAGAGAAGGTCATAACCTTGTAAAGCGATAACGGAAAGGATGGAAACATTACATGTTAACGGCAAAAAATATAAATTATCGATATGGTTTGGCAAAGAAGGATGCCTTTGAACTTCAGGACGTTTCCCTGACCTTGGAGCCAGGGTATGTTTCCTGCCTTCTTGGAAAAAATGGTTCAGGAAAGACAACGCTCTTAAATCTTCTCTATGGGATGCGGAAACCTAAATCGGGGGAGATTTTATGGAAGGATCAGCTGCTTGAGGGTAGGACGCTGGCGGATTTTCGGCAGGAGGTAGCCTATGTCGGAGAAGCATGGTGCGTGGAGAGTATGACGGTGGCACAAAATATGGAGATGCTTTCCATTCTTTATCCGGCCTTTGACAGGGACTATTTTGACTCTCTTATGAAGCTGGCGGGTGCGGACGGATGTCTTGATCAGGTGTTTTCAGCCCTGTCAACAGGAGAGCGCATGAAGCTTGAAATATCGTTTGTGCTCGCGAGAAGGCCGAAACTGATTTTGCTGGATGAGCCGCTCGCAAACATTGATCCGGTCTTTAAAGTTGACGTGCTGGAGCTTTTGCAAAAGGGCGTCGCGGAAAACGAGACGGGCGTGCTCATCAGCACGCATCTGCTTGATGAGATTTCAGACATGGTGGATTACGTAAATGTCCTGGAGAACGGCAGGCTTATAAAAAGTGGTACGAGATTTGATGTTTTGGGCGAGGGCCAGCTGCGAGATATCTTTCGGTAACGGAAGGGTCTTGCTCAATAGAAACGAATTTCTGATTGGTAATGTTGTGGGCATTCCTGTGAATGATCTACAGATATCAATGGAATGTTAGGATGAAAGGGTATGCATAGTATGAAACGTCAAAAGGTCATGAATGATTTTAGAAGCTATATGGGAAAGCGAAACAAATCGATCTACGGATGGATCGTGATTTGGCTCACGGGCATCATGCTATTCCTTCTCATGTCGGAAAAGTATGGAAAGAACGACGGCGGGCGCATTGGTATGGCATTTGTTTTGGGCGCAGGGCTGCTTCTTCTCATGGCAACGGCGGAATATGTCAAGAAATATACCCATTTCTATGGCATGGAATCCGCTTCGGGTGAGGCAGGCTTTATCGGATCACCTTCCCATGAGGATCTGACGGACATTGCAAGAGTTGTAAGCTTTGACGCCGGAAGCTATTTTTTCCTTCTCGGGAAAAGACTTCTCCCAATGCAGATAGTCTCTGAGGTCATCGTTCTTGCAATTGGACTGATCGCGCGGATTCAGATCGCCCAGTTGCTTGTCTTTTTGGTCATGATCGCCCTGCTCCCTTGGGCATGGCTCTTGGTGAAGCGATTCCAGTTAGAGCGCATGATGACGCGCGGCTACTCCGTGGCGGAAAAATTCTTGATCGGCTTCCTGAAGGCCATCGGTACCTTTGCGCGGATCATCCTGGTCGGTCTCTCCTTTGTCAGTTTCGTGCTTTTGGTGATTGGCCTTTGTGGGACTTCAAAGCTTCTGGCAGGAATTGATGAGCAGGAGGCAGTTCGGTTTTCCATGAACGGAGGCATTTGGATGATCGCGACCGTGGTTTCCTGTATCGGCATTAGTCTCTTTTTTACGGATACGGACAAGGAGCTCGTCGTTGCCCTCTGGGGGAAGGTGAGAGCGGGCATCATTGCCGCACTTTTGGTGATCATGGTAGTCTCCATTGGTATGTATTGCCGCGTCGTGACCACGGGAGATCTCGTAAAAATGACGGAGAATTCTATCATGGTAAGGAAGGATGGAATCGAAAAGACCTATGGCCTGGAGGACATTGCGGACTATCGGATTTTTTGTCAGAATTCCGCACTTCAGATGGAGCTGAGCTTTCAGGATGGCAACAAGGAGACCCTGTTTAAGAGCATATCGGAGGATACGGAGGGCTGGAGAGAGACCTATTACAGCGATTACAATTATGTGGCGCATTTGGTTGACAAGCTGCAGGAGCTCGGCGTGACGGGGACAATGGAGGACCCAGAGCAGCTAGAACAAATCGTCAGTAGCTATGATCAGGAGTGCAAGGATGGATTTGAGCATTTTTCCGAGGTGCTTGCCAGGTAGTAAGCTACAGAAAGGATTACAAAGCAACCTGCATTTTAGGTTGCTTTTTCGTGCTTTTTTTGAGGCTTTTCGCGTGTTCTGTTACATGCTATGCTAATATCAGGCAGAAGCGCGCTTTGCAGATGATCAACGAGCGGGATAAGGCGATATCACAGGCAAGAAAGCATTGTCATGGTATCCTCCCCTGTGCTATGATGGTCTTAGGCTCCCGAATAAAGAGAGGGACGTGCCGCATGGAATGCTTACGTTAAAATATGTGGAAAGAGCAGCTTCGGAAGGAAAAGGAATGGAGGGGTTGAGGTGCAAAAAAACTATCGTTGTCCCAGATGTCGCGCGACCATGGAATTTGATCCGGAATTAGGGAAGATGCATTGCAAGTATTGTGGCGGTATCTATTCCGTTCCGAAGTCGGAAGAGTCAGCGGAAGCAGAGTCGGAAAAGACCCAAGTGGAGGAGCCTAAGGCCGAGGCCAAGGCAGAGCTTGAGGCGAAAGCAAAGATGAAGCCGATATCAAAGCGCGAGAAGGAGGAAAAAAAGAAAGAGGCACGCCAGCAAGCGAAAATGAAAATGCAGATTCTGCATTGTAATTCCTGTGGAGCAGAGCTTGCCGTGAACGAAGTCGAGGCTTCTTCGTTTTGCGCGTATTGTGGGCAGGCGACGGTTGTACTTGACCGCGTGGATGAGTGTTTGCGGCCGGATTACGTCATGCCGTTTATGGTGACGAAGGAGGAGGCGGAAAAAACGATCCGCTCTAAGATCTCCGCAGGATTTTATGTTCCTGACGAGATCAAAAACTTTGAAATCGAGAAGCTGCGCGGTATTTACGTGCCCTTTTGGTTATATGATATCCTATATGGGGATGAGCAGTTTTGGAGATATAGCGTAAAGCGCGGGAAATCTACGGTAATACGCTATAGTCACAGAGTGGCTGACTGCCATTACCGCAAGCTGACGGTGGATGCGTCAAGAAACTTAAATGATGATTCCTCACAGCGTCTGGAGCCCTACGACATGGACAAATTGAAAAAATTCGAACCAATGTACCTATCCGGATTTTATGCGGACCGCTTTGACATGGGACTGGAGGAAACCAGGGACGTGGCGGTCTCCCGAGCGAAGGCAATGTTAAACGAATCAATCAAAGGGACGATCCGCCGTAGTGCAAGAAACGTGTATTCTTCGCCCGTCTACGAGGTGATGGGGGCGGAATATGCACTGCTTCCCGCATGGTTTTTGACCTTCCGTCGGGGAGACCAGCCGTATACCATCTTGATGAATGGACAGACGAAAAAAATTGTGGGGGCGCTGCCCTGCGTCAAATGGAAGGTGTGGTTAACCTTTGCCATTTTGGCAATCGTATTGTGTGGATTCTTGGTCCCCACGTGTGGTGGGATCATTCATTCTCTGGTACAGACGACTCATTATAATTCCGGAATTTGGGAGTTGTATTTATACATTTTTCTTTTTGGTGGCGCATTGCTGGTATGGGTTTGGCGACGTGCAGTCAAGAAATATCTGGCGTTTAAGAAGAGCGTAAAGCTGACAAGATCGGGCGCCACGAGCCGATTCGTCGGAGAAAGGCAGGATAAATGATAGGATACTACTGGCAATATTATATATACTATGCACCGGGATATATGATTGGAGGGCTGATCGGACTTGCCTTGGGGCTTGGCATTGCTTTTCTCATAACAATGCACCTGGTTATGAAGTCCAACGACATTGGGGATTCTAAGGGTTCCTTGGCTGATTTTGGGTATCTTAAAATGTTATGTAGTGAGGATGGACTTCATCATCATAGCCCGTCCGGACAGGGAGTGGCGCTCATAAGGGAAGACCAACGGCAGGAGAAGGAGAGTCTCATTAGCGAGGGATTTTCGGTGGAGCAGAAGGTGATAGAGAAGCCGGTCACCTCCAAAAATATCTTCAGTGACCGTTTCGGCGAAGGAACGTAATGGAAAAGAGGGAAATAAATGGACAACAGACCTAGATCAAGAGGGAAAAACGTACTGGGAGGGAGTGGCAGCGTTGGAAGGCGCGGCAGCGGCCTTGGAACGGGCCCCGTTGGCACTACGAATGGCAGAAGGGCATCCGGCGGAAGTGGCTCCGGTGCAGGCTTTGGCGGCGGTGGATCCTATGGCGGTGGCAGCTATGGCAGCGGCTCGTCCTTTGGGGGAGGAGGCGGCCTTGGCAGGATCGTGATCGTCGTCGTGATCATTGCCGTGATTTTCCTTGGCATCAACATGTTTTCGGGCGGTGGTTCGGGAAATCTTCTGACCAATATTGTCGGCAACATGGCGGGCGACGGCGGAAACGTAGCCGGCATGCTGACGGACCTGACAAACGGTGCCGGGAGTCTTGGAGATGAATTTCAAATTGGGTCTCAGGGGGCAGGCAACTGGCATCCGGCTTCTGCAGAGCTCAATACCCGCGTTGCGACGGGTGCGCGGGATAAATATACCCAGATTCTTGGAAATGGCGAGGACATTGTTACGCTGATGGTCTACCTTTGCGGTACGGACCTGGAGTCCCGGGGTGGCATGGCGACCTCCGATCTGCAGGAGATGATGAAGGCGCAGTTTGGCGACAACGTAAATCTGATCGTTTATACCGGCGGCTGTAAGAAGTGGAAAAACAATGTCGTTGCCAATGACAAAAACCAGATCTATCAGATCAAGGACGGTAAGCTGGTGACGCTTCAAAAGGATGCGGGCAAGGCTTCCATGACAAAGCCTGAGACCTTAACGGAGTTCATCCAATATTGCACGAAGAATTTCCCTGCGAACCGCAATATGCTGATCTTTTGGGATCACGGCGGCGGCTCCATCTCTGGCTATGGTTATGATGAGCGGAACGCTTCGAGTGGTTCCATGAGCCTCGCAGAGATCGACGGCGCCCTAAAAAATGCAGGAACGAAGTTCGATTTTATTGGTTTTGATGCCTGCCTGATGGCAACCTACGAGAATGCCGTGATGCTTGCGGATTATGCGGATTACATGATCGCGTCCGAGGAGACGGAGCCTGGCGTTGGCTGGTATTACGTGAACTGGCTGACGATGCTTGGAAAGAACACCTCCCTGCCGACGATTGAGATTGGAAAGAAGATCGTGGACGATTTTGTCGAGGTCTGTGACAGAAGATGTAATGGTCAGAAAACGACGCTTTCCGTTGTGGATTTGGCGGAATTTAGCCAGACCGTGCCCAATCAAATGACGGCCTTCGCAAAGTCGATGGGCAGCACTCTGCAAAATGACGGTTATGAGACCATATCCATTGCAAGAGATAAGACGAGGGAATTCGCGCAGTCATCGAAGATCGATCAGGTGGATCTGGTCAATTTGGCGGAGAACGTAAAGGGTAATGCGGCGAAAGGTCTTCGAAGCGCCGTACTGGAGGCAGTGAAGTACAATCGTACCTCCGCGAATATGAATAATGCAAATGGCGTGGCAATTTACTTCCCGTATAAGAAGCCGGCAAAGGCACAGTCGGCCGTGAAGGAATATGAGCAGCTTGGCATGGATTCGGAGTATACGAAGGCTATTCTAAAGTTTGCAAATACTGAGGGCGCAGGACAGACGCATGCCATGCAAAACGGATCAAGCTCTGGCACTGGTTCGCCCCTAACCTCAATTATTGGCGGCTTGGTATCCGGTGGTCTTCCGACGGTGGCAACGGATCTTCTTGGTAGCTTTACGCCAGATGCACAGTCAGAAAGTTACGTAAACAATCATTATCTGGATCCTTCCAGGCTTGTTTGGAAGAAGGATACGGATGGAAAATATCGGATTTTGCTTTCCGATGAAGAGTGGAAGCTTGTCACGGGGATTGAACTCAATGTCTTCGTGGATGACGGCGCAGGCTACATTGATCTTGGATTGGACAATACCTTTGATCTTGACAGAGGGTTGGTCGGTGAGTACGATCACACCTGGCTCTCGTTCAACGGTCAGATTGTTGCCTACTATCATTTAGACAGCGTGGTGAGCGGAGAACACTATTCCCACACAGGTTTTGTTCCGCTGATGATCAATGGTGAGCGCAGTGAACTGATCATCGTCTTCGATGACGCGAGACCGAACGGCTATGTGGCCGGAGCCAGAACCGTTTACAAGACCGGTGAGGTTACGGTGGAGCCCAAGAGCCTTATTCAGCTGAACGTCGGGGACAAATTGGATTTCCTGTGCGATTATTATGATTACGACGGAACTTATAGCGACACCTATATGCTGGGGGAGCAGATGATTTATGACGGAAGCGAAGTGATCGGCAATCTGACTCTGGAAAACAGCAGGGTTTCAGCAGTATTTCGCTTTACCGACATTTATCAGCAGACCTATTGGACACCCGTGATCCCGTAGCGATGGATGATGGAGGCCATTTCAGCAGCTGCGAAATTTTCCGAAAACTTTTTTCGGAGATACTTGAAACCCCAAAAATAATGATATATAATTGTTTTAGTGGCCCTGGCAAAGGCCATGTGGCCAGAGATTTGTTGGCTTTGGGAGGTAAAGATGATCGTACGTGGTATTATCTGTGAACCGGGAAAGCCTCCGATGGAAGCGGAGGTAGACACGCAGTTCCTTGGAACGATTATGGGAGATAACCGTTTGCTGTTAAGACCCTTTAAGGACAGAAACGTTGGCGTGGTAGTAAATGAGAATTATGCGAATGGCAATACGGGATTAGAGCTGAATAGAAGCGTTGGAGGCCTTTTTAAGAGCGTCACTATTTATGGTAACATGTTTGTGGCCGGCCTTGAGATCGACGGATCCCTTCTTCCGCTGAACGATCAGCAGATCAAACTGTACATGAAGCAGTTGGGAAGATAAAAGGATATTTCGACCAGGAAATTGACATATGATAGGTGCAATGCAAAACTAAAACGATTTACAAAGAGAGACGGAGATTATGCCGTCTCTCTTTTTTTGTATCCTTTTGCCTTGGGCAAGATCACTATCTGTTACAATATAAAATTATTGTAATACGATAAATTTGTATTGACATTTGATGAATTGAGTGCTATGGTATGATCAGTGGATGGGTTCAGGAACCACCAATAAATAACCTGGGAAACTCACAATGTGCAATGGGCAGCAGGAAAGGTGGAGAGAGGGATGGAAGATTTAGGGAGTAGTATCGTCAGCGTATTGATGGGGCTTCTGGTATACGCAATTCTGGGCTGGGCGTTGCTTTCGCCGATTGTTTTAAGCATTAGGAACCTAAGAGGGCTGTTTCGTCCCGACATAAGGTATAAAAAACGGATTTGGCTGATCACGGTGATCTTTGGAACGGGTCTCACCTTTGTATATAATGCGATCGAAATGGGCACGACATTTAATGGAAAAACGGATGCCTATTGGACAGAGCAGCTCATAGGCCTTCAGTTACATCAACCGCTTTGCTCTGGACACCGTAACGTCTATGTCATCATTTTGGTGATTGCGACGATGGGATTTCTGGGACTCTTAAAGAGTCGACCCGGAAAAACGCCTCCGCTGGTGATGGTGCTGGAAATCGCAACATTGTATCCTGCGATGGCTTTTTGCATCGTGCTTTGCATTCAGCTAAAGTGGGACGTGATCAACTGGATTTTTCCCTTGAATCTGGTGATCATCGCTTGTTCGCTGATTCGAGAGAAAATTTTGGAATATGACGCATGGCTGGACGCGGAGGGGAAAAGCGGCGAGACTTGGCATCAAAGGCTTCTTGCAAAGTCGAAGAGCTGGCCGCTCATAGCATTGGTGCTGGCCCTTCCGATACTTGGAATCATCCTTGGAATTTCGATTCTGTTTGGGTTAAGTCCCGACGCTCTGATCAAGACCTGGACGGAGACGGCGGATTGGACGCTGTCTCAAATGCAGGGGCCGCCGAACTTAGAGATGGGCGAGCATTATCTGTGCACGGTGGCAGCCAGCGGTCACGAGAGCATCGTAAAGCCCTTGCGCATGGGTGAACGACGCGGACACAGGGTCGTGGTCAACAGGCAGTTAGAGGTTGCAAATGCGTTTGAACTCGTGCTGGAGGAAAAGACCCCGAGGCTCCACAAGGCCGTGAGAAGCTTTTATGACAAGTACGGATTCCCTATCGCTAAAATGATTCGAACGAAGGCTTCGGCTGATGCGGTTTATTTCCTTATGAAGCCGCTGGAGTGGTTTTTCCTGATCGTTCTTTATCTGACGCAGGCATATCCGGAGGACTTGATCGCCATTCAGTATCTACCGGGGTATCGGAAAAACTGGCAGGAATTTAAGAAGCAGAAGGGCATCTGCTAACATAAAAAAGTACCCTTTAGAAAATAAATAAAACAGGAGGCAATTATGGAACAGAAAACATTTGCAAACTTACTGAAGCTGATCATTATCGGAACGGGAATTTTTGGAGCATTTATTTGCTTTTACGTATTCCCGGCGTGCGGGCAAACCTTTAGGAACATGTATCCGGAATTCGCGGGTGCCTATTGGCCCTGGCTGATCTTTCTTTGGGTTGCGGCGATTCCCTGCTTCTGTGTCTTGTTCTTTGGATGGCAGATTGCGACCAACATCGGAAAGGACAAATCCTTTTCCATGGCTAATGCAAAATGGATGAAGTGGGCAGCCTGGATGGCAGGGGGAGACAGTGCCTATTTCTTCCTTGGCAACATCGTTTTGCTATTCTGCAATATCAATCATCCCGGGCTTCTTTTGGTCTCCATGGTCGTTGTGTTTGCGGGCATCGCCATTACGATAGCGGCTGCATGCCTGTCTCACCTGATCCGTAAGGCAGCGCTTTTGCAGGCTGAAAGTGACCTGACGATCTAAGGATGCCGAAGGGCTGTCCAAAGAACGCCGAAAGGATATCCAAAGATGGTAATCGGAGAAAGCAGAAGGAAGGGAGAAAGCCATGGAAGAGGATTTGAGAGAAGAACTGAATGGAAACATTATTTTTAATATAGACGTCATGTTGGCGAAGCGAAAGATGAGCGTCGGCGAGCTGGCCAGTCGCGTGGGAATCACGCTGGCAAACATGTCGATCCTTAAGACGGGAAAGGCAAAGGCCATCAAGGTATCCACGCTGGCAAAGCTTTGTGAGGCACTGGATTGTCAGCCGGGGGATCTTTTGGCCTATGAAAGGGAGGATCAAAAAGATGGGCGATAAGGGTTTTTGGGACGCAGACGGAAATTGGGTAGAAAAATCACTGGTGGAAGGAGCAATCTCAGAGCAACAGGGAAATGGCTCGAAATCACAGAATTCTGGGTCGCAGGAGCCCTCCAGGGAAGCAGCAAATGGCGCGGGAAGTACGATCGTGGAGGGTACGGCGGCAGTGGCAGGACTTAAGCCGGAGACGATGAAGGTGATCAATGGAGCAAAGCCGCTCGTGAAGGA
Organism: Lachnospiraceae bacterium; assembly: GCA_017527205.1. Classification (GTDB taxonomy): domain Bacteria; phylum Bacillota; class Clostridia; order Lachnospirales; family Lachnospiraceae; genus Acetatifactor. Next base: position 3,428 of record JAFXQK010000074.1, on the reverse strand, counting down.
TACCGAAGAAACCAAGAGGCTGAAGGAAAATTATCAGTTCTTTGGCCCTGCAACGGCTGCATATGCGCTATTCTACGCATTTTGCATGTATAAGAACGGATCGGGCATCACCTTCCCTTTTTTCGTGGCAAGCAGCCTCTTATATATCTATTACTCTTTGAAAAAACTAGAGCTTACCTTGAAAAGAGGCAGCGCCTTTTATATGGTGAGCGGGATGCTGCTTGCCATCGCTACCTTCTGCACGGATGATGCAAGGATTATCGCGCTGAATAAGACGGGGATTTTCCTGCTGATGATCAGCTTTCTGATCACGCAGTTTTGCGACGTAAGTAAGTGGGGTCTTGGAAAATTTGCGGCAACGATCCCGAGTGTGATCCTGACGTCACTGGAGGAGCTGGCGAGACCTGTCGCGGACATGGCCGGATTTACAAAAAAAGACCAGCCCGAAGGGGTCAGGCGCATGATTTACGTTGCACTTGGACTAATTTTGACCATTCCTTTGTTTTTGATCGTGGCGGCGCTCCTTAGCAGTGCGGACGTCCTGTTCCGCCAGATCACGGATGCCGTGCTTGGTTTTATCAATTTTGGAAATGTTTTTGGCGTTTTCTTCCGAATTGTCTTTTGGTATTTTGCGACCTACATGCTCGTGGCAAGGCTTTGCAAAAAGAGCATTCGCGAGGAGGTCAAGGACCATAGGCATGGGGAACCGATTTTGGCGATCACCGTAACAGCCATGCTGTCCCTCATGTACCTTGTGTTCAGCGGCATTCAGATCTTTGGACTGTTTCTCGGAAGACTGCAGCTCCCGGAAGGGTATACCTACGCAACCTATGCGAGAGAGGGGTTCTTTCAGCTGCTGGCGGTCTCGATTTTCAACCTTGTCATCGTTCTGTTTTGTATGGCATTTTTCCGAGAGAGTAAGCTCCTGAAGACGGTCCTGACGGTGATGTCCCTCTGCACCTTCATCATGATTGCGTCCAGCGCCATGAGAATGATTTTGTATGTTTCCACCTATGACCTAACCTTCCTGCGCATCCTTGTTTTATGGGCGCTCATGGTATTATTCCTGCTGTTTTTGGGAGTCGTGATCCAGATTTTCAAGAAGGATTTCCCGCTGTTTCGATTTGGAATGATCGTGGTGACGATATGTTATATCGGTCTTGCCTTTTCTCATCCGGATTATATTGTTGCGAAATACAATCTGGAGTATTCCGTGAAACAGCCGGTGGATGAGAAATATTTGAGCGGGCTGTCCGCTGATGCGGCGCCGGTGATACTTTCCTATCTCAAGGCGAAGGGCTATGACGTCTCCTTGATTTTGGAGGACTCCGTGGAAAAGCATGAAAACGGTGAGAGAAATTGGAAGATGGAGGAATATTGGATGACGAAGCGAAGTGCGAAAGGCGACTCGGGAAGCTGGTGGCACAGGTATCTGCGCATGCTGCAACAGGAATACGGGCAGCAGGGCATCCGAAGCTTCAATCTTTCCAGGTATTTTGCACTGAAAGAAGCCGCCAAGTAAGCAAATAAAATACAAGTAAGCGATCAAGTAAGCGATCAAAGAAGCGATCAAAGAAGCAATCAAGTAAGCAATCAAAGAAAAAGCTCCGGCGGAATCTGCCGAAGCTTTTTTGTTGGATATGTTCGATAAAGTGATTAATAAATGCTTACCTTGCCCCAAGTATCCGAAGGAACCAGGCTGATATAAACCTTACCGACGTTCATAATGAGCTCCTTGCCGGTGCTGGCGTCATAGTAATGAGCCGGTTCGGTATCATCATTGGTCTTGGTCCATTTGATGGGAATTGCATTGCCGTTGGTTACGTAAAAGCCATCGCCCTTGGTCTTGCTGCCATTGTAATAATTGTAATAGTTGTAGATCATGTAGCCATGCTCATCCAGCTGAGAGAAGGAGCAGTTCAAAATCAGGACATTTTTGAAGGTGGTCACATTGTTATTGTCTGCCGCATCCGTATGAATGTTTCCGTACTCATACAGATCATAGGTCTTGGTCTTTGAGTTATACTTCAAAGAGGTAGAGGTATGAGAGAACGGAAGGCTGATGGTTTCGGCAGGTGAGCACTTTTCATGGTCCGTTAAATCGGTTTCCTCTTCCTCAAAGAAGATGAAGCCCGTTCCCTTATACTTGGAGGAATATTCCTTGCTAAAGCTTGCCTTGGAAAGCGCGCTCTTGAGACCGCTGTAGGACTTTCCCGTATTGGGATTCTTATAATCTTCGTAAGTTACAAATTCCGTAAACTCAGAGCTGTAAGCCTTGCTTGCATAGGAACTGGCCCAGGAAGGACGCTCGCTCGTGGGTCTTGTATATCTTGCGAAGATGCCGCTAAGGTGATTGCAGTATTTCTTTGCGGTATAATCGTTGATGTAAAAAGGACCGCCATCATGACAGAAGATGGCTTCGTAAGGAAAACCAACCAGGAAGTTTGTGGGGCGGATGGAACGAACGCCGCCAAAACGCTCAATTTGTTCATAATCCTTTACGATACACATGAAACGCGTGATTCGTCCGTTGGCCGTTGAATTCATCATTTCATATACAACGTCTGCCTGATTGATTCCGTAGTGGGGATAGGTTAAGATCTCGTTGTCCACCATAATGGCAACGGGACGCTGCTTCTCCAGATCATTGCTGATCCACTCGCCGGTCAGCTCGCTGCGGTACATTTTGGAATGATCCTCAATGGGCTTCTTGGTCGGCGTCACCTCTTCTGATGAGGAAGTCTCCGTGGATTCGGAGGAAGCGGAAGTCTCGGAGGACGATTGCTTCGATGATCCGTCCTCGGGCGGAGGCGTAAGCTCAGGCTCTGCGATGGAGATGGGAACGCCGGTCAGGATGTCATCGGCGTCTGCGGGTACGTCGCCTGCATTTGAGCAAGCGGTAAGCATGGTGCCAATCAGGGCACATGCCAAGAACAATTTCCATTTTTTTCTCATGTGTATGTTCCTCTTTCTTTGATTAATCGAAGGTAGAAAGATTAGTCCTTTTCTACTATACCTAAAAATGCCAAGATTTTCAACTCATTCTGTGGATTTCCTGAAATTTCCGTAAATTAAATTCTTGTAGTCCATTTCGTACAGTCCCAGACCTGCGTTGCGAGTCCCTCATAAAATTCGGGTTCGTGGCAAACCATGAGGATGCTGCCCTTATATTCCTCTAATGCACGGCGAAGCTCAGCCTTTGCTTCTACGTCAAGATGGTTCGTCGGCTCGTCCAAAAGAAGGAGATTACTGGGACGATTGATCAGCTTACACAGCCTTACCTTTGCCTGCTCGCCGCCGGAGAGTACCTTGACCTTGCTCTCAATGTGCTTGGTCGTGAGGCCGCATTTTGCAAGGGCGGAGCGCACTTCATACTGAGACAGGCCAGGGAACTCATCCCAAAGCTCCTCCAGGCAGCTCTTGAAGCC
>JAFXQK010000073.1 GCA_017527205.1 Lachnospiraceae bacterium | reverse complement strand
GCGGTAGTGATTCCTTGAGTTACTACCGCCCAGCTTTCAATTTGGCCTTACAGGCGGTAGTGATTCCTTGAGTTACTGCCGCCCAGCTTTCAATTTGGCCTTACAGGCGGTAGTGATTCCTTGAGTTACTACCGCCCAGCTCCCAATTTGGCCTCTCGGGCGGTAGTGATTCCTTGAGTTACTACCGCCCAGCTCCCAATTTGGTCTCTCAGGCGGTATATCTCGTAAAAAATAAGATTCATCAAGTACAAATGGAATATACATGGCAATTCAGAAAGCCCTTGCCACCAGGCTGAATACTTTAGACATTCTTGGCAGTAATAAAACATACTGCCAAGAATAAGAATTTAAATAAAACAGTAAAAAATATCCTAACAGAATGGTAAAAAAATCTTCCCCAACCCGCAATCCATATTACGTAGTACTGTAATACTTCTCCAATCTCGGCCTTGCATTCTCGTAGACCTTCTTTAATCCGGGGTCAAACTGCGTTCCCATGCCCTCCATGATGATGGCATCGGCTCTTGCAAAATCAAAGGCCTCCTTGTAAACGCGCTTGCTCACGAGTGCATCATAAACGTCCGCAATCGCCATGATCCTTGCCTCAATCGGAATTTCCTCCCCGGAAAGACCCTTCGGATATCCTGAGCCGTCCCAGCGTTCGTGATGATAATGTGCCACGTTCTCCGCAATGGTCTTAAAGGACTCATCCTCCGTATGCTCAAGAATCTCATGAATGACGCGGGCTCCCTCCGCCGCATGATGCTTCATCTTCTCGTATTCCTCGGGCGTAAACTTGCCAGGCTTCCTTAGCACTGCATCATCGACCGCAATCTTTCCAAGGTCATGCATGGGCGCCGCCTTGATCACGTCCTTACAGAATTCCTCGGTCAGCGATAGCTCGCCTTCCTTCTTGATCTCATCGATCAGGATCCTGACGCCCTCGCTTGTCCTCTTGATGTGTCCGCCCGTGGAGTTATCACGACTTTCCACCATCATTGCAAGACTCATGATCAGATTATCATGCATCTCCACAATGTGCTGCGTCTTCTCATCCACCTCTCGCTTGAGGTTCTCATTATAGGAATCCAGCAGGTTAATATATTTTCTGTTCTGGGTGTCATCCGTGAAGGTTATGACATATCCGCGCCTTCTGATGCCATCATTTAAGTAACTTACGTTGACGTTATAGAATCTCTCCTCTTCCCCTTTTCCGCCATGATCTTTCACGGTATACACATACAAGCTGTTTTTCTGATCCTTGCTAAAGCCATCCATGAAATGACGAAGCTTTCTTTCTGCCGGCTGATAGCCCAGGATCTCATCCACGGCCAAAAGGGACATTTCCGGTACAATGTTTCGCGCCATCTCATTGCTTCCCAAATACCGGTACTTAAAATCGAAGGAAGCATAGCCGATGGCCCTCTCCCGTACCATGGAATCAATTACGGTGTCACTTACGTTATACAGGTTGACGCGATAGGCAATGACAAGATAAATAAACTGAGCAAGAACATAGCCAAGCGGGATCAAATCGACCTGATTTGTAATCTTTCTCCCCAAAACGTAAAAGAAAAGAACGATGATGCCCGGAATAATCATCAAGTGAATAATGGTTCTCGGCACCTGCCGCCTTTTCAGCCAGGAGTAACCGATAATCATCAGCTCCGCCGCAAAAAACAGGAAGATAACGACATAAAAGCCGGTGTGCATCCACCCGTATTCCTTGTTCAGAATCCGCGTCGTACCAACAATCTGCAACGAGAGATTCTTATAAAAAATATCCGAGTAACCAATCGTCAGAACGGATGCATAAATCGCACAGCTGAGCATAAAGAGAAGAATTCTGCTCCACCTTCCGATGTCAATCGCGCACAGATGCAGAATCGTAAACAAAAGAAACAGCTGCAGGAAGCATCCGCCAAGGTAAGTGATTTTTACGGCCACAATCACTTCCTTCGTCGTATCGGATAATCCAAGCAGAAGATATCCCAGGCACGCAATCGGCACGATCGTAAACACCAGGTTCAAGTTCGCATCGAAATGCTTATGCCACATGAAGATGTAAATTGCGGAAAACAGAAGTGATAACACAAAGACACTTCCATAAAAAATCAACGTCAATTCTTTGTCCCTCTCTCTTGAACAATTGTAACCTGAATGGAACCAGTATTGGTACGAAGCTTGCACGTTCCCCCGTCAGATGACTCAGGCACGTCAATTTTTCCCGTCGAGGTTTTCGCATCAAACTGCTTTCCCGTCAGCAAGGTTCCTTCCATGTCGCCCGTAGCGGTTTCCATGGAAATGATCGCGGCATCACATTCCTCAAACTCGATGTCTCCCGTATCACTCTTTACGTAGAGCCCTTCGCTTGCAATCACTCGCTCCAAGGTGACGTCACCCGTATTCTGCGTCACAAAAAGCTCCTTACAGGAAAGATCCGTCAGCTCGACCTCGCCGACGTTGGTCTCTATCATCATTCTGTCATAAACCTTTTTCGGCAATGCAATCGTAATGCACGGTCTTTGCGTTAAAAACCAGATATGTTCATACCATTCCTTATCGTTCCTTGAGCGAATGGTCAGGGTATCGTTTTCCACGCTGACTTGATGTAATGCCTTTTCCTCTTCCAGGAGGGTGATATGACATACGCCATCCTTCGAAGGAATGAAAATGATGTTTTCTGCGTTCCCCGAAATCGTCAAATCCGAAAACGAATCTTCCAGATCGTAGGTATTTGTGACATAGCTTACGTTGCTGAATGCGCCAATGTCAAAGTCTGCCCGGATCAGCGTTTTCATGATTACGCCAATGCCAATCACACAAAGGGCAAGACCAATGAGATTCCACACGACCCATTTACGCATGGTTCCTTCCCTCCTTCCCGACAAAGCTGGATTTCAGCCAAAGAAGGAACTGGCCTCCCATTGCGACTACGCCCTTCGCTGCCATGATACCAAGGAAAAACAACAGCATGAAAAGTCCCGCACACAAGAAAGCCCCGCCGGCCACGAGGCCCACAAGCGCCGGATTCTCCGCCGACAGCGGCACAATGCTGACAAAGCCGAGAACAGATAAGCAAAACAGTCCCGCATCCACTGCAAACAACGAGATCACAAGTGCCCAGAGAAGGATATATAAAGCCAATAGCAGGGTGACAATCACAATCACAAAGGGCAGCCAAAATGGAAAGGTCAAAATCAGTGCAACGATTTTACCGGCGTTCCAGGATTTCTTTTGCGGCATTTTTCTCGCAACCAACTTTGTCAGCGGAATCTCTGACATCACCTGTGCCACGATCACGTCCACCGTGCCAACCTTTGCCACGGCTTCCTCCTCAGGCACGCCGCCCCTCACGTACTCTTCAATGATTTCATCATAAAATGCCAGGCGCTGCTCCAGGGCCTCCTTTTCAAGCCCTGACAGGCGCTGATGCAATTCCGTCAAAAACGCATTTTTCGTCATGCCATGTTTTCTCCCGTCAGTTCTTTACCTTCAGTGAAAAATCGCTCTTATCCAATGAGAAATTCGGATTGTAATAGGGATCCCCCGCTTCAAGAACGGCCTTCCACTTGGTGCGGAACTGTTCGGATTCCCGGTTATAGCGCTCGGCCTTTTCCCCTTGATCATCAAGCCCTCTGGAGATGGACTCAAAGTGATAGAGCTCTGCAAAGGGCGTAAAGACGTTGAGCAGCCCCTTTTGGCGAAGCTTTAGACAGAAATCGACGTCATTTAAGGAAATGGCAAAGCCCTCATCCAGCCCTCCCACCTCATCGTAAAGCTTCTTTTTCACCATGAGACAAGCTCCCGTGACGGCGCTAAAATTCTGTGCATAGCATAGTCTTCCCATGTATCCGAGGTTCTGCCTTGCCTGCTTATAATGGCAATGTCCTGCCGTTCTGTGCGCGCCGAGACCCAGGATGACGCCCGCATGCTGAATCGTGTGATCCCCATAATAAAGCTTTGCCCCCACGGCACCCACGTCCTCACGCTGTGCATACATGAGAAGCTCCTCGAGCCAGTTCACGGTAATCACCTGCGTGTCATTATTGAGAAGCAGGACATACTCCCCTTCCGCATAAGAGACGCCAAGGTTATTTACTGCGGAATAATTAAACCTTCCTTCATAGGTGACAAGCTTGATCCTTCCGGGCGCGATTCCCTTGTCATCAGAACGCAGCATCCAGCCCGCCGCATCATCTCCCGCCGTAAGGCTCGCCGCGTTTGCTCCCGCCTTTTTTGCCGAAAGTGCGGCCTTATAACCATATCCCAAAAGCTTGGAATAATATTCCATGATCTCTGCCGTCTCACTGTTATTTTCTACGATGATGATCTCGAAATTGTCATAGGTGGACTTCTCTAAAATGCTGGTAACGCAGCGTTCCAGATCCTGCAGATGATCCTTATTCGGAATCACGATGCTAATCCTCGGATGTCCCAAAATCTGATATTGAATGCGGAAAATCGTCGCAAAGGCACGCGTGCTGGTAATTTGAAAATGTGTAAAGCCATGCTTTTTCAAATGCTCCGCAACCGCTCCCTTGGCCGCAGCAATGGCATAGGGCTTGGCCTCGATTCCGGAAGCAACGCTTCCTGCATGAGAACGCCAATAATACATGACTCTTGGCACGTGCACAATCTTTTTCGCATTATCCGTAAGGCGCAGGATCATGTCATGATCCTGACTGCCGTCAAACTGCGTGCGGAACAGCTCCGTGCCGTCCAAAAGCTCCCTGGAAAACACGCTGAAATGGCAAATATAATTGTTTGCGCGTAGGTTGTCCGGCGCATAATCCGGCTTAAAATGGAGCGTCAGCATCTTATTGAGGTCACCGCTCTTAAAGGTAATTTCATCGCAATAAAGATAATCTGCGTCCTGTTCATTGATGGCCTTCACGTACTCATAGAGCACGGACGGGTGCAGCACGTCGTCATGATCAAAAAGGCCGATAAATTCCCCTGTCGCCAGGGTCAGGCAGGCATTGGTGTTGCCCGAAATTCCCATATTCTTTTCCAGCTTTTGATAGACAATTTTCCCTTGGTACTTTGCAGCATACTCCTGGCAGGTCTCCCCGACGTAGGCATGCTCCGCATCCGAACCGTCCGCAAGGCACAGCTCCCAATTGGCGTAGGTCTGTCCCGTGACGGATTCGATCATCTCGACGAGGAACTCCTTAGGCGTGTTGTACAGTGGCACCAAGATGCTGATTTTGACCATTCTTGGAAACACCGCAGCACTCTCCTCTGCCCGCTCCTCCTGCGATGGGAAGCTGTCCGTACCAAACTGCCTCATGGCCTTGTGCTCGAGCTTCTTTTGATCCATCTTTTGGAATACGCCCCTCACGCTGCCGCAGTTTCTTAGCCGGTCTCTCTGACGAATGCCCCAATGCATGCATTTTCTCAAGGGACTCGTCATTTTCCAGAGAGGATTCCCCTTGATTCTGCCAAGATTCCACTCCAGCTCTTCATTTTTCATCTCCAGTTCTGAAATCTTCCCCGCAAGATCGGAGCATTTCAGTGCTTCCTTTTCATATAGCTCTTTGTAATCCAAATCCGCCATGATTCTTTCCTTTTTTGTGCTCTTATTCTTTTCCTTCGGCCGTAGCCTCGATGTGTTTTCTTGTCAAGGCGTCACTCATGCAAGCATGGCGTTGCCTTTCCTCATTTTGACGTCACGTGCCAATGGTGCTCGCTCCAATAAAAGAGCTTTAGGTTGCCAACCTTTCTCTTTGCAAGACAACCGACACGATATCTTCCGGTCGGCAATGCTCCCTTTGTTAGGCAAATCCAAAAGCCGCACAGCGCCACGCGGAGCTGATCCGGCATCTTTTCCTCCAGATCGGGTCGATACTGTGCGCTCAACCTTACCTGATAACGCTCCCCCGAATCCTTTTCCAGGATCAAAAAGCGTTCATAGCAGGCATTGTCATCGCCTAAGACCACTGCATAGCCCATAAGCTCCCCATTCCGATCCTCCTCCACGGCAACTCTTAAGCAGGGATCCATGCGAAAGCCGTTCAGCGTTCCAAGAGGGACGGGTGACACGAGCTGCAACACGTTACGCATCGTCTCATAGGCCGGACGAATGCGCGTATCCGTGGCCTGCTTGCTCAAATATTCAGAAAAATAGGGATCCCGATTTTGAAATTGCGGGAATAGCTGATAGAGTCTTGCCTGCTCCGTAAACAACCGCTCCCGCTTTTTCTCATCCTCATCACTTCCCCTCGTCAGGGATTCATGATGATAGGCATAGGCGTTGCAGGTTACGACGCTGCGATACCCCAGCTCGTACAAGCGAAAGCCAAGCGCCACGTCATTATAGGCCACCGGCAGGCTTTCCTCAAAGCCTCCCGCCTCCTCAAATACTTCCCTTCGAAGCATGACGCAGGCCGCCGATACTGCAATCACGTTCGACAAGCCGCGATTTCTGCCGTAATAATATTCTTCCCTGTCATCCAAAAATAGAAGCTTATGCACGGGCCCCATGGGAAGATTCGTGATTCCGGCGTGCTGAATGATCGTAGAGTTTGGATAATAGAGCTTGAGTCCAACGCTGCCAACGCCAGGGCGGGCAGCCAGCCGTAGCATCTGTCCCAGCTTACTTTCTGGAAGCAGCTCGACGTCATCGTTCAAAAACAGGAAAAACGTTCCCTTCGCTGCCCTTGCCCCGATGTTACAGAGCTTAGAAAAATTAAATTCCATGGGCTCGTACAGATATGTGATATCCGGAATCCGTTCCAGCTGCTCTCGGTTTTCCTGACTGCTGCCGTTGTCCACGACAACAACTTCGTATGTGATTGCCTCCGTATGACCTTCATCCGCCGCAGATGCCCCACATGCCTTGCTCAGCGCTTCCAGACAATGCTGAAGCAGCTCAAGATGGTCCTTCGTGAGAATGATGACGGAGAGAAGACCCTTCGGCGTTTCCTCGTTTCTCGTAAAGCCCGTTGCGGGATTCGCGAAGCCCAGCAGGTTTTCTTTTTTGCTACAATGATAGATCACGCCAGGCAATCGGGCGATGGTTTCATGACCCTTCTCCCAGCCTCCTGCCCGTTCGCAGAGCGTAACGATGGCGTTTCGGTAGACTTCATCCGGCGTCTCATTTAGGAACACCAGGGCATTATCCATACCCTCCAGCGTATCCTCTCGCTCCGTCGTGCCATCCTCCGTCCTTTCCTCCTGTCCGCGTATCCGATAGGGACTTAATATTTCCTTTAGATCCATATTTTCCCGCAGGAAGGACCTGCGAAAAGCGATTAGACTCCCCAAATAAAAACGGCTTTCCAAGAGCTCCGGAGACCAATCCGGTCGAAACCAGGGGGTCTCTAAGCTGCCGTCCTTGCCCTTGACATCCTCATTGCCATACAGGACTAAAACCTTTGGATGGCGCGAAAAATAAGCCTGAATGGCATGGAGCGGGTGACTTCCAAAGTACCCCTCCGGTATGCCCTCAGCGCTCGCATACTCCGCGTTCTCCTTCAGCTCCTGATTATGCTCCTGCCAAAAAAGCCATTCGCCATACTGTCCCCGCATGGCTTGTAGCTCTGACTCATAGCTGATGATCGTGGGAATCTCACCCACCTTTTTGATCATACCCTTTACGCCCAATGAAATACCCCTCGTAAACTATGTTATCACTCACTTTTCACACAATATCGCATCTTCGTTGATTTGGCTCTGGGATTGCGGAAAATCTCCTCCTGACCGGGCCGAATGACGTCCTTGGAGACCTCAGAGTAGATACCTGCCCGCGCCAGCTCTTGAAAGGATTTTTTCACGAGCCTGTCCTCGCCGGAATGGAAGGTCAGAATCGCAGCGCGTCCGCCAGGATTTAATACCTTGGGAAGCTTCTCTAAGAAGGCATATAACACCTCAAACTCACTGTTTACGTCAATGCGGAGCGCCTGAAAGCATCTCTGGCAAGCCTTCTTTTGTTCCTCCTCGCGCTCCTTTGCGGGAAGAAATGCCAGGGCATCCCGAATGGCATCCCGATAATCAAAGGTCGTCAACACCGGCTTTCCCGCAGCGCGCCGTTTGAAAACCTGTCTTGCTATTTTTTCCGCATAGGGCTCATCTGAATTCTCCACAAGGAGTCCGATCAGCTCCTCCTGCGTCAGCTCGGCAAGTCTCTCCGCCGCACTGATGCCCTGAAGTGGATTCATCCGAAGATCCAGCGGTGCATTCACTTTATACGAAAATCCGCGCGAGGGATCATCAATCTGCATGGAGGATACGCCGAGATCCGCCAACACAAAATCAAATTTTCCTGCCTTCTCTGCCACCTGATCAATGTTGGCAAAATTGATCAGCTGAACGGTCAAAAGCTCCTCTCCATAGCCGGCTGCGCGCAGTCGCTCCAAGGTTTTCGCCGATTCCACGGGATCTACGTCCAGTGCCGTCACGTGACCGCTTCCCTGAAGCATGTCCAGCATCGCCCTGGTATGACCGCCATAGCCAAGCGTTGCATCCAGGCCCCGCTGCCCCGGTTTTATCTGCAGAAAATCCAAAATCTCGTTCACCATGATGGAAATATGCATTCCCGCAGGCGTACTGCCCTTTTTCATCACCTTCTGAACGGTTTCGCCATATTTCTCCGGCTGATGCTCCTTATATTTTTCCTCAAAGCGTTTGGGATGCGTACCCGAATAATGAGGACGCCGTTTGTGCTCCTGCTCCATACTTTCCTTTCCTGCCTCAATACCTACCGTTTCAAGCTCCTGACCACCTTCATCTCCTGACCGCCTTCAACTCCTGACCGCCCTTATCTCCAGACCGCCTCAAATTCCTGACTGCGAAAAAGCTCGCACTCTCTAAAAGCGAAGATGCTTCGCCAATGCATTGCAGAGATCCTCCGCCGCATTTTGCGGAAGCCTCGTCACCTCAAAAGAGACAAAGAAAACATTTTCCGCCTTTGGAGAGAGCAGTTCCAGATTAATTCCCAGGTTGGGATCCGTCGTAGGGAATACGATACTGGGCTGCTCGCCGCCGCTGCTCCTTCCGTTGACAAGCAGCACCTTCTTTTTCTCCAGCGGAACCCTCTCTCCGTTGAAGGTCATCTCCAGAACCTTGACCACGCAGGAATCCATGATGGGATCGATCCGCAGCGTTTTCACGTTACCGCTCACCTGCAGCGTAAGCTCGGCTTGCCGGTCGCTGATGAAGGCATCCTCAACGAAGTAGGACTGCTCCTCCTGATAGCCATTACCGACATTCTCATATACCTGTACGCGATAGATCTGTGCCGTGTCCTGATAATTCTCGATCAGCTTCCAGGGCTTTATGATCTTTTTGCCGATCTTTTCCCGCAGCTTTGCCATGGAGAGCTTTTGTCCCTCTACGTACTTTTGAAATTCCTGTTCCTGCAGGCGATAGGCATCTGCCTCCTCGGGCGTAATCTTTAATTCCTCCAGCACCCAGTCCATGGGAAGGCGCTCACGCTTTTCATCCTCAAGAAGATAACAATAGATGGCACGGAAGGCCAGCTCGCGCGTCTCCATGGCCTTACCAAAGGTCCACTCATAGTCGATGAGCGTCCAGGCATCGCCATCCACCAAAATATTCGAAAAAACTAAGTCAAAGTCCGTTACGGGCATGTCGGAATGATAGTCGATCCTGCGAAGATACTCCCGAAACAGTCTCTGAAACTCCTCTTCCTTTCCCTGGTCCAGGGCCTTGTCCAAAAGGGAAGCCAGCGTCACGCCCTTCGCAAAGTCAAATTCCGCGCTAGGAAGCGCATCTGCCTGCGCCAGCTTGCACTGATTGACGATAAGCTCGCCGCCCTCAAAGCGCTGCGTCAGACTCTCGCAGGCACTCGCCATGGAGGTGACGTGCTCCGCTGCCTCCTCACATAAAGGACGCTTTCTTACGATTCGCTGAGCATTTTCACTCTCCGCGCCGCCCTGCTCAGCCTTCTTTACGGTCTCTCCCTCACTCTGCGTAGTCTCTTTTGCAGCCTCTCCCTCGCTCTGCTTAGCCTTCTTAGCAGCCTCTCCCTCGCCCTGCTTCTCACTCGCGGGCCTTGAGAGGATCTCCGTGCAGATTTGGAACTGCGGCGCCCGGTCATTGGAATATCTGACATACTCCGTCTCATAATCAGGGCCTATGACGACCAAAAAGGAATTGGAAAATACGGGGAAAAGCCCATCCTCTGAAATTCCGTCAAAGGCGTTCTTCTCATCAAAGAGAAGAATTCGGTCCCTGTCGAAATTCCGAAGATTATTCGAAAGCTCTCCCTTTGCCGGAAGCCTTTTGTCACTAAAGAGCGTCGTCATAAATTTATAATCGGGATAGGGATAATAAAAATGATACTCCGTTACTCCAGCCGCATGAAAAATCTTCTCCAGGCCATTTTTACTGAAGGTTCTCGCATGTCCTCCGTCCACGTAATTCGTGATTCCCGAGAAATAGGTTCCCATGTGATCCTCGCGGCATCCCGCAAAGTACTTCAGGCCCAGCTTGTTCTCGATGGCAATGACAATCCGTCCTCCGGGTTTAAGATGGGACTTTATGATCTTTAGAAAATCCACAAACGGAGTTTCGCCGCCAATATAGCTGATGCCATATTCAAACACGCCAATCAGACAGATCAGATCATAATCTCGATCCAGGTCCGGTTCCACGTCCGTAAAATTACCTAGCTTGATCGTCAAGTTCTCGCACTCACTGTGGCGATAGGCATTGACTCTGCTGCGCATTCTCGACAAATCCACGCAGGTAACGCTCCCTGCTTTTTTCGCAAGTGCTCCGGCAATGGCGCCGCATCCGCTTCCCACGTCGAGAACCTTGTCCGTCTTCCCTATGGGAATCCATTCTACGATATTTTCTCTTTGCTTTGAAAAATGGTAGAGAATCGGCCAGCTGGCACGCTCATCAATCACCCTGCCGTACTCTATGGGCGAAAGATCCCTCGCAATCTTTAATAGCTCCTCCTCTATGGCGCCGTCACTGTAAAGATCCTCCCCGGGATACTTTGACAGATCCAGTACGACCTTTCCAATGGTCTCATTTTCCAGTGGTTTCTTTTCCTTTTCCATCTCGCTCATCTTTTAAGCGTCCTTCACTACAATTTTGGAGTTCATGTCATAAAAGCCTACGGTATTCTTATCTGACACGATTGTCATATTGATGATGTCATAAAGGCGATGGTACACCTGGAAAACATCACCTTCATATCCCGTGACGCCAAGGGACAGCAAATATTCCCCACCCTGCAAATCTGCCCTTTGCGTGAACGTAATCTCCTTAACCTGCCCAGCCGAAACGCCGTCCAAAAAGGCCTTCTCCAGCATCGTATTGGTTCCGGTGATCTCCGTACCGCGCACGTTCTTTACGGTAAAGGCAAAGATGGGTGACGGCAGGCTTTCGTGAAACCGTACCTTAAGGTGCAGCGTGAACCGTGAGCCCTTAAGAAGCGTCGTGGTGCGGGTTCCATTTTCATCCGTCAGATAATACTCCTCTATCCGGGCCTTCCCATCACCGTATTCCAGTGCATTGGGGTTGGTTCCAGACGCATCCTCAAAGGCCTCATCCAATGCCGTCTTGGTCATTCCGCCCTTATACTGCCCTACTAAAACCTGCTTATAGGCATCAATCATCTCCTTCGGTCCACCCACGCCAAGAAGGTTTCCCTGATTGAGAAGAAAGACACGGTCACAATATTTTGCAATACTGCTTAAATCGTGGCTGACAAAGACGATGGTCTTCCCCATCTGCTTAAATTCTTCAAACTTGTGATAGCATTTCGACTGAAAGAAGACGTCACCAACGGAAAGCGCCTCATCCACGATCAATATTTCCGGCTCAATATTTATGGCAACGGCAAAGGCCAGACGCACAAACATACCGCTTGAATAGGTCTTAACCGGCTGATACACGTAATCGCCAATGTCCGCAAACTCCAGGATGGCGGGGAGCTTCGCATCAATCTCTTTCTCGGAAAAACCCATCATGGTGCCATTCAGGTAAACGTTCTCCACACCGCTGTACTCGGGATTAAAGCCTGCGCCAAGCTCAAGCAATGCGGAAATCCGTCCGTTGACAATGACCTCTCCCGACGTGGGATGTAAGACGCCCGTAATGATCTTAAGAATCGTGGATTTTCCGGAACCGTTCGTTCCAATAATGCCGACCGTCTCCCCTCTCTTGACGTCCATGTTGACGCCATTTAAGGCATAATGAAGCTTATAGCCTCCTCGTCCCAGACCGAAGGCATCCTTGACGCGATCTCGCATTTTTTCATACAGTTTATATACCTTGACGACGTCCTTGACCCGAATCGCAATTTCGTCCTCGTTTTTGATCATCTCTTCACCCATATGAGTTTATTCCTTCACTTGTCTTTCTATCGTTACAGTACGTCCGCAAAATGGATCTTCAGGCGTTTGAAAATGATGGTTCCAATTCCAAAGACAACGATGGTGAACATCCAAAAATATACCGTGGAAAAGAAGTCCTGGAAGAACCATTCCTGCTTGTAAATTGCGCTCCGATAGCCATTGACAATATAAACCAGGGGATTGATTTTAATCAATGTCTGCCATCGTTCCGGCAGAAGGTTGATATCCCATAGAATAGGCGTTGCCCACATGCCGATCTGAAGCAAAATACTGATAATCTGGGAAAGATCCTTGAAAAACACCACGATGGAGCAGGTGGTATAGCAGATGGCCAGCACAAGGAGGAATAGACAAGCACTGTAATAGAAAATCTGAATCAGGTAAATCGTGGGATAATAATGATACATCGCCGCGATCACCAAAAGCACCACGACAAAAAAGGCATGGATAAACGTTGCTGCTATGATCTTGATGATGGGAAGAATGCTGATCTTAAATACCACCTTTTTTACAAGGTAATCATACTCTCTCAGCGCGTTCGTTCCCGCATTTAATGCCTCACTGAAAAAGAACCAGGGCACCAAACCTGCGGTCAAAAACAGCACAAAAGGCGCCTCCTCTGTACGAGACGCGCCATCCATAATGAGTTCAAATACCACATAATACAAGGCTACCGTCACCACGGGCTGTACCATGGCCCAGACGGCACCTAAATAGGAACCGGCATAGCGCTTTTTGAAATCATTTTTTGCCAGCTTCCAAATCAGGTGTCTGCTCTGAAACAGCTCGCCCGCCAGCCCCGTCACGCGGTCATAAAAACACGCAAACCCGATGCAGGCTCCTGCGATAATAAAGCAGGAAAGCACCTTTTTTATAAACTCTTCCCTGGGATTCGCTCCCGGTCCCAGGTTCTGATGCAAGATAACCACGACTGCCAAAACGATGCCCAGAAGGGTAAAAATGGCGATTCCGCCTTTCTTGCCAAGCTTCATGTTATTCCTATCCTTCCCACAGCATTTTCATTCCCAACCAGTTAACCTTCCATGCCGTGTTCTTTCCTATACTCTTTCATGCCGCCCCATTTCGTGTCACGATCTGAAAAAATCAGCTCCATGTCCTCCGTAATGGGCCATTCCACGCCAATGTCAGGATCATTATATGCAAGTCCGCCCTCATCGCCGGGATGATAAAAGTCCGTGCATTTATAACAGAATTCCGCATAATCCGAAAGCACTAAAAAGCCATGGGCAAAATTTTTAGGAACAAACAGCTGCTTTTTATTCTCCTCGGAAAGCACTACGCCAAACCACTTCCCAAAGGTTTTGGATCCCTGTCTGAGGTCAACGGCCACGTCAAAAACCTCTCCCTTAATCACGCGCACCAGCTTATCCTGCGGGTGATTGATCTGAAAGTGAAGCCCGCGAAGCACTCCCCTTTTTGAAGCTGATTGATTATCCTGAACAAATACCTCCGGAATCCCTGCCGCCTTAAAATCATTGTACTGATAGGTCTCCATGAAATAACCTCTGGCATCCTGCCGTACCTCCGGCGTAATAATTTTCAGACCTTCAATCTCGCAGGTTTCCACTGTTAATTTTCCCATGCTACAATCCCTTTCTCAACTTACCACTTTCTATCTTGATGCAAAGTTGATCCTTAAAGACCATTTGCCACTTCCACCAAATACTTTCCGTAATTGGTTTTCATCAGCGGCTCCGCCAGCTTTAAGAGCTGGTCCTTATCAATAAATCCTCTCTTATACGCGATCTCTTCAATACAGGAGATGTATAAGCCTTGACGCTTTTGGAACGCTGCCACAAAATCAGAGGCATCCAAAAGTGCGTCATGATTTCCCGTATCCAGCCACGCAAACCCGCGTCCGAGCGTCTCCACGCGAAGGGTTCCCCTGCGAAGATACTCGTTGTTTACGCTGGTAATCTCGATTTCACCGCGAGCGGAGGGTTTTACGTTCTTAGCGATCTCAACGACGTCGTTATCGTAGAAATAAAGCCCGGGAACTGCATAATTACTCTTAGGTTTTTCCGGCTTCTCCTCGATGGAAAGTGCCTTACCATTTTCATCAAATTCTACGACGCCATACTCTCTCGGATCCCTGACATAATATCCAAAGATCGTTGCGCCGCTCTCTCTGGATGCCACCTCGCGCAGCACCTTGGAAAAGCTCTGACCATAGAAAATATTGTCTCCCAGCACCAACGCCACTCTGTCATCCCCAATGAATTTCTCACCGATGATAAAGGCATCTGCAAGACCTCTCGGCGACTCCTGTACGGCATAGGAAAACTTCATGCCAAGCTGACTGCCATCCCCTAATAGCTCCTCAAATACCGGCAAATCTCTGGGAGTCGAAATGATCAGAATCTCCCGAATCCCTGCCAGCATCAAGGTGGACAGGGGATAATAAATCATCGGCTTGTCATATACCGGCATGATCTGTTTGGAAATTGCCTTGGTTAACGGATAAAGCCTGGTGCCGGAGCCTCCGGCCAGAATGATACCTTTCATACTTATTTGCTCCTTATGATATTGTCGGCCGCGCCTTTCGTCACGTTCGGCCGCGCCCATTCGCAAACCCGCGCTTCGCGCTCTTGTGCCTGCTTCGCATGCACGTTTGCTCATGGAATGGGCGCTCAGCTCGTCCCAACATAAGACCGGTAAATCATGCAAGCATGATTTCCTCGGCCTTCCTGTTGGGACGGCCGAACTGTTAATAACCCATGTAGCTGAGGTTAAGGTCTACGTTGCCGCTGATGCCGCTGATGACGCCAGTGGACTTGTACTGCCACATTTCATATCTTCCCGTGTAGGTCGGCTGAGCCGCATACTGTGCCAGCCAAATCTTGTACGCGCCGAGCTGGCTGACGTCAATCTTTTCCTCCAGCCAGTTCTTGTTTGCATAAATACCTGCGGTATAGCCTGCATTCTGAATGGTCTGGCAAAATGCCTTGCAGACGTTCGTTCTGGTATCCTTACTGATTTTATCCGCGCGGCCGCCGCTGGCCTCTACGTCCAGATAGACGGGATACGTAATCTTGTAATTCTTAATCTTGTCAATGACATAGGAAGCCTCGTAAACGGCCTCTCTCTCATTGATGGCCTGCGTGAAGAAGTAAACACCAACCTTAAGTCCCGCATTGATGGCGCCCTTAATGTTCGTCGTAAACTTCGGATCCTCAATCAAGGCACCCTCGGAAGAACCTCTGTAGCCACAACGGATGATGACAAAGGACACGCCAGAATTCTTCACGGCCTTCCAATCGATGGAGCCATTCCATCTTGAGACGTCAATTCCGAGAACGCCATTCCCCGTCATCAGCGCTCCGTCCGAACCAAAGGTATATTTAGCGCCCTGGATGACCTGCTCACCCGTTACGAACTTACCTTCTGCGCTAAAATAGTATACCTTGCCATTTAAGGTCTGCCATCCCGTATACTTTACGCCGCTCTGAACAAAGAACTTCGTGCCATCTACGTAATAGTCTGCGTAAACGGCCTCACGATATCCATTGTTCTGCGCTACAAACAGCTGTCTGCCCTCATTGTCAAGTAAAAGCGTCGTCTTGTCATACTTAGGATGAGGCTTAACCGTAAGCGTACACTTCGCGCTGACGGGCTCCGCACCCGTTTCCTCATATTTCACGGTTATGATACAGCTCTTCTTCTCGAGAAGTATCTGCGGCGTAATGGTCAGCTTGATCTTAATGGTGCCATCAGCCGTTGCCGTGCCGAATTCCTTCTTGGTTACCAGAGCAATGTTGCCATCCGAGCTCTCCACCGTGAACTTCATCTTAGATTCCACAAGATCCGCAACATTCTCGTTGCTGTTCTTGATAGTCACCTCCAGCGTCGGCAAAGATTCCTTTAATTCGCTGTAGCAAGCCAGCTCCGTCTTGTCAAGGGAAATTGCAAGGGCATCCTTATCCGTGACAACAACTTCAATCTCCTTGGCAACCTTGCTCTTTCCGTCAGCAAGTCTTTCCGTAGGATCCTCATAGTCGGCAGTCACAATCACCTTCGCCGTTCCCTTAGCCAGGGCCGTAATCACGAGCGTGCTCTTATCATTTGCATCAAAGGCAGCAGTGACAACGTTCCTGTCGGTAGAAATGGCTTCCATCATCAGCTTTTTCTCAGAATTCGAAGTAACCTTAATGCTTGCGGGAACCGTCGTAGTCGTGCCGTCTGCCTTCTTGTTGATTCTCAAGGTCACCTTGCTTACTGCGGCGTTCTGTGCATCCTTAAAGGTCAGCTCAATCGGCTTTTCGTTCTTTTCTACCCACTGCGCAATCAGCTTTACGTTGCTCTCAACCTTAATCTTCTCGCCTACGGCCTTCTGAGTTCCATTTACGTCCCACTTACTAAACTTCTTGCCGCTCGGTGCCGTAAACGTACATTCAGGCAGCTCGTATTCCTTTCCTGCTTCCACGGATTTTGCTTCCATGGTGCCGGTTCCGCCATTTGCTTCAAAGGTCACCGCATACTTCACGGTCTTTTGCTTCCATTGCGCGATCAGGGTCGTGTTTGCGTTAACGGTAATGGTGTCTCCGGCTGCGCCTTTGTCCCACTTGTCAAATTCCTTGCCCTCGGGTGCAGTAAAGCCGCAATCCGGTAATTTATAAGAACCAATCGCTACGGTAACGGCATCCATGCTGCCCGTGCCACCTTCACCTGCCGTAAAGGTAATGGTAACCTTCTCTGCTGCCTTATCCTTCCACAATGCCGTGATCGTTGTATTTTCATTGACGGGAATGCTTGCTCCTACCGCGCCCTTGTCCCATTTGTCAAATTCCTTGCCCTCGGGTGCAGTAAAGCCGCAAGACGGCAAGGTGAAGCTCTGTCCAGCCTGTACTGGTACGGCAGACATCTCCCCGCTACCACCGTTTGCCGCAAAGGATACGGTATAGCTTGCTACCGGTTTGTCCTTCCAAAGAGCCGTGATTGTTGTATTTTCATTGATGGGAATGCTTGCTCCTACCGCGCCCTTGTCCCACTTGTCAAACTCCTTGCCTTCCGGTGCCGTAAAGCCGCATCCGGGCAGGACAAATTCCTTTCCTGCCTCCACGGTTGCCGCGTCCATGCTTCCGCTTCCTTCTCCCGCAGCAAAGGTTACCGTGTAGGTTACGACGTTGCCTTCGCCGGATTCTCCCCCGCCAACCTCAGCAGTTCTCAGGAAATTCTTTGCCACCTTAACGGGAAGGGTTAAAGGATCAGGAATCGTGCTCTTAAGCACTTCCTTATACATGTTTCCGGAGGTGGAGCTTGCCACCCAGGCGACCGTATCCGTAAGGCTTCCCTCCACGGTCGTTTCATTCTTCTTGGTATCTTCCTTGTTGACGTTGATCTCGCTTTCCTTCTTGCCCTCGCCAGTCATGTCAACCTTAGCATATTCAATGTTTTTCTTCACGTTTACCGTCTGGGTGGTTGCCGGAAGAATCAGATTTTTATACTTTTCCTCCGTCAGCTCCTTTAAAAGGACGGAATATTTTCCAGCCTCAATGTCCGACACGTAAATGATGCCATCCATGTCGTCATCAACCCATTCCTCGGTTTTTCCGCTCGGCGTCGTAACCTGAGCAATAAAACGCACGTTACCAACCAGCTTTGAGGTTTCCCTGTTAGAAAACTTAATCTTTAGGTCCTTCTGTACGGAGGTCAAATTCATGGCCACTGCCACGGTATTTGCATAATCCGTCTCATTGTAGGATGGGTTATCGGGATTACCAATATTGGATTCCCCGCCATCATCCGGCTCTACGTCAGGCGTAAGTCGCGCCAACTCCGCGTTTGAAACGGCCAGGATACCCTTTCCGCCGATCAGTTCAATATTCTGTAGCTGTTTTCCGATGTTGGCAAACTGCAGGTGAGGATCCTCTGGCGTCTTATGCGTGGTAATAAACCAGCCGATAAATCCCAAAAGTCCAATGATTGCAATAATGCCTACGGCTGCAATAATGCCATCCATCGCACTAAAGCCGCCTCTTTCCTCCTCTCGCCTTGTAGGACGACGATTTCTGTTGGAGGCTTGCGCCGTCGCGCGAGGCTTTGCCGCATAATCGTCAATATAAGTAATTTCTCCCTGGAATTCCTCCGACTCGGAATCCTCGTAAGCACTCTCCGCCTCCACTGCTTCCTGAGAATATACGGAACCGCGCTTCTGGTGATTCTCCCGTGAATATCCCCTGCCACGATTTCCGTTTTTCTCCGTGCCTGCATCCGCATAATCCGCAGGATTGTAGCTTACCTGATCGTAGCCGGTTTGGTCGTAGCCGGTTTGATCATAGTTTCCCTGCTCATAGGCATTTTGATCATAGTTTCCCTGTTCATAGGCATTTTGATCATAGCTTCCCTGATCATATTCATTTGAATGATAACTGCTCTGATCATAGGTATTTTGATCGTAGCTTCCCTGATCATATCCATTTGAGTCATAACTGCCCTGATCATAGCCTCCCTGATCATACGAGCCTTGGTCGTAGCTTCCATCGTTATAGGCTTTCTGGTCGTAGCTTCCATCGTTATAGGCATTCTGGTCGTAGCTTCCATCGTTATAGGCATTCTGATCATAGCTTCCGTCATCATACCCGCCTGCGTTCATGCCCTGCTCATAGGCATCGGGCGCATAGCCATAGGCATCCTGAGCGCCCTGCGGTGCTTCGAGAAAATCCTGTCCCATATCATCATAGGCAGGCTCATTCGCATATTCCACGCCAGCCTCATAGTGCTGCTCTGCCTCATAGTCCGCATCCTGCGCATACTCTTCCCCTGCTCCATACTGCGGTGCATGGTCATAGTCCGTACCAAGCTCAATATACTCCGGCTCCGCGTCATAATCTCCCGTACCGTCAACGGAATCATACGAGAAATCATCTATTCCTTCTTCATCCCAATCATACCCGTCTTGACGAGTTTCATCCCATCTGCCCTGCGGCCTCTTGGTATGACCAACGTTCCATTTCATATTTCTTCATTCCCCTTTTGCATCTATTCTTCGTCAGCGTGCAGCTTTACAAAATCTGACCATTTTACACACTATCTGATCATGCCTCATTATATCATTCTGCGTCAAACACTTCAACCCCATTGCCCATTTCTTCATAATTTCTTAAATTCTTAAAATTTGGTTAATACCATAGACTTTCCAAGCATATATCTGTAAAATAGAGACAAATTTAAGAAAAAAAGAGGACAAGTCATGAAAGATCAAAATCAAGAAAATCAGAAGCCAAGGTGGCAAAAATATGTTTTCAATCCCCATGTTTTATTGCTGGTGCTTGGCATCTGTATCCTAGTTTACATCCTGATCCGCCTGAAAAACTGGGGAGTACAGGTGGACAACGAATATATTAATGAGCATGGGATTTATACGGACGGCAAGGATACCTATGACGTGATTTACCCTCTCACGGCCGAGGACGGCACCTTCCTGGCAAACAAAAGTCCGCATACCATCCTGTTTTTCGGCAATTCCACCCTCGCGGAGGACAGGAATTCCGAGAATGGCATAGTCAACATAATTGCAAAGCAAACAAACGCGATCGTATATAATGCCTCCGTTGCGGATAGTCTGCTTGCAGCACAAAGCGACTCCCTAAAGCACACGGAATCCGGACTTGACGTCTACAATTTTTATTGGCTTTGCGTTTACCTGACCATGCAGGGACAGACCGATTATTTCGATTGGTTGGAGGAACAGCCTGATGCAAACATTTTGCCTGAGACGAAAGAGCTTCGAAAGCTTTTAGAGACGATCGACATGGATACCGTTGATACGATTGCCATCATGTATGATGCCAGCGATTACTTAAACGGCAGCTTCATGCAAAATCCTGATGACGAGACGGACATTACAAGCTTTACCGGAAACATAAAGGCGGGCCTGGCGCTCCTTCGATCAAAATACCCTGACATAAGAATCATCGTCCTCTCCCCGACCTATGCGTTCGGCATAGATGACAACGGAAATTATATCAGCAGTGATCAGAAGATTTACGAGGGCGGAGCGACGCTGAGCAGCTATATGATGAGCGAATGCACCTCTGTCGTTTCCGAAAACGTAAGCTTTATTGACAACATTTATGGCACCTTTAACGAGGATGAGGCGCCTGAATACCTAAGGGATAACTTCCACCTAAATCAAAAGGGCAGAGAGCTCGTAGTAAAGCGCTTCATCAGCGCCCTGACGCAGTTTGACGAAAAATAAGCGTCCCTTAGCCATGAGCGAACAGCTATTGATAAAAGTCACTGGAATTATCCCGATAGACCAGATAATCACCCACCCTTTTAATCATTTCATAATCATAATCTTCCATTCGTCCTGTCAGTTCCTTTTGGGCTGACAGGATGATATAATGGCAATTCTGAGCCTTCGCCAGCTCGGCAAGTCGAGCTACGTCCACCTGCTGATAATGCATGACAAATTCCAATTCGCTAAATTCATCCAACAACACCTCTCTGCCATAGGGCATGCATATGGTAGAGGAATATTGGCGCACAAAATGCAGCATCTCCGGAGGGAACGCTGCCAACACCTCAATGCCAGGCACCTCAATACAATCGCAAATCTCCACAACCTCCTGCGGCACGTGATGAATGTTTTCCGCCTTTGAAAAATAGGGACTGTCATACACCAGTCTTCCTGAAATGGTAAGCAGGATGACCGCCGCGGCGCCAAAGGTCACGCGCTTTTTCCCCTGAAGCTCCTGACAAATCCTGACGACGTCATATCCCAGCGTCATCGTCACGGGCAAAAGCCACAGCATGCGATAAAAAATTTCTTCGTCCAGCAGCCTTTGAAAGATTAGGAAGCACAAGGGATTAAAAAACAGCACGAGCAAAATCAACGGCACGTAGACGAACAAGATCCTTCGGTCCTTCCTTTTCTCCGTCCAAAAAAGATGGAGCAATGCCACCAAATACCATATGATCAATAGTCCTACGCCCATATATTCCCGAAACAGCGGTAAAGCATTCATGGCCTTCCTCCTAAATTAAATCGCTTCGCGATAATTTATGCTCGCTAAAATTTTTTCGCCGAATTTAATTCTCTCCGTGACGATTCTTTATAGAATCATATATAATGCGGCGACCACCATGGGCACCAGCATGGTCACACAGGCACCGACCATCAGCTTCCAGCGATGGTAACAGATGCACGCGCAGAAGACCGTGAGCCCAAGAAATATGCACAAAAGGAAGCCGCCAAGGGAGCTACACAGACAGCTCGTAGTCATAATTGCGAACAAGACCACCCATAACCTCGATGGCACCTTTTCTTGCTTCTCCAGGGCTTCCAGCAAAAGCATCATGGCATAGACCAGCGCCGGAATTACCACATTTGCCAAAACTGCCTTTCCCTGTGCTGCCCTGACCACCAAAAAATTCTCCGGAGAATAGATCGAATATCCTCCAAACATAATTAACAGTGCAACAAAGCAGAGAAACAGTGGCAACGTCCAACCCTTGCCCTGCTCCGTTTGTGTCTGAAACAGTCTTCTGCCAATCAAGGCATACAGGCCATAGGTCATGAGCAGAACTAGCAATGGCATCATGACGTGTGAGGTCGCCGCTCCGGACAGCCCGGAAGCCTCCGCCAAAATTGCGACCCACACGGGAAACGGCGCCAGCGCATGTCTGGCCTGTAGCTCCGTGGTAAAGCCCGTATAGGGGATGATTCGGTATAAAGGCTTTTCTCCCTGACAATAGGTCGTGATGGCGACATAATAAGCATCGTCTCCATCCTCATAGGCCAAAAACAGCGCACAGAGCACCTGTACCAACAGGATGCACGCAAAGGCAATCCAAAGTGCCTGCGTCCAGCGCTTTTTGCCAAACCATGGTTCCATCTTCCCATCAGCCCCTGCACCCTCTCCCGTCTTTCTCCTGCGAAGCCATGGAAAAAGGGTTGCGCCACAGGCGATAACAAAAAGTGCCACGCAAACATAAGCATATGCCGTCCGAACCTGCGCATAGTTTTTCCCGATCAAAATCATTGGAACGCTGAGAACCAAAAAGGCCGCCCAAAGCACAAGCTGGCCATAGATCCACGAAAACAAAAGCCTTCCTCCACGTTCCCTCGAGGGAGCGAGCGGCCTTCCCACCACCCAGGGAAAGATCGTGATTCCTGCGCAGGCCAATAAAATTTTAATCATTTCCCGCTCTCCCCCTCCTGTTTTTTCTCTTCCAAAATCTTGATGATCGTCAGAAGGCAGTACGTAATCCACGCTGCCGTCACGGGAAGCACGTTCTTTTCATCCATGCTGCCGCCTGCGCGAAGGACATGGAAAAGGATCATCACCGCAAATGGCGTCAAAAAGCAGATGCCCTCGCGCAAACAAATCTTTTTCTCCCTCCGATCCTTACCGCAAAAGACGAAAATCGCCAATACTGCCCCGCAGAGCAGGCTTCCCACGAGACAGCCTCCTCCAAATTTCACAAACACGCTCGTAAGCTTCGGCGTTTTCGCGCGCATCATTTCATAGTTCATTCCCGTATAGCCGTCCTGCCCTCTTCCGGATAAAAGGAAGAGCTGCGCGGCTGGTGCAAGCGTATAAGCAATGGTATCCCCCAAAATCTCCTTCGCGTTTTCCTGCCATCGATGCTTTCCCATCGTCATGGCAAGTCTTCCGTAAATTTTCCGCGCCCCATCCTTGCCAAGTGAGGCATCCACCTTCTCTCCCAACACCCACGGCATCTGCACAGGATGAGCGCTTATCCTCAGGATGTCCTCCTGAGACAAAGCCTCCTGAAGCTCTGCCGGCCAGTCGGGATAATCATCCGCCAAATGCTCCCACGCAAGCCGCCGAAGTGCTGCCGCCTCCAAGGTATTGTGCATCCGCCCATATGCCCCCTCGCGAACCGTCAGGGAGGACACAAGTGGAATCACGCTGAGTAACACCGCTGCAATCACAATAACATAAAAGGATTTTGAGTACATCCTTCCTGCGTAAAGCAACACGAAAACCGCTCCAAAGAGATAGTACTCCGGCAAAAGGAGCGTCTCTAAAAACCAAAGCAAACCAAACCAGACAAGGCGCGCCGCAGGTCGATTCCAGCAAAATCTTCTTGCCGTTCCCTCCTTCATCTTCACGCCTTGCTCCTCTCCCTGCCATGCACGCAAAAGGATGCCGACGGACGTCAAAAACAGGGAAGAAGCCAGGGAAATAGGCAACACTGCCAAATGACACTGCGCCGCAGCAGGAAAGGTCAAAAGGGCGAGCATTGCCCAAAGTCTTGCAAACCATGGCTGCCTTCTGACACTTGGAAATCCCAGCAGAAAATAATAGGCCGCCCCTGCCGCCACGATGATCTGCAGGCCATAAATCAGACAATGCGCAGGCACGGAAAGAGCAGAGCCCACTCCCGAAAGCATGCGCATGAGAAGGGGATATAAAATCCCCGTATATTCGTCACAGACAAGGGTCTCCTGAACCCTCTGAAGAAATCGGCTTTCCCCAAACTCCTGAAAAGCAGTAAAGTTCCTCAGCATCCAAAAAATGCCAAGCAAAATCTGGGTACTAATCCCAAGGATTGCCACCCTCGCCAAGAGCTTTCCCCATTCTTTTCCTGCCTTTCGCATTCCGCCTTGTTCCATTAAAAGAATTCCTTCACCTTATCACAGATATAGTCCACCTGCTCCATGGTCAGGCCATAATACATCGGAAGACGAACGAGTCTCTCGCTCTCCTTGGTCGTATACTTGTCCTCCCCGTGGAAGCGCCCGAATTTCCGTCCTGCGGGTGCCGTATGCAGGGGTACGTAATGAGATACGGCATAGACACCGTTCTTTGCCTTCAGATGCTGATCCATAAAGGCTGCACGCTCCTTTGCGTCTGTAACCTTCAGCCAGAACATATGGCCATTATGCACGCAATGCTCCGGCACCACGGGAAGCTCAATCTTCCCCGCCTCTGCCAGGGGCTTGAGCGTCTCATAATAGCGCTTCCAAATGGCAAGTCGCGCATTGTTGATCTGATCCGCAATCTCTAACTGTGCATAGAGATAAGCCGCATTCATGTCACTGGGAAGATAGGAGGAGCCGTAATTGATCCATGTATACTTATCAATCTTTCCCTGAATAAATTTCGTGCGATTGGTGCCCTTTTCACGAATGATTTCGGCCTCTTCCACCATGCTTTCATCACGAATGAGAAGTGCGCCGCCCTCACCCATGCTGTAATTTTTCGTCTCATGAAAGCTAAAGCATCCAAAGTCTCCAAACGTACCCAGTGCTTTTCCGCGATAGGTCGCCATAATGCCCTGTGCGGCATCCTCAATCACCATCAGACCATGGCGCTTCGCAATGTCCATGATCGTATCCATCTCACAGCCTACGCCCGCATAATGAACGGGAACGATGGCCTTGGTCTTCTCCGTGATGGCATCCTCAATCAGCTTCTCGTCGATGTTCATGGTATCTGGACGAATGTCCACAAACACGGGAATGGCCCCGCGAAGGACAAAGGCGTCTGCCGTAGATACAAAGGTATAGGAGGGCATGATCACCTCATCCCCCGGCTGAATGTTTGCAAGCAGCGCTGCCATCTCCGTGGCATGTGTGCAGGACGTCGTCAAAAGACACTTTGTCGTCCCCGTCTTCTCCTCAATCCACTGATTACATTTCTTCGTGTAGGCACCATCACCGCAAATCTTCTGATTCTGTACGCATTCTCCGATATATTTCATGGCATTTTCCGCGCAAGGCGGCACGTTAAAATTAATCATTTCCTACCTCCAGGCTCTATCTTTTTTTCCAGCTTCCGGTCACGTTCCCCTGAACGTTACCCGTCACCTTGTTAATCACGTATTTGGGTCGACCCTTGACCTCTTCATAAATTCTGGCAATGTAATGGCCAATGATTCCAAGACTTAGCATAATAAATCCACCAATGATCAAAATCAGCAAAATGACGGTGGTAAAGCCCTCCACGGAGGTCCCAAGCAGATATTTTACCAGCGTCTGAATCCCTAAAATCACGCTAAAGATGATGGAAATGGTTCCCATCAAGGTCACTAGCTGTAAGGGAAGCGTGCTAAAGGAAGTCGCATTCGAAATCGCATATTTCATCAGACTAAAGAAGCTCCATTTGCTGGTGCCGTACTTTCTTTCCTGCACCTCATATTCCACGGTCCGCGTGTCAAAGCCTGCCCAAAAGGTAAGCGCCCGGAAGAACGTGTTGCGCTCGGGAAGCCCCAAAAGCACTTCAACCACCTTGCGATCCAGCAGCTTAAAATCCGATGACGCGCTCATGTCCATCTTGATCAGATGACTCATAATCCCATAGAATAAGCCAGCTGACATTTTATGGAAAAGGCTCTCCTTCCCGCGGGAGGATTTTTTTCCCTCCACGATCTGGGCGCCCTCCTTCCAAAGCTGCAACATCTTCGGAATGACCTCCGGCGGATGCTGCAGGTCACAGTCCATCACGACGACGGCATCTCCCGTCGCCAGCTCAAGCCCTGCAAAAATACCTGCTTCCTTTCCGAAATTGCGGGAGAACTCCACGCCCTTAATGCGGGGATTTTCATCGGATGCCTTTCGGATTTCCTCAAAGGTAGCATCCTTAGAGCCATCACTGACAAAGACCAGCTCGTACTCGATCCCTTCCTTTTCCAGGAAGTGCGATAGCGTATTCGCGGTATTCGCAATATTCATTTCCTCGTTATATGAGGGCAATACAATGGATAACAGCGCCATAAGGCCTTCCTCCTCTTCTGGCATGGGGGCTCTTTCCGCTCGTCCTACTCACGATTTTTGTTTTCCGTTTTGACATATAAAATGCCATTTACCACCTTGGTGGAATTCGGTCCCGGAAAACTGTCCATGGAAACATACTCATCCGTATAGTATATCTCACCCATGGTCTCCACGTCCACAACATTTAACGTGGCTCCCAGATAATTCTTGATAAAAGACTCATAATTGTCTCCCGTATAAAGAAGAACGTCTCCAGACAGGCCAATCATATTTCCCGTGACCTTCGTCGTCAAATCAGTTGTCGGGAACTCCTCATCCCCGATTACGCCTATCAGCGCCACGGGAATGCCTTGATAATAGCCTTCCGTCTGCTCGATGCGATCCAGGAGCCTTACGCAATATGCATAGGTTCTTTCATATTTCTTCTGCAAATTGGAATATCCAATGTTGTCTGCAAGGCCATAACAGAAAATCAACGTGACAGCCGTTCCAAGAAGCAGCCACTGTGCAGTCGCCGTAAATGAATCTGACTTGCCCGAGTCCTCCAAATACCTGTCGCAAAATGCCAATGCGATGATCGGAAACAGCACCCATTGATATCGCATCAGCAAATGATAGGTCAGTCCCGGGGAAACCAATCGAATGCAGCTGGTACAAACGGGCAGCACAACGACAAGCAGCAGCAAAATGCCATAAAAACCAAGCTTCTTCCACCATCCCTTTTTGCTCGCCATGCGAATCACGACATAAAGGAATAGCAGTGCCAATATGAGAAGTGCGGCTCCCGAGAAAATGCTTTGCCACAGAATATGACCACGAAGCGTAAATTGAAAGAAATCAACGTAAATGGCCTTGATGGTTGCCAAAAGTCCCTCTCCCTGAGCAGAGCCAGCCTCTCCAATGCCCTGATAGGAAGCGAGCTTTTTGCCCTGCACCGCAAGGAGAATTTGCAAAATCACGTAATACAGCACAAAGCCAAGGACGCCCATTCCCAAATAACTGCCAGTCTTCAAAAGCATTCCCTTTCTGTCCGTCTTATGCCTCCCATCCGCCAAAAGCAGTACTACCTGATAGAGGCAAAGGAGAATGGCAAAGGGAAGGTACGCCTGATAAATGCCAAGGCTAAAGGCAAGGCAAACCGCGCCAGGTAAAAAGCCCAAAAGCTTCCTTTTTGTCAAAAACACGGCCAGAACCGCCAAAAAGAGCGCCATCATGTAACCGTCCAGCGTAAAGACATACGCATAGGTCGAAGCTAGTGCCGGAAAGGAAACCAACAGGGCGCCGATCATTGCTGCGGAGAACTCACTTTTGATCTCAAACAGCTCCGCAAGTACGGCTGCAGTCAGGCCTAAAAAGACCGTCCCGATGAGTCCAATGATCCAAGGCACCGTAAAATACGAGGAAAATCCACAGGCAACCGTCAAAAACCAGCGGCCTGAGGTGATCATGTTCTGATCAAAGTACATGCTGGCCAAACCGTCATGATTCGGCAGGTCAGACAGCATGACGGGCAGATGAATCAAAAGGCCACAGATCACGGCAGACAGAAAGGCTGCCACGTGTCTGCGTCCTAATTTTGTTTTCAGTTGTTCCACGGCCTCTCTCGGCGTCTTCATGGATGCTCCTCCAAATATGCAGCGATTCTTTCAGTGATCAGCTTCCGTCCGGTCTCATTCGGATGAACGCCGTCCAGCGTATAGGTTTTCCAGTCTTCAAAAACATCATGCGTATATAACCCATGATACAGGTCAATCATTTCCACGCCGCACTGCGCGGCAATGCTTCGTTCGAGTTCCACATAGTCTTCCAAAAGTGCATCTCCAAATCTTCGCTCCTCACAGGTTTGCCCGTCCGTGACATACCAGGAGTAGGTCGGGGAAACCAAGAGAATTCTGCAGTCTGGAAGCGCCTTTTTCAGCTCCGTCAGGGTCATCCGAAGTGCCCCCTCAAAGGAATGCACGTCCATGGGGCTCTCTGAATTCTTTAGCGGAACGCCTGACTGATAATCATTCATCCCAAAGCAAAGCATCATCAGGCGAACCCTTTGGAAATCCACCCGGTCCAGTTCATCGGTCAGCTCCGCAAAGTATTCCGTCGCAATTCCCATGTCCGACACTCGCTGCTGCGGTGAAAAATCATTGGACGCAATGGATTTTGTCAAAGCCGCCATGGACAAAAAATCCCATCGATCGTCCATGTTTTCAGCCAGGTCCAGCTTTGTCATGGCCGTTCCGCCATAGGCTGCGTTCAAAAAAGGGATCCCCACAAGGTCTGCGAGCCTGTCAGGTACGGAGTCCCCGCCTCGCGCCGTCGCAATGATGCTGTCTCCAAAAAAGACCGCCTCAGGATGCAGGCTTTTCTTGGCACGGAAGCAAATGCATGCCCCGACAACGATCAGCACGAAAAGCAGGATCGGCAGACCATAGCTCCAAGCCTTACTCTTCTCTAATTTTTCCGTCATGCCCTGCTTTTCCAAATTACCTCTCCTGCTTTACGCTTCCATTCTCTACCCGATAAACAATGTCACATTTTTCAATGGTCTGAAGGCGATGTGCAATGATGAGCAAGGTCTTCTTGCCCTGAAAATAGTTGATGGATTCCATAATGGCGGCCTCCGTGTCATTATCCACGGCCGACGTCGCTTCATCCAAAATCAAAATCTTCGGATCCTCATACAGCGCCCTGGCAATACTGATACGCTGCCTTTGTCCGCCGGAAAGCCTGATGCCGCGCTCGCCAATCTTCGTATTCAGTCCCTCTGGCAAGCTCTGGACAAAGGAGTCCATCTGCGCTTCCTTCAGTACCTCCCAAACTCTTTGGTCATCAATTTTCTCCTCCTGAACACCAAAGGCCACGTTCTTTCGGATCGTGTCATCCAGCATATAACTCATCTGCGGAATATAGCCCACGTTCTTTAGCCATCCGCGATAATTCTCTAAGATATCCCTGCCATCCGCCAAAACCTTTCCGCCCTGAAGCTTCAAAAGGCCCAGCATGATATCCACGACCGTACTCTTTCCGGCACCGGTCGTTCCCACAATGCCAACGGATTTACCGATGGGAACCAGCAAATTCGCATGGTCAAAAATAAGCTTTTCCGTATTGGGGTAAGCATAGGTGATATCGGAAAGCTCAATTCTGTCCTGAACCACCATGCGCTCCACGGGCTTTTCAAAGTCTGACATGTCGATATTCTCGCCGCTGATCTCGTCCTGCAGATTATCTGCAACGCCCATGAAAAACGGCTCCAGATAGGTAATGCTGTTGATCTGGTTGTTGATTCTGTTGACGGCAGGTAAAAGCACGAACGCCGCTGCCGCCAGGGTGCTTAAGGACTCCATCAGGTTCTCCGTGGAGATGCCAAGAAGAATTTCCACGATAATGAACAGCATCATGGAGGTCACGCAGACCGTCTCGATCAAGAGCTTCGGGATCTGATTGTAAAGGCTATACTTCTGCACGCACTCCACGTATCCCTTGCCACACACCTGATACTCGTCCACAAAATACTTTTCATTTCCGGAAACCTTGACGTCCTTGATCCCGTGCACCATCTGATGAATGCACTTAAACAAGCCGCTGTAGAATCTTTGATTGTCTTCTCCCGCCTTGAGCAGAATCGGCTTCAATACCTTTTTCACAATCACCATGAGAATGATCATGACGCTCGCCATCACCGCCGTCATGACACCGTTTTTCAAAAAGCAATAGGACACCACGAACAAAGACATGACACCATCTGACATCAGCTGCAAAAGCGCCAGAATCAGGGCGTACATATTATTGACGTCAGAGGTAATGCTTCTTTGGATTACGGCCGTGTCCGCATTCAAGTAAAACTCATAAGGTCTCCTTAGATAATTGCGCATCAATCGCTCGGAGGTGCGGAACTGATTGGTATAGACAAATGCAAGGGTCGCCTTATGTTGAAAAAACAGAAAGCCATTTTTGATGAAGAAGGAAACAATCAGCGTCGACATCACCGCGATGGAGAACATGTTAAAATCCGGGCTTCCCATCATCTCATAGACCTTTCCCGCAATCTTGCTCTTCGCTACGGCCTCTGGATCAATCACAACGTTCACGGTCTCGACGAGAACGCCCACGCTGGCCATCTGTAAAAATGCCCCGATGATCATAAGTACCATCAATCCCATCATGGTGCGCTTCTGCTTTTGATCTAAGAGCAAATTCAATTTCTGAAAGATTCGTTTCATGTTTCACTCCCGTGCGTTCAAGGTCTACAAAAGAAATAATCCTTTAAACGCCGTCTCATTTATGATAGAATACATCCGGGAAGCGATGCTTCCTACATTCATTACGATGTCATATCGCCCAAAGGCATGGATCAAACGCGGAGGTAGCTTCATGAAGGAAAAGAAATCGAAAATCTTCATCGTTTCTTCTGCCATCATTGTATTGTTGGCCATCATCCTCATTGTCATCTGTCAAATGCCAGCATACCGTGAAAAGGAAAGAAAGGCGGAAGCCATTCTTCAGTTTGCGACCTCGTCCTATGACTGCGTATTTCTCTCCATGTTTCCGACAGATACCTTCCACGCCGAAGATTTTCTTACCTACGAAGCCCGAACGATTGCCATGCCGGACATTACCATCCCTGATTACGAAACCATGTATTCCTTCTTTCAGTATCTAAAGGAATACAAACATGAAATCAAAGAGATGTATCTTGGACTCTCACCCGACAGAATTACCGCTGAGCAGGCTGAAAGCCTTGTCCAGATGTTTCCTGATACCTTATTTAAGGTATTTCCTGAATGGTTGCCACTAAAAGAGTGGCAGTCCGCAAAGGATGCGGATGCACTGACTGCGAAATACCAGGACATGGTCTATGCCATGACGCACCAGCCGAATGCTTTGGTATATCCCTTCTTCTCCCATGAATGGATCATCGCTGACGACACTAACTACCTGAAGGGATCCCTCCTAAAGGAGGACGTGGCACTGCGCACTTACCTGCTTTCCCTCATTGGTCCCGAGGAAGCAGCTCACTCCTTTTATGCCAGACCGGACAGGGTGGACGAACTCTTTGCGGAATTTCGGGCATTTCTGTCCGTTGCGGAAACGGGGGAGTATTTCTTCCCTGATCTGTCTGACCTTGAGGTTGTCTTCCTAGGAGACAGTATTTTCGGCAATTATAATGACCGTCGTTCCATCCCTGGCTACGTAAGCAATTTAAGCGGTGCAGAGACCTATAATCTTGGCTGGGGCGGTGCCACGGCCAGTGATCGGGATGGCATCTGTCTTCGACCCGTTCTGAATGCACTTCTAAGTCAAGATCCCTCGTTCCTGCCTAAGGATTCGCAGGCCTACGCGGGACTTACAAAGTACCTGCTCCAAGCTCGGAAATCGGACAAATCCCGCCGTCTAATATTTGTCCTGCATTTTGGCATCAATGATTATTTTGAAGGCGTACCCATAAGCTCTGATCATCCGACGGATGCGAGCACCTTTTCCGGTGCCCTGAAGAATGCCGTGGATCAGCTTCAAAGTGCTTTTCCCGATGCCCAGGTTTGCCTTGTGGTTCCCAATCCCATTTTTGCCTTCCAAAATGGGACGGAGGTCATCAACACTGCGGAAGGCACCACCTATGCGGATTATGCACAGTCCATCCTCGACCTAGCCCGTAAGGAGGGGCTTTCCTGTCTGGATAATTATCACGACTCTCATCTCGAGAAAACCCAATGGCTTTATTATGCCGATGACATACATCCCAATGATTACGGGAGATATAAGATCGCTTACGCACTCATGCAGCTCCTCGCCACCGTATCTCCGTAACGCTTTCCGGAGCCTCTTTCCCAAAGCACTCCTTGCGAAGCTATTTTACGTCATCCTGATCCGTATTGATTTTTTCACGGATGACATACTGCGGTGAATTGTTGAGGCTAATATAAATTCTGCCAATGTACTCTCCAATCATGCCCAGCATCAGCATGATCATGCCGCCAAAGAAAACAATGGCTGCCATGGTTGAACTAAATCCCATGGGTACGTCGGGGTTGATCAGCTTTTTTACCACCGTATAGATTCCATACAAAAATCCCAAAATGGCACAAAAGCTTCCAAATGCCGTGGCAATTCGTAAGGGCTTAACGGAAAACGCCGTAAAGCCGTTAAACCAAAGGCCCAAGAGCTTTTTCAAGGTATATCCGGAGCTTCCCTGCTCCCTGTCCCTGTGCGTCACTACCACGTTGGTAATGCTCTTCGTCGACCTGAGCACCAAACCAATGACGTAAGGGTAGGAATTCTCGTATCGGATCATGTCTTCCACAACGAACCGCCTTACGGCAAAATAGCTGGAGATAAATAATTCCTTGGGCTTCTCCAGCATCACTCTGGTCATCAGTTCATTCACTTTACTTCCCAAATTGCGGAACGCAGAATGGTGCTTGTGCTCATACTTTGCATAAACGGCATCAAACCCTTCCTCCAGCTTTCCAATCAGCTTATCCACCTCGTTCGCAGGCGTCTGTCCGTCATCGTCCAGACAAACCACGTAATCTCCCTGCGATTCCCGAAGACCTGCCATCAAGGCAGAATGCTGTCCAAAATTCCTGGAAAAGCTGATCGCCTTACGAATGCCGTTGCCAGACGCACGCTCTGCGCAGAGCCTTCGCAGCGCCTCCAGGGTATGATCCGGAGAACAGTCATTTACCAAAATGATCTCATATTCATATTCCTTCATCTCCTGCATCTTTCCGTCGATCTCCGCCACAACGTGACCGATGGTCTGTTCAGATCGATAACAGGGAATCACAAAGCTTATTTTTTTCATTGTCTCATCCTTTTCAGGTTTCGTGTTCATTTCGCCATTCCCGGTCTAAAACCGCCATGAGGATGACGTCATTGTATGTCCCGTCTAAATAAACGCTCTCCCGCAAATATGCCTCGCGAACAAAGCCTGCCTTTTCATAGCTTCGAATGGCCTGTGCATTATCTGCCAGAACGCGAAGGAAAACGCGATGAAGCTTTTCTTCACAAAATGCATAGCGAAGCATCAGTTTCGCGGCTGCCGTACCGACGCCGCGTCCACGTGCCTGCGCTTCCCCCAGAAAAATCCCGTACTCTGCCTTGTTGTGCTTTCTGTCGACGTCGCGCAAAAACACACTTCCCAAGGGCTTGTCTGTCTCCAGGTCGCAGACAATCGTCTGAATGGCCTTGCCCGTCTCCACCATGTTTTTCAGCCAGCTTCGATGTCCCTCTTCCGTAAAGGGCTCCCGATAGATAAATCGGCTCCTTACGGCATCACTGTTACGCCATGCGACAATCAGGCTCGTATCCTCGTCCGTAATCGGCCTTAGATAAATTCCCGCCTGTTCGTCCCGATACTCTTTTGCCATCAACCCTGCATCCATTTACCTTCTCCCTAAGCCTCTCGCAAATGACATATTTTCTACCTGCGATAATATGCGATAACCTTCTTCACGGCGTGAATGACGTCCTGAACCTCTTCATCCGACAGGGAGTAATACAAGGGAATGCTCATGGAGGATTCGTAATAAGCCTCCGCATTCGGACATAGCCCCTTCTGATAGCCAAGCTTCTCATAATAGGAATGCCAATACACCGGCAGGTAATGAACCTGCGGGCATACGTTCTCTGCATAAAGCGCGTCAAAGAACTGCCTGCGGTTACACGTCAGCTTCTCCAAGTGAAGGCGAAGCACGTAAAGATGTCTTGTCGTATCGCTCTCTGGAATTTCCCTTTGCACCTGAATCTCAGGCATTTCGGAAAACACCTTGTCATAAATGGCGGTAATTTCTTTTCTTCTGTCAGAGAACTTCTGCAGCTTCTTTAGCTGACTGCACAGCATTGCAGCCTGAAAATCCGTCAGTCGATAATTAAATCCAAGCTCCACCTGCTCGTTATACCAAAGCGCATCGGATGGATTCGCCATCTCGCTCATGTCCCTGGTGATGCCATGGGTACGAAGTCTCATCAAGTGGCGATAGAGCTTTTCGTCGTTGGTCGTAATTGCTCCGCCCTCACCGCAGGTTACGGTTTTTACGGGATGGAAGCTAAAACAGGTCATGTCCGCAAGGGATCCCACGGGCTGACCCTTGTATTTTGTCCCGATGGCATGCGCCGCATCCTCGATCAAAATCAGGCCATGCTCCTTACAGATCGCACGAATTTCATCCAGCTTCACGGCCTGTCCCGTAAAATCCACGGCCACAACGCCCTTCGTCCTCGGCGTGATGAGCTTTTTGATGCATTCGGGATCAATGTTATAGGTGTCATTTTCTATATCTGCAAACACAGGCGTTGCACCGCAGTAGCGCACGCAGTTTGCAGAGGCTGCAAAGGTAATGGAGCTGACGATCACCTCATCCCCAGGTCCAAAGCCTGCCGCCATGGCTGCAAGATGAAGCGCAGCCGTTCCATTGCTGACGCCCACGGCATACTTCGCTCCCGTCACCTCGCAGAGCCTTTTCTCCATCTCCTGCACCCTCGGGCCACAGGTGATCAGAGGACTCGTCAGCGTGGCAACCACTGCATCCACGTCATCCTGCTCAACGCACTGCCTTCCATAATAAATTTTCTCTTTTCTCACGGGTTTTCCGCCAAAAATCGCTAATTCTTCCATATCATCTCTCCAGAAAATTTAATCAATATATTATACCACTCTTTTTGTATTTATGCAATGCCGGACTCCTACTCGGACTCCCTTTCAAACACGGCCACCAGCTCTACGTCTTCCTCTGCCGAGAAGGAATAAACGGGTTCATCAGAGACAACGTAGATTCCTCTCGTCCAATATTGGAAAACATAACCCTCTGCAGGAATTGCACTGACGCTTACAATGTTTCCCGTGGTGTTGCTTATGCTGACAGTTCCTCCCTCCTGCGCGGAGGAACTAACGGTGACCGAAATCGGTCGTTTTATCCAGACGGCGGTGAGCTCTAAAGAACCGTTGATTGTAATTTCATCCCCTGGCCTGCCCCAGTCCCAGCTATAGAATACATATCCTTCCTTTGGCTCAAACAGGCATTCCGGAATCACAAACTTCTTTCCCTTCAGCACCCATTGGGATTCCATACTTCCCGTCCCGCCGTTTGACAGGAAAGAGACCTCACATTTTTCCAAAACCGGCGGCGCGGAAACCTGGGTTGCAACATAATAGGTATCCTTATATTCCAAGGCCCAATAATACGCCTGCTTCAGCTCTCCGTTAACACTTCGAAGCTCTATGGCTGCTGACGTTGCCGCGGTGTCAGGAAGCGTCGCAATCAGTCTACGTGTATTCTTTGCGCTATTATAATAGCTCTCGCACTCGTAAGGCTCCCCGTCAATCATGACTGTATTGCCCGTATAGTTATAGGGATCGTTCGTATCACTGGGAATCTCCAGCACAACGTTCGTAGAGGAGCCAGGCAATGGGCATGCCTGCGCCGGCATGTTTTGATACACGGGAATTCGGAACGTAAAGGATATGTCCAATGCACCAGCCGCATCATAAAAATCCCTGATACTGCCAGCCTCCGACATGGGAGCCGCAATATTCTGCATATATTGATGTGTATATGGAATACTTGCCGTAACATTGTATTTTTGCAAATAGAGCGTATCCTGTCCAACGGCAACGTACTTTGACGCGATGAATTTGGAGCCTTCTAAAATGGCATTGTACGCTCCAAAGCCGTCGATGCCACTCTGTTCTTTTCCCCAATATTTCTTTGCATAGCTCAAGCCATTTACGATGATCTCTTGGTTTGTCGTACCAGTCGCCCCAATATTAAA
This sequence comes from Lachnospiraceae bacterium, assembly GCA_017527205.1. Lineage (GTDB taxonomy): Bacteria > Bacillota > Clostridia > Lachnospirales > Lachnospiraceae > Acetatifactor. Next base: position 110,511 of record JAFXQK010000073.1, on the reverse strand, counting down.
GTAATTGTAGTAGCCCTCGTAGCCCGGATAGGTTCCCGAAATCAGCGCCGACTTTCCGCTTCCCTGCTCCTGCAGGATTCTGGCTGCCAAATGAAATGGACTTGTTAAAACCCCTGGATAAGCACCACAGGCATGGATGAAGACCGCGTAGGACATTTCGAACCCCGGAAGCTTCGCCCCGTCTCCCATAAACGTGCCATGGAGCATTGTCTCCAGCGCATCCACCGTATGATACTGTGCATTATAGGAAAGCTGTTCAAACTGGAAAATCCGTTCCTCCGTCAAGGAATTTCTCGGATCCATATAATAGGCCAAGGCACCCTTGGACGCAAAATACCAGTTCCCCTGATCATATTTGCCTTCCTTCAGGCAATTTGCTGCCCTATAATTAATCAGGCTTTTTCCATCCCTCATTTCGTTATTGAGCGCCGTGTTCCAATCCATGACGTTTATGGGAACAAATTGCCAATTCGGATGCTTGGCCTTGAGTGCCAGAAGTCCCACATGATAGCTTTCGGGGAAGCTGGCAATGTCCTCCGGCAAGGAATTTCCTCCTGGCTCTGCTCCCTGCGACTCCGTCGGATCAGCGTGAACCGCTGCCATGGGAAGCTCAAAAAAGGTCACAAGCAGTACGGCAAGGGCCAATCCCCATGCCATCCAACGAGGCATCCACCTATTCCATTGTCCTTTCCTTTGGCGTTCCTTCTTTTGCATCCTTCATCCTTTGATTCGCTACAATTTCTTGATCCTTTTATGTATGACCCGAATCCCCTTCGGCATCATTGCAAACAAGATTACGTAAACCTTATTTTTCTTCGTTAATACCTTGTTTCGCATGGCCTGTGGCCAGTGCCTTCTCAAATATCTAACCACCGCCCGATAGAATGTATTGTCCTTTGTCATCAGCGGAATGGGAATGTGCAGCAAATACTCCAGCCGCTGAAAAATGCCAAAGCGAAAGGCTACGTCCCTAAGCTCCGGAAAATGCTCTTCCACGTGTTCCATCGCCTCATCCGCATTGTCCACGCAATCCGCAAAGACGCGGGAAAACTCATTTTTGTCCTTTTTTCTGGAATTGGATCCCACACGGTAAAATACGTGATAACCAATGTCCGGCAGAGATAGGATCTCCTCACCGTCCACAAGCATCTGTACCAGTAAATGGAAATCCTCGTTCAGCTTTCCAACGGGAAACTGCCGTCCCTTCAGAAGCTCCCCTCGAAACAGCTTCGTGCAAAAGGAGCAGTCCCCCCTGTGCATCAAAAGCTCTCTTAGAAAATCCTTACTGGAAATCCGCGTTGCCTCCTTCGGCGGGGTACAAATGGCAGGCATCAGATTTCCCTGCTCGTCAATCTCATCGCGCCCGACCTGGGCAATGCAGGCACCCGTTTGTTCCATGCCCCGATAAAGCTTTTCATACATGTCCGGTTCAATAAAATCATCGCTGTCAACAAATCCAACATATTCTCCCGTCATCTCTGACAAGCCCAGATTTCTTGCCGAAGACGAGCCGCCGTTTTCCTTGTGGAAAACCTTGATACGGGAATCCTCACAAGACAACTGATCACAAAGCTCCCCCGTCCCATCCGTGGAACCATCATCCACCAGGAGAATCTCCAGGTTTTGATAGGTCTGCGCCGTGACGCTGTGAACACATCTTGGCAGGTACTCCATGATATTATAAACCGGAATGATTACCGTAATCCTTGGCAAATTCTTCATATCCTACTTCTCCGTCAAATACCGAAACATCCTTCTCTCTGAGATGACGGGTGCGGGATCACAGGGAAGCAGTCGCGAAATTTGGTGCATCCTCCCCGCGTGATCTGCGATTTCTTTTCCCTTGCCTTCCTCCGTCCTTTCCGCATCCAACCTTTGACCCGTAAGCCCCTCGATCAGGCGGCACAGCCTCTTGGCCGCAAATTCCGCATTCCATTCATCATGAATGGTCTCATAGGCTCCTCTTCCGAGCCTGTCCCGGAGCCCTGCATCCCCAACCAGCTTTTCCGTGGTTTCAAAAAGCATTTGTACATCACCGTCTCGATAAACAAACCCATTTTGCCCCTGCCGAATCAGAAACGCTGCCGCGCCCGTCATGTGATCCGCCACGGGAACGCAACCACTGTTCATGGCTTCGTTCACTACGGCTCCCCAGCCTTCCCGCTTATCACTCGTAAACAGAAAGACGTCTGCCTGCTCCATGTATCCTCGCACTTCCTCTGGCTTCATAAATCCCAGCAGGGTGATTTCCTCCTCCAGCCCTTCCTCATGAATCCATGCCTTCACCTGCTCTTCCATGGCACCGCCGCCGATCATGTTCAGATGAAATTCTGCCCCCTTTTGCTTCAAATACTTCGCCGTCTGAATGGCAAGCTCAGGATGCTTTAGTTCGATCAGACGCGCCGCCCACAGAATGCACGGAACCTTCGTTCCGTCCGCCTTCCTCCACCCCTTCGAGGACATCAGCGCATCAATGTCATAATGCTTGGTCTCCGGGAAATATCCCCAGCAAAACATCTTCTTTGGATAGGCATGAATCAAGTGAAAATCACTCGGAACATAGCCGCCTGAGCAGAGCAGATATACTGGCTTTTTCCGATATCTGACATGCTCAAAATACTTTCTGTAAAGCCCCTTGGGGCTAATAAATTTCCACTGCCCCGTCCGATAAATACGCTCTGAGATTCGGATCACGGTCTTTCCGCTTCGAAATCTCTCCTGTAGGCAGCTCTCATCCTCCGTCCAGCCAAGAAGCACGACATCCGCATGCTTGATCCATTCTGCGCATTCCTTCGGCTTTTCATAAAGCAGCTCCAGATAAGGCTCCTGTACGCTTGCATCCCACCCCATCTGAACCCGCTCTTCCTCCATGGGCTGCGTCTGAAGAAAAACGAAGCTCCCGCCAAGGCGCTCAGACAGGGCCCTGCAAAAGGGAATCTGATGATGATTCAAATAATTGGATACAAATACAATCTTACGCTTCCCTGCCTGCTCCATGCTCCTCTGATCCTTCGCCAGCGATTGCGGCGTATACCTCCATCGTCCTTCGATAATTCCTGCGCCCGTCATGAGTCTTCATGGCATGCGCCCGGGCATTCCTACAATATTCCTTCTCCTTTTCAGGATTGCTCCACATTTCTATTACGGCCATTGCCAGATTGTTTGCAATCCTCGCAAGCTCCCCATCTTTATTCTGAGCCAGCCCGGCGGAAATCCCTTCTTCCTGCTGCCTATTGCCGGAAGCTAACCTCTCCCCCGTCACGGCCTGATGACCTTCAAACAAAATCCCATCTTCCCCATCCGTAAACATACTGGGAATGCCGCCTATGTTGGCAGCGATGCAGGGCATGCCAAGAAGCATGGCCTCCCCAAGGGAATTGGGCGAATTCTCCACCGCAGAGGGACAGAGAAACAAACTGCTCCTTAAATATTGCTCCTTCATCTCCGCACCAGAAAGTCTTCCAAGATAAATCACCTTATCCTCCAGACAATGCTGACGTACAAGCTCCCGCAGATACTTTCCGTAGGAAGAGATCTTCAGCTTTTGCTTCAGCGTCTCATACGCCGTAATTCCATTGCCGGCCACATAGATTTTTGCATCCGAAAACTGCTTTAGAATCTGCGGCATGGCAAGCAAAACATAATGTAATCCCTTCAGTGGATAATCCCCCTGACTCAGAAAAATGGAATGGGGCTGCGTGTTTTTCTCATCCCAGATTGTATCATAAAAGTCTGACCTGAGCGTTTCATTTAGCTGAAAATAGCGTGCCTTGGGGTTTTGCCGCTCTGCAAACGCCTTGTCCCAGGCCGTTCGCCCTCCAATGCTCCCTGCAAGCCGCAACGCTTCCCTCTCAGAATTTCCACGCAGCCGAAATTTTTCCTTCTGCATGGCAATGCCATCCTTTTTCAAGAAATCCCGAAGGGTCAATCTTTTTACGACCTTTTTCGGAAGATCTGCCTCATAAACTTCTGCGATTTTTGTACACAAGCCCTGTATGGTTATCAAAAGGTTTTCGGAAGGAACCGACTTACACATCGCCAAGGTATGTGGAAATTCCGTTCCAAAGCAGTGAACAACCTGTGGCTGAAAGCTCTGTACAATCCGCCTCATCCGTCCTTCCAACGCAGCGTCATAGCGGTGCGGGTTGTCCGTATCTTCACGGAAGCCATAAAAGACCGCACGTCCTCCCCATGCATCGAACTCCCTTACCAGCAGATCCTCCTCCGGTGTCAACACGAAACCAGGAATCGGCGCGGCAATGGCAAAGGTCACTTCACCATCCTTCTGATTCTTTAATACCTTTTCTGCCAGGCCTACAACCCAGCCCTCTTTATTGGAGGCCACTAATCCCAGCTCCTTTGCAACGGCAGGAAGGATGAGATTACATAACCAAAGTATCCTCATGTTGTCACCTCATGCTGCAAGTCAACATCTTCGCAAATGCCATGATTATTTATAATAAAATATCCAGCTCATGTAAGGCAAAATCCGGATGTCCGTCTGATACATTTGCTTTAGCAATAGTACAAAGTATAGGGAAAACGCCAAAATGCTGCCCCATTTGCAGACACGCCCAAGCCATTTTCCACGAATTCGACGTGCAAGGTCAGGAATCAAAAAGATTTGGGAAGCAATAAAATAAAATCCAATCCTGCTGACCTCCGGAATAAAACCTCCGCACAGAAAGGCAACGAGCCCAAAAACGTTCAGCCATAAATAAAAACGCATGGCTGCCGTAAAGCGCTCTCCCTCCTCTTTTCGCCTCTCCCAAAAAAGAATAGCCGCAAGAGCCAGCGTGCCCAAGCATTTTGCCACGTTGACATAGGAAATATGCTTTACGTCAAAGCCCGTATTCTCATAAAACGGGTAGAACCGGAATATGATCCAGCGGTAAAGCTCCTGACCAAAAATCAGACTGGCAGCAAAAATCGCAGCGATGATCAAATGCCATTTCTTAAGACCGGTCCTCGCCAGATAGGATGCCACAAAAAAGACCGGTACAACGATCAGTACCGTCTTATGGAACGCCGCACTGACCAAAATGAGCAGCAGGAACTTTCCCCATTCCCTGCGAAGCACGTACTTCATGGAATAGATTGCCATCGCCAGTGCAAGGTAATAGCGAATCGTGTTGAAGCTCTGAAAATAATAGCCTCCCGTCAACAGGAGAAATAAGGAAAATGCAAAGCTTTCTCCCTGATCGCAAATTGCCCGGATGAAAAAGAAAACCGTCAGCAGGGAAAATACTGCGAACAGGGGCAGATAGTTGTCATAACCAAAGAGGGCAACCAATCCCTTGACGACCAGGTTAAATCCGATCTCGGAAGAGACATGGGCATCATAGAAAATCCTCTTAAAATTTTCCCGATAGGTCCAATAGTCGTTACCCAGCGCAAACCTGCATGCGGAGACTGCCGTCAGCAGGCAAAAAATCGCAAAGACCGTAACGCGATTCAGGGCATCCCTGCGCGTGCAGGGCGTCCATCGTCCATAGGCGTGTCCCGCCTTCCGGCAAGCAGGGGCAACCTCACGCTTTTGAATAAGCAGGGCGAGCGCCACGGTGCCAAGCGTTAAGCAAATATAAATCCATGCACTTTTTTCCATGCGTCTCGCCCTCCTTTCCAGTTGCATGACTCGGGGATCTGGTTTGGAGTGTCTTCCTCGTAACCTTTTAACCGAGAAAGGCACTCCAAACCATCCCCTCGAGGTACATATGCGTATTATAATAGTTTCTTAACTTATTTTTTGACGATACGATATAATCCATGAATTAGTGCATTGTACCCCTTGGAGAGAAAAGGATTCGTTGCGAGAAAGTGTCTCAGTGGCTGTAAAGTAACAATCATATAGGCGTTGCAGTAAAAAAGCTGCCATTTTGAGAGGTATCGTTTTGTGATGGCGCGGTGTTCCTCGGCAGAGCGTTTGACACTCTCGGGATTTTCGGAATAGCCACCGCCCTCGTATTTAGCAACGCATGCATTCACGTAATGGAAGCTGGCCTTTTTTGCAAAGAACAGCCAAAGGAAATGCTCATAATCTGCCCGCACCTTTAAGTCCGTGCGGTATCCCCGCTCCGCGAAGCAGTCCGCCGAATAAAAGCAGCACTGATGACAGGGAATGTTGCGAAAGCAGGTCAGCGGCGTCATGCGCGGTGCAATGTATTCCACACTTTTTGTCGGAATTAAATAACGGTTGCCATAAAATACGCGAAGGCCATTTTTCTCTTCGGGGAATGGAACCGCCTCCTCCGAAATGGCGTCGCTAAAGCGCTGCAACACGTTTTCATCATAAAATAGGTCGCCGCAATTCAGGAAAAGGTAATACTCTCCAGATGCATGCCTTATGGCTGCATTCATGGCATCATAAATGCCTTGATCCTTCTCACGAATGATCTTCACTCGCTCCCGTGCACCGCGCTCCGTCACCAAAGTTTCAAGCGCTTCGATACTGCCATCCGTTGACATGCCGTCCTTGATGACGACTTCATAATCCGTCATGCTTTGATCCAGAATGGAGGTCACCGTCTCTTTTAGTTTCTCTCCTGCATTGTAGCAGACAACCACAATGGTAAATTTCATAAATTCCCTCTTCCCGTCAGGGCAAAATGCCATCCCGCCATCCCTTTTTCATCATTGCCAGCGCCTTGGCATAAGGGTATTCCGCGCACATTTCACTTTTGTTTTTTTGTAGCCATCGAACGGCCCTGACATATGCCATGCCTGGTCCGTAGAGTTCTCCATAGAGCACTCCCCTATCATAAAAAAACTTATCGTCAAACCCATGAAACCAAGTCGAGGGACGGGGAATTTCCTCGCCGATCAGCGCCGGGGTCTTATAGATCCGAAGTCCCGCGCGGGCAGCATCCCGTAAAAACAGGCTGTCCTCTCCGTTGCTGTATTTTGCGCCTCCGCCAAAGCAAAGGTGAAAGGTTAGGTTTTTCGCAATCAGTCCGTCCCGCTTAGCAGCGATGCTGTAGGCTGGATAGCGCCCTGAATTGTATGCGTGTACGCGTCCAAACGCAGTATTCCAGTAGGTTCTTCTCTCCTCGCAGACCTTGACGTTGAATAGCAAAACGTCGGCTTCCGGATGCTTTTCAAATTCCTCTAAAATCGTCTTTTCATATCCTGGCTCATAGACTATGTCTTCATCGCCAAAGAGGCAAAGTTCAGCGTCCGCCCTCATGAGCGCCGTGTTTCGGCTCAGTCCCACGCCTCGCTCCGCCATGGATAGGCAGCGGATGCTTCGACCGTTTCGTTCAAAGGTTTCGTAGGCATAGTGGTCGCATTGGTTTACGATCAGGGCATCCGTCTGAAGGTTCATTTTTTCTGCCAGTTCTCTCGCATCTGCATGCATCGCAGATACCAGCACCTGAAGTCTCATGCTTTATGTTTCCTTTCGCAAGTTCTAAATCCTCGGGGCCTCGTAAATTCTCGGGGCCTCGTAAATCCTCGGGGCTTGTTTGGGAGCAGGCTGTCCCCGGGGCTTGTTTGGGAGTATCTTTCCGGTAACCTTTTAACCCGGAAAGATACTCCCAAACATCCCCTCGAGGTGGTTGAGAGTTTTTATTCTGTAACCTTTGTCCCGGAAAGATACTCCCAAACATCCCCTCGAGGTGGTTGAGAGTTTTTATTCTGTAACCTTTGTCCCGGAAAGGTAGTTCCAGGTATAGTAGCTTTTTAGGAGCCAGGTATCTTCGTTCCAGAGGGTTGCTGCGGTAATTTTGCAGTCTTGGGAGGTAAGGAAATCCAAAATTGCCTGGAGGTGTTTTACGTCTTCGCCAGCATTCACGGCAAGCAGGATCCCATCCATTTCCCGAAGCTTAACGGTTTCTGACGGAGTCAATATCGGGCAAGGAACGGGAATCCATTCCACGTCCTTCAGAATGCCTTTTTTTTGCAACGTATCGGCGATTTCCTTGGGATCCAGCTCCTGATTAGCAGGGCAAATCGCCACTCGTTTTTTCCCGTCAAAGAAATATTTTAGGTTTTCCCAAAAAAGCTCGGTTCTTGGAACGCCTGCATTTTTCATGCCAAAGCGGCTCGAAAGGCTCTCGGGAAGCCAAATCCGTTCGAAAAGAATTTCCAAGAAAAGAAACAGCATCACGCCGGTAAATAAACCAATGACCGCTGCCAGAACAATTGCCCTAACCGGCTTTATCGTCTTTAGGTTCTCTGCTGCCGCTTCCACGTCGATCACGCGGATGGCTGCGACATCCTTCATCCCCTTTGAGAAATCCTCCGTCATGGCAACGCCAACCGCTTCCATGACACGATTCGCCTGTGCGGCATCCTTGGAGGAAAAGGAGATGGTAACCATCCGAAGATCCGAAGGAACGCTTGCGCTCATGCCTTCTCCCAAAGTCTTTCTCTGTATTCCGGCATCGGAAAGATGGCTTTCTACGTAGCCTAAGAATTCATCCGTCTTTACCCACACGTTCCAGGTATACTCGTTGATAAAGGTATTGTTGACTGCCCAATTTTCATCCGCATATTCCATGGAAAACGTCGTAGACGCAATATATGTCTTTTGACGGAAGGTGACATGTTTCAAATAGTATCCGCCGCCCAGCAAAATTGTAAGAAGCGCCGCCACGGCCATGATTGCCGGTAATCTTCTGATCATTCGAAGGACGGATAGTCGCAGGTCGAAGGGATCCTTTCCCCATGCATTATCTCTCATCCCCGTTCTCCTTTTGCCGTTTTTCCTCCCGAAGTGCCGTAATCTGTTCTGCATCCACGCCCTCCGTGCTGTCTGGCCAGAAGAGAACCTTGAGGGTAAGAAGCATCAGCTTAACGTCAAGCAGGACGGAATAATTTTCGATGTAGGTCAAATCCAGCTTGAGCTTGTCATACGGCGTCGTATTATACTTTCCATACACCTGCGCAAAGCCTGCCAGGCCGGCCTTTACCTTCATGCGATACACAAACTCGGGCATCACCTCAAGATACTCCGCAATAATCTCCGGTCGCTCGGGTCTGGGGCCGATAAAGGACATGTCACCCTTCAAAATATTGAACAGCTGCGGCAGCTCATCAATACGACAGGAACGGATCACTCTGCCGACGGGCGTAATCCTGTCATCCTTTTTTTGTGCAAGACGCGCCTGTCCATCCTTCTCTGCATCGGGTCTCATACTGCGGAATTTCAGGATTAAAAACTCCCTTTGTCCGATGGTACAGCGAACCTGCTTGTACAGCACGGGACCGCCATCGCCGAGCTTCACGAGAATCGCCGTAAGCAGCATGATGGGGGAGGTCAAAATGATCAAAATCAGGGAACATACAACGTCAATCAGGCGCTTTAGAAAAGCCTGCTCCATGGTCAGGGCATACTCTCGCGTCAGCAGCAACGGGCTGTCAAATACGTGAAGCTCCTCTGCCCCCGTCATAATGACGTCCGTGATCTTCGGCATCATATAGACGCGAATGGAATTGGCATAGCAAAATTTCAACAGCTTGTTTCGCTCCGCGGTAGGGATGTCCCAAAGCACGACGGCATTGCATTCCCCGCTCTGATAAGTCTCCGTGATCAGGCGATAATTCTCATGCATGTCCTTATGGATCAATTCTTTTCGCGTGATCCGATATTTATCCTTTCTGCTCTCAAACTTTGCGCAGATTCCCTCCGTTGAACGCGTACCGTGAAGCAATAAAAGCTTTCTCGGCGGAAACAGGTGACGATACAGGCGGTTCGCAATATTGGTATAAAGGATCAGTGCAACGGCTTGTGCCAAGAACATCCAAATGAAGAAAACGGGCCAGAACGGCTGAAACGCCATCAGGGAAAGCTCGCCGTAAATAAACACGTCCGAAATGGCCGTTGCAAAAATCTGTGAAAAGATGATCTCCGTATTTTTCAGATAGCCAAATCTTGTGCCGCCATACATCTTCGAGAAGGCAAACAAAACCACGCCATAAAGGCTGATCTCCAAAATGTGTCCGTTTTTGTAGAAGTGAAGGTCATCTACCAGACTGGAATGAAAATATACAAACCAGAAATAGGCAAAGATGCCAATGACCAAAGCCAGACTTAAAAAGGACAGGCCCAAATTGATCAGGCGCTTATAGGCCTCCATTTTACGCAATCGATTTTCATGAATGTTTGCTTTCATGATCTTCCTCCAAGTGCATTTCCGTAATTAGATTCGGCGTTTTACCGCCCGTACCGCCCAAAAGCAAAAGTGCCAGGCACTGCTTGGAATGCTCATTCCTTCCGCCTTTCGATACAAATTCCAAATTCTTCGGAGTGCCTCCAGCTTATTCGAGGACAGGGACTTGCCCGCCCGTCGGTATCTCACCAAATTCTCATTCAGCCCATAAGCTAAATGTCCGCTGCGAAGCACCCTCCACCATAGTGCCGTATCCTCGCTCTTAATCTGCGGCATCTCCAATTCTTCCTTCGTGAGCTGCTGCAAATCAAACATGACCGTCGAGGTAAAGATGGTGGTATTTTTCAGGGCTTCTTTATAATCAATGGTTTCCGGAACCTTAACGATTTTCCCAAGGCCCTTTCCATTCTCATCAGCAAATTCATACCCCGTAAACGAAAAGGCAGCGCCCTTCTTTTGCATGAGGGCAAGCTGACGTTCCAGCTTTTCGGGCTCCCAGAGGTCATCCGCGTCCAGGTAAGCCAGATAGCGTCCCCTCGCTTCTTTTACGCCACGGTTTCGCGCCCGCGCCGCACCTCCGTTTTGTTCCATGGGAATCAGCCGAATCCGATGCTCTCCGGTTTTCTCTAAATAGGTCATGATCACCTCTGCGGTATGATCCTTGCTTCCATCCTCCACCAAAAGAAGCTCCCAGTCTTGAAAGGTCTGCGCCCGAACGCTGTCCATGGTCTCCTCTATAAACTTTTCCACGTTATAAACCGGCGTGACAATGCTAACGACCGGATGCCTTGTTTCGAGCTCCTCTTGCATTTTTCCGTTCCTTTTTTCTTTTCACCTGCTTGCAGAGGCCTTCGCGCTTCCCTGATTGCAGGATAATAACCAATATTGTTCTAATCTTACGGGCTTTATTCCAAGCTCTCGTTCCAGCTCGTCCATACTTTCCTCCGACAGCGAACCGGGAAGCAAAATCTGTGTTGCTCCCAGCTCCATGGCCTTTCGGATACAGGAAATCCCCTCCAACGTCGTTCCAGCCTTCGGAGCCTCTCCCACGACGTCCAAATCTGCCGGCACGGGTACGTCCAACCTTTGATAGGCACACGCGAGCTGCATCCAGACATATAAATCCCTCTGTTCCTGCGCATAACCGTCATAGGAAAAAGCATTGAGGTGCTTTTGCCACATGTTTCTGCCATAGAGCAGGGTTATGTTTGCATCAAGGCTTCTGGCATGCTCCATCACTTCCTTCGGAGCCCACAGAAGAACGGAACCACCCGTGGCTTCGTTTAACTTTTCCAGCACCTGCGCGACCTCGCGGCGCTGCAACCCGACATCCTGTACGGTCGCCCTTGGATTTCCAAGTCTGCCACACAAAAGCAGTACCATAAGCGCCATCCCCGCGATGGCAAGCTTTTTTCCCTTCCCGCAGGAGGTCTTATCCAATTGTTCCAGCAAAAGGGTGCCTCCACAGGCAAGGATTCCCGTCATGGGGACTATCGTCCAGATCCATTCATAATCATAAAACCTTGTCTGGTAAAGCATCAGACATGCAGCAGTAAGGGGAAAGATACATAAGCCCGTCAAAAGAGCTCCAAACCAGATCAAGTCCTTTTGCTTCCTCGTGCCCAGCTTCCAAAGCCATGCCAGGAGAAACATGAGCAAAAGCAGTGCTCCCAGCTTTCCCCTGTCAGACATGGCAAGCCAGCCGTTCCAGGCATTTCTCAGGAGTTCTCTCATTGCGGTCCCTCCTTTCTCTTTTGCAGTGCATGCCTCAGGCCCTGGAAGGCCAAGAAGGTCGCCACAAGAAGGATGCCCATGCCAAGTCCATATAGCGTCCAGACAATGCAGGCCTCCGCAAGAAGCACCAACGGAACAAGGCGCCATTTTCTTCTAAGGCAGAGTCCAAACAGCCATGGCATCATGACCGCGAGGCGAATGGTCGTTCCCTGAAATCCCGCATGTAACAGGCCAAAGCCCTCCATGCCATATCCGTAATCTCCCACAAAAACCAAAATAGCCGTGAGAAGTAAAAACATACATTCTCCAAAGCGGTTTCCAGCGAACAGAGCCCTTGCAAGGGAGCGATATGCGAGATAGGCGGCCCCCAGCGTCAGGATGGGAATGACCTTCCAAACCACGAGCTCCGGGTTTGCCCTACAGACCTGGCAAAGGCCAACGAAAGCCGACGGAAGGCAGAGTATTTTTAATCTGGACGGCATCCCCTGTTCATAGGGAAGTCCCGTGAGGGGATTGCAATCAAACATGGTGCCTGACCGCAAAAAGCTCGTCACGGTCTCCAGCGTTTCATCATACTCCAAATACACACGCGTACCCGTCAGAAGGAAAACCGCCTGAATGCCGACCAGAATCAAAAATGCCGCGAGCGTTGTCCATTCCCTCGTCGTCCATTGATCACGGGATAAGCTTCCCGCCTTGCCTACTGTCGCTGATAAAGCTGCTTCTTTGCTCCCCGCAGCCTTCCGGGAACGCACGCTAAGCCCTAAGGAGATTCCCGTAATCACACAAGAGATGCCAGATGCAACGATGAGAAGCAATGCTGCAAGCTTTGTGAAAGCAAAAACAGACTGCCCGCGAACCAATGCTCCCAAATGAGCGCCTTCGGCCAGTCCAATCAGGATAAAAATGCCCGCAAGCAACCTGTCCTCCCAGAAATATTCCCTTCTTGCCTTTTTTCGATCCAGTACAAGAATCAGTGCATTTCCCAGCAGCCAGGCCAGCGGGAAAAATATCACCGCAAACAATGCTAACATCTGTCACCTCACCGATAGTATCTTACCATAAAACGCTATATTATTCTACGAAAATAAGAAAAAATTAAGAGTTTAAAGTTTTCTTAAAATGAAAAGAGCAGCTGCTCCCTGCAGCTGCGTAACAGTCAATCCCGAGGCCATATATTTTTATCTAATCTCACCCATCTTCCGTGAATTTTCTACATGGCTTTCAAATCTAAGCGTAGTTTATCTGCGACCCTTGCAATGTATTCGCTGTTGGTAGGCCTTGTTTTGCCAGACGTCGGAGAATATCCGAACAGGCCCTCAATGGTGTCACGGTTTCCACGAAACCATGATACTTCAATTGCATTCCGGATGGCCCTTTCTACCTTCTGACCAGTCGTCCTAAAATGCCTTGCTATGGCAGGGTACAAGAGCTTTGTCACGGAAGTCACCACTTCCAAATCCTTACCTGACATCAGGATGGCATCCCTCAAATAATGATATCCCTTCAGGTGCGCCGGAACTCCCATGTCCAGCATGAGATCCGTAACATATCTCTCTAATTCCAAATCATCCAAAGCCACTATTTCCACGTAAGTACACCCCTTTCCTAAGTCGAATCTTGCCTCCTTTTTGCGACTGCAAAGGCAATTCTACCATAGCCGTCGAATAATGCAACGTGCTTTCATCGCAAAATTCGAGGTCACTTTTTATGCTTCGACTCTTTTCTGACAAAAGGGGACGAATGCCGTCGAAACCCGTCCTACGCTTCTTCCTTCGAAAGATAGATGGGGCGGCGCTTGACCTCCAAATAGGTTTTCGCCAAATATTGCCCCAAAATACCCGTGCAGAAAAACTGCACGCCGCTGGTCATTAATATGATACAAACCAAGGAGGGCCAGCCTGACACGGGGTCGTCAAAAATCAGCTTTCGCACGATAATAAAGATAATCATAATGAAAGCCACAATACAGAAAAAAGCGCCGGCAAAGGCCGCGATGGACAATGGTACCGTGGAGAATGCGGTAATGCCCTCAATGGAATATGCAAAAAGCTTCCAAAAGCTCCACTTGGTCTCGCCCTTTGCCCGCTCCACATTTTCATACTCCAGCCACTTGGTCTCAAAGCCAACCCAGCCGTAAATTCCCTTAGTAAATCGGTTATATTCTCCCATGTTCAGAATGGCATCCGCCACCTGACGGGTCATCAAACGATAATCTCTTGCGCCATCCACGATTTCCGTCTTGGAAATCTTTTTCATCAGTCCATAAAAGGCTCTTGCAAAAAAGCTTCGGATTACGGGCTCTCCCTTACGATTTACGCGTCTTGTTGCCACGCTGTCATAGCCCTGCTCCACGTAAGAAAACATTTCCGGAAGAAGGCTCGGCGGATCCTGCAGGTCAACGTCCATGATGACTAAATAATCGCCCTGCGCCTTTTCGAGGCCTGCGTACATGGCTGCTTCCTTTCCGAAATTGCGGGAGAAGGAAACGAAATGTACTCTCTCATCCTCAGAGCGAAGCTTTTTTATTTCCGAAAGCGTTCCGTCCCTGGAACCGTCATCCACAAAAAGGACGTTCATCTCCACGCCCTTTCCACGAAAAAAGCCCTCGTTCTTCATTACCTCTTGATAGAAGAGCCGAATGCTTTCCTCCTCATTATAGCAGGGACAAATCACCGTTAATAAGCTCACGTTACCTCTTTCCGGGCGCTTTCACAAGCAGCATTCCCTTTTCCAAATAGATTTAGCACGAAATCATATTCAGTTTATCACGGTTTTCGGGGCATGACAACCGTCTTTTTAAGTACCTGCCTTTTTCCCGAAAAGCATGGACATTTTTGGCGGAATAAGGTATACTGAAGAGTGGTAAATTTTGTTTTTGGACGGACGGTCATATGGGAACTCTTTTTAACAATGTCATTTTTCTGTCCGCTGCGGCGGGCTGGTTGGTTGCTCAGGTTTTAAAAACCATAATTCACATGCTTTTTACGAAAAAATTCGTGGCGGAACGGCTCATCGGAAGCGGCGGCATGCCTAGCTCACATTCCGCAACCGTTTGTGCACTCGCAACCGCCGCCTGCATTTCCCACGGTGCTGACAGCTTTGAATTCGCCATCTCCCTTGTACTTGCCCTGATCGTCATGTATGATGCCATGGGCGTCCGCAGGGAAACCGGAATTCAGGCAAAACTCATCAACGAGATGATGGAGGCCTTTGCCGAGATGGGTCGAGAGGATCTCTCCACGGATGAACGATTAAAAGAATTTGTGGGACATACCCCCTTACAGGTATTGGCAGGTGCCATTTTGGGCATACTGATTGCGATTCTGATTTGTAGCATCATGCTCTAATCCTGTAGGAGAACAAATTGCTTTGAGGATAACAATATGATTACCATCAAGAGAATACTTCCGTTTCTTCTGTCAGCCCTGCTGCTTGCCGGCTGTGAGCCGGGAGCCGGGCCAACGGAGGATCCCGGAAGTCTTTATACGGGAGAAAAAATTCCTACGGAGAGTACGAAACCCTCCCAAGATACGGAAAAGAACAATCAAGAAGATCCGAACCTTCCACCGCAGGACGGCATGGTTCGGAGCATTCTTACAAACGAATGGATCGACGAGGAGGTTGCAAAAATACGTCCCATCGCCGTCACCGTTCCCAATGAATACAGGGCGGTGCCACAATACAATCTCTCCAATGCCTCCATCCTTTATGAGGCAAAGGTAGAAGGCAGCATGACCCGTCTCATGGCGATCTTTGAAGACTGGCAAGAGCTTGAAAAAATCGGGAACGTTCGAAGCATCCGTCCCTACTTCGCGTATTGGGCGTTTGAGTGGGATCCCATCATTGTTCATTGGGGCGCTCCCTATTTTACTTATACCAACAACGTTTTGGATGCTGAAACTACGGAGAACGTAGACGGAACCCGTGAGGAATCCTCCTTCTATCGTACCACTGACAGGGAAAAGCCTCACAATGCCTTTATCTCAGGTGCAATGATTCTGGCCTCCATCCAAAAGAACAATTACAGTCTCACCAACCGGGACTTGACTCCCGAGAAGCATTTCACCTTTGCGGCTCCAACAGAGCCCAACACCCTGACTCAGTACGGCGAGGATGCCAAGAATGCCACCTATGTTGACATGACAGCCTCCTATCCACTGACGCGATGCTACTTTACCTACAATTCGGAGGATGGCCTGTACTATCGTTCCCAGTATCTTTCGGGCGGCGTGGACGGTCCTCACGTGGACGGGGCCACGGGAAAGCAATTATCCTTCAGCAATCTTTTGGTGCAGCGCGTCAAGCAAGAGGAAATCGGTAATGGCTATCTCGCCATGCAGTGTCATGACACGACAAAGGATGGTTGGTTTTTCACGAAGGGCAAGGGAATTCACGTGACCTGGCAAAAGACTGGGGACTATGAACCGACGCAGTTCTTCGATGATACTGGAAAGGAAATTGAATTGAATGAAGGGAAGACCATGATCCTGATCATACGGGACACGGACAATTTCACCTTCCGCTAAAAAAGGATCTCACGCACATAGCATGAGATCCTTTTATTTTGGCTTTTTCTTGGTTTCCGTTTTATTCTCCCAAGCCGCTTTCCACGGCCGCAACCAAAGCTTTTAATGCTTCCTGCTCATCCTCTCCCTCACAGGTAAAGGTAATTTCATCGCCGCATTTAATACATGCGCCAAGTACGCTCAGCACACTCTTGGCATTTGCCGTGCTGTCCCGAAAAGAAAAGGTGATCAGCGACTTAAACTGCATGGCTTCCTTGCAAAGGATGCCAGCGGGTCGAAGATGCAGACCCGTAGGGTTTTTTATCACAACCTTCTGACTTACCATAGTATGTAACCTCCAACAAAAGACCATCCCCAACTTCGTCTCTATCTACAGTATAGCACCATTTTCTGATGTCAACAAGTACTTATTTTATTCTTCTGGTTTGGTAATCACGACACGCAGGGTTCCGCTTTCGAGTATCTTTACCTCACTTCCAAGGGCGAAGCTTACGGGAACGTCATAAATTCCCGGTTGCAAATCCGTTTTGCCGCTGCTTCTCATCCATTCCGCAAAATCAACCGTTCCAGAGATGGCCGATGCCCTTAGGGCATTGATGATCTCACTAAGCCCAAAGACGCGAAGCGTTACCGGCAACCTTTCTTCCTCCTCTTCCGGCAGAGAAATCACATATCCCTCAGGAGCATTTGTGAATGCAATGTTTTGCGGTGCAATCTCCATCGTTCTGTCTCTGGAGGCCTTAATCGTCACGGTAATGTTAATCTTTTGATTATTCTCCGCATCTGCCAGTCGGATGCCGCTCGGAAGGAAATCCTTCAGGTTTAGGCTAAACATCTTCGTTTCCGTTGCTCCTCCAATGTCAACCTTATCGCTCGTCACGGTGATTCTGCTGATTGTGGCAAGATTCGTCGGGGTTCCTGCCAGCAATATCCTGTCAACATCCTTTTCCAGCGTTCCCACAACCATGTATCCATCCGCAGGCGTTCCTGAATAGCTTGCATAAACGGGAACCTCCTTCGTCGCCAGAATCTCGGCGGACAACAGCACGTGATCCGTGCTGAGGGCTACGTTGCCTAAATCCAGCTGGTTCCCCTCCCTGTCATGCAAATGAAGTTCAACGTTTGCGGAGGTATTCGTAGAGGCGCCCTCAACGTTTAACTCTGCAAAGGCGCTGCCCACCCTGCTCACGGAGGATTCAGGTCCTGAAATGTTGATGGAGGTCTGGTCGGAGGAGGTGCTTCCGATGATATAGCCCTCTGCTACCGTTCCCACCGTGCGATAGGCAACTCGAATCCACTTGCTTGCCATGTTTTCCACGTCCAGCTTTACCACTTCATGATCGCCTTCAAAGGATATCGCTTCCGCATTTGCATTCAATGCATAATACGTAATGGCGATGGTATTTATGTCCGTCAGCTTGCTTACGTCCGCTTCCGCAATAATATCGCTGGGACGCAGCGTCTGAAAAACGCTGGTGGGCGCCGTCACGCTGACTCTCACCTGATCCGTATTCTCCAGCACCGCATAATATTTATTTTGATTATCCAAAAGCTCCGTGTTGACCAGTCTTACCTGAATGTTACTATAAGATCTGGTATCTTTAGGATCTCCTACCTGCGCAACAATAAACCAAATCAAAAATGCCAGAAAGATGGAGGCTATCTTCAGGATCACGTTGTGCAGGATCTTTTTCTTCAACCAACCCAAAAATCCTTTCATCCTTGTGCCTTACTCCTTCCCTTCCATGGACGCTTTGCTTTTTCCTTCGGCTGCTCCTCAGGCTCCTTCATGACGATCTGACGGATCAGGCTCTTCAATTTCTCCTGACTCAAATCCGTTATGAGATCCCCGGCATAAGCCAGACTGATCTTTCCCGTCTCCTCAGATACAATCACGGTCACGGAATCCGTCACCTCAGAAATGCCGACACCTGCCCTGTGACGAGTTCCCAGCTCCTTGCTCAAGGTAAGGCTGTCAGAAAGAGGCAGGTAACAGGTTGCGGAAGAAACCCTGTCTCCCGTAATAATCACGGCGCCGTCATGCAGCGGCGTGTTCTTTTCAAAAATATTAATGAGCAGCTGGCTGGTCACCAAGGCATCAATGTCAATTCCCGTCCTGGCATATTCCCGCAGGGATTCCGTTTGTTCAATCACGATCAGGGCGCCCGTTCTCACCCTTCCCATCTCCACGCAGGCTTTTGCGATCTCATTAATGCTCTTATCAGAGAGGTTACCGTCGCCTGCCCTTTTTCTGGTGTCAAAGGGCAATTTCCCGGTGAAATCCGTAAACAAATTCTTGTTTCCCAATTCCTCCAGGGCTTTTCTCAGCTCCGGCTGAAGCACAATGATCAGGGCAGTTACGGCAAAGCCGAGCACCTTTTCCCCAATCCAAAGAATTGTCTTCATTTCCATAAACACGGCGATCAGCATAAATCCGCCAATCACAACCAGACCCTTCAGCAGGGTCCATGCACGCGTGGTTTTCATCCAGGCAAGTATATAATAGACAAGGATGGCAATGATGACAATTTCAAGAATGTCACCAAAATCCATGTTCATGCTATATGTCTGGAATCTATTCAGATAATCCTTTAACCTCTCCACATACTGCATCAATTAAAACAGCTCCTCATAACCATCTGATTCTTCCGTCTCATCACTCATCTGATTGCTGCCAACGGTAATTTCCCGCTGCGGCAGGCTGCTTTGTTTCCGATAGGAGGCATCACTATTTCTGGGAACGCGCTCCGTCATCACCATTCTGGAGTTGCCTCCAAAGCTGGCACCTCCTGAGGTCATGCCCTGCGTCGGACGATCCGCAGTCCTCCGCGAAACGCCAGAAGCACTCTGTCTGACACTGCGCTCCTGCATGCTTCCTGCATCGGCACGGCTTGCGTTTCTCACGACGGGGATGGCTCTGGTCTGGCCTGCTTCCTCATCCACTTCCGCGGCAGCGCTGCGTCCCTGTGCGGAGCTTCTCGGCCTCGAAGCCTCCCGAACCCTCTCACTGCTCTGAGAAGAAGCCTTGGCCTGATTAATCTTTTTCACCGTCTTTGTCGGCTCCGCCACGCTCATTTTCGGCACGGCCTTCACGTAATAATAGTAATCATCGTCTTCAAACTGCACCCATTCCGTGCGTCCATAATCCACGCAGAACCTAAAAAACTCAATTCCCTTAGCGACCAAAATTGCCAGAAGAGAGCCAAAAATGGCCGAACCCAGGGACAAATGAATGTCAAATTTTAAGTCTCCCACCAAAAGAATCACCAGGTTTACCATGGCGCCTGCAACCATGGCGATGGTCCAGGCATGCTCAACGGACATTCTGTGAATCAGCCATACCACGATCACGGTCACGGCAAAGGCACCTGCAATCACAAGCATCGCTTTGTTTCCCAAAAGCGCATCCAAAAGGAACTTGATCTTCTCAACGTATTCCTTCTCATCCATGGCGGCAATCGCAGGGGCGCTTCCCGTCAGCGTCGTCAAAACATAATAGATAATGACGCCACATGCAACGGAGACGGCGGACAAGGGGGAACCCAAAAGTCCCACGGCAATCGGAATCACGTAAGGGATCTTCAGCGCGAAAAAAAGCGGCGTCAAAATCACGACATAGGAATCCGAAGGTGCAAACCGAAGGAGCAGCAAAAAGATGAGGAGATAAATGCAGGCTCCCATGAGCAGCATCTCCAGGGACAGGGCATACATGTGTCCCAAGCTAAACAGGGCACATAACAGCGTCAGACATCCGGCCGGCAGGAAGGAGCATGCAAGTGATGCTACCAGCACGACGGTCACGGTATCCAGCCTTGGCATGTATCCCATCATGGTATTTACGCCGTTGAGCGCGAAGAAAGCCAGCATAAACTTTAAAACTGGCAGAATCACCACGGCGTTCATTCGGTAGAATTTTTGGATTTTGTCCCGGTATTCCAGTATCAGAGTCATTTCTTCCTCCCAAGCGGAGCTTATTTTCTGCGCTCCCGATTATAATAAATAGTCAGTTTATTTAAATTCTTATAATAGATGTTTAGACTTCTGCGCACCTGATAGTATTTGATCGTGGAAATGACAAGCGTAATCAGCGCATATGCCCCTAAAGCAACCAAGTAATACGTCAATACGTTCTTTGCAAAGCTTAGCAGGTCGATCTTGTAAATATCCTGCATGAAAACGTCAAAATCATATAGCACGTACAGACCAAAAACAATCGCAAAGGCCACCGTCACGGCGAGAAAGGATTTAAAAATCTGCACCACGACGTAATCCCCGCGATAATATGAATGCACCTTCCGTATCTTTTGTCCCTGTTTTTCTTCATAAGAGGCCAGCTTCGTCATCAAGATGACCTTCTTCTCATTGATCATGGCAACCTCCGCATTGCTATCTATCCCTCCATACTTCCAGCCAGCGTGACGACGTAAACATTGGGGATGCCGCCCTCCTGCAGGGCCATGGCAGCCTCATCCGCCGTCGTTCCGGTCGTATAGATGTCATCAATAAGGATAATCGTCTTTAATTTTACATCATTTTGCCTGACAAGGAAAGCCTTTTTCAAATTATTTTGTCTTTCTTTATAATTTTGTTCCTTTAAGGGAGCCGTATTCTTCACCCGAAACAGGATTTTTTCATATACGGGAAGCCCTAACTGACAGCCCAAAACCCTTGCAAGCACTGCTGCCTGATTATATCCGCGCCTGCGGAAACGCTTGGGATGCAGCGGTACGGGAATCAGCCCTTCCGCTCCCGTCTGGCGAATAAACTCCCCCAAATGCCTTGCCAGCTCCTCGCCAAAAAAGTCTCCGTACTCCCTTCGGCCGCCATATTTGAACCGATAGATGGAAGCTGCCACGCTCGGATAATCATACAGCGCCCGGGCTCTACGATAAAAATGTCTTCTGCCCTTACGGCATTCCGCACAAAGCTCGCCCTCCGTCGCCATCCCCTTCCCGCAAACCATGCACCAGGGCGCGGAGACGGGTTTTAGCTTTCCCAGGCATTCCAGACAAATCTTCTCTCCCCGCGGCGTCACAATCCCGTCGCACACGGGGCAGCGTCTTGGGAACAGCAGCTGTTTTAGGGCTTCCCCCACTTCCTTCACTATCTTTTTCGGCTGAACGTTCCTCGTAGCCTACCTCCTTACAAAGCCGTTTCCGCTTCCGGTTCCGGTCGCCCGTAGATCTCCCGGATTCGGTCTGCCAGTGCGGTATAGCGCTTATTCTCACTGACGTTATCGATCATCTCACGGACAACGGAGCTCTTTCCCAAAATCGTCACGCAGCTTTTCGCCCTCGTAATCGCCGTATACAAAAGATTTCTGGTAAGTAACATTTTCGGTCCGCCCAAAAGCGGCAGTAACACCGCGGGATACTCACTTCCCTGCGATTTATGAATGGTGATGGCATAGGAAAGCTCTAGCTGATCCAAATCCCCGAAGGGATACTTTACGCGCTTACACTCATCAAATTCCACCGTTAGCAGAGATGCCGTCTCATCAATCTCGGCAATGCGTCCCATGTCACCGTTAAACACACCCTGCCCCTGATCAATCACGATGTTATGCTTTCCAAGGACCTCCCATTCCAGCTGATAATTATTCTTTACCTGCATGACCTTATCGCCCACGCGATAGGTCACCTCCCCCGCCACGTGCTCCTTCTTTAAGGGATCCGGCGGATTTAAGTAGGCCTGTAGGATTCCATTCAAGGTTTCACAACCCAGGGCACCCTTTCGCATGGGCGTCAGCACCTGCATGTCATAGGGCGTACAATGCACGTACCCCGGAAGCTTGTCCCGAATGAGCTGAATCAAATGCTTATAGATTACGGCCGGATCATTTCTCTCCAGCATAAAGAAATCCTTGGACTGATTGTCCATGCGAATTTCCCGTCCCTCATTAATGCGATGGGCATTCACGACAATGTCACTCGCCTCGTCCTGCCGATAGATTTTTTGAAGCGTCACGCTGGGAAAGCAACCGCTCTCCAGAAGGTCGCGCAGCACCTGACCGGGACCCACGCTGGGAAGCTGCGAGGCATCTCCCACGAGAATCAGGCGCGTCCCGGGCACAATGGCCTTCAAAAGCGCCTGAAAGATTCGAATGTCTACCATGGAGGTCTCGTCAATGATGATGACGTCAGCCTCCAGCGGATTGTTTTCATTTCGTTCAAAGCTTACCCGATGCCCGTCATCCTCTGACAGGTTACTGTTGAGCTCCAACATGCGATGAATGGTTCTGGCCTCAAATCCCGTCGTCTCCGTCATGCGTTTCGCTGCGCGTCCCGTGGGAGCTGCCAAAAAGATGTCCAGGCCCTCCGACTCAAAGTATCGAATAATCATGTTGATCGTAGTCGTTTTTCCCGTTCCGGGACCTCCTGACAACAGGAACACGCCGCTGTGAATACATTCTTTTACGGCATTCATCTGTAGCTCGTCTAGTTCAAGGCCCTGCTGCCGTGCCAGCTTTTCCAGTTTTTTCTCCAGGGCTGCCTCCATGGAGGGGAGCTGTTCCTGCTCCATGGAAAGATTTAAGTCATGAAGCATCCTCGCACAGGAAAGCTCGGCATAATAGTAGGAGGCCGCAAATACGGCATCGCCCTTGGCAATCAGCTTTCGATCCATCACGAGATTATCCATCTGGGCGTGCACGGCATCCTCACTTACTCCCAAAAGCTGAGAGGCGTTTGTCAGGAGCTCTGGAAGCGGCAGATACACGTGTCCCTCAAACGTTGCCTGTTGTAATACGTAAAAGATTCCGCAGCGAATCCGATAGTCAGAATCTGCATGAATTCCAACGCGCGCCGCGATTTCATCGGCAATGCGAAAGCCAACGCCTTGTATGTCCTCCGCCAGCTGATACGGATTCTCACGAAGCACCCGATAGGTCTCCGACTGATATTTTTCATAGATTTTTACGGCGAGATGATTGGAGATGCCAAAGCCTGAAAGATAAATCATGGCCTCACGCAGGTCCTTTTTCTCCTCCATCTGAACGGCGATGGACTGTGCCATGCGAAGGCTGATGCCCTTAATCTCCGCCAGCCGTTCCGGCTCCTCTCCGATGATCCGAAAGGTATCGTCCCCGAATTTCTTGATGATTCTCGCCGCCAGCGTCTCCCCAACGCCCTTGATGGCGCCAGAGCCAAGATATCGCTCCATACCAAGCGCATCCGTGGGAACCATCACGACATATTCCGAAATATGGAACTGCTTTCCATAGGTGGGATGCATCTCATAATCGCCCCATGCCTCAATGCTCTCTCCTTGAGAAATCCCCAGAAGACGTCCGACACAGATCTGTTCCTTTTCGCCCACGAGAAGACGAATCACGGTATACCCATTCTCTTCCCTTTGGAACATAATGCGATCCACGTATCCCTTCAGATTTTCCATGCCTTTCCTCCAAAAACCGCGCTTATTCTCGCGGTTGCAACCTGTCCTTTATAATTTCACGCTTGCTGAAATGATTCTACGGGGAACCCGAAAAAGAAAAAAGATGCTCCTGATAAAATGGCGCTTCAGAAATATCAAGCGCAAAGCCCTTATGGTAACAGGCTTTGCGCCTTGTAGGATTGCCCTGCGGCAATTCCCCAAAATCCGTACGGCTTGGGGCCACATAGCTTACGGCTCCCGATAGCTCGACAAAAACTCAATAAATTTACCCGTTCCAATGGCTACGGCAGTCATGGGATCCTCTGCCGTCATGCAATTGATTCCCGTTCTCTCGGAAATCAGCTCCTCCAAACCGCGAAGCAGGCTTCCGCCACCCGTCAGTACAATGCCACGGTCAGCAATGTCTGCTGCCAACTCAGGCGGCGTCTTTTCCAGAACGCTGTGAATGGTCTCCACAATCTGCGCCGTTGCCTCCTTCAGTGCCTCCTCCATTTCCTCGGATGAGACATTGACCGTCTTCGGAAGGCCGGTCACCAGATTTCTTCCGCGCACGTCCATATAATCCGGCTCCGGGCGCTTATAGCAGGAACCAATCTTAATCTTCATGTCCTCCGCAGTTCTCTCACCGATCAGGAGGTTGTGCTTCTTTCTCATGTAGCGCACGATGGCCTCGTCAAAATCATCTCCCGCGATCTTGATGGACGCGCTGACTACGGTGCCTCCCAGGGAGATGACCGCGATGTCGGAGGTTCCTCCTCCAATGTCCACGATCATGTTGCCACAGGGCTTGGAAATGTCGATGCCGGCACCAATGGCGGCTGCTATCGGCTCCTCAATAATGGAAACCTCCTTCGCACCCGTCTGATAGGTTGCATCCTCCACGGCCTTCTTTTCTACCTCCGTTACGCCGCTGGGAACGCAAACCGCGATCCGAGGGCGACGGAAGGTTTTCTTTCCAAGAGCCTTCTGGATAAAATATTTCATCATTTTTTCGGTTACGGTATAATCTGAAATAACTCCCTGACGTAAGGGTCTTACCGCAACGATGTTGCCAGGCGTTCTTCCCAGCATGAGACGGGCATCCTCGCCGATCGCCTTTATCTTATTTGTATCCCTGTCAAATGCCACGACAGAGGGCTCCTTCAATACAACGCCCTTTCCTCTTATGTAAACAAGTACGCTTGCCGTTCCAAGGTCAATGCCAATATCCGTGCCTTGCATCATTAAACTCCTTTTTCAAATCCAAAACAATTCCTATTTTTGTTACGCGCAATTCATTATAACCGATATCACGTAATTTTCAAAGGGAATCAAAAAAAATTTTAAAAAAATTTAGATTTTCCTAAATCTACCCGTTATAGGTTTCTCCACGATGACGATTGTACCTGCGCCTATGTCTCTCTCCATGATCGCTGAAATGCTTTTTGACATTCTCCCCGTCACGCATGGCATCCTTTTTCTTCTTCATGTGGAAATCCTCGCCTGCGATCCTATGGGCTTTGATCTCCTCATAGCAATGATCGCACATCCGTGAGGTACTCGAAAGAGAAATCGGAGCACCGCAATACTGACACTTGCGGATAAAGACGTTCTTATCCTTGGAAAGAAGGCGCATGATGGTCTCCTCCGTCTTCTCACGCTCCTTATCGAGGCGCTCCTGCTCTATCACCTTCCCCATGCGGATGGAAAACTGATAATAGAGATCCAAAAGCTTATAGAATGTTTCATACTTATGCAGCCCAATGTCCGTACACATGATCAGTGCGGGGAAATGCAGGCTGACGTCCGCCGTGTAGGTCTTACAATAGTAAAGCCAAAGCTCAACAATGTCACGATTCTTAATGTCGATGGAGCAGGTCAGCATGCGATAGAGCAGATGCTTGTCCTCAAAACCGTCAATTTCCTTGCGATCCTTATAAGCCCTCTCATACAGAAACAAAACCTCTTCGATACTGATTTTCTCAAAGGGCGGCTGCGTCTCCACGGACTTCCAGATCTTCAGGATGGCATCCAGCGGCTCGTCCATGTCGAGAAGCACCTGCGGGAAGCCGAGGCTGACCGTCTCCACCTCCTGCTCCTTCTTCGGGAAATTCTCCTTGATGAAGCGAAGGTTCTCCTCGCCCACGGCATTGACGTAGCCCGTGTCATAAATTCCAAAACGGCCCGCGCGCCCTGCAATCTGATGAATGGTCTCCACCGTCAGCGGTCCCGTCTCCTTGCCGTCAAACTTCGTTGTCTGCGCAAACACGATCCTGCGGACGGGAAGATTTAGTCCCATGCCGATGGCATCCGTCGAGACAACCACCTTTGTCTGATGTGTCGTAAACAAGTGAATCTGACGCCTGCGAATCTCGGGAGGCAGACTTCCATAGATCACGCTGGCCTTGATGCCATCGCTCTCAAGCCGCCCCGCAATGTCCAAAACGGAGCGCTTGGAAAAGGCGATCACCGCATCTCCCTCCTGTACGTCATCCGGGAAGGCTACCGGCACGTCCTCGCACAGAAGCTTTGTCTTCCTCTCATAATGATTCGTTTCTTCCGTGTCGCCGCAGAGCGAAATCAAATGCTTTACCACTTTCTCTGCCGCGGGGCTCATGCAGACGTGGATTTCCTTTGCCTGCACGCCAAGGATGGCCCTCGTCCACGAATGCCCTCTGTCGGGATCCGTGATCATCTGCGCCTCATCTATGACAGCCACGTCATATTCCTGTTCAATGTCCAGCATCTCGATGGTGGATGCCGTGACAAACGAATTTTCCTGATAGATGCGCTCTTCTCCCGTCAGCATGGTACAGGGAATCCCCGCATCATTCATCTTTTCATAGACCTCCAGTGCCAGAAGTCGCAATGGACCAAGATATACGCCGTTCATCGCCCGCTTTAGGCTTTCCAGCGCATGATAGGTCTTGCCGCAGTTTGTCGGTCCCACGTGAAGAATGAAGTGCCGCTGCATCTCCAGCGCCTTCGGGAACTCCGTCTCAGGCTTCGTCGGCACCATGCCGATAATCTGGCTGCGGATGCCGCCCTCTGCACTGCTCTTTGCAAGATTCTTCAGGGACTTTTGGCAGATCTCAAAGGGATGCTCCTCACGCACGTAGTCCAAAAACTTCGCCGTGACAAGCTCTTGTTCCTCCGGCTTCATCCCAAGAAGATCCAGCCGCACCAGCTCTGGCAGAATCATGTCCCTCAGCTTCATGATGGCAAATTGATTGTCCGCCTGAAAGGTATAATAGGCCATGCTTCGAACCATGCGGTGATACTCATCGAGATGTGCCTGACTGATCTTCGGATTCTTGCACTCCTTCAGCTCCTTATACAGCCTGTCCATCCGCTGCACGAAGTTCTTTTTGCCATCACCATTCTTTTTTTTCATGCTCTTGGCACAGTCTCGATATTGCGCAAAATAAAACTGCACCAGCTTCTCATTTTGTATCATAGGTTTTCCTTAAGCTTTCTTTTTGGATGCCTTCGCCTTCTCCAGCATCTTCTTTACGTAGATTCCCGTGTAGGAATTCTTGTTCCGTGCAATCTCCTCGGGCGTACCCTCCGCAATCACGCATCCTCCGCGGTCTCCGCCCTCCGGTCCCATGTCAATGACATAATCGGCCGTCTTGATGACGTCAAGGTTATGCTCAATCACGACCACGGTATTTCCACCGTCCGCAAGGCGATGCAGGATTTCTACGAGCTTATGCACGTCTGCAAAATGCAGTCCCGTGGTAGGCTCATCCAAAATATAAATCGTCTTCCCCGTACTCCGCCTCGAGAGCTCCGTCGCCAGCTTGATTCGCTGCGCCTCACCGCCGGAGAGCTCCGTTGAGGGCTGTCCGAGCTTGACATAGCCAAGTCCCACGTCATAAATGGTTTGAATCTTATTCTTGATGGAAGGCATGTTTTCAAAGAAGGTCAGCGCCTCCTCCACCGTCATGTCCAGCACGTCAAAAATACTCTTCCCCTTATATTTTACGTCCAAAGTCTCACGATTATAACGTTTTCCGCCACAAACCTCGCAGGGAACGTAAACATCGGGCAGGAAATGCATCTCAATCTTAATGATGCCGTCTCCACTGCAGGCCTCACAGCGACCGCCCTTAACGTTAAAGGAAAATCTCCCCTTGGTGTATCCCTTCGCCTTTGCATCCGCCGTGGAAGCAAAGAGGTCTCGAATCTGATCGAATACGCCCGTATAGGTTGCAGGGTTGGATCTCGGCGTGCGTCCGATGGGCGACTGATCAATGGCAATCACCTTATCCAGCTGCCGAATGCCCTCAATCTCCCGGTGCTTTCCGGGAATGGTACGCGCGCGGTTTAATTCCTTCGCCAATCTTTTATACAAAATCTCATTGACCAGAGAGCTCTTTCCGGAACCTGACACGCCTGTCACACAAGTCATGACGCCAAGCGGAATATTGACGTCAATGTTTTTCAGGTTATGCTCCTGGGCTCCGCGAACCGTAATCCAATTGGTTGGAATGCGGCGTTTCTCCGGCACGGGAATCTGCTTTCTCCCGGAAAGATATTGTCCCGTAATGGACTCCGGCACGGCCATGATCTCCTCCGCCGTTCCCTGTGCAACGACCTCGCCGCCATGGGAGCCCGCGCCAGGTCCAATGTCTACGATGTGATCCGCTGCCAGCATGGTATCCTCGTCATGTTCGACGACAATCAGCGTGTTGCCCAGATCGCGAAGATTTTTCAAGGTATTGAGGAGCTTGTCATTGTCCCGCTGATGCAGGCCAATGCTGGGCTCATCCAAAATATAACATACGCCCATCAGGCCGGAGCCGATCTGCGTCGCCAAACGAATTCTCTGAGCCTCGCCGCCAGATAAGCTTCCCGTTGCACGGGATAAGGAGAGATAGTCCAGTCCCACGTCCACGAGGAATCCCACGCGCGCCCGAATCTCCTTTAAGACACGCTTGCCAATAAATTCCTGCTGCGGCGTCAGCTTCATATCCTGCAGAAATGCCTGCAAATTCAAAACTGACAGATTTGTCACTTCGTAAATATTCTTATCACATACGGTGACAGCAAGTGATTCCTTTTTCAGTCTCATGCCATTACATTCCTTACAAGGCGTAATGCGCATAAAGCTCTCGTATTCCTGCTTCATGTTCTCAGAGAAGGTTTCCTTATACCTTCTCTCCATGTTTTTGATGAGGCCCTCAAAGGCCGTCGGATAAATGCCCCTGCCGCGCTGACCCTCATAATAGACGTCCACGGTCTTCCCGTTGGTTCCATGGATCAGGATGTCCTGAATCTTCTGCGGATATTTCTCAAAGGGCGTATCCAAATCAAATTTATATTCCTTGCAAAGTGCCTGCAGCAGCGCATTGGTAAAGCTTCCCTTGTCCATACAGGATTGCCAGCCCAAGGCAGCGATCGCACCCTCCCGAATCGAAATCGTCCGATCAGGAATCAAAAGGTCCTCGTCAAACTCCATCTTGTAGCCCAGTCCAAAGCAGGCAGGGCAGGCTCCGAAGGGATTGTTAAAGGAAAAGCTTCTCGGCTCAATCTCACCGATGCTGACGCCGCAGTCCGGGCAGGCAAAATTCTGGCTAAAGCTTAAGGTCTCCCCATCAATGACGTCAACCTCCAGCAAGCCGTCCGCCAAATTCAATACGTTCTCGATGGAATCTGCAAGGCGCCTCTCAATGCCAGCCTTCACCACAAGTCTGTCCACGACAATTTCAATGTTATGCTTGATATTCTTATCCAGCTTGATTTCTTCCGTCAGCTCATACAGATTTCCGTCGACGCGAACGCGCACGTAACCACTCTTGCTCGCCCTCTCCAAAACCTTTTCATGCTGACCCTTACGCCCCCGCACCACGGGTGCCAAAAGCTGCAATCTCGTACCCTCCGGCAGTGCCATGATCTGGTCCACCATCTGATCCACGGTCTGACGAGCGATGGCCCGCCCACAGTTTGGGCAATGCGGCGTGCCAATTCTCGCATACAGCAATCTGAAATAATCATAAATCTCCGTCACGGTTCCCACCGTTGAACGGGGATTTCGGTTTGTCGATTTCTGATCAATCGAAATCGCAGGGGAAAGTCCGTCGATTCGCTCCACGTCGGGCTTTTCCATCTGTCCTAAGAACTGTCTTGCATAGGATGAGAGCGACTCCATGTAGCGCCTTTGTCCCTCTGCATAAATGGTATCGAACGCCAAGGATGATTTTCCAGAACCTGACATTCCTGTCAGAACTACCAACTGATTTCTGGGAATGTTGACGTCAATATTTTTTAAGTTGTGTTCGCGGGCTCCCCTGATTTTAATGTAATCCCGCGCATCAAATTTCGGGAGCTTGTTTTCCACTTCATTTTTCTTGCCAGCCATATTTAGCATTTACTCCAATTTCTAATTCAAAAACTTTCATCCATATTTCTGCTTCCATACCCTTCCCCCCAAACCCAAGGATCCCAGGCATCTTTTTTCCCGTAAGATCGGTTCTCCGTCACACCTTCTTAGCATCTTTCTCCGACTCCTCCGCACCACGTGCGTCGGCCCTCGACAGAATCACGTCGTAGATCAAATAGAGCTCCTGAACGGAATTTTCCAAGAAATAATAGTGTCCTACATAGGGCACCAGCAACACTAAAATCATGATCATAAGTAGCAGTGCCCAAAGATTTCCCGTACTCAAAAGGGTTGCCAGACAAATGACCTCCATGATGGCAAACAACGCCGTTACGATCAGGTGAATCAAACGTTCATGCTGATAGAACTGAATCTTAATCAAATGACTCTTTGCCACTTCCTTCCAATCCGTTCCCGGCTTATCCTCCGTCAAAATCCACTTAATGGCCTTCATATAATCCTGAATTTGCTTTTTCAAATTTGCCACCTCCAAACTTTCTTCGACGTGCAAAGCCAAGCGTTCCTTCCCGGCACACCCCGTCACGTCCTTTTATTCCATGTCACGAAGATGCTTTTTCAGCTCGATCATCTTGTCACGCAGCTCTGCCGCCGATTCGAAATCCAGATCTGCCGCAGCGCGCTGCATTTTCTTTTGTACCTCGCCAATGAGCTTCTCCAGCTCCTTTTTGTTCATGGATTCTGGATCCTTCTCGAACCGCATTTCCTCCTTGGCAACTGCCTTAGAGATGCTGATAAGATCTCGCACGGCCTTCTTGATGGTCTGCGGCGTAATTCCATGCTCCTCATTATACTTTTGCTGGATGGCGCGGCGTCTGTTTGTCTCGTCGATGGCCGTCCGCATGGAATCCGTGATCTCATCCGCGTACATCACGACGTGTCCCTCAGCATTTCGCGCGGCACGTCCAATGGTTTGAATCAAAGAGGTTCCGCTTCGAAGGAAGCCCTCCTTGTCCGCATCCAAAATCGCTACCAAAGAAATTTCAGGGATGTCCAAGCCCTCCCTCAGAAGGTTGATGCCGACCAATACGTCGAACACGTCCAGTCGCATGTCCCGAATGATCTGCGCACGCTCCAGCGTGTCAATATCGGAATGCAGGTACTTCACGCGAATGCCGACCTCCTTCAGATAGTCCGTAAGATCCTCCGCCATGCGCTTTGTCAATGTCGTCACGAGAACCTTGTTGTGCTTTGCCACTTCCCTATTGATCTCGCCTACAAGATCATCAATCTGCCCCTCCACGGGACGCACAATGACCTCGGGGTCCAGCAGTCCCGTCGGTCGGATGATTTGTTCGGTTCGAAGAAGCTCATGCTCCTCTTCATACTTCGCAGGAGTCGCGGACACAAACAGCATCTGATCAATGTGATCCTCAAATTCCTGAAAGCTTAAGGGACGATTATCCAAGGCCGACGGAAGGCGGAAGCCATAGTCCACCAGCGTCGTCTTCCTTGAGCGGTCTCCATGGAACATCGCGCCAATCTGCGGAATCGTCATGTGAGACTCGTCAATGATGATCAGGAAATCATCCGGGAAGAAATCCATGAGCGTCATGGGCGGGTCTCCCGGCTTCGAGCCGACGAGATGCCGCGAATAGTTCTCGATACCGGAGCAAAAGCCTGTCTCTCGAAGCATTTCCACGTCGAAATTCGTCCTCTCGGAGATACGCTGTGCCTCGATCAGCTTGTCCTCAGACTTAAAGAATTTCACACGCTCCTCTAGTTCTTTTTCAATATTGTCACAGGCAAGCTTGATCTTCTCCGGCGCAACGACGTAATGCGAAGCCGGGAAGATTGCGACATGCTGCAGCGTTGCGTGCACCTTTCCCGAGAGGGGCTCCACCTGTGCAATGCGGTCTATCTCATCTCCAAAAAACTCCACGCGAATGAAATAATCTCCGCCCTCCGCAGGATAGATCTCCAACACGTCCCCCCGCACGCGGAAGGTACCGCGCTCCAGGTCAAGGTCATTTCTGACGTACTGCATGTCCACGAGCTCTCGAAGCACCTGGTCTCGATCCTTGGTCATGCCGGGCCTAAGGCTCACGACCATGTCCTGATATTCGTCGGGGCTGCCCAGGCCGTAAATGCAGGACACGCTGGCCACGACCACAACGTCCCGCCGCTCCGTGAGGGATGCCGTCGCAGAAAGCCGAAGCTTATCGATCTCATCATTGATGGAGGAATCCTTCGCGATGTAGGTATCCGACTGCGGCACGTAAGCCTCTGGCTGATAATAATCATAATAGCTTACAAAATATTCTACCGCATTCTCAGGAAAAAATTCCTTGAACTCCCCATAGAGCTGCGCCGCCAACGTTTTGTTGTGCGCGATAACCAAGGTCGGTTTATTCAAAGCGGCAATCACGTTCGCCATGGTAAACGTCTTACCAGAGCCCGTGACGCCTAGCAAGGTTTCAAACTGATTGCCCGCCCGAAAGCCCTCCACCAGCTCTTCAATGGCCTTAGGCTGATCTCCGGTCGGCTGATATTCGGAATGTAACACAAAATGATCCATACTTCACCTTCTTATACGAAATCGCTTCGCGATATGATATTGCCTTCCCCTCGTACAGCGCTTATAGGATCAGTATAGCAGAAGGCAAAGAAAAAGTACAGCACAATCGAATGTTTGTTCTGTACTTTCCCCCTGCTATTTTATTTCTTCATCAGATCTGCCAAAACTTCCTTCGCCTTTTCCAATTGCGTGTCAACGGGATTCTCTACATTGTAATAAAGGGTACCGTCAAAGTCACAGTCAATGTCAGGCTCAATTCCGATCTTATGAATGTTTCTGCCATTCGGAGTAAAGTATCCGCTCACGGTGATCTTAACGGCAGTTCCATCAGCTGACGGGATGATGGATTGTACAATCCCCTTACCATAGGTCGTCTTTCCGATCAGCGTTCCCTTCTTGTAATCCTGAATGGCACCTGAAAGAATCTCCGCAGCGCTGGCAGAATTGGAATCCACGAGAACTACCATGGGGATCTGAATCTCCTTATCGCCCTTACACTTATAATCCTTTCGATTGCCATTCTTATCCTCCGTGTAGACGACCAGTCCTTCCGGAAGAAGGTTTTGCGCAATCTGAACCACCGTGGAGAGATTTCCGCCGGGATTCGCACGCAGGTCAAGAATCAGTCCCTGCATGCCGGACTGATACAGAGATTCCATGCCTTCCAAAAACTGCGTCGTCGTGACGTCATCAAATTCCGTAATCTGAAGGTAACCCATGCCATTTTCGTACATTTCCGTATTTACGGTAGGATTCTCTACCCGCCTTCTCATCACGGTCTTCTCAAGCTGCTCCGAATCTCGGACGATGGTAATGTTCACCGTCGTATTCTCCTCGCCGCGGATTTTGGCAACCACGTCAGACAGGCTCTTTCCATAGGTCTGCTCTCCGTTGACCATGTAAATCAGATCATCCGTACGAAGTCCTGCTTCCTCCGCGGGGCTATTCTTAAACACGCCGCTGATCTTGGGAAGATTCGTTTCATTGTCGATGCTGACATAGGCTCCGATGCCATAATAAATGCCTGAGGAGCTCTGCATGATTTCTTCAAATTCCGCTTTTGTATAATATTCTGAATAAGGATCATTGAGGGCATTCATCAATCCCTCATAGATGCCGTTCTCCAGATCTTCATCGGAAACCTCATCCAAAAAGAATCCTTCATGAATAAGATTCGCGATATAATTGATTTTGGTGATCATTTCCTCCGTGACAAAGTCCTGGTCCTTCGTTTTCTTTTTAGAAGAGGAGATACCGACGCTTCCGTCTGAGCCTCCCCCGTTTTTTTGCATCGCGGCCTTGCCGGCATTCCAAAAAGCAAGAACGAGTAAACCGGTAATGATCAGCGTTCCTACCATTCCCAAGACGAGTCCGCCCCAAAATGCTCCGTTATCCTTCCTTTTCATGAATGATGCCGTCTGATTCCCAGTACGATAGGAATCCATGTCTAAATACTGATTCTGATCCATCTTTTGATGCTCCTTTTATGCCGTATCCCCCCCGGCAATTCAAAACGATTCTTAGGTAATATACAGCCCCGTTTTTTCTATGGAAGCGTGATATAATCAAGCGGTGATACGTATTCGCCGTCTTTTCTTACGCTAAAATGTAAGTGAGGTCCCGTCGACCTTCCCGTAGAGCCCACGAGTGCGATGGTCTGACCACGAGTCACGACGGCATCCTCAGAAACCTTCAAAACAGAGGCATGCATATACACCGTATAGAGATTATCCCCGTGATCAATCATGACGTAATTTCCCATGGTCGGGCTATACGCCGCAGCGACAACCACGCCGTCATACGCCGCATACATGGGCGTTCCCTTTGGCGCCGCAAGGTCTATGCCGTTATGGAACTGCTTCACCTTCAAAATGGGATGAATACGCCATCCATAAGGATCGCTGACCCTCGTATAGGATTCCAACGGAAAGACAAAGGTACCACCGTCATAGGTACGCTGCACGGTCAGCTTCTTGCGTTCTGCGGCAAGCGCTGCCTCCAATGCCTTAATCTCCTCATCCTGCTGGCGGATCATGGCCTCATATTCCTCGATGGCCTTTTCATTATTTGAAATGTCAGCCTCGTAGGCCTCGATGTCACGCTTCTTTTGCTCTAAAAACAGCTCCAGCGTACTCTGTTCCAGCTCGACGTTTTCCTTGGTCTGATCCAAGATTTCCTTTTCAAGCTCTAACTGTCTCTCGCAAAGCTCCACGTATTTTCGGTAATTCTGATACATGGTCCACTGTTCCTTGTCATAGGTGACAAGGCGCTCCATGAGCTCCGCGCGATTGAGAAACTCGCCCATCCCGGAGACCCCCGTAAGCAGCTCCGTTGCAAGACTGCTTCTCTTCTCGTACATCTGCCGGGCGCGAATGATCATGTTATCCATCTGCCCCGTTTCCCTGGCAATGGCCTCCTCGACCTCCGCCTGCGTGGCGGCAAGCTCTGCCTCCTTCAGGACGATTTCCTCCCTCAGCTCTGCCATCCTCGCATCTACCAAAGCAATCTGATCATCCAGCTCCGCTATGTACTTGTTCAAATCCTTTTTCTTGGATTCCAAATTTTTCTGAATCGACTGAACGTCGCTGAGGTTCTTCTTTAATCCGCTCTTTTCCTTCTCTGCCTTTGAGATTTGCTCCTGCTTTTCCTTGATGTTCTGCAAGATGGTGGAATCATTATTCTTCGCAGCCTTGCTTCGAAGCACGCTCGCATTCCATAATCCCATGAGCAATAAGGTCAGACAGATCAAAAGTCCCGTCACCACAAACCGCTTTTTCTTCATGTGCTTTTCTCTTATGTGCCTTATACTCTCAAATGCTTTCTAACGGACAACATACTTCCAAGGAAACCGATGCCAACGCCGATGGCAAAGCAGACAGGCGTCAGAAACGAAAAGACTTCGTTCACCGGCAGGAAACCTAACCTCGTGCTCAGCATCGGGAATCTCGACATGAGATACTCCATGGCATATTGATACAACTGATATAGAATGATCAGCGGAATTCCCGCGCCAAGCAGTCCAATGATCATACCCTCAATCACGAAGGGGGAACGTACCAGGAAATCCGTCGCGCCGATATATTTCATGATGCTGATCTCCTGACTGCGGATCGCAATACCCGTAGCAACCGTATTGCTGATCAGGAAAATGCTGACTGCAAACAACAGTGCAATAATTCCGGCGGAAACATAGGCAATGATCAGATTTGTACCCGTCAGCGTCGTCGCCGTTGCCTCGTCATAGTTTACGCGGCGAACCTCGGGAAGGCTCTTAAGCCAAGTCACCAGCGAATCCTGCATGCTGACGTCGCTCAGATAGACCTCGTAATTATCCTCACCGCGCAGAGGGTTATCTTCATAGCCGCTGGCATAGTCCTCTCCAAAGTGCTCCGGTCCAAATGCGGCCCACGCTTCATCGTCGCTGATAAACTTTACGCCGGATACCTCTTCCCTGGCCTCGATTTCCCTTCCAATCTCCTCAAGTCGCTCCTTGGAAGGAATCTGCCCATCGGGATGCACGTACTCCTCCCGATGCTCATAGCCCTCAGAAAGATAGCAAAGGTCATATTCCGAGTGGAAGAATACCGTAACGGAAACTCCCTCCTCAACCTTCATCACCATGTGCTGAAAGTTGGTAACAATGGCATAAAACGCCCCAAACATAA
Source organism: Lachnospiraceae bacterium (assembly GCA_017527205.1). Lineage (GTDB taxonomy): Bacteria > Bacillota > Clostridia > Lachnospirales > Lachnospiraceae > Acetatifactor. Next base: position 74,179 of record JAFXQK010000073.1, on the reverse strand, counting down.
ACAGACAGGCCGTAATGGTCGCAATGGACGCCAGCGAAAAAAGCTTATTATGCAGGATATTCGCTAAGCCCTGCCGAAATACGTAAAAAAACGAATTAATCTTCCTCAACATACTCACCATCCTCTTGATCACTCACAATGACGCCCTTTTTCAGCGCAATGACCCTCTTACGCATGCTGTTTACGATTTCTCTGTTATGCGTGATCATGACCACGGTCGTACCCTGCGCATTGATTTCCTCTAAAAGCTCCATGATGCCCCATGCGTTCTGGGGATCCAGATTACCCGTAGGCTCATCCGCGAGCAAAATGGCAGGCGAATTGATCAGAGCCCTCGCCAATGCGACTCTCTGCTGTTCTCCTCCGGACAATTCGCGGATTTTTGCCTTGTATTTTCCTGCAAGACCCACCGTTGCCAGAATGGTCGGAACGTTTCTGCGGATCTCCTCCGTGGGTACCTCAAGAATTCTCTGGGCAAATGCCACGTTCTCATACACGTTTCTGTCCGTCAAAAGACGGAAATCCTGAAATACGACGCCAATCTGGCGACGATACTTCGGAATCTGACGATGGCGCAACTTCCCTGCGTCCTGCCCCATGACATAGACGCCGCCTTCGCTGGCCTTGAGCTCTCGCATAAGGAGCTTGAACAGCGTGGACTTTCCCGCACCGTTCTCACCGACGATAAACACGAATTCTCCCCGCTTAATGCTCAGGTTCATGTTGCTGACTGCTGCCACGCCCGCAGAATAGGTCTTGCTGACGTTCTCTAAATAAATAATCCCTTTTTCCTCAATAAATTCCTGTCTCTGCTTTTCTTTTTCTTCTTTTCTACTCATAGTATCCTGTCATCTCCCTGCCACCATCGGCAGCCTTTGGAGCTTCTTCTCTTTCTCATAATCATGGGCTCCCATTAGATAGACGAAATGGGAGCCCGTTTGGTTTCATACGCGGACTTAGTATTCCATACTTTCCATGTATTTCATGTATTTCACGACCATCAGGGCGATCTTGAAGGTGATGGCATCTTCAAAAACCCTCAGGTCAAGATTTGTCGTCTTCTGCAGCTTATCCAGACGATAAACAAGCGTATTTCTGTGGATAAAGAGCTGGCGAGAAGTCTCTGATACGTTCAGGCTGTTCTCGAAAAACTTATAAATTGTGGTCAGCGTCTCCTCGTCGAATTCATCAGGGCTCTTTCCGCCAAAGATCTCGCGAATAAACATCTTACAAAGGGGAATGGGCAACTGATAGATGAGTCGTCCAATGCCAAGCTCACTGTAAGCCACGATGTCCCTGTCGTCGAAGAAAATCTTTCCGACGTCCAAAGCCATCTTCGCCTCCTTGTAGGAACGGCTGACCTCCTTGATCTCTTGAATGACGGTTCCGTAGGCAACGCGAACCTTTAAGCCCTCCTTCTGCAGGAAGGCGCAAAGAGCCTTTGCGGACTTGTCAATTTCCTTTGCGGCATTGACGTCCGTCAGATCCTTAACCACAATGACATTGTTCTCATCCACGGCCGTGATAAAGTCGCGGCTGTTCGCACCAAAATGATTGCGCGTCAGTTCCAGTGCATTGTTGTCCTTGCGGTTTCCCGTCTCCACGATCATGACCACGCGGGCCACGTCCGTCTGAATGTGCAATTTCTTGGAGCGGCTGTAAATGTCCACCAAAAGCAGATTGTCGAGGAGCAGATTCTTGATAAAGTTATCCTTGTCAAAGCGCTCCTTGTACGCCACCAACAGGTTCTGGATCTGGAAGGCCACCATTTTACCAATGACGTAAACATCCTCACCGCTGCCTGCAACGATCAAAACATACTCCAGCTGCTGCTCGTCAAAGATCTTAAAGTATTGATATCCCTGGATTTCCTGAGAATCTGCGGGCGAAGTGGCAAACTCCACCACAGCCTTCGCGCAGTTCCCCATGTCAATGGTGCTGGCAACCTCCTTGCCGTCCACGTCCATGACACAGAGCTCTATTCTGGCAATTCCCTTTAATCCGTCAATTGTATTCTGCAGTATCTGATTCGAAATCATATGTACACGCTCCTTTGCGTCCCCAAAATAAACCGTATAAAACATTTATACCAAAAACGAACAAAAAAAGCAATAGCTTTTTGTGCAATTTTTCGATATGTGCCTATTAAAAATGCACAAGCATACTGTTTATCGGCTCTGAGTTTCCGTCCTTGGAATAAAATTTTCAAAAATCATGACGCGAAACGTGGGGCGTGCCTGCTCCAATTCCTCCTGACTTCGAATTGTCCAGGCCACGTTCTCCACGCGGTAAAGCTTCCGAAGCAGATGGTAGCTGAACTGTTCGCGTTGGGAATGCTTATAGGCAATAAAATCAGGTCTGGAGAAGACGTTCAGGATCATGCTGGTCATGACCAGCTTTTGATAAAACGGTCTGCCCGCCTCCTCTACGAAGTAATTCATGGAAAGCTGTCCGCGCAGGATCTGAGGATAATGTCTCCTGACCCACCACATACAGAGAGGATGAAAGGATTCCATGCAGTACAAGCCTTGATAGTTCGAGAGCATTTCACAGGCCATTTTGGTCGCGCGGAAGCACTTTCCCTCCGCCTTCATCTCGATGATCAGGGGCGTTCTGCCTCCGACAACCTTTAGCACGTCCTCAAACAAGGGAATCCTTTCCTTCGTTTCCATCAGGGGGTATTGCCGCAATTCCTCGTAGGTCAGATCCGTCAGCTTCTTTTTCACGCCGCACATGCGTTCCAGCGATGCATCATGAAACACGACAAGCTTTCCGTCGCGCGTCAGCTGCAGGTCCATCTCCATTCCGTAGCCTGCCTGCGCCGCCCTCTGAAAGGCCGTCAGGGAGTTTTCCGGAATCCCCTTGGAAACGTCATGAAGTCCCCGATGGGCTATGTATACCTTTTCAAACGGGCGCATCTCTTTTCTTCTTGGGTGCCCCGGCCCAAGCATCCATAGATAGAGCAGGGGCGACCACAACAAAATGAGTGCCATGCTTAACCAAACCATGTCTATAATCTCCGAATGGATTTTTCTCCGATCTGTATTTTTTTCTCCTTCAGGAGATGCCCTACGGCACGTTTGAATTCATTCTTACTCATGCCGGTCTCATGGGTGATGACCTCAGGCGCAGACTTATCCGTAAAGGGCAGGGAACCCTCGTAGCTGTCCAGGAGCCGCAGGATTTTCTCCGCATCCTTGTCAATCTGAAGGTAAGCTTTCTCGCGAATACTAAGAAGGAGTCTTCCGTCATCCTGTACCTTGATCACTCTTGCCGAAATGATTTGTCCGGGTTCAATTTCACCGAAGAGCTCGTTCTTCGGAATCAGCGCAGAATATTTATCGTCCACGGCAACAAATGCGCCAAAATTATTACTGATCTCGTACACTCTGCCGTTCACGCGGTCATCCTTCTTGTAGGAACTGTTGGACAGCAGGTGCTCGTACACGTTCATGGTGGCGCAAAGGCGCTCGCTCTTATCGACGTAGAGGGAAACCAAAACCTGGTCGCCTTCCTTGATTCGGCCGCGCTGTTGCTTAAAGGGCAAAAGCAGGTCCTTCTCCAGGCCCCAGTCCAAAAAAGCACCGATTTTTCCCATCTGTGCGACGGTAAGCAGCGTCGCCTCGCCCATAATGAGCTTGGGGCGTTTCGTGGTCGCGATCAGGCGGTCCTTGGAATCCTTGTACAGGAATACCTCCATTACGTCGCCAACGCTTGCCCCTGCGGGCACTTGTTTGATGGGCAGAAGCACCTTATCATCCTCGCGTCCGGGCTCGGCCAAGTACACGCCAAACTCCACCTTCTTCACAATTTCCAGCTTCTGAATTTCTCCTAAACGTAAACTCATTTCTTGTCTCCTCCGTTCTCTATTGATGCGTCCTCCATATTCTTGTGTCATGAGTTAAACATTAACAAAAAGATGATGCTTTCCTAAAGTTCAAATTCTACAATGGCAAATGGCTTACCGTCACTATCCTGTAAGGCAACAACAACTCTGCTGTCCTCCTTTGCCACATAAGGGACGATGACGTTGCCAAGGAAGGCCTGCTTTCGGTATTCCGCGCGGAGTTGCTTAATCTCAGCGCCATCCGGCAGAAATTCCAACGCCATGGCGACATATTGGCCGTTGTTGACGTGATGGTTGGCGTCCAAATGATGGAGTGCCACGGTGATGGCATCCTTGGCCACGCCACCCGTCGGTACGGAAATTTTGCGCCCCGCATAGTCCATCGGAATTCGTTCCTCGATGGGATAGCCCTTCCTCATGGCTTCGTCCGGTGTCTCAAAATGTCCCGTTTTGACGTTGATGAGGCTCCAAACGCTGTTTGCCTTGGCCAGATAATTGCCCGACTCGTCCAACATCATAAAATTACGAAATCCCAAAAATTTCTGAAAATCATAAGGAATCGTTGCAATCCTTACCTTCTCTCCAAGCTTCGGGAGTCGGATGGGAACAATCTGCCAGGCATTGAGCACCCATACAAGGTCGCGGCCTAAGCAATATCTGACGCCAACCCCCGCATCCTCCGATTGAAACGTTGAACAATCCTGAAAATAATTTAATAATGCCATTAATGTCAGCCTTCCCTCGCTGTCCGTCTCGCTGTATCTGATTCTTCCGTCAAATTCGTACATAACTTTCCTCTCTCTTCTTCCATTCTGTCGATATATGCCATTTTAACTCTATCCGAAGATTTGTGCAACAATCTGAAACACCCAAATGAGAAGAAACAGTCCCATGCCAAGATTACAAAAGATCAGGAAAAACCGTTTTTCCCTAGGGTAAAACCACCTCATCGGCATTCACATGAAATATCTTCAGCTTCTTGATCATTGTGCATATCCATTCGCTACTCCTCAATATCAACTTCTCTGGCAATGTCTTCTAACCAATAATTCATCCGACTTGGCGACTTCCTTTGCTATGAAGTTGTCCGGCCATTACGGTTGAATCCTGCGTATCCCGTATGAAATCTCCAGCCATGAACCCTTTCAAAAAAGCGGCAACATAATCCCAACCATGCTTATTATACACTCTGGGATTTGTTCCTTCGGCAAGCTCCTGCAAATCAAGCCTGCCGTCATGGTCCGCATCGCCCTCCAGCGGATCAAACCAGTTGTCCGCCTCAATGCAGTCATCCAAACCGTCATCATCCGTATCAGGCTTCCGGGGATTTGTCTCCCATATGTAAACTTCGTCAAAGTCCGTCAGCCCGTCGACATCCAGAAGGTAATCACCGTCGCCATCCTCGCCTTCCTTCAGCCTGATTTCTTTTCCACGGTATTCCCTGACTTATACATAAAACGGAATAATACGTAACGAGAACAGCCCCATTTACATCCCGTTTCTTTTTATGCTATAAATCAATTCATAAAATTCCCATATTTACACATCCAAATTTCACCGCTTCCAATATAACGTTCAAGTCTTCAGATATTGCCAAATAGCTAAAGTCTACCGCTTCAAAATCAACAAAATTCTCAATTATGGATTGCAAATCACACTTTATAATTGGAAGATCGCAATTATTCCATATTATGTAATAATTTTCATGCGTTTCCAAATAGTTTTCTATTTGTCCATAACTAATCGTTTCTCTGTCATGTTTCATCTTATTCCAATCAACATGTCCAGCTAAGGTCATGGGAATTATATCTTCAACTTTGTTTAATAAGAGCTCACACTGAGTTTCAGGAATAATATCAATTTTATCAATCTTTTGAATACACTCCATGAACAACGAATTGCTCTGCCATTTTTTTATTTTCATATGCTCTTGTTGTTTTTTCTTTAGTTCTTCATATTTCCTTTGATTTTTTCATTCATTACCAGTATCTCCCTCTCTTAATTCCACAGTCCCCGTTGGCATGATGATCGAGATCAACGAAATGATCATCGATTACAACTCGCCGAATGATCCTGGCCCTGGAAACGGCGGGGGGCGTGATTCCCAGGAATCGTCCGACGAACGGGAAAACAGCGGGACAATCATTCTTGACACAACATGTGCGCCGCAAAACATTAGCTATCCGCAGGATGTCAACCTTTTGAACGAGGCTCGCGAGAAGGCACCACCAATTAAAAACAATTTGCAATTTTATAATCATCAAGGCACAATCACATTTTTATAACCGCAAAGCATCAGTAAATAAGCTCTTTTGTATTTTTTCGTGAAATCTGACATCCTCCGCTTTGTTTAGATCATATCCCGTGTCTTTGGTTAATAATATACCATTTTGATATGATATTTCAGGATTTTCATCCACTGCTTTTTTTATCTTTTCAACACCAATTTCTCTGACAATATCTTCTGACCAGTAATTCATCCAATGAGCCGTTGTTGGCAAATTTCCTTCCAAGTATTTTCCATATTTTTGAGACATTGCTTTATTTGAAACACATCCCCAATATGGCACATATGCCAAAACGAGTTTTATAAATAAGTTTTTAATCATGTCTGCGATCTCTTTATCATAAAGATTTAACGATAAAGGTAAATCTATGATAAGCACGTTATTAAATCTATCGTTTTTATTCCCAACCCTCATTTGAAATGCACAAGAATTTACATCATTCACAGATGAATAAAAAGAAACCGAATACCCCAAATCCTCGAATGTCTTTTCGCCCTCTTTGTTACTTCCCTCTTTCAAAATACCGCAAAAATTCTCATAATTCCAACTAAATTGTTTAATGTCTTTTGATGTTTTAGAGGTCAAATAATTAGGTCTCAAATCATGAGGGTAATCCTGAAATATGCTTAAAACGCCAAAGGCATCTTTTGAAATATCCTCAAAGTTTTTATCTGCTTTTTCTGCTTTTCTCCACAGAATTATAGAATGCCTTTGTACCATTTTCCTAATGCCTCACTTATTCCGTCAACTCAAACTTTATGTCTACAAGATCCAATCCACCCTGCGCAAAATACAGCCGCACCGTTGTATATCGGGAGAACATGTAGGTGCTGCCGCTAAAGCTTACGGGCTCTCCGCCGGTTCCGTTCCAGGTAAAGGTGCCGGATGCCGTTCCCATGCAGAACACCGTCACGGGAATCTGCGCCAGCTCTCCCGCATTGGAGCTTGCCGTCAAAGTAAAACGATACTCTCCAAGGGTTTCCAGATCCATCACAAAGCTATAGCTGGAATCCCTCTCCGCCTTGACGCCGCGAAGGTCCACCGTCAGCTCGTCCACGACGTGGTAGCAGGGAACCTCCTCCTGGCTCACCGCTCCTTCCTCCTCGCGACCAACGATCTCCACCGTCTCCGCCGTCCCAAGAAGGCGCTTCATCGCATTGGAGCGAAGGACCACCTTCAACACGTTCGCTGCATTTCGCTGCAGCTCTGCGCGCTTCACCTCACCCTTCTTCAGGGATTCCAGCGTATTGTCATCATGTTTTTCACCGTCCGCACACACCATGTAGACGTCATTCTGTGCCATGGCCATGGCTGCAAGATCCCGCTTGTCAGGCTCCTGTCCGCGACGATTAATGTTTGCCCACCAGTCCGTCATGGCAAACCCGTCAAAGCCCCATTCCCCGCGGAGGATCGTGGTCGTCAGGTCAAAGCTTCCAGCCGTCCAAAGACCATTGACGCTCCCATAGGTCGTCATGATGGTATAAGCACCGCCCTTTTTCACGGCGATCTCAAAGCCCTTTAAGTAAATCTCGCGCAGCGCCCTCTCGGAGATCACGCTGTCGAGGAAGTGTCTTCTTGTCTCCTGATTGTTTCCACAAAAATGCTTGATCGTTCCCGTGACGCCCGCAGAATGCAAGCCGTCAAGCTGTGCCACGGCAATTTCTCCCGTCAGGAACGGATCCTCGGAAAAATATTCAAAGTTTCTTCCGTTCAGGGGATGTCTGTGAATGTTCATGCCGGGGCCGAGGAGACATTCCACGTGATTTGCCGTCATCTCCCAGCCCGTAAAGGTAAAGAGCTCCGTCAAAAGCTCGCGGTTCCAGGTACATGCCAGCATGGTGCCGCCAGGCAGGCTGAAGGCCTTTGTTCCGCAGTCAAGGCGCATGCCGGAGGGACCGTCGGAGCAGCAGCCGCAGGGAACGCCAAGCCCTGCAAGGCGCGGAGCAACGCCGCCAAAGGCTGCTGCCGTGCCAGCCGTTACCTTCGGGCTTCCCATGCCCTCGCCGCGAATAATGCAGGCAAGGTCCTCATCCGACAGCTGCCCGATAAATGCTTCCAAAGTACTCTTTCCATTGGCGACGTCAGCAAGCTTGATGCCAAGATCTCCCGTATAGGCAATTTCCTTGGGCATCTCTGCAAGACGCCTCCTCGCCTCCTGTGCGCGATAGAGTCCGTCAGGAATCTCTGCGTCTCCCTGGAACTCCTCCACCTCCTTGATGGGGGTCTTCTCGAAAACAGGCTTTCCATCTCGATTTACCATACGGTCAAAGGGAAGCACGGGAGCGAGCGCACTCGTCACCTGACGAAGCACCTTAAGCTCCGGAACCTCCAGCGTCAATGCCGGCAGGGTCTCCCTGACGCTTTTTCCAACATGGAACCTGTAGGTTCCAGCCTCTAACAAATAAGCATAGGCATGGCCCGTCACGCCCTTGTCATCATAGGATGCAAAGCTTTCGGGGCAAACCTTGATGCTGACCACCTCTTTTTCGCCAGGCGCAAGGAGCTTGGTCTTTGCAAAGCCGCAAAGGACTCTCGCAGGCTTTCCAAGCTGGCCCTGCGGTGCCTCACAGTACACCTGAACAACCTCTTTTCCGGGAACCTTTCCCGTATTCGTCACGGTCACGCTGATCTTTCCACCAAACTTTTTCCCACAGCTACATGCATCCAATGTTGCTTCGCCAACAGCTGCAAGCAGTCCTGCAAAGCTTCCTTCCTCGAGCCTTGCGTCCTCGAATGCAAACTCCGTGTAGGAAAGACCATATCCGAAGGGATATCTTACGCGATCCTTCGCAAAGGTCTCGAAATAACGATATCCGACATAGATGTCCTCACAGTAATAATCGCGGTTCTGATCACCAAAATTGGGATCGGAAGGATAATCCTTAATTGCATACGCGATCGTGTCCGTCAGCTTTCCGGAAGGGGAAACGTTTCCCAAAAGCACGTCCGCCGTGCCAAGGCCGCCCATCATGCCGCCATGCCATCCATAAAGCACGGCATCTGGCGTAAACTCATCGACAAAGCCCATGTCAATGATGGATGCCACGTTGAGCACGATCACCGTCTTCTGGAAATACTTTCTGGTGATTCTCAGCATGTCCTTTTCGCCAGCCGTCAAGAGATAGGAGCCCTCCTTGTAGGAATTGTCCATCTCCTCGCCTGCGGTGCGTCCAATGACGATCAGCGCCGTCTCACAGCGCTTTGAGACAGCCGCAACCAGCTCCTCGGAAAGCGGCATCTCCTCCTGGCACCAGGGCTCGCCGCCCCAGCTTGCACCCTTGTCAAAGGGATGAGACGCCGTCCAGCTCTGGTAGGTCTCAAGGAGCTCCTGATCAAGCTTTGCACCGCGAAGCGTAAGGCCCTCGGGAATGTTAATTACGTGCGATACGTTCACCATGCCACCTGAACCCGTTCCGCTCTTATAATAATCCAGCTGAATCCTGCCAAATACAGCAAGCTCCTTAGAGGCATCCAGTGGAAGCGCCCCATTCCGATTCTCCAGAAGGACCACGCCCTCCGCGATGGCCTCCGTTGCTTTTTCCTGATATTTCTTCCAATCCAAAATCATGTCGTTCTCCGTCCTTTCGATGTCAACCTGCTTGCTCGCGCCCATGCGTGAGAAATACTTTGTAGCCCTTACATCCCCTATAAGAAGTCAGTCTCATCCTTCTAAATAACCTATACCAACACCTTATTTAATATCTCATCCTCCATGACGATTCTCTTGGCTTCCTCGCGATACTGCTCTTCATGCAGATAGGTATGACGGTAAGGCTTCATGGAGGGTGCCATGTCGATGGCCTTGATAAAGTCCTCCTTCTTCATCCCAAGCGTTGCGACATAATCCCAAAAGCCCGTGTCCGTAAAGATCTTGTTGACGCGCACGTATCTGTGATCCTGCACCTTCGCCATGATATAGGTCGCGATGCCAACCTGCACGCCGTGGAGCTGAGGCACCTCCAGAAACTTATCCAGGGCATGGGAAATCAAATGCTCGCTTCCACTGGTCGGTGCACTGCTGCCTGCGATCTCATTGGCAATGCCGCTCATGGCCAGCGAATCCAAAAGCTCCTTTAAGAACACCTCGTCATAGATGCTCTCAAAGGGCGTGCGCACAAAGCTGTTCACCGCCTTTTTTGCAACCATCACGGCAAAATCATTCAAAACGGAAGCTCCCTGCCGCGCCTCATACACCCAGTCATACAGCGAAGTAATCTTTGCCACCATGTCTCCAATGCCAGAATAAATGAATTTTACGGGTGCCGTGCGAATGACCTCCGTATCCACGACAATGCCATAGGCCAGCTTTGCAGGCACGGAATTCCGCTTCCCGCCAACCAAAAGCGATGCGCTGGCGCTGGAAAAGCCGTCGCTGGAGCTACTGGTGGGAACGCTGATAAAGGGCATGCCGCGCAGGTATGCCGCATATTTTCCCGCATCGATCACCTTACCTCCTCCGATGGATACTACGGCCTTCGCCTTGTTCGGAATGGCAAACGCCAGAGGAATAATCTCCTCAATGGCAACCGTATCCAGCTCCTGATACTCCAGAACGTTGATCCCCGCCGTGCGCATGGACTCCATTACCTTCGTTCCAAAAAGCTCTATCAAACCATTTCCGAAATAGATCACGACCTCCGTAAGATTCCCCTCACGAAGCGTAGGTCCAAGACAACCCAAAGCTCCACTTCCAACCTTCAAGATCACCGGTATGGATATACTATCATTTTTCTGCATGACATACCTCCCATTTTTTTGTTTCTCTTATTCGCTTTTTCTTTTTTACCATCTATTTTTTGTCGTCTTTATTTTCAATCGTTCTCATCCCGTGCTTAGGCCTTATGACCGCCGATCTGTTTATTGCGCTCCCGCGTGGTCGCGCCTTCTTCCAAATCCGTTCCCTTTAGCACGGCATTCTTTCCATAGCGCTTTTGCAACCCCAAAATCGCCTGCTGCATCTTTTTCTCCCGCTGCAAGCGCTCTTTTTCCTTTTCGTCCTGCTTCGGCTCACCATTTCCGAAAGCAAAATCCCGAAAGAGATCGAGCTGCTCATACTTTTCCTTCTTTTCCGCCTCGGACTCCGCGATGACGTGATTCGCCGCCACGTTAATCCGCCGGACCAAAAGCGCAGGATCCAGCACCCTGTCAAAGATCGCCAGAACGGCCTCGGAAATCTCCTTGGCAGACGAGGAAAACTCCTTTAGGTTCTCCGTGCCATGGGCATGCTTTGGTACGAGTCTCCCATAATAGTCTGCAACGATTTCTCCTTGATATCCACCATCCGGCTTTGCGTTCTTAAGGTTTTCCACGTCGTAGCCTACGGTGAGCACCAGCTGATCCGTCACCAGCTTTTTAGCGACCAGATCCAGTGCCATCAGCTCCGCCATTTCCTTGGTCACGATCCTGGCCTTCTCGAAGGAATAGGGGCAAGAAAGTACCTGCCCGGAGCTCACGGAATTGTTCTCCGGCTGATAGGCCTTGACGTCCGCGATGGTCGTTGGCTCCCATCCCCATGCATGATCGATCAAAAGCTCCGCATTGATCCCAAACAGGCGGTACAAAAGATCCTCGTTGTAAAACTCCGTCTCCTTGCCGATGCTGCACCTCGCAATGTCACCCATGGTAAAGAGCCCGACCCCCTCCAGCCTTCTCGCATAGCCCTTGCCCACGCGCCAAAAATCCGTCAGCGGCTTGTGATTCCAAAGGAGCCTTCGGTAGCTCATTTCATCCAGGCTCGCCATGCGAACGCCGTTTTCATCCGCCGGCGCATGCTTTGCAACGATGTCCATGGCGACCTTGCAAAGATAAAGATTCGTCCCAATCCCTGCCGTTGCCGTGATCCCCGTCTGCGCCAATACCTCACGGATCATCTTCCCCGCAAGCTCCTGCGCCGTCATCCGATAGGTTTTCAGATAGGTCGTCACGTCCATAAACACCTCATCAATGGAATAGACGTGAATGTCCTCCGGCGCAATATATTTCAAATAAATCTGATAAATGTCCGTGCTATATTTTAGATACAGTGCCATCCTCGGCGTTGCAACAAGGTAGGTCAGCTCAGACTCCCCCGGCTTTTTAGCACGATTGACCTCCCGCACCTTTTGCACCACTTCAAAAAGTCTGGCGCGACCCGGAATTCCGTATGCCTTCAAGGAAGGCGACACCGCCAGACAAATGGTCTTCTCCGTCCTGCTTGCATCCGCGACAACAAGATTTGTCGTCAGCGGATCCAGCCCTCGTTCCACGCATTCCACGGATGCATAAAAGGATTTTAAATCAATCGCAACGTAAGATCTCTCCGACATTACTTCTTCCGCTTTTTCTTTCTTTTCTTCCTGCATTTTCTGCAGCAGCAATTCTGGGGCTCCAGATCATTTCGGATCCCCGCAACACAAACCAAAACCACCAATGCGATCTGCCCGCCAAGGAGCAGCGCATCCTTATTCTTCACTAAAAAATCTTCAACCTTTGCGAAAGCTTTTTCCTTCAACTCTTCACCCTCTCTCCCAAAAGATCTAAATCCTAGGCCTGTCAGTGGCGAAGCCAGATCCCTGCGATATGATCCAGGGAAATCCTGCTTTGTTCCCTGCCGTTCCCTTCTCCCGTCTCCAAAACAATCTCTCGTCCCATGACCTGGAGCTTTAGAAAACGCCCTGCCGTCTCCACGTAGGCACCGCCCTCCTTGACCTCATCGGGGATGAAATGCGAAATAACAATCTCAGGGTGTGCCTCCTTGTTTTTCTGGAGGTACTGTAGCATTTCATCCAGCGCCGCCTTTTCATTTTCATCCAGCTCCCGAAAGCTTTCGGTCAGCCTCCCCGCCTCCGTGATGGCTGCCTCATACCCCGTGAGCGCGGCAAAGGGAGAAAACTGCGCCGCCCTTTCACGTAAGGGCATGTGCGGTCTTCGCGAGGATTGATGATGAGGCAAATTTATCATGTCCTCATAGTTTTCAAGACGCTCCTTCATTGCTTCAAGCCTGCTCCTTTTTCGCGCTCGCGGCTGCCTTACGGAAGAAGAACAGCCCCAATAAAAACAGCAAAGAGAGCACACTGATTCCTTTGTTGATGCTGCCAGTCAGCTGAGATACCAGACCGACAAGCGTCGTGCCAAGGAATGCCGCACCCTTGCCGCAAATATCATAAATACCAAAGAATTCACCAGATTGCTCCGGCGGAATGATCTTCGTAAAATAAGATCTCGACAGCGCCTGAATGCCGCCCTGGAACATGCCGACCAATACCGCCAAAATCCAGAACTCCACAAGATTCGTCAAAAAGATTGCGAAAACTGCGATGCCAAGATAAGCTAAAATGCAGACCGTGATCAGGTTTTCAGCCGCATATCTCTGAGCAAGCTTTCCAAAAATAATGGCACACGGGAAAGCTACAATCTGCGTAAGAAGTAGCGCCAACAATAGTCCCTCACTCTTTAGCCCAAGCGCCTGCCCATAGGAGGTTGCCATGTCAATGATGGTATACACGCCGTCAATATAAAAGAAAAAGGCAACCAAGAACCAAAAAATCTTGCTGTGCTTACGAGCATTGGCGAGTGTGCTTCCCAAACGACGGAAGGTTTCGCGTACTGCATGCTCCTGACATTCCACGTAATACTTCTGCTGATAGCTGCGAAGAAGAGGAACCGTCATCCCAACCCACCAAACGGCCGTAATCAAAAACGAAAGCATCATGGCCATTTCCATGGAGATGCCAATCGCATCCTTTCCCAAGACAATGCCAAGACAGGCCACAAAGGGAATACAGCTTCCGATATAGCCCCAGGCATAGCCAGAGGTCGAGATCCTGTCCATGCGATCTGGCGTCGTTATGTCTGGCAGCATGGAGTCATAAAAAATCAGGCTCGAAGCATAACCAATCTTGGAAATGATATAGACAACCAGAAAGGCCAGCCAATATTTCGTAAAGCCGAGCGCCACGCAGCACACGGAGCCAATGAATAGAGATGCCATAAAAATCGGCTTCTTGCAATTCTTATTATCCGTAAACGTTCCGACTATGGGTCCTAAAATTGCTACGATCAGCGTCACGATGGATGCAGCATAGCCCCAATACGCAAAATAATCCTCGGCGCTGACATTCTGCTGACTCGCAATATAATTAAAATAGATCGGCATGATCGTCGTTACAAGCATCGTATAGGCAGAATTGCCCACGTCGTATAAAATCCAGTTCCGTTCCTGTTTCGTTGTCTTATGCATGTCGTTTGTACTCTCTCCCCGTCCTATTTTTCGTGCAAAGCGTTACCATGTCCGCCTACTCAGCCACGCCATCTTCTGCGTTTTTGGAATCTCCAGCAGCATCTACGCAGTAAATCTCTCCCGACTCAGGGTCGATGGAGACGAAATTATAGCGGAACGCATCACCCATTGCAGGGAAGGCATTGATCAGGTCTGCCGCAAAGGGAATTGCCTCCTCCATCAGTTTAATCAGATGCTCCGTGCTGTCGGCGCATTCCATGTTTTTCTCATAATTGATGATCAGGCCATGCTTTTGATCATATTGTCCTACGAGCTTCAACGCTCCCAAAACGGCAGCGCGCATCACCCTGTTTGGAAGAACAAGGTAGTTCAGCATCTTCACCATGTCCACCATGGCCTTGTGAATATCCTCCTGCGTAAGCCCCTCATAAAAACGGGCGATGACTCGCGCATTTCTTCCTGAGGGTTCCAGATGCCCCGTCAGCCTTGCGCGAACGGGATCCAAGCCCTCCTGCACCAAAAGCTCGCGATCCAGCTCTGCCTCAATCTCCGTGTGAGAAATGCCGCTTGCATCGATCTTCTCCTGTACGTAGCCGTGGCAGTACAAATCCAGGGAAAAATGGCAGAGTACGCCATAAACATAAGATAGCGACGGCAAATAATCCCTGCTGCCTTCCGCCTTCAGCTCCTCTAACACCTTTACGGCGTGTTCAAAAAAATAGCTTCCCGGAAGATCGTGCAGCCTGCTCCCCATCTGGTTCACGGGATTCTTTTTTAAGGCATCGTTGTAAAACAAAAGATCCGGTCCGTGTACGCCAAAATGAAACAGCTCCGGATATTTATCAATCACGTCCCTTGCTTCCTGCTTTACCAGCTTTCTTACCTCTTCCCCATGTCTGTAATGTGCCCTAGTTGTCGGCATAACTCTTCTCCTCCTGCATATAAATTCTGTTATAGAAGATGCTACGGATTGTTCCGTCCATTTACAATTCCTGCAATCAAATAAAGATATTAATCACTCCGATGATGGCTCCAATCAAGGCTCCCAAATTAATGACGGCCTGCAATTCCCTGTCACACACGGAAAGGGTCAGCCTTTCCATCTCCGCAACGTCCATGGATTCTATCTTCTGCCGTACCACGGAGCTGACGTCCACGGCCTGCATCAGCGACTCTCCATAGCGCTCCGCAACCTGATCCACTACGTAACTGGCAAGATGCTCTAATCCTTCCTGACTCGTTCCCGCCTGAACAATCTCCTTGATCGGCTTATTCTCCAGCTTCTTTACGTTCTGGGAAATGGCTCCGCGAATCATTTCCTCGCCATTCTCATCCAGATATTTATGCAAGGCCTGCGCGATACGCTCATAAATGGCATCCAATCGTTCCTCGCTCAGCAGCATGGAGACCATCTTGTGATTTAAAAGATCCCCCAGCGTCTCCTTACCAATCTCCGCGACAATCGGCTTAAATTCCATCTGCCGCACCTTTTCCGCAACAGCCTCCGCCATGACGTTGCTGAATCGCTCGATCAGCTCCCCGTGATTGTCGTCTGCCTTGAAGAAATCTCCAACGCAGGCTTCACTTTCATAAAGGGAGGACGCGACCTTCTTTACCAGCTTTTCCTTCGTGCCATTTTTCTGAAAGCTGTCCTTGATGGTATCCAAATTCAAAAGATGCCCGCCCACGGTATTGCCAATAGCATTTGCAAGTCTTGGCTGATTCTTTGGAATAATGCCTGGCGTAAAAGGCACGCGCCACTTCCCGATCCGTACCTCTTTCCGAGGCCGAAACAGCATCTTTATGGCAAGAAAATTTGTAAAATATCCAATGGTGGCGCCGATCAAAATCGGCAGGATCACCTTCAAGATCTCCATGCTGCTCCTTTCCCATCCTCCTTAGATACGGATGCTCACTCATGTCTCCTTTGCTTACTTCTCAAGCCCGTACAGCCTGCAGGCGTTTTCCCAGGTCACTCTCCGCACTTCCTCCTCGGAAATTCCCTTCATCGCCGCAAGCTCCCTGACTACATAAGCCAGATTTCTTGAGTCATTCCTCTTCCCTCTGTTTGGCACCGGTGCCAAATACGGCGAGTCCGTCTCGATCACTATCCTGTCCATCGGCAGAATTTCCACCGTCTCCTTCAGCTTTCTGCCATTCTTAAAGGTCAAAACGCCGCCGATTCCAAAAAAGAATCCCATATCCAAATACTCACGCGCCGTCTCCGCTGAATACGAATAGCAATGAATCACGCCTCCAAGTTCTTCCGCATGCTCCCCGCGCAAAATCTCCAGCGTGTCATGGCAGGCATCCCGCGAATGGATCACCACAGGCTTTTTCAGCTCCCGTGCGAGCTGCAACTGCCTTACAAACCATTTCTTTTGAAGCTCCGCATCGGGCTCCGGCCAGTAATAATCCAGCCCGATCTCTCCGACGGCAACGCATTTCGGATCCAGGCACTGCTCCCGCAAGGTCTCAAAGCGCTCCTCGGTAAGCTCTGCCGTCTCCGACGGGTGTACGCCGATCGCAGCGTAGATAAAATCATACCTTTCCGCCAGTGCCAGGCATTCGGCACAGGAGGCGACCGTTGAACCAATGTTGACAACCCTGCCAACGCCTGCCGCCTTCAAACTCCCGATCAGCTCCTCGCGATCCTCGTCAAAGGCATGATCATCATAATGTGCATGTGTGTCAAAAATCTCAAAACGATCCATTTCCAAATCCCATCTCATTATTTCTTTAGGCCCACGGCTGCCTCGAGGTTCAGCTTATTGGGGTCGACGCCAAGGGCATTGTAAGTAATCTTGACGATTCCGAGCGCAAATCTCTTCATAAAGTCCTCGTTACTATCCTTCTTGCCGTTTTTCATCTCAGCAGGCATCTCAGCGAAGCTCTCTGCATCCAAGGGAGAAATATGGTAATCCATGGTTATGGCCGTGTCTTTTACGTGTACCCACTCCAGCTCCTGCGTCTCTCGATTAATATAATAATAATTCTTTATCCAGCGGTTCGCCTTCGACTTTGTCGTATACAGCGTTTTGGTAAAGAGCACGTCGTAGGTCACGCCGTCAAGTTCTTCCGCATGGTCATAGGTAAACTCCTCGTCATTCATAATGCCTAAAGGGTTGTCCGAGGATGCCAGCTGTGACGCGTTCGCAAAATCGAGATCCGTCGCCTTATAATACTCCGTCTTCCTGCCCTTCATGTTCATGGAAAGATATGCCTCTCCACTTTTGTACATATAAGCGGTAACGAAGTTATCCTCCGAGGAGGTATCAAGCTCCTGCTTCGCATCACACTCCCAAACCACATACCTTAAATAGATAAACTCCTCCGTCTGGCCAAGGCCAAAGCGGATCGCCATCTTCATGCCCTCCTCTTGAGTTGACATGTCGATCACGCAGTTGCCAATGGGATGCTCTTCAAAGTAATGATCATATTTCTGGCTCCAATCGTCCTTTGGTGCCTCTGCGGAAGTCTCTTCCACGCTTGAAACCGACGCCTCCGACTGTGCGGATGCCAAGATCTCCCCGATTCCCGCCATGGGCTGATTGATGCCTGCGGACTCTTCCGGTGCCTTTTCGCCACATGCCGTAAGCAGTACTCCTGCCATCAGCACAGCCGCAAGTCCTGCTAAACCTCTCTTTTTCATATTCCTCTCCCCTCTTGTATTCCGGACCAAATCGTATTTCGTTTCTGTCGCATTCCTCCATGTCTGATCACGACATAGATCCATCATGTCCAGAAAGGCTTTTGATCCTTATGCGTAAAGCCCTTCATCTTCACCTGATAAACGCCGAGCAGGGAATCGTAGTGCTCGATCTGCTTTTCCTTCAGTGCTCCGGCGTCCTTCAGCTCCTTCAGCTTCGCCTCATATTCTACCAGATATTCCTGCGCCGCATCCTTATAATTGTTCGCCATGTTATTCTCCATGCGCTCGATCAAATGCTCCAGCTCAGGATTCTTCCTAACCCCGCCAAACAAACCAAACATGCCTGCTCCTTCCCCTCTACTACTTTTTCCTCTCTATTTCGCCTTCCCCTTGAGGGGAAGGTGCCTGCGAAGCAGGCGGATGAGGTGTCCGCAGCTCACCTTTATTTTCTGCAATTCCTAAATCCAGTTCACTCATCCAGCCCATGCTTCACTGCATACACCGCCAGCTGCGTGCGATCCTTGAGCTCGAGCTTCTCCAAAATCTTCGAGATCTGATTTCGTACGGTTCCCTCCGCAAGATACAGCTCCGCGGCGATCTCCTTATTATCATACCCCTGCGCTACCAATTTTACCACGTCAAGCTCCCTTGCTGTCAAGATGGTATTCTCATCCTGCGCAGTCTCCTGCCTTACTGCCTGTCCGGCCTCCTCCATTTGCTTTCTCATGACGCGGTACACGCCGTCCCCAAATACGCTGATGCCCGAATATACGCTCTTTACCGACGCAATGACCTTCGCATCCTCCATCTCCTTTAGGATATACCCGTCTGCGCCGCTGGACAAAGCCTTGTTTATTGTCTCTTCGTCATCAAAGGTAGTCAGCACCAGCACCTTGACGTCCGGACACTGCTCCTTAATGGCCTGAATGCCATAGGCACCATCATACTCCGGCATCCGCATGTCCATCATGACCACGTCGGGCAGAAACACCTTACACTTTTCAAAGGCTTCCTTCCCATTCTCCGCAAGCGCTACGACCTGGATGTCCTCATCCTGCTCCAGCACGGCACGAAGCCCCTGCCTTAAAATCATAATGTCATCAGCGATCAAAACCTTAATCTTATCCATCTTCCGTTCCATCCCCCTATATCAGATCAAGCACAGCCCGAAATCCTGAATTTCTTCGTTTTCCCATGCCGCTGCCACACCTTAGACCGGCAGCTTCACCCTTGTCAAAAAGCCTTCGCCGGGCGCCGAGGTAAAGCTCACCGTTCCTCCGGCCTTCTGTACCCTTTCTTTGATGCCTCGAAGACCGTTATTATCCTGAATGCTCTCACAGCCCTTTCCGTCATCCGCGATCATGACCTCCAAAAAACTCTTTTGGAACCTGATGACCACATCCATCTTCGTCGCCTGTGCATATTTTAAGGTATTCGTCATGCTCTCCCGAACCGTATCATAAACCGTCTTTGACAAATGCGAATAGACCTTGCTGTCCTCCCCGCGCACCGTAACCTCGACAGGGATCTCCTTCATCTGGTTGGCCAGTTGCATTACGCCCTGTGTCACGAGCTCGTATTCTGCCTCCTCGCGAAGCATGTTGATGGACTCGCGAAGCTCCTTGATGCCCTGTCCCGTCAGCTGCCGCGCCTCCGTAAGATACCCCTTGACCTCTTCAAAGTTTTCCTTCCCCGCGGAGACCTCCGCCAGCTTCATGTACGACTGAATCATGGTCAGCGTGTGCCCCGCCGTGTCATGTACCTGCTGTGCAATGCGATTTCGCTCCTGCTCGAGCAAGAGCTTTTCATTGGTGATCGCCAGCTCCTTCTTAAGGTTCATAAAACGATACTTAAACGCCGCCATCATCACGAGGAAAACCGAAATGCCAAAGCCCAGCGGCGTAATGTCAAAGGATGGCGCCACAAATCCGAATAGATACAGGGCATTCAGCGCAACCGGCACCAACACAGAAGCCACGACGAGCCTTCTCGCCAAAGGGTGCTTGGGCCCCATCTTTACGTAAAGAATCACTGCACCATAAAAGGTGAAAAAATAGGTACAGGCCACATTCACGTAAAAGAGCGGCCCATGGATCACCCGTTCCAGAGAAAAATCCCGATAATACAGATGATGCCAGCCATTTGTCAACACGCTCAGATAGAAAAAAAACGAAACCGCACCCGGGAGGAACTTCAGCACCCCTTTGAGCTTTCGTCCCGCATATAAATATGCAAAATAAAACCAGGTAGAGCCAACAAAACAAATGCCCACGTTTCCGATCAGAAACGCCGCCGTCAGTTCCCCCCCGGTCTTCGCCATCAGCTGCAAAATCTGGGATGCACACCATAGCACAACTGTTCCCTGGCACACAAAATAAGCCCAGCTACTTGCACTTCCGTCCCCTCGAAAGAGCAGCGCTGCCATACAAAACAGCACTGCTCCGATCACAGCTATGTAAATAAACGTCAACACCAATTGCATGTTACTTTTCAGCCTTTTCCTTTTTGATTGCAAAAATCACAAGGCCAACGCCTGCCACAAACAGATATACCCACCATGCAATGCTCAGCCAAACCTCTCTCGTGAGATACAGGGCAATGATGGTCAAGGTCAGGGCTGCAGCCAAGGCATATGCCTTTTGCTTTAGTAGCGTTGCCAACACCAACATGAGCAGGGCAGCAATTCCCAGGAACAAAACATTCGCCAATGCAGGAACCATCAGGTTATGGAACAGCAATACTGCCAATAACAGACAGGTTCCGATCAGCTGGGAAATCCGAATCTCCTCAAATATATCATACCAAATAATCCCCAAAAGAACAATCCCAAGTCCTAAGAAAATACAGATATATTCCAGCTGAAAATTTACAAGCAGCCGTCCGGTTTCCTCTTCCAAAAAGGTCGTAGGAAAAATAGGTGTTTTCAGCACGGTGATCAGTGCCACCAATAGCGACATGGTCTGAAACAGAGCCTTTAATCCATTCATGCCACGGAAATCATCCATGCAGAAGGAAATCGTCAGGAAATACAGGGCTACCAGGAAAAGTACGGCATAATCCCTTGCATAAGCAGGCAGGAAAAACGCGATCACTCCATTCAGACCAATGCCACTAAAGAGCAGTGCAAACTTACCAATGGTCTTCCACGAAACATCCGGATCCTTGAAATACTTCCAGGCAAGAAGGGCGATTGCCAATGCAATGGCATAAGGGAAACAACAAAGCTCTTCCCTGGCAACACCCTTCAAGATGACATACATGGCAACCTGAATCAGGGAATACAGACCCATCAGCATCACGTTCGCAAACAGAAGCTCCTTGCGATCCAGCAAGACCATGAGGATCAAACCGATGAGGAACGCTCCGAACACGCTATAAGCAATCTCCGTCCAGCCATATTCTATGAATACATTCTTGAACAATGCCACTGCAAACGTCAGCAGCGCATACAGAAGCAGGAAGCTCTGCACCACCCGAAGCACCACCAGCTTATTATAGGTCAAATACAGCACCGTTATGGATCCCAGGATCATCAAAACAGGAAAAACGAGAAAGATAAAATTGCTTTCGATAAAGAGCTCAAGGAGGGTCCAGGGCAGACTGATCATGGTGTGGAAAATATAAACCAGCGATGCGACGGTAATAATGTTCTGTTCCTCCGGAAGCTCCTGATGACAATAAGCAATCAGTCCTGCCATCAGCATGGAAAGAACCGTCGTACTAAGAAGGGCAACGCTACTTCCCGCAGCTCCCCCGAAGCTGTTCGCAAGACAGAGAATCATGCCATCACACAAAAGAACCTGCAGAATAAAGTCAATGACTCTCTTCTCCTTCCAAAAGCGCCACAGCATGGGAACGGACATCGCCGCCAGCGACAGAAAAAGCATCATGCTCTTTTCAGCGTCCGTCATAAGAAGCAGGCCCATCACGGAAAAGCCCGTAAAACATACGCCGAGATAATACAAGGCCGTAGATGCTTTTCCAAGAGATTTTCTCTCCGTCCAAACGCTCCCGGCAAAAAATGCTGCCGTCACTACTACCAGACAGAGCTTCTTGATCGCATCCGGCAGATACTGCCACGTCTGAGAAACAAAAATACCTCCCGACACGACGATAAACAGAACACCAACGGATAATAACAATGTTGAAAAAATCTTCTTACTGTTTCCTTCCATGATCTCCACCTCTTTCTGATACGGAAGCTGACTTAAACGCCACTCATTTCGTGAAATAACATTTCCTTATGATTCCATTATAAGAACCCCATGGAAATTTGGGCAGAGGTCATACGTCATCAAAAAAAGAAAGGGCAGTGACAAACGTCACACCCTCCCTGAATCAATGAATGATATTTTCCTAAGAGCCTCCCCTTATGCCCGCTCATAATATCTCTCGGCACCTTTCTTAGATAACCGGAAAATAAGCATCAGTTTTTCCAGCACCGTCCCTTTGGCCGCACCACCTTCCTGCATGTCTCGAATATAGGCAAATATTGCCTGCTCCTTTTCTTTATGCGCTTTTTCTTTTTCCGCCTTTGCCTTCGCCTTTTCCGTCTTTACCATCTCTTTCTCTTTTCTGACTTCAACCATTACTTGTTCCATGGCAGCCCTATTCTCTTCTGCCGCTTTTTCCAAAGCCTCGGCCACCGCTCTGTCCGTTCTCTCTTGGAAAATCATGTCCACCTTTGTCATCATAATTCTTTTTGCAACCTCCTCTCCCGTTTCTATATCTATAACATCTTTGTTTTGCCACACGATTTCATTTCCCAATACACTTTCCTCCTTGTTGTCATTTGTTTTTGGGGATTATCTTGGAGAAAAAGTGTTAAAAATAGAAACACTTCGCCCCTCACCCGCTTCATTCACATAAAAAAGGGAGTTTGGATATCGAAATGATAAAAGAAATTCCTTGACGTGTACTCTTAGAATATCATGTCAGGGAAAAAAGTCAACCTTTTTGTTTAGCGTCTTTGTGATTAACAAGGCTCTCAAACTCATATAAAAGCGTTTCGGGGATCACTTCCGTTTAGCACCCTTCTGAATTAACAAGGCTCTCAAACACGCTCTCCATAACACAGTAGCAACCAAAAGTTTAGCACCCTTCTGAATTAACAAGGCTCTCAAACTAAATATTCATCTTCATGATTTCCTCCATAGTTTAGCACCCTTCTGAATTAACAAGGCTCTCAAACAGGCCATTATTTCTGGGATTGCGAAGCCAAGTTTAGCACCCTTCTGAATTAACAAGGCTCTCAAACTACTTAAGTATATCAACAGGAATGTAACGAGTTTAGCACCCTTCTGAATTAACAAGGCTCTCAAACTAATATAATTAACACATAAACAGGAGGTGTGTTTAGCACCCCTCTGAATTAACAAGGCTCTCAAACGACTGCCATTTTTCGGCATCCGCCACGGGCGTTTAGCACCCTTCTGAATTAACAAGGCTCTCAAACAGAGCGTTTGTATAATTTTAGGGATCTTATGTTTAGCACCCTTCTGAATTAACAAGGCTCTCAAACGCATGATTCTGAAGGCATGGATAGAGCATCGTTTAGCACCCTTCTGAATTAACAAGGCTCTCAAACGAAATATACTTTCGTAAAAAGCGCTTGTTGGTTTAGCACCCTTCTGAATTAACAAGGCTCTCAAACCAAAGAACGCGAACTTTCCCCGTCGGGGGGGTTTAGCACCCTTCTGAATTAACAAGGCTCTCAAACCAGAACAAAAAGCATTGTAATTAACCTTCCGTTTAGCACCCTTCTGAATTAACAAGGCTCTCAAACCAGTATGATGCTACATATCACAGATGCTATGTTTAGCACCCTTCTGAATTAACAAGGCTCTCAAACGGGATTGGCAGCTTACTTTTGAAGATCCTCGTTTAGCACCCTTCTGAATTAACAAGGCTCTCAAACAGGATAATTGTCAATCAGAATGCCAATAGGTTTAGCACCCTTCTGAATTAACAAGGCTCTCAAACATTCCTTCGGGTTGTCTTCCCGCAGTCTGTGTTTAGCACCCTTCTGAATTAACAAGGCTCTCAAACTAGAAAGACGGCCGTTGCTTCGATCATAAAGTTTAGCACCCTTCTGAATTAACAAGGCTCTCAAACTTGCTGCGGAAAGCAGCCCATTCGAGATCAGTTTAGCACCCTTCTGAATTAACAAGGCTCTCAAACAATGTGATAGAGTGTAAGAAGTTCTGGAGAGTTTAGCACCCTTCTGAATTAACAAGGCTCTCAAACAATCATCAGATTGACAACGCTATTAACCTGTTTAGCACCCTTCTGAATTAACAAGGCTCTCAAACTGCGGTCTTTGCTTTTAGATTTCCTCAATTGTTTAGCACCCTTCTGAATTAACAAGGCTCTCAAACACATTGCATCATCTGGTTATAAGATTGAGGGTTTAGCACCCTTCTGAATTAACAAGGCTCTCAAACATCCTCTGATGGTAAATCAACATTATTATTGTTTAGCACCCTTCTGAATTAACAAGGCTCTCAAACCAGAAGAACAGGCCGAAAAGCTTTTAAGTTGTTTAGCACCCTTCTGAATTAACAAGGCTCTCAAACTCTGATAAATGTGTGATGGCTAAAGATGTAGTTTAGCACCCTTCTGAATTAACAAGGCTCTCAAACTGCCGATACGAACGAAGCCGCACGCAAAAAGTTTAGCACCCTTCTGAATTAACAAGGCTCTCAAACCAATTGGGGGAGTACACTCATATAGACAGAGTTTAGCACCCTTCTGAATTAACAAGGCTCTCAAACAAACTTTGGGGCGGTGCTTATTAAGTTTTAGTTTAGCACCCTTCTGAATTAACAAGGCTCTCAAACTTCTTTTCGGCGTCCGTTGCGGGTATGCTGTTTAGCACCCTTCTGAATTAACAAGGCTCTCAAACATAAAATTCGTTCGAAGTGTCGGCGTTACAGTTTAGCACCCTTCTGAATTAACAAGGCTCTCAAACCCCTCGTTCGGTATTCCTTCAAGAATATGCGTTTAGCACCCTTCTGAATTAACAAGGCTCTCAAACAAAGGTCGGGTAACCTTGGAAAGAATTGTTGTTTAGCACCCTTCTGAATTAACAAGGCTCTCAAACTGTATGGGGGCAGACAGCTAGGGCTGTAGGTTTAGCACCCTTCTGAATTAACAAGGCTCTCAAACCCCAAATGTGAGATTCTCACCGAGTTCAACATAGTTGCGACTACGCAGTTAATTCAGTTTTCTATTTTAATCATACACAAATCTTGATCATAAATCCATATTTTTTCCAAAAAATTACTCTTTTTATAGCTTCCCTCGATTAAAAGCAGGCTAATTTTTTCATAAGCAGAAAACTCGTATAAATGCCCAATTTCCACAGTGCTAAGATACTGTTTTAAGTTTACAAACACAAACACCCCTACATGACATACCTCACGCATAGCCCTAATATAATCCATAATTCTTTCAAGCAATGATTCTTGATTCATTTCAAACTTTATACCATATAATTTAAGGAGTCCACCTATGTCTAAATCCACTTGACTCTCTAAATGGTATGGCACATTTTGAAGAAAACCGTCGATAATATTCACTATCTTCTCATTCAACTCTGCCATTTCAACAGGATAGTTACTTATCGCAATGTCTGTTAACTCTGCATATACCTTATTAATGATCCGCTTGTCATTGCAATCTAACATAAATGGATTATAAATCCCAACGGCCGCCTTAGATATTAGAACATTCTTACCCTGATGCGATAAAATCCAATCCCCTTCTCCCCCTTCTAATTGATTCCAAAAATCACCTAATAGTCTTTGAAACATTTCCGGATTTTCCACAACCAAAACAGCAGGGAAAGACTCTGTTAATTCCAATTCAACGGCATAATGCGGGTACACTAATTTCATATGATTATCAACCTCTCATCTGAATCAATGACACAATCCGTTCTGTTACCAACAACATAATCCATCTTATTATATTGCTTTTCCGTGATTCTTAATACCTGAACTAATCCCGCAGGTGGTTTATTTTTTTTCAGATTATCGACAATGGCATCCGCTGCTACTCCATTCAATGCTATTTTACAATATACGGATTCTTGCAACATAAGAAAGCCCGCTTTAATTAAGTATTTACGGAATTGTCGATACGCTCTTCGATTTGCCTCCGTAATTACGGGAAGGTCAAAAAATACCAGTACTCTCATATACCTATAGCTCATAGTTATTATAAAATTTGATGAGCGATGGATTTCGCTCACTTAAAGCATCAAAAACACTTTTACTATATATTTTTATGGCATTCAGCAGTACTTCTTTTCTGTCAGCAATTACAACCTCTTTTTCCAACAATCGTAATATTTGTAATTTTTCCTCATGATCAAATTTCTCTGGATTCATTTCCTTCACGCGGCAATCTACCAATGGTCGAAATGGCTCCATTAAATCCGATCCAAAATTAAAAGGATTAAACATATTATCATGATACAAAGCAAGCTGTGTCAAATAACCGTTGGCTGCTATTTCACGATTAAATGCCGACAGTAAAATACCATAACCATAGTTTAATGCCGCGTTTATACTGTTTTCCGCGGATCTTGTAAAATCCATCCCAAACAAAGCATTGAAATAAACCTTCGCTGCATGCCCTTCTCTATTTGTGGAATCTCCTCTCTGAATTTCATCGATATACCGAAAAAGCATTTTCGATTCTGGTCGATTCCAAAAATCCAAATGTTCAGCTTGCTTTCGAATCTTTTCAGTGACAATTTCCGTCCAGACAACAGTTTTAATGTCCGCATCCCATTCAATTTGTCCCTTAATCTTTGCACTGGTGTCATGTGCGCCATAATAGGAAATCAACTCAGAACTCGGATTCCTTTTCTCATCGCAGAATATCACCTTCACTTTTTTCTTTGTCAATTCGGACAGAAGCGCAACAGTCAGAGAGACGGCCGTTGTTTCAATCATAAGCGTATGTATTTCGCTTATGTGTATTTTCGTCGTCTCTCGTCCCCGGATTACCAAGAACCCCATTTGATAATCCAATTTTGCACTATTTGCAATTACCACTGTTCGCCAACTCATATCGTTAATAAATCTATGGGGGCAGACTCATAGATTCCTGTAACAGACTGATTTATAAGCTTACATTCTTTCATGCTCGAAATGGCATAATTGCATTTTATTTCTACAGTCTTTTCATTTATCAATTTCAAATCAGCGCTAGTAAGCCCTATAGAAGACAGTTTCAAGACCTCACTGATAAGTTGGCATTGTTGTTCCAATGTCAGATCTTTCATTATGCTAATCCCATTCTGCAATTTGGCACCAACTGGTGTTTTCCGTTTTGAATAAATACCATTCAAATGCTTTTCCACTAATAAACTATATAGTTCTTCGTTTTTTTCTTTAGATAATTTAGAGGACAAATTTCCCTTAACAACATAATTATCAATCAAGTGAATATAATTTATCCAATACTGATTTAAACATAAATTTGTGGCATTTCTTAACAATAATTGCGGTCCCGTTTTTCCAGATAAATAGTATAAAAAACCATCAATACATATTAAAGATTGAACTTTTATTTTACCCAATCGAATACTCGGTTTTTCCAATTTCATTTTTTCAACACAATAATTCAATAACTCTTTATCAGTTATTGTTTCATTCTTAAAGCAATAAATCGGCAATGCTTCTATGGTCCTAATTCTCTTATTATTTTTCAAGTGTTCGACCAAGAAGAAATAAGCTACATATGCACTTGAATATCCTCCATATTTAGTTACATCAAATCGTTTATCCTGTTTTAGCGGAACATAGTTTATTTCATTTGCTTTTTTAGCAGAATGTAATGTTTCTTCCCAAAATCCTCCCTTCCGTTTACCTCCACTATGTTTTATAAAATTCATTCTCGTCATCAATGGCGTATTCTTATCCATCATCTTCTTCACGGTAACAATGGTGCCTTGCTTTTTCTTTTCTTCATCGCTAGCGATCCACGCAACTTCATCCCCACGTTGAACATCTTTCTCAAACATTTTCCCAAGATGATACTTTAACTCTTTCTTTTCTTTTGCAAGCTTTCGCATATAATTCAAAGGATCCTGCGTGAATTTTACAAAATAAACATTACCTACCACTATATTCAAGTATGCGTCTTTTGCATGATGGAATTCATTTACTGATCTTGACTTAAGCAGATTAAAATCCTTTCTAAAATCGGACACATTACGGCCCTTTGAATATACTATTGTACTATCAGGCAACAATTGCTTTAAGAGATCAGCAACGCCTTTGGTTCCCTGTCCAGTTTCAACTAACTGCCTAGCAATGAATCCTGCTTTTTGCTCCTCCGTAAACGGATTTCGTCCAGTTAATCTACGGTATTTTTCTTCCGTGATAAAGTGCATTTTTAGTAGTCTACTCCATAAATCATAAGCCTCTTGCGATAATTTAGGCAATGGATACGCATCTCCTTTATCATCGGCGTTGATTTTTTTCTTCACGAGTACAAGATTATTACTTAAGCTATCATCTTTTACAAAATGTCTAGGATAAATATGATCTATATCGTATAAATTATCATTTCTCAAATCATCAAGATCAATTTTTTCTCCTGAATACATGCACCGACCCATTTGGGTATAATACAAATATATTTTCTTACTTCGTAAAGAACCATTATCAGCAGCCGTTTCAATCTCCGCTTTCCAATCCCTCTCGCCATCTTTGATAGTGCTGTATAACGCCAGTAATGCCTTTCCTCTGGAATCTTTACGCCCTTTGTCTCCCTTCTCTTCATCACTTCTGGTCATCTCAATAAATACTCTTTTGGGTGCACTGCCCATTACTTTTTCAATTTCACGAATAACAAGAATTGTCTGCCAGATCATTCGCTTTACGGGAGCTGAAAAATAATACTCATCTAAATCCTCGACCTCAAAATCACTCAACACTTTCAATGCATTTTTCTGCTTATCCTGCAAGCTATCTTGAAACGTAAATGCATCACTATGGATTAATTCCATAAAATTATAATTCGTCTCCCACATGGCCCGAATTAAAGGAATAATTTCTCCAGTACTATTATCACATCCAGGCAACTCCAACAATTCCTTCGACAAAGAGCCCCAATCCTTAAAACGAAATCCTGAAATTCTTTTAATCTGCTCATCCGTAAGCTTATCTCCAAATTCCTTGATAATGCATTTCTTAAGCATGGATTTAGAATCACCATATACGGTACACAGCCAAATGATTCTTTCCGCCATCTGGCAAACACTGTCTTTTCCTAACTCCTCTCCAAATAACGCATAGAATTTACCATAAGAAGTCAACGAATTATTAATGTTTTGATCAATACCGCTAAGTTGGCTCGGATCATTTTTATCTAACGCACCAACATTGATCAAATAGCTTTCCAGTTGTTTTCTAGTTACTTTCTTTCCTTTGCAGAAAAGATCCTTATAAATGCTCTGCTTTAATTCAACGCTAATAGGTTCTCCTGCAATTTTAATCTTATTAATTTCATTCAGTACACAGAACTTTTCATACTCCAGCGACGCTTTCGGTAGCACCTTCTCATCTGAAAGATAAGTACAATTTCTAATCAGTCTTTCAATAAATCTTTGAGCGGTACCTTCAACGTCAATCTTTTCTTCCCAGTTCCACGGAAGTACGGCACCTTCTTCTTTACGGATTACCCATCCATTTCCACCATCTTTAGAACTTTTTTCCGTGGTCGGACCAATATAATACGGGATCTGAAAAGAAAATAACTTTTGAATTCTCTCACTGATCGTAAGTCCCGAAGCATCCTTCTCAGACAGAAATGAAAGATAACCCTCTGCATTCTTCAATATCGCTGCCAATTCCCTTGCATGTACTTGATTAGGAATGATTCCATTCCCAGCAGTCAATTGTTTCGGCAAAAAGGTTTCTTTCGCCATCTCACCTAACATATAGTCTATGCGCTCATCCTTTATTTTTTCAAAAGTTACTTTTATGGTTTTATATAGCTCCTCTCTAGAACGTCCTTTCATGTTACGGCGCACAGGTTTCTTGTTGATATTGTTTTTTTCTGAATTAAACGAATTGACATATGCACTATAACTTCCTGCTTTTTCGCTCCGAAACATCTGATCATATTCTTTTTTATAATCAACATAGAGCTGTTTTAATAGTTTCAAGTCATTTCCATGCTTTTCGTATTCTTCTACGCGTGCCTCAGACAGATACTTTTTCCCTTTTAATATATTTGCCAATGAACCCATGTCGTACATTTGTTTCATGCACTCAATGAAAGAGAATCGTTCTTCACCTAATAATCCCAACAACTCGGCACTTTTCTCTTCCCAACTATAATCAGCAAAACAAATGGCCACCTTCTCATCTGTTTCCAGATCATCAAAGATGAATTTTGCATCAACATTTAAGCCACAAATACCCTTTAGCAGGGCAACAAGCTTTTTTTGCTTCTCCTTCGAGTCATTATCCGTCATTTTTTGATTAAATCCAAAAATATCAGTTAACCTTTCCGCCTTACCACTCCTGGAAAGATTCCTGTCACATAAAACCTTTTCAATCTCATTTCCCATCCCGGTCGGAAATTCTAAATCCAAAAGTTCCATAGCCATTTCAACGAATGCATTATAGTTTTCCTCCATGGATATACCATTATCATCCGTGCTTAGCGATGCATTTAGAAAATGTCCCCGATGCTTAAACATATTTAAGACCGCCAAATAAACCAACCGAACATCATAAGGTGCTCGCTTGTTTTCGATTAATTCTTTTCTCAAATGATAAATCGTTGGATACTGTTCATAATATTGCTTATCTGTATACTTCACATCCGCAAAGATACCATTCTTCCCCTTAACGACTTCATCCTTGTCCTCAGCAAAATACTTACTATTTTCCAATCGTTGAAAAAAATATGGATCAATCTTTGCAATCTCGTCCGCGAAATAAGATTTAAGCAGTCCAATCCTAACCTGCTCTCTTTGCCTTCTCCGCCGGCTGATTCTATGCGTTCTCCTGTCAACCGCAGTTTGGGCTTCTTCAAATTCTCGAATTCCCCACAAATCTTTCCCTTTTGCCCTAAGGATCTGATACTGCGCATCCGTTACGGCCCATCCAACGGAACTTGTTCCCATATCCAATCCTAAATAATAATCTCTCGTTTCCATTGCCTGTCCCCTTTCGTGTATTTTTAATAAATCGCGTCTTGACATTTATGCAAATAGTTGTTATTCTTTAATTGAATTAACAAGGCGAGTGCAAATAAGGTTTTACCGGAATCGCCCTATGGGCGCTACATTGTGTAGCTTTAGGAGTCGTGCTAGACACGACTTCTTTTTTCTCCAAATTCATTATTCCGATGATCTGCATGTTTCTAGTATACCGTGTTCATTGTCCAATAAGCTTCCCTTAATTATTGTTTATGTAATTATCTGTTCCTATTTTTACTAGCTTGGCACAAAAAACCGTCTATCTTTACTATACCTTTTTAGTGTATTAATTTCAATAAATATTATCATATTTATTATGTATTCAATCATTATTTCTGACTGTTTTATCTTTATCTATACTATTTCGCGCAAATAACCCCACATTGACAAATACTATAATATGTGTCATATTAAAAAGGAGGTAGGTTTGAAAAGTTATTCATCTAGAGAAATCCTAAAGCTACTATTAGATGATGGATGGTATGAAGTAAATGTCGTTGGCAGTCATCATCAGTTTAAACACCCATACAAAAAGGGACGTGTCACAGTAAAGCATCCCGACCATGATATCCCAATAAAAACGCTAAAGAGCATTCAAAGCCAATCCGGCATAAAACTTGTTTGAAGCAAGGAGGTTCTAAATTCGATATGAAAAAGAATGTTTTTCCTGAACGATATGTTTATCCTGCCATTTTCACCTATTACGGCTCAGGCAATGAAATCGCAGTAGAATTTCCAGATCTAAATGTCGCAACCAGCGGTACGGATGATGCTGATGCATTGCAATCTGCTCGTGAATTGTTAGGGATCACTATGTTGGGATTAGAAGAAGATGACGAAGAGATTCCTGCGCCTTCGAAACTCTCCGCCTTATCGTTAGAAAATAATGAAACGACTACTTTGATTGATGTTTATATGCCTACGCTCCGTCTTGCCCATGAGACAAAGGCCGTCAATCGTACGGTGACCTTGCCCGCATGGCTGAATGCTGCTGCCCTGGAACGCAATGTCAACTTCTCACAGGTCCTCCAAAAAGCCTTAAAAGAATTGCTTTGAACGTCACCGTCACGAAAATCAGAATTATTTATCTGATCGCAAACCCCGTGTATCCCAACAAATAGGTCACTAAATACAATAGTCCCAGATGTACGGGATAAAATGCGTAATAAACATATTTGTTGAGCTTCATGCCGCGTTTACCATTGTACTTTCCGATGGGAATCAGCATGAAGAACGTCGTGAATTCTGCGACGGAAAGGAGCGTAAGTTCCACGCATGCCATGGAAAAGGCCAGCTTCTTCTTTTTCCGCAGCAAATACAAAATAACAATGGTCAGGACGCCGCCTGCGCCGTAATCAGTTTTTAAAAAGTCTGCCGCGAAACCGCATATCGCAGAGGACAAGATCACACCCGTAAACAGGTTCTTCCCGGCCATATCCCATTTGATCCCCAACAAAGAAAACAAAAGAAAAGTAACGACGCCTGCTGCCACTAAGACCACATAAAAGCTCGTCCCCTCGATGGGAAAGGATTCCCGTACGATCTCAAAATCTCTCAGAACTACAAACACGATAAAGGGACCAGCCGCCAGCGCCGCAAGATAAAACAAGGGCTTCAGCCTTTCACTGTTCTTCTTTATTTCCTCAAAATAATAGATGCCGACAAGACTCATCAGGCCAAGAAACAAGGTAAAATACACATTCTGATAGCTTGAATCCAGAAGCTTACTGGAAAAACCAAGATTAAAAGGAAGCTCTGAAAGCAACGCAAACATGCCAAGATTAATGGCATATTTTTTTACGCTATGGGTATACTGAAAGCCCTCCACGATCAAGAACGCAAACAGCGGAAATCCAAACCTGCCAATGAGTCGCATGACATAATAAAGCGCCGTTAAATATTGGACATATTGGTTTTCCTGCATCCAAACTCTTTGGCTCTCTTCATCATAGAAAGACGGAATCACCCAATTCAAATAGTTTTCAAGCAGGACTGCCGCAAAATGATCAATAAACATCGCCGTTAAAGCGATAAGCTTTAATTGGGTTCCCGTCACTCCGTCTTTTTGCGTTACCACAGTCGTGTTTTCCATGTCAAATCACGTCCCTTCCCGTTATGTTAGTCTTAAATTAGGTTCGCATTTCTCAGTCTCACTGCCTGCGCATTTCCGCAGGACATTTATGCGGCATGCCTGATCCATACTGACAGCTCGAACACTGGAACAGCCTTATATCTGGTCATTTCAACATGGCGATGATCCACTCGGGCTTTGGCGCCTCCATGCTTTTATCCATGGCCATTTCTTCCATGATGCCCTGCACGGATGCCCAAAAGCACCTCGCCATCAGGCCCGCATCACCCTCATGAAATACCCCTGCCTTTTGTCCCTTCTCAATCAGCTTCGCCGTCATGTCCACGGCATCCACGGAAAGTGCAAGGTTCCTGGCGTCCTCTGGCATTCCTGCCCTTCGAACCTGCCCCATCAAAACAAACATGTTGAAAACCCAGGGCTGTTCTTTTGCGTAGGAAAACAATTGGCGTAAAAACCCGGTCAAAAAAATCTCTGGCGGATACTCCGTCTCCTGACTGGCCATCTTGGTCCCCGCGGCACCCATTTTCACAAGTTCTAACAGGAGCTCCTCTTTGGATTCAAAATAATGGAATAACAGACCCGTGCTCATGGGCACCGCAGCTGCGATGTCCGTGATTTTTGTATCATAATATCCGCGTTCCACAAATAAGGTGAGCGCCGTCATGAGGATCGCCTTTTTCCGCTCTTCCTTCTGTTCTTTTCTCGTCATATGTTCTCTCCACTTAAATGTCCATGCTTCTCTTTTGGCTCTTTAGGATTCTCTGAACGGCAAACTTTCCGCTGGCTACCGCAACGGGAAGTCCTCCCGGAGAATTCGTCCACTGTCCAGCCACGTATAAATTGTCGATCCCCTTAAGCTTCCCCTTCATCTTAATCTGCTTGCCTGCAGGCGTAGTTACAAAGCTCATGTAGCTGCCATGATAGGCATTACAATATCTTTCATAGGTAAGCGGCGTCCAGGCATCCAGAAATTCCATGTCATCCGCAAGCTCGGGAAATGCCTTGACAATTCTCTGCTCCACCTGTTTTACCAAAGTTTCCTTCAGTGCCTTATATTCCTCTTTGCTAAGACTCTTCCAATACGCATAGTCCTCATCCGTCTGGGAAATGCAGGTCTGGATCACCTGCTTTCCGTCCTTAATAAAGATGGGATCATATCCATAGGCCTTGACGTACATTCTGTCAAAGGTCCGATTGCCGACCTTAATGGGATCCATGTCAATAAATACAGTCTCCCCTTTAGCATAATCCATGCTGACTGCAAATGCAACTTGAAATCCACTTGTCGCAGGATATTTCTTCGGAGCGGCATAGGCCTCGCGAAACTCCTTGGGCATATATTCTTTCGGTAAAAACTTGTTGAACAGGAGGTGAACATCCACCGTCGGAATCACATAATCCGCCTCTGCAATCGTACCATCCGAGAGCTCTACGCCCTTACAACGCTTCTTCTCCAGTATAATTCGCTCAATACTGCTGTTGTAAAAAATCTTGCCTCCAAGCTCCTTAAAGCGCTTTTCCATGCGCAGGGACATCTGAAGGGAAGCTCCCATGGGGATGTTTCCATTGCCATCAGCCATCGTCGCATAGGATACCAAAAAGGAATAGGCACAGTACTCCTTCGGCAAGTAGTCACACATGAGCTTTTGCAGCAACGGGGAATGAAATCTCTTTCCATACTCCTCAAGCGAAATTTTTCCAAATTCCTTCATGACCTTAGGGAAGTCCATCATGTTCTTACCCATTTCAATATAGTCCTTCATCCCCCAGGTCTCCATGGGCTTTTTCGCAGGAAAAAGGCACTGTTTGGAATACTCAACATAAGTAATAAACTTGCGAATTTCCGCCTCGTCCTCCGGTGCGATCTCGATCAACTCCTTCTGCGTGCGCTGAAGATCATTCCAAAGCGTAGCGCTCTGTCCTGCGTGCGTTGAGGTGTAGAAGGCATCCAGCTTTGCATATTCCGTGTCATCCGAAAGGGCTCCTACCGTCTCCCAGACATCATAAAGCTCGGTTCCCTTTTTCGTTCCCGTCAGCCAATGAATGCAATTATCGATGTGATATCCCTTTCGATTCCATCCAATGCACTCCCCTCCCGGAATGGCATTTTTCTCATAAATATCGACTTCAAAGCCCGAAAGCAATGCGTAGATTCCTGCGGATAAACCTGCGATTCCGCCTCCAATGACGATTACCTTTTTCTTACTTTTTTGATTCATGTTTCTATCCTCCGTTATTATATTGAATTTGTGTTCATTGATTATGTATTCAATATAATACCGGAAAATCAATTTGTCAATACTTTTGTTGAATTTATTTTCAATGAAATAAAAATCATCCTGTAGCTCGTACAGGATGATCCTATGATTACTGTTGTTCCAGCCAATCCTCAAAGGAAAGATTCGGGAGCGCCATGATTTCCTTTGCCGCTTCGACACCGACATATCGAATGTGCCACGGCTCATAGGTATAGTCGATGGTTCCGTCCTTGCCCCCGGGATACCGCAGGATAAATCCATGCTCCGCAAGCCGCGCATGGATCTTTTTCCACACCTCGGGATATTGCACCAGATCCTCATTCTCATAAACCTGCGTGCCGTCAACCCGAAAATAGAGGTCAAGTGCGAGGCCTGTGTGATGCTCCGAATATCCGGGCGTTGCAACGGTTCTCGCCGCATAGGCCGCGCCGTACTTTTCCGTAAAGCGCTCCAAAATGTCCTGCTGATAGGCAACGCTGCGATACGCCGAATCCAGATCCAGGTCGATGCTGTCCTTCTGTAGCACATCCTCCTTAAGACCCAAATACGCCTTATAGGCCGTCCGTTCCACCCAAACCTCGTCACCGACGGAATTTACCCACAAAACCAAATCCAGCTTCTCTTCATAGTCCTCCGGCAGGGGATGCTTTTTATCTACCAAAAGATGGTAGTCGATCTCTTCAGGCTCGCGGCCGACGATCGATACGATCTCCGTCCCATCCATTGCCTTTCCTGGAGCCTCCGCCCCGCCCTGTTCCTTCGTCAAGGCTTCCTGACCGCAAAAGCTCTCCTCGATCCTTCTGACCTTCTCATAAACATTAGGATCCTTCATGACGTAAGGCGTAATCCAAAGAGAATATGCATCACCATTCACG
The DNA here is from genome assembly GCA_017527205.1 of Lachnospiraceae bacterium. Taxonomy (GTDB): domain Bacteria; phylum Bacillota; class Clostridia; order Lachnospirales; family Lachnospiraceae; genus Acetatifactor. The sequence continues at coordinate 37,718 of JAFXQK010000073.1, read as the reverse complement.
GCAAGAAGGTAATAATTCACCTCGCCATGTGGCCAATTGACCCTGACAAGCGTTTTCCCATTCACGGTAAGAAGCTCCGTTTTTTCTGAAGTAACCTCGCTTACGAGTGCCGCCAGAGCTTCTTCCGACGGATCACTGACTCTGTCCCACTCTCGCAGCTCTATGGTTAGGGATTTGCTCTCTCCAAGAAAAAGCGTGTGCCGATCCCCCTCGTCCAACGGTTGCACCGCAACATCCTTTGGAAGCTTTATGGCAAAATCCAAATCATTAAAACAATACCAGATCTCCTCGTAAGTCACCAAATCCTCCGCTTCCGTCTCTATTTCACCGAGATTTAGTGTCGCCCCCGTTTCCTCAATGATGCTACTCTCCAAAATGCCATCCTCCGCCTGCTTCCCTTCACAAGCAGAAACGCTCAGCATCCATCCAACCGCACACATCGCAAGCATCCATTTTTTCATTTTCATCCGTCATATCCTTTGCGGGATTCCCTCGCTTTGTGCCTCTCTCTGTCATTTTCCCGTCGGAATTGTCAGTCCCATGGCCTTTAGAAGCTCCAGATTCAGATCTTCCGGGAATGCGGGCTTTGCAAACATCTTTCCAGGTTTCACGTTAAAGATACCAAACCCTCCATAATAATCCCAGTTGGAACGCGAGATCCCTCTCTCCTCCAAAAGCTTCGTCACGATCTCATACCAGCGTACCCGCTCCGCAGGGTCTACGCATGCAGCGCTGCATCCAAATTCGCCGCAGTAGATGGGTGCCTTTCTTTCCAGGCTGAAGGAAACATACTCATCAAAGAACTTCTCCACCTCTTCCAGCGTTCCCTTCGCGGGATACTCTTCGAAGCACTTTCGTTCCACGTCCGTCGGATTCTCAGGCATGGGCGGCATCCTGTCAGGATCATAGGGGAAGGGGATTCCCCGCACTCGTTCCATGTGGCACCAGGGAGCGCCCTGATGCGTAAAGGTATGAGGATCATAGAAATGGAACGTATAAATCACCTTGTCATCCCGAAACTCAGGCAACGCTCTCATACCCGTAAAGCTGTTCCAATCAGCTCCGCCGACAATGATATAATGCTTGTCATCAATGGATCTCACAAGCTTATGAAGTCTTTCAATGATCCCGTTCCAAACAGGGATCTCAATGCCGTGCGGCTCGTTCATCAGCTCATAAATCAAATAGTCCGACCGATCGCGATACCTCTTTGCAAGCTGCGTCCATACGGGATTTAAGATCCTTTCTACGTCCGTCGCCGTAAAGGAATCTACGTCCGTCCGATTGTGGAAATCAAATATGGCATACATTCCCAGCTCTTCCGTCCATGCTGCGACATTGTCCAGGACGTCTAGCAAGAACTTTGGAATCTGATAGCCATCCGCCTCCGAGCAAAACTTTTCAAAATGAATAGGGATTCGAATGACGTCACATCCCAGCGACTTTGCATTCTCAAAATCCTTCTTGGTAAACATGTCCGCATGATTCTGCTCCACGCTTCCATATTCCAGCCAAATTGTGAAATTTACTCCCTTCTTAAAAGGAGCAGAAATTGCCTTTGCCATTCCTGTCATACCTCCAATCCAATTATTTTTTCTCATTGTCCTTTTTCCAAAAGATCCGCTTTTGCGAATAAATTGCTTTCTCTTTAAGATGCCTTTGCCATTCTCGGAATCATAATGGAAAGGGCAAACATGTCCTCACCCGATTTTGCCTGCAGTAATCCCTCGTTTTCTTCCACGGTCTTTTTGATGTTACGAAGTCCAAAGCCATGATACTCCTTGTCCTTTTTGGTGGTATACCCTTCTCCTGAAAAGAGCTTCTCCAATTCTACCTTCCCAGGCGCCGAATTCTCAATGTTGATGACAAAGAATTTCTCCGTGCGTTTGATGTTCATGGACACCTTCGGCACATTTGTCAGCGAAGCCGCTTCGATTGCGTTATCCAAAGCATTGGCAAAGATGCTACAGGTATCCATGGGCTTCATGTGCAGACCGCCATCCACCACGCCATCTGCTGAAAAGGTAATTCCCTTGTCCTGCATTTTCTCAGCCTTCATGGACACGATACAGTCAAGCATTTCATCTCCCGTGACAAACTTGGGCGAAAGGCCCTGAACCTTACCGAGCATTTCCTGCAGGTGCGCATTCGCCTCCTTTGTCTTCCCCTGCTCCAAGAGCATGGTTGCAAGCGTCAGATTGTTCACGACGTCATGACGGAAGGCGCGTGTCTGCGTCTGTGCACTTTTGTACCTCTCAATGTATTCCAGCTCCGCCGCAAGATAACGAGCCTGCGCCTCATTTTTCTCCTTTAAGTCCTTCGCCGACACCCTCATGACAAGCAGGATCGGTGCCACGATGCCTAGCAGTGGAATAAAAATTCCCATATTATAGCATAGATACTGATAACGCTCCATCAGATCATCCACTTCATTCTCAAAGGGTAATTCTGGAGCTACAAGAAAAAGGATGATCCATGCTACGAAAAGGATCTTATACCGTAGCTTAATATTGTAACAGATCTTTTTACGATAGAAGCCAAAGTACAGGATCGCCACGATCGTCGCATAGAGGAAAAAGCCGACCACCGTGTTCACCCGGACATAATCCTGATATATCTGTCCCGCCGTATCTTCTTTTCCTGATAGGAGGCCAGAAAAAAGAGAAATGCATAAACAAACGCCACCATCGAGGAAATCGTATTGGCAATGGCTTCAAATCGTTGAAACTGACGAATCAATGAGACATTCGTAGGATCCTGCACAAGCCCCGCATAAACGCCTGGATGTATCAGTTTAAAGATCGGGTATTCAAGACGCTGTATCACAAACATAAGGAATACGATTCCCAATCCAACAAATAAAAACTTTTTCGAGATTACGATGGACCTGCCCAAAAAACAGGTCGCAATCAAAACGACGGCAAACATCAAAAGTAACAAATTAAGGTTACCCAACAATAAGAGTAACATTTGGTATAATTGTGTCACTGTCCACACCCCCTTCTTATCCTAGTGTACTCACCTTAAGCATCCCTTGTCAATCATCTTGTTTTTATCTGTCAGATTTGTTAAAATGCAACTGTAACGCTCGATGACCTGAAGCGGTTGCAGGGTTATGTTTTGATGCTCCCCTGATCTCCGCCGGAAAGGAGACGCCATGCGAATTGCCATATGTGATGATGAAGATTTATTTAGGTTTCAGATCCGTGATGCGATTGATAAGATTTATGGCAGCATGGACGTAATTATTGATACGTTTTCCGATGGTCGAAGGCTATTGGAGCGCTTTGACGCCAAGCCCTATGACGTGCTTTTTCTGGACATTGAGATGCCTGCCATGGACGGCATCACCCTCGCAAAAAGGCTTCGTGACCGCAGTGAAGACGTGTTTATTGTTTTCCTCACAAGTCACGTGGAATACGCCCTCGAGGGCTATGAGGTCAGTGCCCTTCGATACCCGACAAAGCCCATCAAGGAAGAAAAGTTACGCGAAGTACTCTCCTATGTCATGAAGAAAAATAGCGGAAAGCGTCAGCTCATGATAAAGTCCGACGGTGAAGAACTTCGCATTAACGTTGCGGACATCGTTTACTTTGAGGCACAAAATCAGCATGTCATGATCCACACCTTAACTGATGAGCACTTAGTCCGTGCCAACATCGGTGATTTCGAGGAACAGCTCCGTAATGACGGTTTCTTTCGCATTCACAGGGGCTATCTCATCTCCCTGCTCAAAGTAAATAAGATTGTGAAAAACGATGTCACCATGGAAGGCGACATTGTTCTCCCGATCAGCAGAAGCAACGTAAAAGCCTTAAAGGAAGCCCTTTATTCCATCGTTGAAAAAGAAGCTTTTTAACTTGGAATTGCAATTCACGACATGTTTTTTACCTTTCACACCAGAATTTCACAAAAATGTTTCATGACGTCGTATGGTAAGTTCAGTCACGAAACAACGCCCCGAAATGGGAAAAATAAGTGAAAAAGGGAGAGGTAAACATGAAAAACATTATGAAGCAATCTGGAAAAGCACTTGGTTTCTTTCTGTTCTATCTCGTTGTAGGACAGATCATTGTTGCATTTATCGTCCAATTTATCATGGGTATGATCGCCAGTAATCAGGCAATGGCAAATGGCATTCCCATTTCATCGCAGGAAGAAGCAGTTGCCATTGGCACAGAATATTATGCCCAGCACATGGGGATCGACCTCGCCTCACGTGCAGCCTTTTTAATCCTTGCATTTCTTATCTTTTTCCTCATCAGAAAAAAGAATTACCTGAAGGAAATCTCCTTTGAAAAGACCTCTGGCAAGAAAATCGTTGCGGCATTGTTTGGTGCTGCTTTCGTAATCTTCTTTGTAAACGGACTCCTGAACCTTCTTACTCCTCAGGATCAGCTGCAGTCCTTTCAGGACGCTTCCTCCGTGCTGTACACTTACCCTCTGTGGCAGGCAATTTTGGCAAATGCCCTTCTCGTTCCCATCGCTGAGGAAATCGTATTCCGCGGCCTGATGTTTTCAAGACTGCAGAAAGCAATGCCCAATATTGCCGTTGCACTGATCACTTCCATTTCATTCGGCTTAGTGCATGGTCAACTCATCTGGATGCTCTTTGCATTTGTCGTTGGATTGGTTCTGAGCTTTGTACGAATTAAGACCGGATCCATTATGCCCACCATTATCATGCACGTTTTGATCAACACCTACGCAACGCTGCTTTCCTATCAGGTCATCGTGATCCCGTCCTATGCCGTTTTCTACACCTTATTTGCCATTGGCGGCTTATGCATCTTCCCATGCATATTCCTGATGCTCAAGGCTTGCAAGGAGGAACAGACGCAGCCCGCGGAAATGTCCGTATCCACCATTGTTATGTAAACTAACATTGTAAAAAAAACGCCGTCAGAGCAACTTCGCCCTGACGGCGTTCAAAAATATTTTTATTTTTCCTCATAAGGTTTCTTCGGCGTATATTTCTTTGGTTTCAACGCATCCTTTCCAAAGGAAAAGTCTGGTTCAACATCCTTTCCAAACGGATTGCTGCCCAAAGGATTATTCTCCCGTGCATTTTCCGCATTGACCTTCGGTCCAGAAGCCTTCATCGGCTCAAAATGCTTTGGCTTGAGCGCCTCCTTACCAAACGAGAGATCCGGTGCAATGATTCTGGAATTCTCTCCAAAAGGATTTCCGCCCGCCAAGAGCAGCGCCTTCAAAGGATCCATCTCCTCTGTATCCTTGGCCTGTGACTTTTTCTCAGAAGAACTGTTTTTCTGTGAATCATTTTCAGGAGCAATTGTATCATCCATTGAGCCCAACGATTTGACGTCAGAATCATCCATGCCATACATCAAGCCCATCGGATCGTCGTCTTCTGAATCTGGTTCCATAAAAATCAATCCACCGCCATCATCTTCATCATCTTTCCTTAAGGGTTGAATCTCATCCTCTTCCTGTCCGCCTAAGGGCTTAAAGTCATCAGCCTCATACTGGGAAAGTCCCATGTCCTTATCGCCGTCGTCGCTTCCCAAAGCAGATTCCAAAACTCCGTCACCGTAGGGAACCTGAACAAAGCTGCCCGTTTCATCAACGGTAACATCGTCTGAAGCATCCTCATCTTCAAAAGCAAAGTTGATGGAAAATACTCTGCCGCCAGTGAAATTAGGATCACTTAGGGAAATGATGCGGAACAAGGAAGCCTCTTTCGGTTCCTTTGCCTTCTTAAGTTCAGGCTGCTTCACGGAAGCAGACACAGACTCCTTTATGGCAGCTGACGCAGATTCCTTCACGGAAACAGACGCAGACTCCTTTACGGCAGCCGGTGCAGGAGCAGTTGTCTGCAAATTAATGCCCAACAACTCCAGTTGTTCTTCACTCAGGCCAAGCGGATTCAGACCAAGTGGGTTAGATCCCAGGGAGCTTGCCTTTGCAATATTCGTATCACCTGCATAGGAAGATTTACTATTTCTATCCGAAGAAAGACTGAGATGACCAATGTCCAAAGGATTCTCAGTCGGCTTCTCTCCCATCGGTGCATCACCAATAGAAGCTTTTGTCACTGGTTTTTCAGGATCCTGATATGGATCATAACCCATCAAAAAGCTTGCACCCCTTTTGACACTCATCGCGTTATCGCCAACCATGATGTCGTCATCGGGCTCATCTACCTTAAGATTGTTGGTAATTGTCACGTCCATCTTTTTTCCCCCTAACAAGACACCTCACTGCTTGCATCAAAAAAACTATTTTATAGTATATCAAAAAAAGCAACATTGGTCAATTCGATCTTTCCGATTTTATCAACAAATGCCGATTTTACGGCTTTACATCGGATGATTTCTAAGCAGCTTGTTATATATCCGTCATCTCTTTATTTCAAGAACATAGACATCCGATGCAAAGGTAGCACTTCCATCATTCTTGGAATAGGAAGCACTATGATCATATACCATCCCGAGCTTTTTTAATACTTTAGCACTGCCTGTGTTTTCTTTGGCGCATTCCCCTTCAAAGAAACGCGCGCCATAGACCTTCACTGCATGGTCCATTAAAGCTTTCATTCCTTCTGTCGTGTAGCCCTTCCCCCAATCATCATATCGATTCACGTAGGATACGGTCCATACGTCTCTTTCGACGTCGTGGTTTAGTGCATAAATACCAACAGCGTGTCCGTCCTCCTTATCCATGACCAGCATTAGAATATTTATTTTTGACGTAGGATCCTTCTTCGGGAGCCAGACAAGCGGCTCTTCCGGAGTCTTACAAGCAGAACCCATCAAATATTTATAGACCCTTTCATCCATATCCCATGCAGCCATGGCAAGATAATCATCAGGCCTTAGTCGCCTCATGATAAGTCTTTCAGTTTCCACAATTTCCTCACCGGGGTTATAAAGCTTTTCTCTATCCATTTCTTGCCTCCAGCAAAAGCTACCCAAATCTCCTTTTCCTCGCCTATGCAAGTCCAAAACAATTTCATTCATTCGTTAATAATTTACCCATGTTGTAGGTTCACCGTTCTCAACATATCACGCTTTTAGCGGTAGTTTCTATCTGAGGAACTACCAAAACAAATTGTACCACAAAAACCATTTGTCCGAAAGAAAAAATAACCATTATTCAGCTCCAGGCCTGTATTTACTGGGGTTTGGGGCGTAAACTATGCCCTTTATGTTTTTTCAAAAATCAGCCCCTTTCGCCCCTTGATGCGGTCGTAATTAACTTCTTATAAAACGGACGACAGGAATTGAACCCGCATCTTGCCACCTTAGTAATGCCACTGCTCTGCCCTTGAGCTACGTCCGTTTGTCTTTATTTTAACTTGGTTTACCCAAAGTGAGTATTCCAATTATAATCCCAAAATAACTATCGCATTATCCCGAAAATTACTATATTGACATTTTCTTTCTCCTTTGATAGAATATCCAAAATTCATTAAATAAATGTTGCCACCGGGTAACAGAATGCGGATGCATTCGCTTACTGCAATCGTTAGGTCTTAGAAGATGCAGTCAAGCGGGTGCTATTTTTTTGAGGAGTGTATTTACAATGAATATCTTTCAATCGATCAAAAGGCTTAAGTGGTATGAAACTCTTATATGGAGTATTTCTGTTGTTACGATACTTATTTCATTCTTTATGTTTTCAGAAAGAAACCCTTACACTCTTATTACGTCCCTAATCGGGGTTACGGCACTGATATTTGTAGCTAAAGGGGATGTGTTCGGACAAGTGCTTACTGTTATCTTCGCACTTTTTTATGGTATCGTCGCATACAAATTCCGATACTTCGGAGAGATGATAACCTACCTTGGAATGACTGCACCGATAGCTGTCGGCGCAATTGTAACATGGATAAAGCATCCCTTTCAGAACGGAGAAGTACACGTAAGACATACCAATCCACGTCTTTGGACAATTCTTTCTATTCTTGCCCTCATTGTGACAACCGTGTTCTACTTTATCCTAAAATGCCTTAATACACCTAACCTTGCTCCTTCAACCATTTCTGTAACCACAAGTTTTATGGCATCTTCGCTTACCCTTGTTAGAAGTTCTTATTATGCTCTGTTCTATGCTGCCAATGATGTTGTTCTCATAATCCTATGGATTCTTGCAACATTAAATCATCTTTCTTACCTGCCAATGGTTTTATGTTTTGTTTGTTTCCTTGCTAATGACCTGTACGGATTTATCAACTGGCAGAAAATGAAACACAGGCAAACTGAATGATCAGGATTCATTCACAAGTTTTCCCGTCATATGTTCTGGGATAAGTTCAAGGCATTGCACCCTTGAAAGAGCATTATTCAACTCCTTCTGTATATACTCCTCGTCATCAGTAAACTTTCTGCATATATTGGTACAGATTTCTTTGGCCTTTTCCGTATCAGTAACAAGACGGATTCGCCCAAATATGACTACACTTTTTATATTCAAAGCCCAATCGCCTTCCTTTTTGTAACCTTTATCATATACGCAGAAACTCACTTTATCACATTTAGCAATGGAATCTATCTTATGCCCCTCTTTTGCCCCATGAAAATATATCTTACCCTCTTCCTCACAATACCAATGTGAAAGAGGAATTCCATAAGGATATCCATCATCACCAATCATAGAAAGAATCCCTCTTGGCTCTTCGATAAGAATTTGCTTACATTCTTCATCCGTAATCTGCTGTTTAAAGTTCAGAATGAACACAAACGGCAAATCTGTTGACGTATGGCTCATATATCGTTGTAAAAAGAGCAAACATTCTTGGAATCTGACAGTTTATGAAAGGACTAAGCCCGGCAAGATCCCACAAGATCTCTTTGAAGCATTTGAATCCAATGACACGGAAATTGCTTATGAATATGGCAAAAATATTGATTTTTTGAAAAAGAATAATGCTAAATTAAAGTAATTGTGGGCTAGCCTTTCAGACCAGCCCTTTTCCATAAGGAATGAAAACAAAAAAAGAACGGGAAGAAGGCACCACAAACCTTCTTCCCGTTTCGTCACCCGCTGGCCATCTTGGCAAAGAATTCGTCCATCTTCTCGGCATTCCTGACCTTCATCTCGTTCGTTACCGCAACGTAGATCTTAAGAGTGACGTCGCAGTTCTTGTGTTGCAAGAGATTGGCCACGCACTTACCGTCCATGCCCTGCATGATCACATTGGTGGCGCTAGTTGCTTCCTTCAAAAGCAACCGTTTTCCCCTGTTTATTTCATGTTTGTTGCCTTTTTCATCTTGCCAGGCTGGAGAAAGCAACACATATCTTCCGTCACTCTTGCCTTGTTGCCTTTTCAACCTTCATGCTTCTTGAAAGGCAACATGTGGCGGCATTTATCCTACTTCTGTTGCTTTTTACCTCGCGTGGAAGCTCCGTCGTCTCTGGCGAGGCATTTTTCGGAAGATTCTTGCTTACTTTGCCTCGCGTGAAGGCTCCGCCCCTTCTGGCGAGGCATTCCCCGGAAAATTCTTATACGCTTTACCTCGCGTGAAGGCTCCGCCCCTTCTGGCGAGGCATTTTCCGGAAAATCTTGCCGTTTTTGCCTCTTATGAGGAATCTGCCGCCGAACGGGCGCCGAACAAAGAAGAATCATTCACCGGGCATTCTTATGTTTTGACGAACAAAATGCCGAACGCATAATCATTGGAAATGGAAACATGGAGAGTGCTTAAGCAATCATTCAGAGCCCGCATTCGCAAAATCCCCCGAGCCAAATACAGCTCAGGGGATTTTTGCTCATGCAGGCTTCTCGCCATATGACTTCATAAAAAAAGCCCTTCGCAAGCAAGCTTGCGCGGGCATTTATTTTATGAAGTCGCACGGCTCTGAATGATTGCAAAATAAAAGCACCGCCCCAACGGATCAAGCCGTCAAAACAGTACTTTCAGTGCGCGATCAGGGGCTCGAACCCTGGACACCCTGATTAAGAGTCAGGTGCTCTACCAACTGAGCTAATCGCGCGTTTTTTATATTTCCCAAGCGCAAGATTGATTATATAGCAAGAGCTTTTAAAATGCAAGCTTTTTTTTGAAATTTTTTAAATTTTTTTAATTTTCTGGTAAGAAGCGCAAATAAAATGGAAACTAATGGTTTTTTCTGCATTCTTTACAATATCCATAAAGCTCAATTTTATGGGAAACCACGGTGAAATCCTCCACTTCGGCATCGGAATGGTCATCGGCAGCATGCAGGTGGGTTCCAGCCATGTGCAGGGGACAATGTTCCAAAGGAATGCGGCGATGGCAGTCGAGGCAAACGGCATAATGGACATGGCCTGGATGGCGAAGCTCATAAACGATGGTGCCCTCTCCCATCCAGGTTGTCTTTTCCAGCAAATGGTTCTCCTCAAAGGCAGCTAGAATGCGATACACCGTGGATATCGCATAGTTTTCCTGCTCCCAAGGCTCCATTCTGGCATAAATCTGCGCAGCACTCAAAGGCTCCGTTGCCTCCTGCAAAATCTGATATACGCGTTTTCTCTGTTTTGTCCACTTTAATCCGGCAGGGTATTCCTCGACCTTTTGTTTCTCTCCCATGGCATTTTCTTCCTCATTCGTTTCCATTTTATGATACCGCTCGCTCTCGTGACCTAATACGTCATAAACCGTCCTGTCTCATTCAATTAATGAAACTCGCCACTTTCTCAAGGGCTTCTTTCGCGCTTTTATCTCAATCAGAGACTCTCCGCTACGAGCATTACCCCAACAGAAAACTCGCACCGATGCCTACGGCTGCGCCGATCAGATACAGCAGGCTTAAGACCATCATGTTCTCCTTTATGTCAGGATTTACCTTAAACAGCACCAAAAGTCCCACGCCTGCATTTACCAAAAGCCCGGCCAGCATGGCTCCGACACCAAGCGCACCTTCCAGATAGAGTTCCGTAATGACAACGGAGGAGCCGCAGTTCGGAATCAAGCCTGCCAAACCAGAAAGTAAGGGCCCCAGGATCGTCCTCTCCTTCAAAAGGGATGCCAGCATTTCCTCCCCGCCAAACTCCAGCAAAAGATTCAAGCCAAATCCAATAACAAGAATGAAAAGTCCGATCTTAACGGTATGCACCAGTGCAGATTTTAGGATTCCCTTCTCACACGCACAGTGCTCATGCTCGCACAGCTCATGAATATGGTCATGCTCTGGCTGCTTCTTTCGATAGCAGAGATCCACGAGAAAACCTGCTGCCACGCCAATCACCATCTTAGCAAGTAAAATTTTTAAAATCAGCGCAGGCGATGCCTGATGGGAAATTAAAATCGGCAGCATTTCATCTGAGGTAGACAAGTAAATGGCCAGCAGGGTTCCCAGAGTGATCACGCGGCCCGCATAAAAATTGGAGGCTGCCGCGGAAAAACCGCACTGCGGCACAACACCAAGAACGCCGCCAATCAAGGGGCCAAACTTTCCTGATTTGCTCACCCAGACATTAACCTTCTTCCCTGCCTTATGCTCCAGCCATTCCATGGCAAAATAAGTTAGGAATAAAAAGGGAAGCAGCTTCACCCCATCGATCAGGGCATCCAACAATGCATCCCACAACAATTCAAACATGTTTCCACCAATTACCTTCCTAAATCATCGCAACAAAAATAGTTCTAAATGCAAATGCAATTCATTCGCATTTAGAACTATATCATAAATTTCAGGAATGTCAAGAAAAATCCGCAAAATCAAAATGACTTTATTCTCCGGCAATAAACAGTACGCCCAGCGTTCCGGGACCGCAATGGCTGGAAATCACGCCGCCCGCATGCGTTTCAATGATTTCTTCAAAATATCCAAACTCCCGCAGCTGCTCCTTTACGGCTTCGACGATGGCAGGATCACTTCCGGAATGCGTAATAAAGATGCGATCCTTCACGGCACCCTTCATCAGCTCCATCTGGTCCTCGACATAGCTCTTTACGACGCGGTCCATGTTTCCACGATACTTTTTACCCACCTGCATGCTGCCGTCGATGACGTGGATGCTTGGATGCAGCTTAATCGCACTGCCTACCAGAGCTGCCGTCCCGCTGCAACGACCACCCCTGTAAAGATACGTCAGGGTATCTACCACAAAGCTCGCGCGTACCCTCGGGCGAAGCTTTAGTATTTCATCCACTACGTCCTTCGCATGCTCTGCCTTCTTGGCAAGAACGGCTGCCTGCACCACCAAAAGGCCAATGCCCGTAGACAGGTTCATGGAATCAATCACAAAGACTCGATCCTCTAATTCCAGCGTTTTCGCTGCAACCTGCATCACGCTTCTACTCGATGACATGCTGTCAGAGATGTCAAAGAAAATCAATTCATCATATTGTTCCATCTGCTGCTTTAAGAATTCCTCAGCTTCTGCAGGCGAAAAAGCCGCCGTTTTGGGCGTTTTCTTCACTTGATCCGACCATGCATATATATCCTTTGGCTGAATGTCTACGCAGTCCCTATACTCCTTTTCTCCAAGAATGACATGAAGCGGAAGAATGGAAATTCCGTAACGATCGGTTAACTCCTTGGATAAATCACAAGTGCTGTCTGACGCTACCCCAATATTTCCCATGATGACCCCCATTTATTATCACATGTTTGTTCCCTTTCAGGAACCATTTCTAGTATATCATTAGAACTCACCCTTTTTCAAGCATGTCATTTGACGAAATACCCGCCACGTGAGATAATAAATTATGCCTTGAAAGTTTGCAACATCCGGATTTCTAACGAAAGGAGATTTGCCATGAGTATCTTTGACAGGGTTCCTAACAATTCAAATCCTCCCGCTCCTGATGCACCAGGAAAAAGTAATTGGCACGAAAAGCCGTCCATTCCAATCTGTGGCGGAACAACGCGCAGTCAGGACGCCGATGCACCCATGGAAATCCTTTCCCATGACCTTGTCTTCTTTAAGGCTGGCGCGGAGTTCGGTCACAGGGGAATGCAGTCCAAGGTATATGCTGCCAAGGCCGAAAAGGGAATCTATATTGTCATTGCAGAGGAGGAGCCCCGCTTTGCGCTTCTTAGCCCAGACTGTGACTTCCTCACCCGTCTGGATACGCTTGTAAGGAAATATCATCTGATTCGGGACAATGGCCATCATTCGCATACGGCAGGACTGCCTGAGGATTTTGGCGGGTCCATCGATATACGCTATGCCTCTGGCGAGTTCATCTCCAAGAGTGACAATCAGTCTCCCATCATCAGCCAGGAAGCAGATCAGGCCATTCGCAAGACTTTTTGGGATGCCATCACTTCGTACCCGAGGGTCAAGCTGCCGGATCCCTCCCTCATTCAGAAGGTGGAATATCGAGAACAGGGAAAGGACAATTACAGTCTTCTCATCTTTTCCCGCAATGGAGAAACCGCCAAGCTTTCCTCTGAGAATCAATACAGCACCTCCGGCACCATCTACAAAAAGGAGGCGCAGGTTCCTTCGTCTGCCTTTGACCGCATCATCGATGACGCGAAAAAATATTGTTTATTCGGCCTTGGCGGCGTGGAAAAATATCATACCTCCTCTTTCCAAATCTCTGAGCAAACCCTGACCTATGAGCTGTCAGATGGAAGTAAGATGGTTGTTCCATACTTCTTCGGCGTCATTGGCGGCGTATCTAACGTCGTTTTCGAGACAGAGCGCTATCTGTCGAGACTTCTGTAAGCACAAACCTCAATGCATGCGAAGCCTTGTTTCATAAATGATTGTTTTATATGAAAAGAGCCAGCGGAAACTCCCCGCTGGCTCACTTTATGTTGTATTATGTTGCTTTATGATGCTTTATTACTCTAAGATATGCTCAATGTGAAGCAGCTCATGAGACTTATGAGATAACGGCTCGCCAAAGTATTCCTCATAGAGCTTAATGACCTCTGGATTCTCATGTGAGTATCGCAGGTTATTCTTCTGATCCAATCCGTAAAGCACGCCCGCGCGCTCTGCCACGTCAGGTCCGTCATGATGGATAGGCTGACCGCCGCCGTTGACACATCCGCCAGGACAAGCCATGATCTCAACGAAATCATAGGTCACTTCCTTATTGCGAATTGCTTCCACAAGCTTCCTCGTGTTGACAAGTCCACTCGCCACGGCAACCTTGACGGGCGTTCCGGCAATGTCAAAGCTGGCTTCCTTCCAGCCCTTTAGACCTCTGACATCCTGAAAGGCATCGGGCTCCGGATTCTTCTTCGTCACAAGATAGTAAGCGCTGCGAAGAGCAGCCTCCATAACGCCGCCCGTTGCGCCAAAGATCACGCCCGCACCGGTACCGGTTCCCAGGGGTGAATCAAAGTCATCCTCAGGAATCTCCTCAGGATTTACGAAGAAGGTCTTAATCAGACGATTCATCTCTCGCGTCGTCAAAACGGCGTCAACGTAATTTCCGCTATTCTTCCAGGTAATCTCCTTTTTCTTTGCCGTACAGGGCATGATGGACACGCAGAAGATCTTCTCCGGCTCAACGCCAAGCTTCTCCGCGAAATAGGTCTTTGCGACGGCGCCGAACATTCCCTGCGGCGATTTTGCGGTGGAAAGTCGAGGCAACATATCGGGATATTCACTTCTCAAGAAGTGCACCCAGCCAGGACAACAGGAGGTAAACATGGGCATACCGGATTCCTTGATTTCAGGGAGTCTCGACAGCAGCTCGCTTCCCTCTTCCATAATGGTAAGATCCGCCGAAAACGTTGTGTCAAAGATATAGTCAAAGCCGGCATTTCTCAGGGCACCCACCATACGTTTCTCCGTTGCGAACGCCTTGGTCAGGCCAAAGTCCTCTCCCCAGGAGGCACGAACCGCAGGAGCGATCTGCACTACGGTAATCAAATCAGGATTTTCAACGGCTAGGAGCACCTTCGTCACGTCATCATGCTCTCTCAAGGCGCCTACGGGACAATTTACGATACACTGTCCGCAAATCGTACAATTCACGTCACAGAACTGCTTGTTGTCACGAACGCCAACCGTCGTGTAGGAGCCCGTATTGACTACGTCCCACACGTGCATTCCCTGTACCTTGTCGCAGGTCTGAACGCAGCGCATGCACTTCACGCACTTCGAGCTGTCGCGAATCAATGGGCTGTTTCTGTCCCATGCCTTCTCCTCAGGAATATTCTCATACCCAAGCTTCGTGATATTTAAGTCATTTGCGACCTTCTGAAGCGTACAGTTACCACTTCTTACGCAAGTCGTACAATTTGTTTTATGCTGTGACAGGATCAGCTTTACGTTCGTTTTTCTCGTGATCCTTGCCTTTGCACTGTTGGTATGGATGACCATGCCCTCGGTTACCACCGTGTTACAGGCGGTAACGCATCTCTCCACGCCTTCTACCTCAACAACACAGATACGGCAAGCGCCGATCTCATTGATCTCCTTCAGGAAGCAGAGGGTGGGTATGTTGATGCCTACCTTCTTTGCGGCTTCGAGTATTGTTGTGCCGTCTTCCACGGTCACAGGTTTATTATCAATTGTTAAATTTACCATCTGCTCTGTCTACCTCCCCTAAATGATCCGAAGCCGAAGTTATCACATCTCAGACACCTTCCAGACTCGTGGCAGGCCTCCTCACAGGAATACCCCTTCTCAACGGGATCAAAATCATCCTTGCGGTCAAAGGCGTCGCGCATGGGCACCTCTGCACGTCCACAGGGCAGCTTGTCATCATGGGTCGCACGCGGAATGTCGATATCCGTGGTGATCACGTGATGGAATCCAAGATATTCGTCAATGTTTGCCGCTGCAACCTTACCAGCCGCAATGGCACGAATGACGGTCGCAGGCCCGGTTACGCAGTCACCGCCCGCAAAGATACCTTCGGAGGTCGTAATCTTTCCGGTATCCTGTGCAGCAAAGGTACCACGCTTTACGGGAATGCCAGTCTCCTCAAAGTATTCCGTCGTAATGCCTTGTCCAATGGCAACGATGATGACGTCGCTGTGAAGCAGAATCATCTCCTTGTTTGCCTTCTTCGGTGCAGGTCGGCCGTTCACGACATTACTGATCATCTGAGGCTGCACCCAAAGACCAACCGCGTTGCCGTCAGCATCCACTTCCACCTTTACGGGCGCCATCAGTTCAAGAATGTCACAGCCTTCTGCCTCAGCACACTCCACTTCTTCGCGAAGTGCAGTCATGTCTGCCTTACGCCTTCTGTATACGATGGAAACCTTGGAGGCGCCAAGTCGGATGGAGGATCTCGCTACGTCCATCGCAACGTTACCGCCACCGACAACAACGATCTCCTTGCCCTTAAAGTCAGGATAGACGTCATCGCCAATGCCACGCAGCATGGATACTGCGGAGATCACGCCGCTCTTTGCATCCTCACCCTCAATGCCAAGCTTCTTGTCGATGTGTGCGCCAATGGCAACGAAGCATGCGTCATACTGCTTTACAATTTCGTCCATGGAAACATCCTGTCCAATGCTGATCTCCGTGCGCACTTCAATGCCCGTGGAAAGAATCTGCTTGATCTCAGCATCCAGCATGGTTCTGGGTAATCTGTAATTAGGGATGCCATAACGGAGCATGCCGCCCAGCTTTTTCCTCTGCTCGTAAATCGTCACCTTATGTCCCATCAGAGACAGGAAATAGGCTGCGGAAAGTCCGCCAGGACCGCCGCCGATGACTGCGACCTTCTTTCCCGTGGAAGCTGCACACTTCGGAACGGGAACCTCTCCGGCATGATCAACCGCCATCTTCTTCAGTCCGCGAATGTTGATGGCCGCGTCAACCAGATTTCTCTTACAATGATTCTCACAGGGATGCTCACAGACATAGGCACAAACGGACGGAAGGGGGTTGTCCTTCCGAATCAGGCGAATGGCATCTGCATAGCGCTCCTCATGCACCAATGCAATATAGCCAGGAATGTCAACATGTGCAGGACACATGTTCACGCAGGACACGGGTTCGTTAGAATTACAGGAGCAGTGCCCCTCACGAATATGAACCAAAAAGTCGTCGCGGCATCCCTCCAGGCACTTTAACGCGATTTCAGCTGCGCCATACCCCACGGCGCAGTCTGCAGAGAGATAAATCGACTCCGCGGTAGACTGAATTAGCGTCAGTGTCTTTTCATCTGCCTTATTGTTCAGCACGTCATCAAAAAGACGCGCCAATTGATTCAATCCGACACGACAGGGAACACACTTACCACAGGACTGTGCCAGACACATCTTAATAAAAGATGACGTCATGTCCACGGGGCAGGCACCCGTAGGGTTTGCCACGATCCTGCGCTCGAGATCCTTGGAAAGAGATTCCACGGTCACTTGGGACTGATTCTCCTTGATCAAAGTTAACCTACTCAAAGATCTTTCCTCCTCAATACATTTTTTACAATTCGTGCGGCTTTCCCAAAGAAGCCGATACATAATCATATTTTATCATAATCCTTTCTCTGAAACAATCTTTTTTCTCAATAAGCTTGCAACGAAATATTTTCCGTGCTAAGATGGTAGGTGAGTGGGGAAAATATTATATAACAATAGGAGGTTTGAAACATATGTGGGGTATGAGTTTAACCGACACGATCATCTGTATCGTGGTAGCTCTTGCCGTATGTGGCATTTTTGCAGGCGTCTGCTTTGTCATCGCAAAGAAGGATAAGACAAAGTTTGAGGATCTGCTTGCAACCATTCCCGCTGAAAAGCAGGAAGCGTTGAAGGCTGAGAACTATCAACCGCTCGATGGCGCCGGCATCAAATGCGCAACCAGAGGTTTGCTTGCCGCCATTGATACCAAGGGTGAGACGTCTACCGTTCGACTGATCTTCTACAATGAGACACGCGATGCCTTTTATGATCAGACGACCAAGATCCGTACTTCCGAATTAAATGGCAAAGGCTACAAGCTCTTTGACATGATTCCCTGTCAAATGAAATACGACAAGGAATATCACATCCACGAATTCAAAAAAATCATGTGATGGCTATTCAGAGCTACGAAAAAAACGGATTCATGCTTGCATGAAATCCGTTTTTTGGTTTTAAAAAACGCTCATAAGCAAAGCAGTTACAAGCTCTCCCTGTAACTGCTTGCGGATCAGTGACTAGATAACCACCTGTCTGCATTTATTTCGATATCTCGCGTGAATTATGACAGGTGAGGTATAAAATCTGATATTCCTTCGAAATCTCCTGCATAAAATGCCTTGCACCGGCAAGGTGCTCCGGATCGAGACAGGCAAAGGGATCATCCATGATCACCAAGGGCTTTTCCTTTTCATACATCACGTCGAGAAGCGCCATGCGAATACACGCTCCAATCACGTCGGAAAGCCCTTCACTCTGCGCCTCTATGTCACGCAGCTTACCTTCCTCCTTGCGGAAAATGTTCATGTTGGCGTCGATCTGAAAATCCCTGCTTCCATCCGTTCCGCTCATCAGCTCATAATACTTATCAAACGCCGTTTTGATCGGCTGCATGAACCGCGCCGTAAACTGCTCCTTTGCGGCCTGCAGATACTGCTGCGTCTTCAAAACCAGCTCGTACTTCGCCGCTTTCTGCGCCCGCTCTTCCTTCCTTTGCTCAAGAAGCTCCTTCTTTCCCTGAAGCTCCTCTGCCTCTGCATATGCATCATTCAGGTTTTGCCGGTAGGCTGCGATCACCTCATGAAGCCTTGCATCCTCATTTCCAAGCTCTTCTAAGCGGTCACGCAGCGCCTGCTCTGCCTGCGCGATCTCCTCCTCTGACAATATCTTAAGGCCTTCCTCCAAAAGCTCCGGATGCGCTTCCCGAAAAGCTTCCAAAGCCTTCTTCGCCCTTTCTTCCTCGCCTCGCTCGCTTTCGTATGCCGTCAGACCTTGCTGCATATCCCGGATCCAGGACTTGATCTCGGAAAATGCACCTGCATCCACGGCCAGCCCCTGCGCCGAAAGCAGCCCCGAAAGCTCGACCTGCAAGCTCCGTGCCTTCTCTGAAAGCGCCCTCCGCTTCGCATCTTTTTCCTCTGTTTCCGCCTTTTGTTCCATGTATTCGGAGGCACGGTTTTGCATCTCGTAAAGGATTCTCTCCGCATCCGATCTCGAATACGAAATCTCAAAGGTGCCTAGAAACCTGCGGATTTGCTCCTCCCTTTCGCGGATGGCGTCCTCCAGGTCCTGGCGCTCCTTTTTCATGCTCTCTAGGCCTTCCCTGGCATCCTTCCTGCGACGCTCTAAAACCACTGCCTCACTGATCGGACGATCCTCTCTTTGCGACCGCTTAGCCAGGCGAATGACAAGCGGGAACATACCAACCAAAAGCAGCGCCGCCGCCAAAATCCAAAGCAGTGTATTCCAGTGCAGCACCATCGTCAAGATGCCTACCAGCACGCCCAAGGCGATAAGAAGGACAGACAATAAAAGCCTCTTCGATCGCTCCTTTGCAACATGCTCCGCAAAGGCCCTCGCCTCCATCTCGAGCCTCTGGCTTTCGAGCTCCATTTCCTCCAGCTGCCGTCTCTCCTGAGCCTCACGATCCTCTAAGATCGAAATGCTGCGAATACAATTTTGCACTTCATTACACTGATCAATCTGCTCCTGAATTTCCTCATGAGACGGTACACCGTTTTGGAAATAGCGCTTTAGCCTCTCATATCGCTCGCTCTCCGTGACCTTCTCAAACCCAGAAAGTTGCGCGAGACACTTCTCCGTCTCATCCGCCTTACCCTCAAGCCTAAGCAACGCTTCTCTATCCGGAACCTTTCCATCAAAGGCCTGAAGGCGCCGTGATAGCTTTTCCTGGCGCCCCTGCAAGGCTTCCTGAAGCTCCAAAAGGTGCTTTTTGTTAATGGCCCTTGTCTTGTTCTCGGCAAGGTTCCTTTGCTCCTTTTGCACGTCTCGCTTCGCCTCTTCATTTGCAGCCAGCTGCGCATTTTCTTTTTCGATGGCTTCCCGAAGACCGCTGATCTTTACGCCTACAACGCCTTCCGCCTTTATTTCCCGCTCAAGCCCAGCGATCTCGTCCCCAAACTGAAACAGGTTTCCCAGCTTTTTCTTTGGCGAGTTCGCATTCAAATAATCCTTCATCTGCGCCTGCGCCGCATCGTAATTACTAAGATCATCCTTTTGCGAATGAGAACCAACCTTCGAGCCAATGGTGGAATTGATCCCACGATATTTTAGGGCCGTGTGATCAATAAAGCTCGTTCTTTCATAGGATTCCCGATCAATTCCAAAGAGTTCCTCCCCCAGGCGCTCTGAAAAATCCTTACTGTCAAGCAGCGTGACCGCATCCTGCAGACGGAAGGTCGCATCCTTTTCCTTTTCACCGAAATCCCGCGTTGCAACATAGCGCTTCCCTCCGGCCTCGAATTCAATAGAGCCGCCGAAATGTCCGCCGTTCCAAGGCTTATACTTTGCCCTGTCATTCTCGTCGAGCTTACTTTTCCTGGCACCCTCCAGCCCGTAAAACATGACCCGCAGAAATGCCGCCAGCGTAGATTTTCCCCAGCCGTTCTCCTGAAGGACCTGATTCACGCCAGAGGTAAAATCCATGTCGTAATTTGCAAGCCGCCCAAAGTTTTCTATGTGAAGTCTTAATAGTCTCATACCAGCTTCTCCTCTCCGGCAAGAAGCCTGATGCCCAGCCTGATCATGTCCGCAGCCTGTTCAGGCTCCAGTTCACCCGCCTGCACGGCCGCCTTAATGCTCCGCACATACTCGCCCTTTAAGGAAATGTCCAAGGCAAAGCTGTCATAATCTACCTTCGGAACCGTCTTGTCTACGACCTTGACGAAATAAAAATCTTCTTCCAAAGACTTCGCGATATAGCCCTCATCAAGCTGTGCGTCCATCGAAGTTTCACCGCTTAGGATCACCTTCACCATGTCCTTTTCGGATACCTGCGCCTGCTCGGCAGCCTTCCTCGTTAGTGCCACTGCATCATCCGAAGTCAGCGCGTCTGATACGTCCACCGTCAGTTCATGCATGAGGCGCTTTGCAAAGGGAACAAAGCTTGCCTGAATGCCTTCCTCCGTCACCTCTAACAGATAAAAACCGCGCGGTCCGCATTCATCGAAACCGCGGCCCTCCAAGCATCCCGCGTAGGCATAAACCCCGCGCGCATCCAGCTTCTCCAGCTTTGGCGCATGAATGTGTCCAAGCGCCATGTAATCAATGCCCTTATTCTTATACTCCCGAAGCGGAATGACCTCCGCGTCCATCTTGCCGGCGGTCTCCACCTCCTGGCCATGAAGCATCACAATGTTTTTTCTCTTTTGATCCAGCAACAAAGAGACCGCAAGCTCCCCCTTGTTCTCCGCGTTCATCTCCGCACCCGTGATTTCCACGCTCACGCCATCCGTGCCATTCAGCGTATAGCTTGTCCACTTGTCCGAAAAGAGCCTTAAATTCTCCGGCAAGGCGCCAAATCGCTCCTTCACGTCCTCCAAAAATGCGTCCGCATCATGATTCCCGCGAAGATAAAAGAACAAAATTTCAGAGTGTTCCTTCATTGCCGCATATACTGCATTTCTCGCCGTCGCCGAGATCTGCGTTACGTCAAAAAGATCTCCCGCGATCAAGATGGCTTCCACGCCTTCCTTTACGGCATATGAAACCAGCCTCTGAAAACTGATCAGGAGCTCATCCCGCCGTTCCTTTGCCCGTCGGTCATCCAAATGCCGCTTTAATTTCGAATCCAAATGCAAATCCGCCGTATGTATTAGCTTCAATTTCTTACGATCCTTTCTCGTCTATCTGCTTTCAACCTACTTATTTTTCTCATACACTCTACCTATTCAGTATAACAAAAATAGAAATTAGGGTCAATTTGATTATTAAACATCTCTCTTTATCGCTTCAATCTTTGCACAAAGGTCTTTGATCGTTACTTCTTGTTTTTCTTTTTCCTCAGCAAGCATACTTACCTTTTGGTTTAATTCCTCAATAATCTTAGTATTTTTTTCATATTCATGATAAAAAACAGGAAAATACTTTCTAAGGCATAGAGATTCAATTAGCATATATGTTTTTGAGGCGGGATCAATTCGACCACTATGTTGATAAAGAATTCGATTGACACTAACCGTTCTAATATCGTTCAGTTTTAGTACGGAATCATGATTTATAAATACAAATTCACTGCTTTTTAGTAAGAGCATTTCACTTTTTGAGTTTGGAGAATCTATTGGATGGAATACATCCGGATATTTAGTAGAATCATACGAAAAGATTGGCAGAACATAGAGTAACTTTTGCTTAACGCCAATTATAAGTCCACGGTGTTCATAAGACATTTCAGGAATAAAGTTTTTTCCAAATTCAAATTGATAAATTTCCCCTTTCTTCACTATTCTTTGTCGAAATTGTTTGTTTCTGTTCTCCGCCCATCGATAATCAGACTTGGAAAACCGTTCGAGTTCATCAGCGCTAAAACCATTACCCAATACGGCCTCATTGGTTTTGCTTTGTGCTTTTAGATATTCTTTCAATAAGCACCCCTCCTTTATTTAGTTATGAATAAAAAAGGGTATGGCGCTAACCATACCCTACTCTGGCAAACCAGAGCGACCTCGTCGGTCAAATGATTCTTTCATATATGGCCTCGTCAGCCAAAAAACACTTTCAAGTGCGAAAGAGCTTGTTATAATGGATAAACACCTATGATGATATTATACACAATCCATCTTATAAAACCAGTGTTTTTCCACAATTTATATTTTTTTAATATCTGTTTCTATTTCTCCTCCACCACCTGGAAGACGTAGAACTTGAGGTAGTAGCTCGTCTCGGCCGCCCAAAGGATTGGATGATCCGGTCCCTGGGTGCGAAACTCGACCTGACGCAGGCGCTTGTGTGCGCCGACTGCTGCCTCGCGGATCGTCTTGGCAAAGAGCTCAGGATCCATGAAATGCGAGCAGGAACAGGTACAAAGATAACCGCCGTTTTTCACAAGCTTCAGGCCGCGCACGTTGATCTCGCGATAGCCCTTAACGGCCTGCTTAATGGAGTTGCGGGACTTCGTAAAGGCAGGCGGATCCAAAATAACCACGTCATATTTCTCCCCCTTCGCCTCAAG
The DNA here is from genome assembly GCA_017527205.1 of Lachnospiraceae bacterium. Classification (GTDB taxonomy): domain Bacteria; phylum Bacillota; class Clostridia; order Lachnospirales; family Lachnospiraceae; genus Acetatifactor. The sequence continues at coordinate 14,752 of JAFXQK010000073.1, read as the reverse complement.
CTCCGGCAGAAGCTCGAAGACATCCGCGCATTGGAATTTCACATTGTCCTCCAAGTGATTCAGCACAGCGTTCTCCGTCGCCTGGTCTACGGCCAGCTGAGACGCATCCACGCCAAGCACACTCTCCGCGCCCGCAATGCCTGCATTCAATGCGAAGGATCCCGTGTGCGTAAAGCAGTCCAGCACCTTCTTCCCCTTGCAGAGCTTGTGAATGCTGGCACGATTATTCTTTTGATCCAGGAAAAATCCTGTCTTCTGGCCATCCTCGACGTCCACCAGATAGTGCACGCCATTCTCAACGATCTCCACCTTCGTGTCAAAGGGTTCTCCGATAAAGCCCTTACTTGGCTCCATGCCTTCCTTCAGGCGCACCTTGGCATCACTTCGCTCATAGACGCCGCGAATCGTAATGCCGTCCTCCTTCATCACTGCCTTCAGCGCATCAAGGATCGTCACCTTCCACTTGTCAATTCCCAGCGCCAGCGACTCTACCACCAGCACGTCCGAAAACTTATCAACGACAATTCCCGGTAAAAAGTCCGCTTCTCCAAAGATCACGCGGCAGCTAGAGGTGTCAATGACCTCCTTGCGATAATTCCAGGCATCCCTTACGCGCTGCGCCATAAATGCCTCGTCAATGACGGCATCCTTCTTGCGTGACAGAAGCCTCACGGTGATCTTCGAATTCGTATTGATAAAGCCGCGCCCCATGAAATACCCGTCGAAATCATGGATTTCCACGACGTCACCATTCGTAAATTCTCCCTCGATCTTATCAATCTCATTATCATAAATCCACGCGCCGCCCGCCTTGATCGTACGGCCTTCACCTTTTTTTAAGATTACGCTTGCCTGACTCATGTTTTCCTCTTTCCCTCATAAAATCCAGCTGCCTTCGGCATCTGTCGCTGCTTCGCAGCTTATGATTTTATTTCGTGCACGCTCTGTAGGAAACAAATGCCCGCTTCGCGGTCGCTTGTTTCCTTTCCTCGCTAACAAATGATTCCCCTGCAGCCGCAGGGGAACAACCTATGATTTCCTTGCTTTTTTGAAATTTCTATATTTCCAGAGAAGAGAATAATACCAGAAAAACAACGCAGGAGACTTCATGCAGAGCTCCACCATCTTCCTCTCTTCCGCATCTGGTACGTTGTAATATCTATTTTGCCTAAAATCCGGAAATCTGTCAAGCAGACCCCTTCTCAGCTCCTTGACAAACGAGAGCCTTTTTTTCTTACACCCAATCATGTAGCTAAACAGTGTAATACGAAAATATAGCTCCGTATAGGCGCACTCGATCTCATCTTTAAAGGTTTCATATAGTCCGCGTTTTTGATACTCTTGAACCAAGAGCTCCATGGCCGTCATGCGATCCCTGCACCGTTCCTCCGTGATCACGTGAACCGTGGAGGCCTCGTGCTGATAGTAATAATAGAGCGGCTCATCAATGACCTCATAATGCTGAAAATACGCGCCCCAGACACGGCTTGCGCAGTTGTCCTCATAAAAGATTCCTTCCGGAAAGGTTAACTGATTTTCGCGAAGCACTGCATGCTTATAGATCTTAACGACCATACTGCCCGGTCTGACAAGATACCTTTTTTTTCTCTCCAGGGTAAGCGGTCCTACCTGGTCCGGTTGGAAATTTCTGACAGTACGCCCCGGTTCAAAGGAGTGCTCCGAAACGATGCCATAGTTGCATCCGACGAGATCCGCCCCCGTCTCCTCAGCCTTTTGCAGGAGCCTTTCATAATAATCCGGCGTAATCCAGTCATCACTGTCAATAAAGCCAATCCACTCGCCCTTGGCAAGCTTTAGGCCCTCGTTTTTGGCGCCGCCCTGATGCCGATTTACGGGATAAGTGACTGCCCGAAACCTCTCGGGATAGTTCTTTTCATACTCCTGTAGCACGGCATAGGAATCATCCGTGGAAGCATCATCCACCGCGATAATTTCATAGTCCGTGATGGTCTGATTGATTAAGGAATCCAGACAAAACGTCAGATTGCCGTCATGATTCATGTTGTAAACGGGAACAATGATACTAAGCTTCATGCCTGCACCTTCCAGTTTAGTTTATTATAATACCTGAATGTCTTCAATGGCCCAGTCTGCATCCTCAATGCGATAGGTTCCGCCGCAATACGGGCAGGTTTTGTTCTTTGTGGCGTCAAAGCTGCCATGACAGGTCGGACATTCCAGCTTCTTGATGGAAAAATGATACTGTATGGGCATGTTCAGATTCTTCACCAGCGTCACGCGCAGCTTTTCATCCTTGTTCGCCCGGACCTTTCCATCCGTCACGTAAGCATTTTCCAAAAAGACGTCCACCGTCACGTGAAGATAGCCATTTTGTTCCTTCATACCCTTAAAATTCATGGCGCCGCGGAACAAAATGTCCACAAGGTCCTGAAAACGATCCCCCAAGGGCTTCCCCAAATAAAACGGCAGCTCCTGCGCATCTTTTGCAAACAGGATCATCTTTAACATGGCAACGGTTTTGCCCGTGAGGTATTCATAAGAAAACTCAGGGCTGTACTTTTTCATAAAAAACTCAAAGCGCTTTCCGGCGCCAATCGCGCCCATCATTGGCACGGTACGGCCAGCCTGCTTAACCAATGACCCAATCAAAGCGTAAGAAGACAAAAAATACCCCAAAACAACGCCGCTAAACGCTGAGATCAGCAATAAAGAAATGATTCCCCCCACCGTCAGCGGAAGAAGCATTCCTTTCACCGCCCTGATAATGATGCCGAAAATGAACGTACCAATACCCGTCCCGATCATGAATTTCATCAGATGCTTTTTCATTTCGTCCTTGGTAAAGGAAAAATCCCTAACCAAATAATGACTCGTGATCGTTGGATAAAGCTCGCTCATCTGAAATTTAGAACCACAGTACTGACAGCCGTTTAACAGATCCTTAATCTTGGAGGGCGCGCCGCATCCAGGACAAACGTAGATCTCCTCTTCGACATTGACGCCGCCAATCACGTCCGTCTTGGTCTCATAAATGGTCATTTTGCTCTTTTGACGATAGGTCTTTCCCTCTCGCGTCTCAATCTCGCGCTCCCAAAGAGAGGTATAATACGCCATCTCACTGACATAATGCTGATCCATCCACTTTTTAGGCAGACTCTTTCCATCTGCCATAAAGCCTCTCGGCGTGATCCGATAGCGCATTTTCACGCCCTTTTCCCGAAGGCGCTCCTGCTGAAGCTTTAAGGCATAACGCGTGTCCTGATCGCCTGCCGTCAGCTCCTTCTCGCCGCTGATCGCTTCGTCATACTGCTCAATAAAACGCTCATAGATATTACTGCTGTCAGGCTTCCAAACGACCTGTTCTTCCTTTGGCATCTTTGCGCCTCCTTTCCCATGCTTCCCTAGGATGCGTGACTAATTTGCTTTGACACATAGGATGCATCACTACTATGAAGCATAACACGCACGAACGCTTTTTACAACGAAAATATATCCTCGATTCAGGAACATATGCCTCTACGAAAAACACCCACAGTGCAAAAAACACTGCGGGTGCATGAGTTCGTCGTTAATTCAAATCCTCGAAAATGCCGCCAAGAAGCCTTATCCCCAAAGTCCCGTAACCACGCTGCAGCCTTCTGCGAAGGGTCCGGGAAGTACGTTTACGCCTCTGTGGTCTCCCTTGTAATCGCGGTCGAAGGTGATGTCCGTTCCGTCAGGATTCTCAAAGGGCTGCTCCGGCTCAAAGGCCTTGCCCAGAGTATCGGTACATACCATGGAACAAGTAAAGTCCTTGATCAGATCATATACGTTCGTCTTCAGGATCGGATTTCCGCCATTCTCATCCAGCTCGACATACGCCGCGTCCTGATCATTCACAAGACCGCCTTGCTCCTTCGTCCAGGCCTTCGCGCCGTTTAAGTAAACATTGCCTGCGCTCCAAACGGGAAGGTGTCTGTGATGATACTTGTCAAGCTTGCCCATGTCAGGCGTATCGGTGTCCATGTCAAACCAGGAAATCCATTCGTCATAGGTCGGATACTCCTCAAATACGTGCGTACCCACCTCATAATTATCCTGATCCCTGCCTTCCTTACCTGAAGGCCACTTCTGGATAAAGATATTATTGTAAAATCTGTCATCACCGTGAAGGATTGTCATAAAGCCGCAAACCTCCGTGCGATGCGGAATGTGATACGGCGTATAGCGCTGACGAAGCTTCCCTTCTACCATATTGTCACAGCCTGCTCCGACAAAGGTAAAGCTGCCGCAGATCAGGTTATGCACCATCGCAACGCCCTCCGTTGCCATGCGGAGCGATACGTCGGAAAGAAGAATGTTATTGTCGATCAGCGTCGGGCCATGTCCTACTTCAACGAAAATGTCCTGACTCTCCATGCCGCCGCCAAGGCGCTCTGCGAAGACAGGGCGCTGATTATCGTGCAGGAGATTCTGCGTGATGCGCGTGCCCTGTGCCTCCCAGTCCGTCCAGATGCCCATGGTGCAATGATGAATGTAATTCCTGCGCATCGTTACGTCAATGGCCGCATGCATCTTGATGCCGGCGATCTCCGCGCCGCCCAGCTCCATCATGTTGTTGATGTGATGAATGTGATTGTCCTCAATGATGGAGAACACGCCGCCCATACGGCCAATAATGCCTCCCTGCTCGCAGTTATGAATGTTGTTGCGACGAATAATATGACTGCCAACCTTCTCCTTGAGCCATCCATGATACTGTCCGCGGCATACGGCGTCACGCTCCATCTGCGTAGGACTCTTGACATGCTTATAGGTAAAATAATGATCGTTTGCAGGATCATAATACTTACCGATACAGATGCCGGCGCACTTACTGTCACTGATCTCACAGTCCTCAATGATCCAGCCCTTCGACCAGTTCGGGCCGATCATGCCGTCCTGAAAAGCTGCGGGAGGCGCCCAGGTCGTTGCCGCCTTGCTGATCTTAAAACCGCTGACCGTAATGAAGCCTACGCCCGTCTTTGAAGGGAAGAAGCATTCCCTGCGCACATTGATCTCAACCTTCTCCTGATTCGGATCCTTGTCCTGGAAATTGACATAAAATACCGTGCGACCGTCCTGCTGCTCCGCATACCATTGATAAACGGACTCCTCAGGCACCCATGAGGTCTTCGATTTCTCCGCCTTAATCACGGCCTCAATGCTTGCCGCCTCATAAAAGGCCTTGTCATTCATATAAACGCAGCCCGTATGCTTTGACTTTCCCGCAAAATACCAGTCGCCATAGACAAAGGTCGTATAGGGATTATAGCTACCAAAAATACTATTATCCACGCTGGCAGTCCAAACGGTGCCATTTTCCGCGCCTGCTCCCTGATATTTTACCCAGCCCGTAAGCAGCTCTGCTCCCGTGATATGCGCTCCCAAGAGCTCCACGCTCTTATAAGTGATCCTCGCATCCTCCCTGCCGGCATGCTTCGGATCCACGTACTCCCGATAGGTCCCAGGGAAAACCAAAATCTCATCCCCCGGCTGTGCAACCTTTGCCGCATCACCAATCTGCTTAAACGGCATTTCCTTCGATCCATTGCCATCACGGCCTGCCTTTGCGTTTACGTACCAAATCATTGTCTGTAACCCTCCTTTTGTTCTGAATATATTATTACCGACGTCACAACTTAAATCCTATTATTTTTTGCTGATCCATCTGACGAACTTTTGACGACCCTGCGAGGTCCTTATGACATCCTTCTTTGATGTCTGCGACTTCTCGAAGGAAGACATTCTGGTGTAAAACACTTACTCATCAAGGCTGATGAGAATGGCCCTGCAAGGTGCTCCGTCAGCGCCTCCAAGGTTGAGCGGCGCGCAGTTTAAGAAATATACGCCCTCGTCGACCTCTCCGAGCCGAATTCCCTCAAGCAGTACAATTTCCGCGCCCAGCATGATAAGATGCACTGCCATCGGTGCATCCTCCGGGCCAACCGTCTGAGATTCATTGCCAAAAAGCAGGATCCCCGCCTCCGCAAAGACCCTCGCTGCCTCCTCGGTCATCACGGCCTTCCCCTTGACAAGAATTCGCTTTGCTGCCTGTCCATCTAACGCTCTTGCTTTTCCCAAAATCTCCATGGCATCCTCAGCCGTAATGTCTCCCTGATGCTCTGCCACGTAAGCATGTCCAATAAAACGCTCCAGCGCAACCTGATCCATCGTCTTTCCATCATTGATAAAGTGATACGGTGCATCCACGTGCGTTCCATTATGCGCACACATCTGGAATGCCGTCAGATTACAGACGGCACCCTCAGAAATCTGCAACATGACCTGACGCTCAGGCGATGGATCTCCTGGAAACACGTTACAAGAAAAAACTTCCTGTGAGATATCATAAATCTTCATAAGCTTCCTCCGCTTTCTAAAGCACTTTCCATTTTTGATTATTATACCATGGCAAGCCTTGATTCGCCTACAACTTTCTGTCATTTTCCCCTTGACATTTGACACTTTTTTATATATTATTTATCTGTTACCAAGGCGGCGCGTGGCTCAGCTTGGTAGAGCGCTGCGTTCGGGACGCAGAGGTCGCGTGTTCGAATCACGTCGCGCCGAGTCAGTAAATATGCCGCTTCCGAGGAAGCGGCGTTTTCATTTTTTGGCTCCAGTTCTAACAAAGTTCTAACAATTTTGAAAAAACCCTTCAAATAATCCCTCTCCAATCCAGTTGAACGATGCCCTCCGAAAATTCGGTTTTATTGTTACTTGTAATCCTTAAGCGTGATAATGCCGTTCATGGCATCCGACACTTCCTTTTTCGATTCCTTGTCCTTGACCTTGGCGTAGATTCTCAGCGTCGTGTCGACGTCCGCGTGTCCCACCCACTTTTGAATGCTCTTTACGTCCATTCCCTGATGTACCAGAATGGAGACGCAGGAGCTCCGCAGACCATGAAACGTGATGTCCTGCGGCAGTTCCGGACACCTCTTGATCAGCTTGCCAAAGGCCTTGGTCGGATAATCCGGATGATAAAGGGAACCGTCCTCATGCTTGAACACGTAATCATTGTCCTGATAACCTTTGCCAAACAGTCTCCTGTATCCTTCCTCCCTCTTCCGTAGCCTTGCAAACATTTCCATCTGCTCCTTTGTCAGCGGATACTGTCTTTCACTCGCCGCCGTTTTGGTCGTGTTGGCGCGCATGACGGTCAGTCCCTTCGTCACCGTGTGATTAATTTTCATGGTTCCGTTCCTTACATCCACGGCTGACCAGCGAAGCCCCAGTACCTCCTCCCTTCTGAGTCCGAAGAACAGGGTAAGGTAAAAGAGTTCGTACAATGCGTGATCCCTCGCTTTTTCCAGAAACGACTGCGCCTCCTCATAAGAGAAGAACTCATCGTCCGTCTTCCGTTCCCTTGCATGCTGGGCAGCCAGCGTCTTGTTGATCTCCGCTTCCCTTACCGGATTGTACGCAATGATCCCGGATCTGACGGCCTGTTCCATGATGCTTCCAAACAGCACCCTTACGTCTTTCACGGTTCGCGGCTGCGCTCCGTCCCTTTCAAACAGTTCGTCCAAGAAAGCCTCGACGTCCCTTACGCCTATGTTGCGAAGCTTCATTCCCTCAAAGCTTTCCTTGATCCGTCGCCCCCTGTAGAAGTATGCGGAATAGGTCGTGTTTGAAACCCTTCGCTTCTTCCGTTCGAGAAAACGATCCACATAGTCGGAAAGAAGCACGTTTCTGTCCACGTCCTCTTGCCCGCTATCGTTCAGGAGTCTTTCCCTGGCTTCCCTCGCCTTTTGTATGTTCTGAGGAGTGTCCTCAAGCCCCAAGGCCGTCCATACCCTTTCGTACTTCTTAACGCCTTCCTTGACAACCCGCCTTGTCGTTACGGCAAACAGACGGCCTTTCTTGGCCTGTATGCCTGTTGCCCTTCTTCCGTCCTTCTTTGGTCTTGCCACTCCTTACACTCCTTCCTGCTCAAACTTCCTGTCCGGATACATAAACTCCAACAGGTACAGCTTGGGGATCCGATACTTCCCGCCGATCCTGATGGAACGGATCTTGCCCGCCGCAAGATAGCTGTAGACGGTGTTGCGCCCCGTCTTTAAGATCTTCTGTAAGTCCTCCGGCAGAAGAACGTCGTTATACTCTGTCAAAACCTGTGCATGTTCCATGTTTCTTTTTCCCCCTTTCGCTTCTCTTTCTTAATTCGTTCACGATCTCCCTGACCGCTTCATAGGGCGTGGGATCATTCACCCCGCACTCATTTCTCAGGTCAAGCATTTGTTCCTTGATTCTGCGGTTTATCCGCTGCCTTGTTCTGTCTTTCATTTGCTCCTTTCCGGGCGCACTGCCAGCCCTTTTGCCTTTCACGATGACGTCCGACTTGTCGGGAAACACCGGGTTATTTGAATAACCGTTCTGTATGTTGCCTTGAAACCTCTTCCTATACCTCCCTTTCAGTTAAGTTTCCTATCTTGGATTAAATGTTTTTATTTAACTACTTGTATTCTACTGTAATGTTTTAATTTTGTCAAGCGTATTAAATAAATTTATTTTATTTTAAGTATTCCATTTTATGAAATTTCATAGTATAATGAAAAAACAGACAGAGAAAGGGAGGATTTATTTCCATGACCTTGGGAGAAAAATTAAGAAAATACAGACTGTTAAGGGGAATGAAACAAAGGGAATTGGGAGAAGCGGTTGGTTTCAAGCCAAGTACGGCAGACGTTCGCATAAATCAGTATGAAAGCGGGAAAATGGAGCCAAAGGCAGATATCCGCGAGGCACTTGCCGTTGCCCTGGGCGTTGACGTTTCGGCGATCTCTGACATAAACGTGGCCTCCTGGGAGGACGTAATGCAGGTACTGTTCGAGTTCGAGGATGCCTTGGGAATGCGCGTGGAAAAGCGTGACGGTACCACCAGCCTTGTTTTTAGCGATGACAACAGGGACATCATTACCCTGATCAGCTACCTGAACCTTTGGCGAAACAAAAGGCTGGCCATGTCCGTGGATGACCCCAATGTCTCTGAGGAAACCCTTCGGGATTATTCCCTGTGGAAAGGCAGCTTTAAGAGCAACATAGACGCTTATTACGAAGCAAAAGAACGCGAGATCGAAAAGAAGTATGCTGCCGGCATTCAAAGCCTGTCTATGAAGCTAAAACACGCAGAAAAGACTTCTGAGATCACCCTTCTCCTTCGATCCGTCATTGACGCCGGCATTTCAGTCGGCACGGCGTACCTTCCCGGCGGAACCGGCGAGGGAGCCTGTGGCTTCACCTTTGCCGTAAACGATCTTCTGAATCCGCCCTCCGCCGAGGCTGAAGAACTTGTAACAAAATTCCTTTGCGAATACAAATACTTTGAACAGCTGGGCGCAAGATGCTTCTCTGACATTCAAATACCGGGAAATTCGCTCATGATCACTTATTACGTGGCAATCCCTTCATTCATCGTCATAACCTCCCAGATAAGCGATTACGCAAAGCACAAGGCCATGGAAGGTGACGTCGGGGACGGATTAAGGGATCTATACGAAATGCACTTTAAGGACGAACTGGATTCCACGTACTGCAACATTAAGGATGAAATCATGGCCAGAAGCGCAGCCGGAAAATAATTTAAAAAGCGAATTTGAGGATTTTGTGGCACAAAAAATGGAGAGCCTTGACATATAAGGCTCTCCTTTTTATGTTCGCGTTTATCGCTACGATGTTGTCACTTTTCAGCTTGTTTCCACAGTCTACCGCTGTCGGAAAACAAGTCAGGTTTTCATTCTCCGTTGCCCGTCAGATCCGATCGTTATGCGGAAGTTTTATTGTTGCTCCTGCAGGTACAGCCAAACGCGGCTGTCCAGCCTGTCGATCAGCATCTCCCTCGTGATCCTGCCGTCGAAATACTCCTCGTATTCCTGATCAAATATTTCCTGAAGCGCGCCGGGGAAATGTTTTTCGGGAATCGAGTTTTCAAGAAGGCCGTTAAATATCTCCAGATCTGCCTTCGCGTCTATCTTCCCCGGCACTTACTGTTTAGGGGCGTTTCACATTGGCGGCTATGTCGGTGCGCTGCTTGCATAACCTTGCATTTTAGCATTTTGAGCGGCTTATAGAGCAGACACTATTTAGCACCCCTTCGTTCACATAATGGTTCATACGACGCGTGTCACCCTGAAACTTGGCTTAAAAGAGCTTTGACTAATCAACGACCCGTCAACGAAATTTTTTCGTCTGAAATTCCGCAAATAAAGGGTTTCTCCGCTTTTCCCTCACTAAATCGTTGATCACAATCAACAACCCGTCAACGAAAAATCATGCCCAATAGGGAACATATTTTCGCATCTTCACTGCAGCATTCGGATCCTTCAATTTAATCTTGCCTGCCTCTATCGTGTCCTTAATAATCCTTGATGCCATAGCCTTATTGGATTCAGCTATGCCAAAGCGACCTCTAATCGTGGTATTGGAGACTTCATCGCCATTCACATAACAATAACACACATATAGATAACAGGTTCTGATCTTTTCCTCCTTTGTCCACTTGCTCAGGGATTCGTGCCAAAAGAACATTGTACGGCAGAAATCTTCCCCTGTTTCGACCTTAGGAGCCGGAATCTTCCAATCCCTCATGCCTTCTTCCATACGATCAAATCCACTTCCTCGCACTTCACAGATATGAACCAGCCTCAGAAAATCAGCCATTTTCTCATTTCTTGCGTGTGGAGCTGTATCAATGATACGGTCAGTATCTACCAACAGACTCCCCGGATTCGTTGCTTCGATCCGCTCATCAAAAATCTCTACCATCAGGCTTTGACCATGAGCTGTCATATCCTGATGAATCATCAGATTGCCAAGCATCTCCCTCACTGCCTTCTCCGGGAACATGATAAATTCCCGCCGCATCGCCGTCTCTATTGTCTCACCCTGCGGCAGCATACTCATAACGTAATTTACGATATCATCAAAAACGACAGCATATCCCTTGTAGAAGAACTGATCCCGGATTGCATTTGTCCGTCCATTTCCCTTATATTTGATCACTCTGATTCGCTTATTCTCCAAATAGTCAAACTGCCTGATATCTTTTGCAAAAAGCAATGCTCCCATATTAGTAATGGAAAAATTGCCGTTATCCATTCGTTTAATGAAACCATATTCTTGGAAATCATGGATAATCCCGTCTCTCGTGCTTGGCACCGGCAAAGACATAAGCGTGTAATAAGCACCTGTATCAAGCAATTCCGTCACTTCGCCGGAATCAACATTTTCTTTTGCGGGCATAGTTTCAAACGGCCTTATCTCAAAAGAACGCCATAGTTTTCTTTCCTTTTCTGGAAAATCCTTCAGCTTTTTGCTGTATGATCCAACACGGATATACTCGATGCCCTTAAATGCCGTCGGCTGTATTTTGGCAGCGGGTATCTCCAATACTACGACACGCCCTTTTCCCGTATCCGCTTCCACAAACTTAAAATCTATACGCGGTGTAAGCTGCGTAAGAAGCCAGTTTTCCAGCTCCTCATTTCCGACTTTTGCTTCCCTGTATTTGAAGTCTGTTCCTACTATCTCATGCGTATCGTTATGCACGCCATAAAGAACATATGCTTTCTCACGCTCATGCAATGCAGCTGAATTTGACAACGAGGAAATATATTCGCCGATTACCGGTGGTGCATCATTACCTACCTTAAATTCCACCCACTCCGTTTCCATCGGAAGTTTCCGGAGTTCCTCTATTAGGCTGAGATAGTATTTTCTATCTTTTTCAGTCATATCACACATCCCTTCTTTTTGACTTATTGGCCAATCATCAATTCCATTTTTCATCTTACCACACCCCGCCTAAAACTTCAATGTAGGCGAAATTGCCACGCAATAGTTTCATGTCAGTTTTTTATATCAAAAAGCCTGTCGGGCGAATGAAATTCATCACTGCCGACAGGCTTTATTCTTTCAGGATTGGTTGCACTTAGGATTATAACATTTGAGATTTCTTTTATTAAACTCACAGTAATCTATTTCGCTTAAAGCATCCCATTTATCTTTAATGTTTCCTAACTTAAATTCATCATTTTTCCTCTTCAAATAACTTGTATTAAAATCAATTCATCCGAATAAGTTTTACCGGTGGATTTGATCTCAGAAAACCTCCCACCGTCAGAAAACTGACAGCCATTTCAGCCGCCGCAAGCAAACACCCAAAGGGGATTACATGCCTCAGATACAGTTCATCGAACATTGTTTGCATGCCGTCTGAATAAAACAGATTCTTAGCAAAAGCCACGGATAGTATAAGTGAAAGTGCTAAGGAAATCAGAGTAAGCATAACTTCCTTAATGAAAAACACATTTTTAACAAAACCAGATGAAAATCCCGTAGTCATAAGTATTCCTGCGCTTTTAGCAAAATCCAACATTTCCATCAATACAAAGCTAACGGAAATAAGCATTCCCGCCATGAGACAAATAACGGAAAGGGATATCATTCCTTTAGTCAGTCTCACAGTTTCTTTTTTCCCTTCCTCAAAAATTGAGGAAAGAGGTTCCGCTGATATAGACAGGCCACGTCTTTCTGCCTCCTGCCTGATTACTGTAATAGCGTCATTGATGTCATAACCATCCGATGGAAAAAGTACAAATTGGTTGCTACATAACTCGTCTGATACCACGAAAATGTCGTAAGTAAGATCCTCAACATAATCAAGAGTCGCCAGTGCCGACATATGACTGAGCCTTTCCACGTCGCAACTGATCCATTTCATTCCATCGCTCAGGACGCCAGCAACAACAAGGTCCCCTCCCACTGGTTGGGAATATCTCGTCCCTACTGCTACGGACTCAAACGCGCTACCAAGATAAAGATATTTGACTCCCACTTCATGCTTCAAATTTTTCCATTCCGTTCCTTCTTTCAGTTTGAAATCGCATAAATCTAGGAGAGAAGGGCTGATAATCTTGATTTCAAGCTGTCCGTTCAAGGCAATGGCCTGCTCCTTTATGTGCCCTGCCTGAATTCTCTTCAATTCCCCTAGGTTCTGATAACTGCTACCGTAGTCAACCATGTTCCCAATTCCGCCTACTTCAGGCAGTTCTAACGCCCACTGAGGCAGAAGCCTTATTTCATCATCACTTCCTCTTACCACAATGTTTGCATATCCTTCCGTACCTCGAATTAGAATGCTTTTACAAGTTTTTTCCCCTATGCCTATTCCCTCTCGCAGCATGATTGCCGCAAACATAAGACAAAAGGCGGCTGCCGTCATAAATACCCTTAATATCGTCTTTTTCCCTTGCATGACCGTTAGATCATATGCCATCCTTAATCTTTCCATGTCACTCATCCCTCAGCATTTCGTCAACAGACATTTTTTTTGCCCGCACCATCATGCTTCCCGTCTCCGCACAAACCAAAAGGGTGACCATTAATGCCGTCCAAAACAGTACAAGAAAAAATCCAGCTTTTGGAGGCATGTCATCCAACAAAATTAGGTACACGGCTTCAAAAAAGGAAGCTACAAGGAACGCAACAGCTCCCATGCCAGCTATCTTCCACGTCAGGCATGCGCCCAAATGTCTCCATCCGAAACCGCATGCCCGCATGATTGCAATGTCTCGTCTGGAATTTTTAACCCAATAATAACCAGTTCCAAGACAACTAAGAAGACTGAAAATCAATCCACACGTTAGGAACACGGCATTATAGTACCTATACCAGACATTCTCTACGCTTTCGCCACTACGTGCGTCCGTTACGTTTAACATAAAGCCAAGGCTTCCGGCCAAATTCTGATATTCATGGTATGCATCCGTCAACGCTTTTTGAGACTGCAAGCTAACGTTTAATATTCTGTTGTCAGTTATTCGTAAAATGAGTTTCTCCCTGACCGTTTCCTCTAAGTTGTCCCAAAAGACATAAAGCGAATCATCAACTCCTCCTGACATTTTGTTCGGAAGGACATCCATGACCTGAAATTCCGTTCCCAAAAGTTTAAGGAATTCCACATTTCCTTTTCTGAATGTTCTAACACTCAATTCTTCCCCGATGTATACTCCATTCTTCGTATTCATGTATTCATTTCCTTTTATGAATGGAATCGGTTCGCTTTTTTTCAGAATCAAAGTAATTTTCTGGTTTTCCAAACTGTCAGGTCTTGGAACCGAAAAAACACAGGTAACATTTCCAGCACTTATTTCCGTCAATCCTTTCAGTAATGCCTGAAACTTTTTTGCATGCATTTTTGCATCGCCTGCCCCCTGTTCCATCGCAAATGTCTTTATCTCATTTTTGTAAAAGCCGTATACCTCATTTTCCGTTCGCATTCGATAGAGAAATACGGACACATTCAGGAATACGATTACAGACACAAACATGCCAACCAGCAGGAAAATGTCATCTCTTCCCCTGAACAGTAATTTCAAGCAAGACCGTATGAACTTTATCGTTTTCATTATTACCTGTCCTCGTCTTTCAGTCCTTATGTCAAGCGTCATTGGATAATGGTTACATCTTTTCTTATTCTGTTTTTTATCATCCCCCTTTCCCATTATTCATAACAATCCCGTCCTCTATCTTGACAATTCTGTTGCAGCTTTTCGCAACTAATGGATCATGCGTCACGATAAGTATGGTTTTTCTCTCGCGGTTAAGCCTTTGGAAACACTCCATAATCTTCATACCGGTGTCTCTATCCAACGCTCCCGTAGGCTCATCCGCAAGAATAAGGGGAGTGTCAGCTGCTAGCGCCCTAGCGATGGCACATCGTTGCTGTTGTCCGCCGGATGTTTCT
>JAFXQK010000072.1 GCA_017527205.1 Lachnospiraceae bacterium | reverse complement strand
TGAACGGGAGAAACAACAATTTCATCCGGCGCGAGTTTATCTAGTAAAAGGCAAACCGCCACTACGTCTGCAATGGCGTCCATTGTTCCAACTTCGTGAAAATGAATCTCTGTCACTGGCTTTCCGTGCGCGTGACTCTCTGCCTCCGCAATCAGGCCATATACTGCCATAACGTCATCCGCTACCTTGGCGGGTAGGTTCAGATGCTCCCGCACAATGTGCTCCACGTCATGCAGGGAGGTATGATGATGGTGGTGATGGTCGTGGCTTTCTTCCTCCTCACCATGAACGGTAACGGTCACGTGCGTACCCGTAATTCCGCACTTCACGGATGCTTCCTTGCGGTATTCCACTCCCGGAATCTGCAGCGCGTTTAGCTGTGCCACAAATGCATCTGGCTCCGGTAAAAGCTCGATCAGTGCTGCCGTTAACATGTCACCTGCGGCACCCATGCCGCAATCCAAATATAATTTTTTCATAGAAGCCCTCCATGATTCATCTGCCATTGTCACCGAGTTACTTATCATTTCAAATTCATTTCAAAACGCTTAAGGCCCACGGCTTACGCTGCTTTGCCGTTATTTATCTGTCATGCATTTTGGGATGATTGATCATGCTTGCAAGATATCCTGCGCCAAAGCCATTGTCGATATTGACTACGGAAACGCCGCTTGCGCAGGAATTCAGCATGGACAAAAGCGCCGATAATCCGTGAAATGACGCTCCGTAACCAACGCTGGTCGGCACGGCGATCACGGGGCAATCCGCAAGTCCGCCGATCACGCTGGCCAGCGCGCCTTCCATGCCCGCGATGGCAATGATGACGTTGGCACTCATAATGTCATCCAAATGCGCCAGGGTACGATGCAATCCCGCAACGCCCACGTCATAGAGCCGCACCACTTCATTTCCAAGAACCGTGGCCGTAATGGCTGCCTCTTCCGCCACGGGAACGTCGCTGGTTCCGCCCGTTGCCACAACAATTTTTCCAAGGCCATTCGCCTTTGGAATCTCGCCGATCACGCCGCAGCGCGCCGCCTCAAAATACTGCATCGCGTGCGCTTTCGTCACGACATCCGCACTCTCCTTCGATAATCTCGTGATCAGAATCGTTTTCTGTCCATTCTTCAGCATTGCATCCGCGATGCCAACGATCTGCTCCGATGTTTTTCCCGCGCCATAGATTACCTCCGGAGCGCCCTGAAGAAGCTTTCTGTGCATGTCCACCTTCGCATAACCAATGTCCTCAAAAGGCTTTTTCTTTAACTCCAAAAGAGCCTCCTCCACGGATACCGATCCATCCTTAATCCCCTCTAACAAGCCGCGAACATCCTCATTCATTCTGCTCCTCCTGATTTCTTTCGACAGCCGCATTGCCCTTCCTATTGCAAACGGCGGGTTCTTTCCCTTCTCTAACATCCTTAAATACTGCCATGCATTGTTTTATGTCACGCTACCCTCTGACTTCCAGATCCAGGGAAACCGTCACATAATATTTTTTCAGCTCCTTTAGGATTTCCGCCCGGCATTGTACCAGCTTCTCCCACTGCGCTTCCGGCAGCTGGATCCTTGCGTGTCCTTCCCTTGAGCGCACGCGAAAATCCGTAAATCCCAATTGGAACAAAAACGTCTCCGCCGCTTCCGTTGCAGTAAGCTTTTCCTTTGTGATGACCTCGCCCGTAGGAATTCTGGTCGCAAGGCAGGCATAAGCAGGTTTATTCCAGGTAAAGAGTCCTGCCTCCTTAGAAAGCTCCCGGATCATGGTTTTTGTCAGTCCGCACTCGCGCAGGGGAGATCGTACGGAGAGCTCCTGCAAGGCTTTCATGCCCGGTCTGTCCCCGGCGTCATCAGAGGCGTTGGTTCCGTCCAAAAGAACCTGAAATCCGTCCTCCTTCGCCGCATTCCATATGGCGCCAAAAATGCCCTGCTTACAATAATAACAGCGATTGGCCGGATTTGCTGCCACTCCCGGAACTTCCAAAGCACTGATCTTCAACACCTTCACCTGAGCACCGATTTCCTTTGCCAGCCTCATGGCGTCCTCATATTCAAACTGTGGCTGAAACTCCGCCGATACATAATAAGCCCTGACTTCCTTGGCAAAATGAATCGCCGCGTATAACAGATAAGAGGAATCCACGCCTCCCGAAAAGGCAATGGCCACCTTAGGATTTTGCTGAAAAAACTCTTGTAGTTCCATACTCTCACAACCTTTCTGCAGGCTCTGCTTTAAACCACAAAAAGCACACCTCACCCAGCTTCTGTGGGTTCGTGCGCCTTCTGACATACGTTGTTCTTATGAATCATATTGAAAAAGGATCAATAGGGCATCGTCCAAATAAATACCAATCCCTGATTTTTTAGGTTCCTTTGCAATGCTTCTGCATCACCAACGCGACTTCCTGTCGCATTTACCATTATACAGGGATTCCGTTCTTCTGACAAGATTTGATTTTTGTCATTGCATCAGTGGTTTTCCTCACTAATTGCCTTCCTTCTTCTCATCAAACTTCGCTTATAGCTTACATATCTCATGACGGCCGTCACGCCGCTTAAGGACCAAACGATGCCAACGGACCACCAGATGCCCCACAGACCAATTGCAGGGATATTGACCATCATCACGGGAACAATAAATCTTCCAAACACCTCTACGATGCCGTTAAACAGAGCAAAAATGGAATCGCCCAAACCATTCAGGACGCCCCTGACGACATAAATCATGCCCAGCATGACATAGAAAAAGCT
>JAFXQK010000071.1 GCA_017527205.1 Lachnospiraceae bacterium | reverse complement strand
AGAGAGTCACGCGCACGGAAAGCCAGTGACAGAGATTCATTTTCACGAAGTTGGAACAATGGACGCCATTGCAGACGTAGTGGCGGTTTGCCTTTTACTAGATAAACTCGCGCCGGATGAAATTGTTGTTTCTCCCGTTCACGTGGGGAGTGGCCAGGTGCATTGTGCACATGGCATCCTTCCGGTGCCGGCTCCTGCAACGGCCTACATCCTGAAGGACGTGCCAATCTATGGGGGAGCCATTCGCGGAGAGCTCTGTACGCCTACGGGTGCGGCACTCCTTAAGCACTTTGCCACGAGGTTTGGTTCCATGCCCATAATGCAGGTTCATGGCATTGGCTATGGCATGGGGAAGAAAGACTTTGAAGCGGCAAACTGCGTCAGGGCCATCCTGGGAGATGACCCGGAGGCGACAACTGGTGAGCCGGGCGGAATTAGTGTGGCATCAAGTGAGTCAGGAGATCCTAAGGCGCTGGCAGATAATGACAGCACCTGCAAAAAGCAGTTTGGCGACGAGGATGTTTTTGAGCTCAGCTGTAACGTGGACGACATGACCGGTGAGGAGGTAGGCTTTGCCATGGAGCGCTTGTTTGAAGCAGGCGCAAGGGACGTCTATACCATTCCCATCGGCATGAAGAAAAATCGACCCGGCATCCTGATCCGCGTGCTTTGCACGGAGGGAACCAAGGAAAAAATCGTGGAAACCATTTTCAAGTACACGACTACCATTGGAATTCGGGAATGTGCCATGAAGCGTTACGTCTTGGACAGAAGCTTTGACATGGTTTCTACGCCTTGCGGAGACATTCATCAAAAGACGTCCGAGGGTTATGGCGTCATGCGAAAGAAGCTTGAGTTTGAAGACTTAGCGAGTATTGCAAGGAAGCAGGGCATCAGTCTTTGGGAGGCGAAGGCCTTGGCACAAGACGCCGACTAGAAGGAAGCCAAGCCTTGCATAGCGAAAGACAGATGGTGAACAAATATGCTTACACAGGAACAAATTAATGAAACATGGAGCATTCGGGCCGCAAATTACAACAAGTACGTATGCGAAGAGCTGCATACGGACCGGCCTGCTAAGTGGCTTAGTTTGATCGAGGCAAATGCTCCAAAGGAGAAACCTCTGCGCATTCTGGATGCAGGATGTGGTCCGGGGTTTTTTTACGTGGTTCTTTCCGGGGCAGGACACAAGGTGACGGGAATTGACGGTTCCGCCAATATGTTGTCCCATGCACAAAAGAATGCAGCAGATTTCGGGGTAAACCCTGAGCTGCTGGAAGGCGATTTTGGAAGGCTTCCCTTTTCGGAGAATACCTTTGATCTTCTGATTTCGCGGAACGTGACACATACGATCAGGGAGCATCTAAAGGTGTATGGCGAGTGGAATCGCGTGCTGAAATCCGGCGGAGTGCTTCTTATTTTTGATGCGAACTGGCATCTGCCCTATCAATTAGGGCCTGTTCGTGAGGAGGCGATTCGAAGGGAGAGGGAAGGTCTTTCGGCGTATGGAAAGGGCTTTACCTATGATGGTTCGTATGAATATATCGACAGCGAGCTGGATCCCGAAGAGTTTCGCGTTTTTGGAAGCGCCATGCGTCCTGATTTTGACATTGGCGTTTTACATCAGCTCCCCTTTGAAGACATTTCCTTTGACAGGGACGTGACGGAAGAGCTTTGGAGTGAAAAGGAAAAGGTAATGTATGGCGCAACGCCGCTTTTTATGATCCGCGCCGTGAAAAAAGCTTCGAAGGGAATTTGATAAAAGGAAATTTACGGTGAAAAAGTGAAATAAATACAGATAAGAAAGGGCAAAAAGAATAAGATAAGAAACATGAAATATGTCAAAAAGTTTTGTAAATTGGTATTAGTAGTGTCACTCATTATGTGTCTTGCGGCATGTACAAAGGATTCTGCGGAGTCTTCCGCGGGCGCTGCTTCAAATTCCCAAGCGGGCGAGGGCCAGAACGGAACTGTGCAGCCTAAGACCATGAAAATGGCCGTCAGCTTTTTCTATCCCAGTCTTGACGTCCATAAGGACTATTATGGTTGGTACACCTCCATTTATGGTGTGTCAGAGACCCTGTTCCGCATAGGCGATGATCTGTCGATCCAGCCGCTGCTTGCAAAGAGCCATACCGTCAGCGCGGATGGAAAGACCTGGAGCTTTACGCTCGCAGATGCCAAGTTCTCAAATGGCACGGCAGTTACCGCTGACATGGTCATCAAGAATTTTCAGCGTCTGGCAGAGGTGAATGAACGCTTTGCCTATCTTGCAGATTTTACCTATGTCACAGAGGGCGATAAGACCTTGAAGATCACGACGCCTGAAGTCTATCCGACGATGCTTAGTGACCTGACTGCTCCTGAGCTTGGTATCATGGATCTTGAGGGAACGAAGGATTTCGACAATGCACCGATCTGCACGGGCCCCTTTGTCGTAAAGACCTTTGATCCAGAGGGAGCGGTTGTGGTTGATAAGAATGCATCCTATTGGAATGGTGAGGTAAAGCTTGATTCCGTGATCTTCTATTACATGCAGGATGACGAGACGAAGCTGAATGCCATGCAGGCAGGCGACGTCGATGGTTACACAAGCGTAACGGCAGCAGCCAAGGAAATTTTTGAAGCTGACCCCGCAACCTATACCTTAACCGTCATTCCCGCAACCCGTTTGCAGTTTTATGTTCTGAACAAGAATACCTTGGATGACAAGGTTCGCGAAGCAATTAATCTGACGGTAGATCCCGACGCGATCGCGGCATATCTTGGAGGCACGGTTTCTGCAGCAGTTGGTCCCTTTAGTGTATCTGCCCCTTATGGTAAGGTAAAGAAGCCTGCCGTAGATACCGCAAAGGCCAAGAAGCTTTTGGAGGAGGATGGTTACGTCCTTGGTTCTGACGGATATTATGCAAAGAATGGTGAGACGCTGACGCTGAACGTTTGCTACTATGCAGCCCGTTCCTTGGATACCATCGCCGTCATCATGCAGGATGAGTTTAAGAGCATTGGCGTAAAGGCTACTCTGACCGTTCAGGAGGATCCGGATGCAACCTATATTGCTACTGGTGATTATGACGTCGCATTGTACTGCATGATCGCAGATAAGGCTGGCGATCCCTATTATTGTGTCAGTGCTTTGTTCCGTCAGGAGAGTAAGTGGGCGCTTGGCGGCTTTGCAAATGCGCAAATCGAGTCCTTGATCAACGAGCTGCAGTATGAGACTGACGTCAACAAGCGTGCGTCCCTTGCCAATCAGATCGTGCAGAAGAGTATTGATGACAATGCCTTTGGATATATAGGTCTCTTTAACAAGACGACCGTCACTTCTAAGGGATTGACAGGCATTGCAGAAAATTGTCCGTTTGACTTCTATGGCATCACTGCGGCAACGGACAAAAACTAAAATCACCTTGTGTTCAAAATACTATGTTTCATAGGAGGGGATCACGGATGGGAAGCTATCTTGGAAAGCGCCTGCTACACTTTGCGTGGATCATGCTGGCAGTCAGCTTTCTTACCTTTCTGTTATCTTATCTTTCTCCAGGTGATGCAGCCATGAAAAAGCTGAATGCACAAGGAATCGCCGTTTCGGAAGAGGTGTTGGAGAAGACAAGGGAAAACATGGGTCTAAATCGGCCCTTTATTGTACAGTATGGAGACTGGGCCCTGCATGCGCTGCGCTTTGATTTGGGAACCTCCTATAAGGATGGATTCTCCGTCTCGGAAAAGCTCGTCAAGGGGCTAAAGAACACGGCCATGCTGACGATGTCAGCCATTCTTTTGGCACTTCTCATTTCTCTGCCACTTGCCGTACTTTGTGCACTCAAAAAGGATTCCTGGATGGATCACCTGATCCGCTTGTTAAGCTTTATCGGAAATTCCTTGCCAAATTTCCTGATTTCCGTTTTATTGATTTATTATCTTTGCGTCAAGGCAAAGCTGCTTCCCGTGGTGGCAAATCAAAGCTTAAGAGGATTGATTCTTCCCTGTATGGCCCTTGCCATTCCGATCTGCAGCAGATTCATTCGGCAGATTCGCGCTGAGCTTTTGGAACAGCTCAGTAAGCCCTATGTCACGGGTGCAAGGGCGAGGGGCGTAAAAGGAAGGTATGTTCTCTGGAACGTGTTACATAACGCGTCCATCTCCATTTTGACAATCGTAGGACTGTCCATTGGAATGCTTTTGGGAGGAAGCGTTGTGATCGAAACGATCTTCCGCTGGCCTGGGCTTGGTAAGCTCGCCATGGATGCCATTACGAATCGCGATTATCCCGTGATTCAAGGCTTTGTCCTATTTACCTCCGCCATCTATGTTGTGGTGAATCTGATTACGGACGTCAGCTATCGCCTGATTGATCCAAGACTGCGGGAAAGGGAGGATAAGTAGGATGAAGAAAAAACACTCCTCTGTTTCTCACGTACGCATCAGGCTTTGGATTTTTCTGATTTTGGCAGGGCTTCTTGTGCTCTTAAGCCTTTTGGCATCGTTGCTATGTCCCAATGATCCGTATGCAACTTCCTCAGCAGTCATGAATCATGCGCCTAGTGCGCAGTTTCCCATGGGAACGGATCGCTATGGAAGATGTATCTGCTCCCGCGTTTTGATGGGGGCCAGGACCTCTATTTTTTCAGCGATGGCCTTGGTGGCAAGTACCTTTGTCATTGGAACATTGCTAGGAATTCTCGCAGGTTGGTTTGGCGGCGTAGTGGATACCATAATTATGCGCGTGGCAGATGCGTTCCTTGCATTTCCGCAGATGGTGCTTGCCATTGCTGTGGCTGGCATCTTGGGTGGTGGTATGTTCAATGCCATGCTTGCCATGGGAATCACTGGCTGGACGCTCTATGCAAGATTGGCCCGTGCGGAGGTGCTTTCGTTAAAGAAGGAGCCTTATGTTCAGGCGGCAAAGCTCACGGGATGCAGTTCTTGTTCCATTATGTTTAACACCTTATTGCCCAATATGTTTGGTCCCCTAATCGTCAATGCGACGACGCAGATTGGCGTTATGATGATTGGTATTGCAGGGCTGTCCTTCCTTGGCATTGGCGTAACGGAGCCACAGGCGGAATGGGGAAGCATGATCAATCTCTCCCGCTCATATATTCAACTGGCGCCTTGGGCCGTGCTTGCACCTGCAGGGGCGACGATCGTGACGGTCATGATATTTAATTATCTTGGTGACTGTGTTCGTGATTATCTTGACGTGGAGGTGACGGAATGAAAGACGAAATCATCTTAAAGGTTTCGAACCTAAGCGCAGGATATGGGGAACAGAGTGCCGTGGAAAATCTTTCCTTCCAGCTTCGCCTGGGGGAGATTTTATGCCTTGCAGGAGACAGCGGAAGCGGAAAAAGTACGGTATTAAAGGCGTTGCTTTTCATGCCAGAAATACATGTTTCTTCAGGGGAGATCCACCTTTTTGGAACAGACCTTCAAACACTTTCTGAGAAGAAGCGCAGAAGCTATTGCACGGAGAAAATGGGAATGGTGTTCCAAAGCCCTGGGGCTTCCTTTAATCCCATTCGCACTTACCAAAAACAATTTGTAGAAACCTTAAAAAGCCATGGGAAATATGACGCGGCTGCGTTTCATTCACAGGCAGAGGCAGCGTTTGCCAAGGTGGATCTAAAGGATGCTCGCAGGCTTCTTCTGGCGTGTCCTTATGCACTGAGCGGCGGTATGAATCAGCGCATGGCACTTGCTTTGGCGATGCTTCTTGGGCAGGAGATTCTGCTTTGTGACGAGCCGACAAGTGCCCTAGACGCAACGACGGCGCTTCAGGTTGCACGGGAGCTGAAAAAGCTGCGCGATGAAAATGGAATTTCTCAGATCCTTGTGACACATAATCTTGCCATGGCAGGATTTTTGGCAGATCGCATTGGCATCATGTATCAGGGACGTCTTGTGGAATTGGGTGAGACAGACCAGATTTTACGTCAACCTAAACATCCCTATACCAAGAGCCTGCTCAAAGCCATTCCGCCCATGCAGAAAAAGGAGGGCGGCCGAAATGATTCTTGAGGTAAGGGGACTTGCGAAAATCTATGGCGCGAAGGATGCTTCTCTGCAAGCCCTAAAGGATGTGAGCTTACAACTGAATAAAGGTGAAATACTGGGTATTGTCGGGGAAAGTGGCTCAGGGAAATCGACGTTATTAAAGCTGATCAGCGGATTGGAAGCTCCTGACAGTGGTGAGATCAAGCTACGTGGAAAGGCGCTGTCGCCGAAGCGGACGAAAGAGGACTATCGCGCAATGCAGATGATTTTTCAGGATGCCGTGGCTTCCTTTCATCCCAGACGAACCATTGAAGCCTCCATTCGTGAAGCAGTTCGCAATCTTTGTGGAAAAGAGACAAAGTTGGATAAAGAGGAATTGTCCCATATGGTGGGGCTTACCCCGGAGCTGATGGAACGCCGGCCAGGACAACTTAGCGGTGGACAATGCCAACGCTTTGCCATTGCGAGGGCAGTTGCGCCAAAGCCAGAGATACTGCTCTGTGATGAAATTACAAGCGCGTTGGATGTTTCTACACAGGCGCAGATTCTTCGGCTTTTGTCTAATATCTGTCACGATACGGGAACGGCAGCCATTTTTGTATCGCATGACCTTGCCGTGGTCAGCTGTCTCTGTGACCGGGTAATCGTCATGAAGGACGGAAGCATCGTGGAAGAAGGAGATGCGAGGAAAATCATAGAAAACCCACAACATGACTATACAAAGAAGCTCATCGAATCCGTACTGGAGATTCGGTAAGACGGGAAGGCATAAACATAAAACGAGAAAATGTTTTTATGTTTGAGGATAAAGATCATATGAAGAAAATAACAGAGGACGGCATGGAGCAGCAGAACCAAAGAAAAAGAGAAGAAGAGATTGAAGACCGGGTACGGGATTATTGGACCAAACGGACGAAGGACTTTAATGTCGTTCGAATGAATGAATTACATGGGGAAATCAGTGGACGATGGATTGCGGAGTTAGAAAAAATGCTTCCCAAGGGTCGGCCGCTGGCTGTTTTGGACGCGGGAACGGGGACAGGATATTTTGCCATTTTGTTGGCGAAGAAGGGGCATCAAGTGACGGGAATTGACCTTACGCCAACCATGCTGGAGGCAGCAAAAGAGACGGCAGAGCTGTTTCAAGTTACGGTTTCTTTTCAGCAGATGGACGTGCAGGAGACAAGCTTTGAAAGCGATAGCTTTGATGCCATTGTGACGCGCAACGTTACCTGGACGCTTCCTGATCCTGAAAAGGCTTATCGCGAATGGCACAGGGTATTAAAGCCAGGTGGAATTTTGCTGAATTTTGATGCAAATTACGCAGACAACGTGCGACATAAGAATCAAAAAGAATCCTGGATCAAGCCTGAGGGCGTGTATGGTCACATTGGCATGACACAGGAGCTCATGCAGGAGAATGCAGAAATAACGCTATCCGTACCTGCCAGTGAGCATCAAAGACCAACATGGGACGAGGCACTGGCTGAAAAGATTGGTTTTTCTTCTTGGGGGTCGGATAAGACATTGGGTAAGAGGATTTTGAGGGAAAATGACATGAGCGACGCGCCAATGTTTTTGTTCTGGGCGAGAAAATGAGCAAAAATGTAGGAGAGTCATCCCATGATCGCTTATGGGTTCTGGAGTTGATCCTTTATTTTAATCCGAGACTGACGAGCATAATGGCAATGGCTATAAGAGAGAGAAAGGTTGCCGTGCCAATCTCAATGAATAATTCCTCTCGTTGGATACGTTCCAATTCTGCCTTTTGATACTCCTCGTCCCCTTCGGCATGGAACTCTGGTTTGTTAAGCTTGGAGAAAAAGGTCGCTACAAACGTAAGTAGCGGCAGTGCAACGTCAAGCAGGGCTCCAACTTTGTGACCATAAGTGCCATTCCCTACATGAAATAGTTTACTATTATGAAAGACTGCAGGCATGGCGAGCCAGAGCAGAAAGCTAACGACCATACCGATGAGAATAATACTGTTTCGGATTCTTTTTAAGGTTTTCGTGGACAGCTTTTTCATAGACTTCCCTTTCTGAAACATGTCAATTTGTTACATATTCAAACCATAAACCGTAAATATGTTCCCCGTGAAAGACGAATTTAATTTGAATATTGATTTTTTCAAAATGCAAAACTTGATATAAAATGTTCTTATGAGATGGATCTTCAAAGGTCTTGCCATAGCATTGAAAATCGCCTGTTCCTAAAAGGAGATCCTCGCGGGCAGAGGTAAAAACATCCTTTGGAAGGTAGGCCAGCATTTTCGGACTGAAGAAGGAGCTGAGCTTATCGTAATCATTTTGCAGGATATGGCTGGCACAGGCTTTTGCGGTTTTATTGTAGTCGAGTTTATGCGCATCCAAAAGGCTTGTCATGTGTTTTGCAGTCATGTTCGCGTCAAAGGCTTCGTTTAAGTCCTTTCCTTCTTCTAGTGCCGCAAGGGATTTTTGCAGCAATCGGATTTCTTCATATTTCCCATGAATGGCTGCTTCCAATTCTTTTTCCCGAAACCGAAGGATCTCTTCCAGAGGTTTTCCGTCCTTTAGGTACTTATGGATTTCCTTGATGGGAAGCCCGAGGGCACGCAATGTCAGAATGCTTTGCAGCGTTTGAAGGTCAGCCTCGGTATATTGACGCCTGCCGGAATCTAGTGATTTCTGGCTTTTAAGGAGCCCCTTTTCCTCATAGAACCTGAGCGTTCGGGAGGTAATTCCATAGCGTTTGCACACCTTGTTAATGTCGATCATAATTCCTTCCTATTGGTAATTTTGTTGTTATCCATATTATACAACTTGACGCAGCGTCAATGTCAAGCGATTGCAAAAGAATTTGTTTTCCGTACTTTATGAATTCTATTGATATTTCTAATGGAAGGTTTATGATAGATTTAGTGAGATTTTCGAGGATATGCAAGGATATTCGTATCCTTTGATGAACGATTTTTATTTGCTTAAAAAAGACTGAGACGAGAAGAGGAAGGGAAAGATGAAGGAGCAAAAGAGTAGGCTGATTGTGTTTACGGGAACGGCGATGCTAGTTTTGACGATGCTGGCGGGAGGCTGCGGAGGACAAGGAAGCGAAAAGGCCGTCAGCGGAGAAGGTGCCGTACGGACGGAAGTAAGTACGATGCAGGAGTCAGGTGGAACAAGCTTGTCAGAAAAGGAAGTGACGGTGGTGCCGGAGGAAACACCCGAGCCAACGCCAGAAGCAACACCTGAACCGACGCCCGAACCGACGCCGACTCCCATCCCGTCAGACTATATGATCCAAAAGGCGAACACCATCCTGGAGGAAGAAAATAAGCTGGAGATTGATTTTGCAGCTCTTGCAGAGTCGGACAGCGGAACCTTTCAAAAGATTGATGAGTATGTTGCTTCCTTACAGCCTTCCAAGAAAAATGGCATGACTGGGCTTTTCGAGGGGAAAAATCTGATTTTTATTTCAGCGGAGGCTTTTACCGCTGAAGTGATTCGGGAAGACCTGACACCGACGCTATATCGCCTTGCGACAAAGGGCATTCAGTTTACGGATTCTTATCAGCCTGCAGGCGCGGGAACGACGGGCGGCGAGTGTCAGAACATCTTTGGACTGTCTCCGGCCCTTGGTGGCAGTTCCGTAAAAATCACGGCAACCTATAACAATTATTTTACCATGGGAAGTCAGCTAAATCGTCTCGGGTATTTTGGAAAGGCTTATCATAATGGCAATTATACCATGTATGACAGAGACAAGACCCATAATAACCTAGGATATTCCGAGGGCTTTATGGCATATGGGAACGGCATGGAGAAGTTCATCAAGCCGACCTGGCCGGAGAGCGATTATGACATGTTTGTCGGAACGATTCCCGACTACATTGATCAGGAGCACTTTAACGTCTATTATATGTCCGTGAGCGGTCACAGCAATTATGGCTTCAACAATAATGCCATGGCGAAAAAGCATAAGGACAGGGTGGCGGACATGGAGGGCTCTCAGCCGATCAGGGCCTATGAGGCGGCAAATCTGGATTTTGAGGATGCAATGACTTATCTTGTCGCGCAGCTGGAGGAGAAGGAAATTGCCGATGACACGGTGATCGTCATCAGTGCAGATCATTATCCCTATGGCTTGGACGGCGGAACAAAACCCTTCGGCCAGTTGCAGTACCTTTCTGAGCTGTATGGATTTCAGGTAACGAACGTGCTGGAGAGAGATCACAACAGGCTCATCATCTGGTGCGGATGCCTTGAGGAATATGATCCCGTAGTTGTGAGTTCTCCCGTATGCAGTAATGACATTTTGCCTACACTTTCCAATCTCTTTGGAACGGAGTGGGATTCAAGACTATTCCCGGGAAGAGATGTTTTTTCGGACAGTCCCGCGCTGGCCATCCTGGATCGAAGCAACTGGAAAACAGATTTGGGAGTCTGCATCAAAGGGAAATTCAAGCCCTTTGACGAGGAGGCAGAGCTTCCTGAAAATTATGCAAAAACCATGAGCGCCATCGTTTCCAAAAAATATGATCTCAGTAAGAATATGCTCAGCGTGGACTATTACGGGCATCTTTATGATCTGGGACTTCTAAAGTGATCGGAGTAGGACCGGAAACGCGATTGGGAGAAATAAAAAAAGCTTGACAAGGAAGGACTATGGTTATAGACTAAAGGTGGGTCTATAATTATAGTCCTATTTGCTTTTGAAGTGATGTATCAGTGAAAATCTGGTAATGGACAGATCACGGGGACATAGAAGACATGCGGACGCAGAAGCTAAGAGAGCTTACTCGCGAGAGTGAACAGGAGGATGGAAAAAGAATGGAATATGCGAAGCTTTGCGACAGTGATTATCGTTTTATGTGTATTGTTTGGGAGCATGCACCTGTAAATTCCGGGGAGCTTGTAAAGCTATGCCAAGAGGGACTTGGCTGGAAAAAGTCCACAACCTACACGGTGATTAAGAAGCTCTGTGAGAAGGGCTTTATCAAAAGTGATGATGCCGTGGTCAGCGTTCTGATCCCGAAGGAGAAGGCGCAGGCGAAGGAGGCAGAGTACTTTGTGGAACGCACCTTTGAGAATTCCCTGCCGAGCTTTGTTGCCGCTTTTCTGGGTGGCAAAAAGCTGACGAAGAAGGAAGCGAAGGCGCTGAAGAAGCTGATAGAAGAGCATAAGGAATAATGTCATAACCGGTCAACGTTCGCGGTATGTATCTAAATGTGATAGCTGTGTCATCGTGGCAGACATAGAAAGGAAGCAATGGTCTCATGGAATGGATTTTTGCGTTTGTACAATCCTATATTCAAAGAAATATGGCGCTTTTTATTGTGGTTTTGGTCGTTTTGCTCGTCAGACTCCTCATGAAAAGGATGCCTAAAAAGTATGTTTATTGTCTATGGGCGATTGTGGGAATCCGAATGCTCTTTTCCGTTCCGCTAGCCTCTCCCGTGAGCATCTATCAGTTCTTCCCGTGGGCGGATCCGCTGTTAGGTACCGTGCAGGTTGCGCTGCGGGATGACAAGGAGCAACTGAGTGGCGAAGCACAAAATGTCGCCGAAGCGAATCCATTTTCTGAAGTTAGAGCGGGCATGAGCGGCGAAGGCATTGCAGGCGAACCGGGGAAAGTGAATTCTTCGGCCGGTTTTTTGGAGCCTTCGAAGGGTGATGCTTTGCTGATGCATGGAAACGGGGCAGCGATCGGATCTACGGAAGCAGAGCGAAAGGCTGATCCCCAGGAAAATGCCTTGGATGGAGAGACGAAGCTTACACAAGACGGAATGGATCAGGCACAGGGCAGTTTGGCTGGAATGGATCCTTCCTTTGACGCGGCAATCGGTTTGCAGGATCCGTCAGAAGACCAACCGGCCTTAAACGCTGACGATGCTTTTCATGGTCAGACGACCAGCGAGCTTCTGCAGGGGCAACGGCAGCTTGCAGAGAGGGAAAGGCAGAAAACACGGCTATCTGAAGAGGAAGCTTTCCTTGCATTTGCCGGAGGTCAAGTGGCAATACGAACCCGATCTGTCATTGCCCTCTTCACGGTTTGGATGATCGGATTCTTTACCGTGCTTGGCATTGGCGTGGTTTCCTACGCGCGCATCCGAAGGCTCGTAAAGGAGGCCGTTCATCTTAAGGAGAACGTTTGGGAATGTGACAACATCGCAACGCCTTTTGTTTTTGGTATTTTGCGCCCCAGAATCTTTGTGCCCTTCCATTTAGAGGAAGAAAAAAGATGCTTTGCCTTAGAGCATGAGCGGCAGCACCTGAAAAATCTTGACCCTTTTACAAGGCTGCTTGCTTATGTACTCCTTGCGGTTTATTGGATGAATCCGCTGGTGTGGATCGCTTACTTTTGTTTTGTACGCGATCAGGAGATGCGCTGTGACGAGGCAGTTCTCTTTAGGCTTGGCGCAGAGCATAAGAAGGAATATGGCATGACCCTGCTCGCGTTTGCAACGGAGGAGCATTTTGTGGGCTTCTCACCCGTGGCCCTGGGAGAAAGTGATGCCGAAAAGCGGATCAAAAATGTCTTAAATTATAAGAAGCCGGGTTTCTGGATGATTCTTGCATGTATTGCCATTCTGATCTGCATCGGTATTGTCTGCCTTACGACGGCAGGGAAGAATGAAAAGACGAATGATGGCACGGAGCAGGCCGGTACGGAACAGTCGGGAAGCGAACAAGCATTCTCAAGCGTCGACGAGACAAAGCAAGGAGCGGAGCCCTTGGAGGAAAAGCTTCTTTATGAGTCTTCGGTTTCTGCGGATCTGGACGGGGATGGTGAGAAGGAGCTCATTCAGATCAAGGACTATGCTTCAGGCAAGACGACGCTGGAGACCAAAATCAACGGCAAATCCATCAAGGAGCATGCAATGCAAAGCGTCCAAATGATCAAGACGGACTGTGTGGCTGCGGACCTTACGGGGGACGGGCGAGAGGAGCTCATTACGCTGCAGAGCACTCTGCTTGCAAGTACCTATAATTGGCCTGGAAAGGTTACCGTTTTGCAGGTTGAGAATGGGGAATGGAGAGAATTTAGCGACGAGTTGTTTTATCCCGAAGCAGGGGAATATGTTTATCAGGAGTATTATCCAAAGAAAATTACTGACTCTATCTGCATCAGTGTTAAGATTGAACTAGCTTCAGACGGAGCAAATCTGCACTTAACCTATCCGACGAACGACGAGGTATCGCATGGCATGGGAGGCGTACTGCGCATCGATTGTACTTATCGCGAAACCAAGGATGGTTGGGACGTTCATTATGTTTTACTAAGTCATGATTACATGAAGGAGCAAGCCCGTGTCGCCAGTGGTACACATGAGATTTATTCCATTTCCGTAGGTTATGCGCCGGGTGAAGCGGTTGAGGCTGGAAAAGAAACCTTGAGCCGGCTGTTTTCTGGCCTTCCTTTACACTATTTTGAAACCGCGACGGATGAATTTAACCTTTCCCTTACGATGGAGGAGGGAGGAAGCTTTACGGGAACGGACGTCAGCAATGGAAATGGAAATCCGCAGACCCAAATATGTGAATTTACGGGACAAATAGCGAACCTGCGCAAGGTTAATGACCTGCAATATGTATTTAGCGTGGAGGATCTCTCCTATCCTGATCCGGATCAGATCACGAAGCAAAACGGAACGCAGTTTGTCACGGTAAAGCCCTTTGGCATGGAGGAAGGAGACGAATTTCTGTTATATCTCCCGGGCTATCCCGTCACGAATCTGCCTTCTTTGATCATTCAAAGTCTGGAGGATGCGGGACAACCGACCTGGTATCAATATTCCTACGAGATACTTCCATGCTATGTATTATGGAACCTGGAGAAAGACAGTGTCTATACTTCCTTTTACGTGAATGAATATGTCGGGCAGAGGATGGAAACCATTGGTCTTTATGGAGATTTATCTTATCCCTGTGGAAAAAACGGCGGGTTTTCCGAAAAAAGCGTTGCCAGACTTTGTGCGGATGCGTGCGGTACCTTTGTCCAAAAGGTGAAGTACCCAAACGTGAAAGCACAGGAATTTACGGCATTTACGCGTAATGAACAGCTGGCAGACTATCTGGAGTATAAGACGCGGCATTTCCCGCATGCATTTAGTGATGGAGACTGGGTTTTGGAGATAAAACAGTGGGATCCAGTGACCATTGGCAATGCAAAGGTGCTCCATGTGACGGGTATCCCAAAGTATCGCAATGCAATGACGGGGACTTTATTTCCCGGACAGGAGCATTACGGCGCGAGGGGATCCTGGGGGATCATTCACTTTCTGATCGATACGGAGGATGGACAGCTCTATATCCGCGACTGGTATTGGGATACCAAGGATTCGAGGGACATAAGCCTTCGGGGGAGCTACTCCGTGGAGGAAGCCTATGACTTCTGGAATCACCCTGTTGAATATCGGTCGGTTGTAAGGAGCGAGGCAGTAAAGATCGGGGATCAGGTCACGGTCATGGGACTAAGCGTGACCTGTAAGGAGACTGTGTCCAAGTCGCCTAATAATCCTGCCCAATATAACCGAAAATATTATTATGACGGATTGTTGGTGGGGGAGAGCCTTAGCTACGGTGATAGCATGGATTACGCGGATGACCTGGATGATGACGGCGTGACGGAAATCATCTGCTCCATAAGAGAATTGTATGCCCAAAATTATGAAGATGTTATGGTGTACCGAAGAAAAGGTAATGTCATTTATCTTGGCAGACTAAACCACCCAGGGCTTTTGGAGCTTGAAAACTGCGACGATCTTTCTGCAGAAAGGCGGATCACCAAGCATTATGATCCGGAAAAACACTTGCTTTACGTCAAGTATCCCGTAAGGGGCGGCGATTATGCTTCCGTACCCTTTACTTATGATGACATGACCTTTGTGGAGTTCACATATTTAATGCCGAGTAACTGGAAGGAGGCCTACGCGAATTACGCCAGTCGCTCAGATGATGATACCTTTGATCTCCTCTACCTGGATGATGATGAGATCCCGGAATTGTACGTTGCATCCCTGGTTTTTGGAGGTCAGAAGCTGATCAGCTATCATGACGGCAAGCTGGTGGAAAAGGAACTAAATGGTTTGGAAATGCTTTATCTGGAGAAAAAGGGAGTCTTTTACCTATTTGGCGGAAATAATGGATATTTTCCCGCGGAGGTCCATCAGCTAAAGGACGGCGAGTTCTCTTTGCTTGGCTCAGGCTATCAAAAAAAGGAGTACATAGCTAATGAATATGCTGACAATCCGGATCACGTGACTGAATTTGACAGCTATGATTGGAACGGTCAGAGTGTGACAAAGGAGCAGTATTATCAGAATATCGATGCTTTGATCCCCCGAAAAGAAGCTATTTTTCCAAAACAAAGCTACAGGCTGTACGGAATCCTTCTTGAGCTTGGCCTAGGGCTGGATGACCTCGCAGATGGGTGATCCACGACCTCAAAAGAATTACTTTCCGCAGAAAAACTTCTGTTTTGTGGCAGCTTTGTGGCAGCCGTGAGGTATAATGGATGTTACAGTGAGAAAACTATCCGGGGCCATACGCACGGGATGACATACGGAAGAACAAATAGTTATGCGGTCGGCAAAGGGAGAGGCAGATCGCAGGAAAGGAAGGATGCCATGCCACCAAAAGTAAATGCGGAAGGAAAATTATATCCGTGGGCGATCGAAGGGAAAAACTTTACCGCTTATGATTCCATAAATAAGTTTACCATGCAGCTGCCGGGAATTGTAGGCATTTTGGGAGAAGAAAAACTAGCTCAGGCTGCCATGATGGGGAATTATCTGCGAGAAATCCCCACGGGAAATCCGATCCTCAATGGGGCAGACCATACGAAGATCGTGGGGTTGCAGAATACGTATGATCCATCCATCAAGCTTGGCGACCTGCATGAGGGCTACAGACGTTATCTGACGAAGGCTCAAGAGGGGGCTGCTCAGGAGATTTATGACAGATCCAATGAGCTGGTCAAGGAGACCAGTACCTATCTGCGCAATCTGTATAAGAAGGAAAGTGACCTGCGATCCATTCATATGCAGGAAAAAGCGGATGAGCTTGCAGACTGGTACGAGCTACAGGCTCAGGTGGCGAATCCCAAGAGTGGTAACATTGCAGAAGCGGAGATGAATGCTCCTTATCTCCCCGCGATCAACATGCTTGCAGGCGCTGCACCGAAGTATGACATGGAAGGGTTTGAGAAATGTATTGACGCTTTGGAACAGAACGGAGTGGAGGGTGGCAAGAGCATTTATGACGATTATTTTACCGTCATCAGTTCAGGAGCCAGAGAGACTCAGATCCAGTTCCATCGCCAACAGATGGAGCAGGATGGATGGGATGCGGAGAAGGAGCAGATCTATTTAAGTGAGCTAAAGAGGTCTCACGATAAGACGATTGAAGCCTTTGACAGACTGTGGGAGATTGAGGATAAAGGACAATATGATGACGTCCTGAATAATACTCTGGATCATACGATCGGCAAGCAACCTAAGGATCAACGTGACGCGAATTATGCCATTGGCTATATGAGGGGTGAGAGCAAGGCCATTGACATGGGCTATGACAGCAAGCATCTGTATGTCCTGGCACAGGTGGGGATGCAGGAGCAATACGTCAAAAAGATGGAAGCCGAGCTTGATCACCAGCTTACCGAAACCAAGGACAAAGCAAAAATACAGAAAATCAAAGAGCAGAAAGAACAGATCGCAGAGTATAAAAAGGATTTTGAACAGCTGAAGGAATCCGTATGGAACCAGAGAGTCAGCGGAAAAGAGGAAATGGAAGCAGTCGGGAAGCAGGTAGATGATTTCTTGGCCGCGCATCAGGAGAAATATGCTTCCTTCCAGCTTCATCAGACCTATAACAAAATCATGTTGGATTATCAGAAGGAGGAAGCAAAGAAGGCGGAGCCTATTCCCAGAAAGGGTGTTCATTACAAGGAAGCAAATATCGCCACGGAGAGTGCTAACCTGCTCTATTCATTTACCGGTGACATGGGGATGCCCGTAGAGGTTTCCCAAGTCGCTGACGCGGGAAATCAAATCAATCACGACGGCACCTTAAAAGAGAGGAAAAACAAGCAATTACTCGAGGTGGCTGATCGTGTCGACCAAAAGCTTAAGGAAGAATATGAAAAAGCGGATAAGGCATCAGATGAAATAACGCATGCCGCTAGCTTTAAAAAGGCTCTCATCAATCACCAAAGGCAATGCATGGAAAACCTAAAGAATGGTATTCCGATGAACAATGGCAATGAAAATCTAGATTGGACCTTCGGTGTCAGCGGATCCGTCATGGCTCAATTGAATACGGATCTCCTCAAAACGGGTGGCGAAAAAAAGCTGGAAAAGGCGATCAGCGAGACCGGCCTTGACAAATTTGTGGAGAAGGGCAATCAGATGCAAAAGCTCCATCAGGAGTATCTGCTGAAAAAGGATAACATGACCGCTGCAGAGAGACAAAATGCCCTGATGACTTTGAATTTGGAAAAGCGTGAGGTCATCGAGATGGCGAAGGAGCTGAAGGATAAGCTTGCGAATCCCTCTGCGGAGGTAAAGGAGCTTTTTGTCAATCCGCAGCAGCTCAAAGACTATCAAGGACAACGAGGATTGCAGGGGTTGATCGATCTTTATACCGCGGATCTCCGGAAAGTTGACCTTCCGCAGAAGGAGAACTTTGACAAGGCTCTGGAGAAATTCAACACTTCCAGGGCGAGTATTTTCAGAAGGGAATCCGATGAGCACATACGCATGCGCGAGCAGGCAGAGATCGTGCAAAAGAATCTCACGACGCTTGAGGCTGGAAAGGTTCCGGGTCCGAAGAAGGGCGATGACCGTCCGCTCACGGAGAAGGAAAGGTCAGACCTGATACAAAAAACCTGGGCAGCGATCGAAGAGCTGGACAGGAGAACGGACACCTATATTGCAAGCAGCACGAAAAACGGAACGAAGGTGCCAAATACGCCCACGGGAAAAGAACGGCTTGCCGGTGCGAGGGAGCTAAAGGATCTTAACTGGAAAGTCAAGCAATCGCTGGCAAAGGATATTTTCGTACAAGATCAGATGGAGAGCGAACGCCGTAAGCAGATTGCTGAAAAGGAAAAGCAGAATGTTGAAAAGGAAAAGCAGAAGGATCACGTCGGATCGACGAAGAGAATGGATGCGGAATACAAGCAATTCCAGAAACTAAGCCAGATGACCTTCCATAATAAGACCCCGGAGTCTAATGCGTTCGGACTGAATGAATGGCAATATCAGGCTGCGAAGGTGATCGCCATTGCCGGCGTGAAAAACGCGCATGCAAATGGTGAGATCGAGACTGCAAGGTTGGACATGGAAATGCAGAAGGCCACGAGAGATATTGCAAGGGACAGATCCTTCCAAAATTGGATCAAGGAGGTCTCCGAGAGTCCAAAGAAGATGGAAAATCTTGGCAAGATGTCGCCGGATGAGGTGAAGGCTGAGTTCGTAAACAGCCTAAGTAAGGAGATGAACAAAGAGCCGGCAGGACCAAAGATGGAAGGTCCTGTAAAGGAAAGCCGAAAGACCGAACCGAAAAAGGAAGCACCAAAGAAAGAAGAACCTAAGAAGGAAGTACCCAAAAAAGAAGTCCCTAAAAAGGAAGTGCCTCAAATGGGAGGTTTGGGCTATTAACGTGACAGCATAAAAAGAATATAAGAGCATGTCAAGGGGATGGTTTCGATTGGTTTTATACCCTATCGAAACCATCCCCTGTTTTTTCCCTCTCTTGATTCCGTAGGCGGGTTGAGTCTGGGAAATAACTCCAATACGCGCTTACTTTCACGGTATTTGGACGGTAAACAGTTCCAGGTCTGATAGAAGACGATAAGGTTTCGTCTTGATTTTTTGAGTAAATTTGGGGGTTCCTTGTGCCATGATTGACGAAAATGGGTTATCTTGCTATACTCGATAGTGGAAACTTTTCAACATTTGCACTTTTTTATTTTGTTATTTTGGTACGAAAGATAGAAGGGAGAAGAACATGCAAATGACGGAATCAGGGACAGGCATGCAGAATGGCGCGCTCGGAGAGAACCTGCCCTTCGTATTTTTGGGGATTCCCATAGTACTTCTTTTGATCAATATCATCCTTGCCATCGCCATGAAGAAAACGGGGCAGCGCGCCGTTTGTGATCGCATATCTGTCGAAAGCGGCGAAGGATAAAAGGAATGGTACGCTCTGGACCATTGTCATGACAATCATGCAGTTTATCTTTGGACTGGATGTCTTGGGAACCATTCTCTGCGTGATTAAGGAAAAGAAACATTCGCGTTAGAATGGTGAATGAAAAGGACGGATAAAAGGAGGATATGATATTGGTAACATTCATTAATGTTTCAATTTATTTTGTTGGCGCCATATTTTTTGTGATCAACACGAAAAAATGTTTCATGGAAAAGCTGTCCATACCGAAGGTGATTTTGTCATTTCTTTTATCACCCTCTGTCGGATATTTTGCTTCTTATATGGTATTGTTAAATTATATAGACGGCAAGGATTTCGAAATGGTCCAGGTTGCAATCACGATATCCGTGCTTGCCGCGCTGCTTCAATTAGGCATTCAGCTGATTATGATGTTTCTTTACATGAAGCTGATGCATGCCCCGAATCCTTCCATGTCAGTTTTTGTATATCTTTGCTCTGCAATGCTTTTGCCAGGCTTTATCTATGTGATCATCACGGAATCCATATTGCCATTTATTCTCTATTTCATTTTACATATTTTATTTTACCGATTGACGATTGTTCCCGCATCAGAGCTGACAAAAACAAAACAGGTGACGGATGCAAGGCTGTTTGTTGTTCTTCCGGTACTTACGTTTTTGTTTAATTCCGTCATGTTTGGATTTTACATGTATACCTTTACCCTCTCAAAGGTTCCGGACAACCTGTCGAGTGCGATGAAGTCTTTTTCTGCAACCGCTGATGAGGAGGCCATAGGCACGCTTCGAAATTTTATTAGAATGCTAACTAGGTACATGAAGTTTCAACAGGACATTATCCTTTTCCCGAGCATTTTTATTGCGATCATTCTGATTATAGCCTTTTCCATTATCATACGGAACGTGAAATATATGAATGCTATGCTGGAAACGCAAAAGGTAATTAAGGAGCTTTCCGTGGAAGTGATGGAAGCATTGGCTCATACCATCGACGCAAAGGATGAATATACGAAGGGTCATTCCATCCGAGTAGCTAAATATTCCAGGATGATAGCCGATCGCATGGGACTTCCGGAGGAACGCTGTGAAAGTATTTATTACATGGGACTTTTGCATGATTTGGGCAAGATTGGCGTGCCAAATGAGATCATTAACAAGCCTGGTCGTCTTACGGAGGAAGAATATGATATCATCAAAACGCATCCTGGAATGGGATCCGGGATTTTGGGAGAAATCAAGACCAGGCCTGACCTTGTCATTGGCGCCAGATGGCATCATGAGCGTTATGATGGAACAGGGTATCCGGATCATAAAAAGGGTGAGGAGATCCCGCTGGAGGCTAGGATCATTGCCGTGGCAGATACCTATGATGCCATGACCTCCAACAGAAGTTATCGTCATTATCTTTCGCAGAACAGGGTTCGCGAGGAGCTCGAGAAAAACATTGGAACGCAGTTTGACGGGAAGGTTGCAAGGGCCATGATCGCCATTATTGATGAGGACGTAAACTACGAATTACACGAATAAAAAGTGTCTCTAAAAATCGTTTTACTTTTTTCAAAAAACTCAGAAAATGAGATGAAATCATCAACAAGAAACCTTTGCTGGAAAGGAGAACTAACATGCTATTTCTGACTACTGAAATTTGATATTACGTCAAGTGGTCCATGAACAATTATCTCGTCCATGGAGTTATTTTGGTATATCAAAATTCAGAGAGAAAGAGATAGGTTCTTATGATGACGCAGGGCGTTGTTAATAAGATGATACGGCGTTTGAAGGAGACCCCGCTTATCTCACGCAGATAAGTGGGGTTTGTTTTGCTTGTAAAGGATTTGTTTTTGTAAACCATTAGTTCTTCTTGTCGGCGTCATACTTTGCCTGCATGATCACGGCCTGTAGCTCGGTGAACATCTCGCTGTAACGGCCAACCTTCTTGCCAAGCGTGACAATGCCGGCGTAAAGGGACAGCGGGATCTTCCGGCCCTCGAAATCAATGGGTTCGCCGTTATGGGAAAGGATCTGCTCAGCCAGGCTCTTGGCATAAGCTTCATCCTCGCTCTTTGTAAGGAGCACAAACTCGTCTCCGCCAATGCGGAAAATGACGTCGTCCTCACCGGCCACGGCTTCCATTCTGTGAAGACTCTCTAAGATCGCAAGATCACCTGCCTTATGGGAAATCTCGTTGATGGGCACGAGATGGTTGATGTCGCAGCATACAAACCAGCAATTCTTTCTGCTCTGAAAAAGATCATATAATTCACTGATATCAAATTTCATTCTACTCATAAAATTCTCCTCTCCTGATTCCATGGGCACGCGGACTCTCGGGAATAACTCCAATACGCGTCTGTTTTCGCGGTATTTGGACGGCAAGCAGTTCCAGGTCTGACAGAAAACCCGCGTGAACGCCTCGTTGCTTGAATAGCCATGGGCAAGCGCAATGTCCAACAGATTCATTTCCGGGCATTCGATCAGCATGCGAGCGGCTTTTGTCATTCTCCTGCGGATCACGTAGTCCCGCACGGATATGTGATTCATATGTCGGAATAACTTTTCAATTGTGGATTTGGAACAGTAGCAGGCCGCGGCAAGATCCTCCGTGTGGAGGTCTTCCTGCAGGTGCTGTTCCACGTATTCCAGTGCTTCGGCCAAAAGCTCCAGTTTACTCATCGCAGTTCTCCTTTTTGGTGGAAGGATGGTTGCGGCATCCCTCCGGTGCATTCCTAGGAATCAATCGATTGTAACTTTAGTATAACAGAGGTTTTTCTTTTCGTCTTGATTTTTTGAGTAAATTTCCCGGCACGTGCATTTTAGGCAAAAAAGACATTGGAGTGCGCAAATAATTAGTTGTCCAACGGACCCTGCGGGGGTATGATGAAAGGGAAGGCATTGGTGGAAACTTCAATGGGAGATTAGGAAATTCTATTGACACGGGAGGATGTATGGGAAAACATTTTAAGAATTTTAAAACGGTGGTTTACGTTCCGGCGGAAGTTGCACAGTCATTCACGCGGGAAAAGCTGGAAAAGGATTATGAATTTCTGGAAAAGTATATTGGGCTGGATAAGGTGTATCTTGAGACGCACCGCGGGGACTGTGACGTGGAGCCGGCCCAGATTGGAATGATCAAATCCTTTTTGGAAAGTAAGGACGTTGAGGTCTCCGGAGGCCTGACAACAACTATAGGGGACATTGAGGGATCAGAGCCCGGAAAGCAGAGGCTGTTTGGGACGTTCTGTTATACGGACGCCGCCATGAGAAAGAAACTGATTGAAATGTCGGAGACCGCGGCAAAGCAGTTCGACGAGGTCATTTTGGATGATTTCTATTTTACGAACTGCAGCTGTGCGAGCTGCATCAAGGCGAAGGGAGACCGTGATTGGGTGACGTTTCGGAGAGAACTGATGCGCGACGTATCGGAAAATCTGATCGTAAAGCCCATGAAGGCCGTTAATCCGAAGGTGAAGGTAGTCATCAAGTATCCCAACTGGCGGGAATCCTATCACTTTACGGGATACGTACCGGAGGTACAGAGGGATATTTTCGACGCCACGTATACCGGAACGGAGACGAGGAGCGTGGCGTATACGGATCAGCACCTGCCGGAATATTTGAGCTACTCCCTGGTGCGTTATTTTGAGAATGCATGGCCCGGAAGAAACGGAGGCGGATGGTTTGACACGTATCAGTGCTGGTCCGTGGATCGTTATCTGGAGCAGGCATATCTTACCACTTTTGCAGGCGCGAAGGAACTGATGCACTTTATGTGGGCGGATCTGATCGATAACCCACTTGTTGCAGCGATGGGGATGCAGCTTACAAAGATTGATCGGATGATGGAAAACGTTGGAAAGCCCGTGGGCGTTCCGACGTATATTCCTTTCGCGTCCAGCGGCGAGAATCATCTGGAGATGCGCCTTGGCATGCTGGGCATTCCCATTGAGCCCACGCCATTCTTTCCGGAGGATGCAAAGAGCATCTTCCTGACGGAGAGTTCCCTGGCAGACAAGGACGTGATCGAGAAGCTGCGCAGGTTTGTGGAACAAGGCGGCGATGCGGTGATCACGACAGGATTTTTGAGGGAAGCTGGTGATGCACTCAGGGCTGCAGGCCTCACGGAGGCAAGACTTACCGGACGCAAATATGCCGTGACGCGCTATCACGTGACGGGGGAGATGGCAGGCTATGCGGAGCATCGCAGTCCCGTGCTGTTCCCCGAGATCGTGCATGGCAACAATGATTCCTGGTCTTTGTTAAACGGCGGAGACGGGGACCTGCACGCCTCCCTGTTCCTGCGCAGCACCTATGGAAAGGGCAGGCTTTATACCTTTGCAATCCCTGAAAATGACAGTGATCTGTATCAGATGCCTAAGTCTGCGATTGACGTGGTTAAGCGAGTGCTCTGCGGGAAGGATTACGTTACGGGCAGATTGTTTTCAGCCTTTACCTACGAGGACGGCAGCATGATCCTGTATCGTTACGTCAAGGGCGACAATCGCGCGGACAAGGTGACGGTGAGGACGGGCAAGAAAGTAAAGGCCTTGGTTGACGAGCAGTCGGGATGGAAGATCCCCGTTACGGAGCTCCGGCATTTTTCCTTTATGGGAGAGTGGAAGGAATACGTGGCTGAGATTGTTTTGACGCCGGGCGTCTTTAAGAAGTATCATTGGGAAGAGGCTTAAAGGTTTTAGCGAGTCACGGGGACGGGGCTCGCTTTTTTATTTTTTAAAAAACAATCTTGACACTGATAAGATTGCATGCTAATATCTTATCAGTGATAAGATTGGAGGGGCATATGAGCGAAAAAACATATCATCATGGGAATCTAAAGAGGGAATTGATCGAAAAGGGGCTTGCGTACGTATGTGAGTACGGTGCAGAAAACCTTTCCATGCGAAAGCTCGCAGAGGTTTGCGGCGTCAGCAGTGCGGCGCCGTATGCGCATTTTCAAAACAAGGAAGATTTTTTGATCCAGGCGCAGCGGTTTATCACGGAGCAGTTTACGGAAATGTTGCAGGAGTGCATGGAGACAGTGAAGGATAAAAAGAAGATTCTTTTGGAATTGGGGAAGCGCTACGTGCTCTTCTTTTATGAAAATCCGTCATACTATCATTTTTTATTTTCTCATGGAAGGATAGAACTCACGGAGTATTCACCCTATTTGTTGTTCGCAGACATTGCGGAAGAAGTATTTTCTGAGATGGGAGTGAAAAAGAAAGCACGGCGGAAAAAGATGCTGGCGCTGTGGTCCATGGTGCACGGGCTCGCAGGGCTGACCGCCATGAAGGGCGTATTGGAGGGGGACGATTTGGAAAAGGAGATCGAAGGAATATTAAATGCCGTGGAAATCTAAGCAGCATGGAAATGGGGGAAAGTAATATGATTGCGATTTATTTAAGTGGAACTGGAAATACGAAGCATTGCGTGGAGAAGTTGGTTTCCGCGATTGATCCGGATGCAGAAATGATCCCGCTTGAACGGGCGGATGCTACAGAGAAGCTAAAGGAAGCGAGGGAAGTGCTGTTGGCTTATCCGACGCAGTTTTCCAATTGCCCTTATGCAGTAAGGGAATTTATCAAGAAAAACCAGGCGTTGTGGGCAGGAAAGCAGGTTTTTTGCATGACGACGATGGGCGCGTTTTCCGGAGACGGCGCGGGATGCAGCGCACGCCTCTTGAAGAAATACGGGGCAAAGGTACTCGGAGGCCTTCAGGTACGCATGCCGGATGCCGTATGTGACAATAAAATGCTAAAGAAATCCTTAGAGGATAATAAGAAGCTTGTCCGCGAGGCGGATGCAAAGCTTGAGAGGGTGGCTAGGGAGATTAAGGAGCAGGGACGTTATCCTCAGGAGGGTTTAAGCATAGCTTCGCACTTTGCAGGATTGTTTGGACAAAGACTTTGGTTTTATGGGAAAACGACAGGTTATTCAAAGAAATTAAAGATCGGCGATGCCTGCGTGGGATGTGGACTTTGTGTTCAGAACTGTCCCATGCATAACCTTACCATGAAGGACGGGAAGGTGGTTGCCGGGGGACGTTGTACCATGTGTTACCGCTGCATCAGTCATTGCCCAAAGCAGGCAATCACGCTTTTGGGGAAGCAGGTATACGAGCAATGTCGGTTTGAAAAATATGCAGAATAATAATGGTTGAAATATTGGTTGGAATATAGTAGAATAATCTTCGCAAGAGCTATATATCGCAAGACGAGGTATAACTATAAAATGAGGAAGAGAGGATCACGCAGATGGGGCGGAGAAGATGAATGGCGAAGTAACGAAAGAGAATGGAAAAGGGTTTCACCTGTTATACTTGTGGGGATTATTTTACGTGATCATGACGTACGCATATCCGGTGATCACCTTTATGACCGTGCCCAAGGTGGATGGATCCGTGAATTCCAGCGTGGCATACGAGGAAGCGGCAAAGGTGCAAAACGGAGCGCTGGGCTCAGATCTTCCTTTTCTGGTTTTAGCAATCCCCGTGGTGTTGCTGATTATGAGCATTGTGATTGCAGCGTGGTCTAAGAATTTGCACAGGCGCGTCTTTCTGGTGACGGCAGAGATTATCAAGTATCTTCTGATACCGTTTTATATCATGGGCGGTATTGCAATCGTCATCTTTTTCCTGTTGATGTTTACGCCGGTGGTCATTATGATCTTTGTGTCTCCCGTAGTGATTGGCGTCCTTTGCGCATTGGGATGGGTTTCCCTGGCGGGAAGCGCTCCGTTTATGATTGCGTATCTCTCAAAGGCCGTGAAGGATAAAAAGCTGAAAAAGCTGTTTGCGCTATTGATTGGCGTTCTCCAATTTTTCTTTGCCATGGACGTGATCACAACCATCATTTGTGCCATAAAAGAGAAGAAAACAAAAGGATAAAATGAGCAAAATGACGATACTTAAATCGTTTTAAAAAATTTTTGAAAATGTGTTGACTTTGGAAAAAATGTGTAGTATATTCAAACCTATATTTTTCGATTTTCAGAAAATGAAAAGGAAACGGAAACAAGAAAATTAAGCCTGAAAGGAGAACCGGCATGCTATTTCTGAACACTGAAATTAGATATAACGCAAAGTGGTCCGTGAACAATTACCCCGTCCATGGAATTATTTTGGTATATCAAAATTCAGAGCGAAAGAGATAGGTTCTTATGATGACGCAGGGCGTTGTTATTAAGATTATACGGTGTTTGAAGGAAACCCCGCTTATCTCACGCAGATAAGTGGGGTTTGTGTTTAGAAACGGTTCTGCGCGAAGGGAGGAGCAATATGAGAGCGACGGTGGAAACAGAGCGACTGATTTTAAGACCCTTGGTTCCTGAGGATTATGAAGCAGCATTCAAGTGGTGCGGTGATCCAAAGGTAAACACGTACATGATCTATCCCTTATATACCAAGGCGGAGGACGTAAAGGCGTGGCTCGAGAGCCGGGACCTGGATGATCCTGACAACTATGATCTTGGATTTGTGCTAAAGGAAACTGGCGAGCTCATCGGGAGCGGCGGGTTTGTCTATGATCCGGAGAAGGACGTATGGACCGTTGGTTATAACGTTCGCGCAGATCAGTGGGGCAAGGGACTTGTTCCGGAAGCCATGCAGGGATTGTTGGATTTCATTGGTAAGACCAGAAAGGTGAACGCCATTGAGGGCATCTTTGCAAAAGAGAATCATAAGAGCCAGCGCGTCATGGAAAAGCTT
This sequence comes from Lachnospiraceae bacterium, assembly GCA_017527205.1. Taxonomy (GTDB): domain Bacteria; phylum Bacillota; class Clostridia; order Lachnospirales; family Lachnospiraceae; genus Acetatifactor. The sequence goes on along the minus strand of JAFXQK010000071.1, from coordinate 6,756 downwards.
GGAATGCATTACGTCTGCGATACGGAGTATGACAAGTTTGATGGAAGCGCACATTATGAGGCAAAATTATTTAGACGGGACTTTACCTAAACGTGTCGAAGGAACGGTTACGTAAAAGACTGACCTGCAATCCTAAGCGTAAAGCGGGACATGCGGAAGGGTCTGTCTATAGCCGCGTGGAAAGGAGTTCAGCCATGAGTGAAAAAACACAAGAAGTTAGGGAGCATTATAACCTGGATCCCAAGAAGGAATGGGACCGGTTGCAGATAAAGCATCCTCATGAAAAGTATATCACCATTCATATGATGGACAGATATATCAAACCGGGCGACAAGATTTTGGATATCGGTGGTGGTCCTGGGCATTACGGCATTCATTATGCAGGCCAGGGTCATGGTGTAACGCTACTGGACCTGAGCGAAGAAAACGTTCGCTTTGCTAAGAAAAAAGCCAGACAGTATGGCGTGAAAATGCAAGCTCTTCAGGGAGACGCGATGGATCTTTCCGAGGAACAGGAGCTGTTTGACATTGCGGCAAAGGGGGAAGGCCTTTCATTTAAGGCTTTTACGCATTCCCACATGGCAACGGTAGGTGAGGCAAAGGAATTGCTGGCCTCCATCCCAGGGCTTCAAACGGTGACCGTCTTTGGGCAGGAGAGCATTCTCGCTGCATACAAGAATACCTTGAAAGCAAGTACAAAAAAGGTTCGGCAGGCATGGTATGACTACGCGCTTAAATTTTGTGAGAAGGAAGATTATCTGACGCATTCGGAGCATTTAATGATCGTCTCTAAAAAGCAAGCTTAGCTTGTAATCTGAAAGAAAGCAGGGGACGTGCCGGAGGGCGCGCGTGAAAAATGTGTCAGTAGACACGTCTCCGTGACACAATAAGGAGAGCATAATGAAAAAGAAAGCAGGTAAGCGGGAGATCACGCGGACGAGGGCAGTTCAGAACAACCTGTTCGCATGTGGTCTCTTGGGGAAAATATGCCGGCCGCTGGTGGTGCATTACGGCATTAGTCAGTTTTTGGGATACTTTGAGTGGCTGTTCTACAGTGCATTCTTCATGCGGTACGTGATCAATTCCCTTGAGAAGGGTGACAGCTTTGGGACGATCATGAAATTCGTTATTATCGTGGCAGTTGTCATGTGCTCCATGAATTTCTATGAGCGCGTCTTGGTTGGTCACGTCTATCCCGTCTGTGAGGCTAAGGTCAATAAAGGCCTTTACACAAAACTGTTTCGCAAATCCAGGAACGTAGAGCTCGAATGCTTTGAAAACAGTGATTTCTACGATAAGTACACCCTTGCCATGGATCGGGCAGATGAACGTCTTATGATGACGGTAAGTGACGTGTTTAAGACGGTCTTTGGAGCCATTGCAAGTGTGTGTGCATTTGTTTTCATGTATCAGGTGGATAAAATATCCGTCCTGTTCATTCTCTTTCCCGTCATCGGAAATTTCATTTTTAACAGAAAACTGAGCCATATTGATTACGCGAGAAACAAAGACATGGCACCGCATAATCGCCGGATCGCCTACGTCAACCGCGTCATGTATCTCCCGGAATATGCAAAGGAAATGCGTCTGACGGACGTGTTCTCCCTGATGAGAAGGCAGTATCGCGAAGCCATCACGGGACTGGCTGACGTGACGAAAAAATACACGAAAAGAGCCATGGTGCTTCACTGGATGTATGTCATGTTCACCTTCACCTTTATTTTTGAAGGACTTTTGATCTATGGTGCATACAGAACCTTGGTGAGTCAGACCATGAGTCTCGCAGAGCTCGCCGTCATCACCAGCATGATGGTGTCTACGACCTGGATCCTGATCGGTTTTACGGAATCCCTGACGAGTCTCTTTAAGAATGGTTTGTTCATTGAGTATTTGCGGACCTTTTTGGAGTATCAAGAAAAGATTCCTGAGGACTCGGATGGCTTAGATCCCGGAAAGGAGATCAAGTCCATTGAGTTTCGCGACGTATCGTTCTCATACAAGGACAAGGAGGTGCTGTCCCACGTAAACATGGAATTCCGCGGAGGCAAGACCTACGCGTTGGTTGGGCACAATGGTGCGGGTAAAACGACCATGATCAAGCTTTTGCTGCGATTCTATGATCCCACTTCCGGAACGATTTTATTAAATGGACGCGACGTCCGGGAATACAATTTACGAAAATACCGAGCCTTATTTGCAACGGCCTTTCAGGATCACAGAATGTTTTCCATGTCTGTCACGGATAACGTGGTCATGGGAGAAGAGATTCCGGAAAATGAAAGGGAGAGGCGGGTTTGTGAGGCATTGAAGTTATCCGGTGCTTATGACAAGGTGATGAGCCTTCCAAAGGGCGTTCAGACAACGTTGACCCACGAATTTGATGATGAGGGTGCTGTTCTCTCAGGAGGCGAATTCCAGAAGATCGTCGTGGCGAGAGCTTTTGTGAAGGAGTGCCCCTTCAAGATTTTTGATGAGCCAAGCAGTGCATTGGATCCGATCGCGGAGGCAACGCTTTTTGACAACATATACGAAACCTGCGCGGATCACACGTTAGTATTTATTTCACACAGACTTTCTTCCGTGCAGAATGCGGATTGGGTATACCTTTTGTCTGACGGCACCGTGAAGGAAGCCGGAACGCACAAGATGCTTATGGAGCAAAAGGGGCTGTATGCCGACATGTATGCGAAGCAGGCAAAGAACTATCTTGCGCTTTCTGACGAAGGGAAGGATGTTTCTAATCATATACCAGAGGATAAAGTTTTCGTAAATCCTGATGAAGTGGATCTTCTTCAGGAAGGAGGTGGGCTGGCATGAAAAACGTATGGAAGAATCAGCTCTTTCTCTGGAATCTCTGTTTCAAAACCTGCCCTGGATACATGATCTACTTCCTGTATGACGGTTTCCGTTATCAGGGTATTATCTTCTTGGAGCACGTGCTTGGCATTCGTTACGTTCTGCACTGCGCGGAGTATCAGGAGCCATTTTGGAAGGCACTTTTGGTCATCGGCGTCATCCTGATCGTCAATATGATACAGATCGTGCCGGATGGATATTTTATCCATGGCTGGACCTTTCGCAGCAAGCCCAAGCTCTACAAGGCGCTGAAGGAAAAGATGTATGAAAAGGCATCGCAGATCGACTTAAGCTGCTATGATGACCCCAAGTATTATAACGATTTCGTGCTTGCCGTGGCGGAGGCGGAGAGCTCCATCGACCGGTTCCTTTCCATGTGCAACATGATCATGCAGGGCCTGACGATCATCTTTACCACGGGCGTGTTTTACCTACTCACGGATGCGGCCGGCATCCTCTTTGTGTTTGCATCCTTTGTGCTGAGATACTTTGTTTCGAAGGTGTTAAACAAATTGAATTACGACGTACGATTGAAGCTCAATCCTTTGATGAGAAAAAGGAATTACGTAAGCCGCGTGTTTTATTTGAATGATTACGCGAAGGAACTTAGACTCCATCCACGAGTTGGCGATGCGCTGGAAAAGGAATTTCAGGAAACCAACGATGAGATCGTGGAGGAGCAAAGGAAGGTCGGCCTGAAGCGAACCATGCTTAATTTCACAAGGGATTACGTGGTTGGAGACTTTATCATGGACGGCCTGTACATCACATATTTGGTGTTCCAGGCAGCCGTGCTTCATACCATTGATTACAGTAATGCCGTCGTACTTTTTAACCGGACCGGGAGTCTTAGAAGAGGCATGGCAAACATGGCTGACATCTTCCCGAAAGCTCAGGAAAACAGTCTTTACGTCGATAAGATTCGCGCGTTCCTTGACTATGAGCCAAAGATGAAAATCATGGAGGGTGAGGCCGTTCCGGAGGGAAATGCGGAGCTTTTATTGGAGCATGTTAGCTTCCGCTATCAGGAGGAGATGGAGGATACCTTAAAGGATATCACGCTGAAGGTAAAGCCCGGAGAAAAGATCGCCATCGTAGGCTACAACGGTGCGGGTAAGACAACGCTGATCAAGCTCCTTATGAGACTGTATGATCCGACGAGTGGACGGATTTTATATCATGGTGTGGACATTAAGAAATATCAGCCATATGATTATCGTCACCGCATTGGTGTTGTCTTTCAGGATTATCAGATGTACGGCGCAAGCCTTCTCGAGAACGTGGTGATGCGAAGCTTGGAGGATTCCGCGAAGGAGACGGGAGCATTGTCTGAAGCACTGGAGGAAGCGGGAACACAGGCGTTACGTGCTGTCGATAAGGTTGACGTTAGGAATCAGGCGGTATCAGCGCTCGAAAGAGCTGGATTTGGTGAGAGATTAAAGTCTCTACCCAAGGGCCTTGAGACGCAGGTGACCGCAGAATTTGATAAGGACGGCGTGAACTTTTCCGGCGGTGAGAGCCAGAAGATAGCGATCTCGAGAGCGTTCTATAAGGATGCGGACATCCTGATCATGGATGAGCCCAGCAGCGCGCTGGATCCGATCGCGGAGTATGAACTGAATAAGGCGATGGAATCTGCTGCGAAGGGTAAAACCGTATTTTACATTTCACACCGCCTGTCCACCACGCGTGATGCTGACAGAATCATCATGCTGGAGAATGGGCGGATTGTCGAAGAAGGAACGCACGAGAGCCTTCTTGCCAAGAACGGAAGATATGCAGAGATGTGGCGCGTGCAGGCGGGACGATATGAGGCATCATAACCTGTCGAAAGGAACCATTTCAGGTCATGGAATTCTTGGCATTCCATGATCTGGATGGCAAGGAGGAACCCGCCGAAGGTCACGACGTTTACAAAGGATTTAGGAGGAGTCAGGGACTTAGGAGGAGTCAAAAGATGATAATGGAAGATCAATGGTTTACGTTGAAGGATGGAAGAAAGGCGCTGCTTCGTAACCCTAAGGAAGAGGACATAGAAGGCGTTCTGGAGTATTTGAGAGTTTCTGCCAGTGAGACGGAGTTTATTCTGCGCTATCCCGAGGAATGCGGGAAATATACTTATGAAGGTGAGAAGAAGATTTTCGAGGAATGGAATTCGTCAGAGTATGACTTTGCCCTGGTATGTCTTGTGGACGGAAAGGTTGCCGGAAACTGCCAGATCCGCTTTAACAAGAATTTGAAGACAAAACACAGGGCGTCCATCGGCATCGCTCTCATGAAAGAGTATTGGGGTCTGGGGATCGGAACGCAGATGTTTGAAGCGATGATCGAGATCGCGAAATCCAAGCCGGAGGTAAAGCAGATCGAGTTGGAATTCATTGAGGGAAATAGCCGCGCAAGGGCACTTTATGAGAAAATGGGATTTCGGATTGTTGCCGTGCATCCGAACTTTATCCGGCTGAAAAATGGGAAACTCCTGAATGAATATCTTATGGTGAAGGAACTGTAATTATGCTATGATGAAACTATACCATTATTATGAGAAAAGCGTAGGTCCGTTTCACAGTATTTCGGACTTGCCTGATGATGAAGCGAATCGACTGTTAGATCGCATTCGAAAGGAGAAACCGGAGGCATTCCTGTCAAAAAGGCCTGAGGATTACGTGGCAAAGAGAAGGCACTTTGAGGGGATCCTGCGGGAGGAATTTCTTAAAAAGGGCGGGCTGATCGAGCGAGAGACGCCGCATTATTTCGTGGTGGAGGCTGTCCCTTTTTTTGAAAAATGGTATGATCGGACGGCATTTGTCGAAATCGATGCAAAGCAGCTGGATCTGCGCACGGTTTCCTTCACCTACGGGGATTCCCACCCGACCTTCAGCGGTAAAGTGAAGGATGGAAAAGAATACCGGAATCGCTTATATACGTATGATGAAATCCTGGAAATCATTGAAAAATATGGACTTCCGCAGGATTGGAATCCTGATTTTAAGTTCGGCCCTGAGTGCTACGTGGAAGTGCAGGTCTGGAGCGACAGAGGGTTAGAGCCATGGGTAAATCAGCCCTTGTGGCATGGAAGCCCTTATCTGCTGGACAAGCTTGTGCCGCAGCAGGCTTATGATACAGGCTTTGAGCAGGGATGCCAGCTAGCTGTCTATGCCACAAGTAAGAAAGAAATGGCGATTTGTTTTGCGCTCGGTTGCGAGGAAAATCAACCGGGAACCTGCGGCAAGCGGACGATGCTGCCAGAGTACGGAAACCGCATGGTTTTTGAAGGATGCCATCCGAAGTATGGCAGCAAGGGATACCTGTATCAGTTGGATCCCAAGGACTTTATTCATGCCATGGGATCCCAGTGGGTCTGTCCTCATGAGGTGACGCCCGTGAAAAGAATCGAGATCAACGTGGATGATTACCTGGATTTATGCATTGTCAGGGAATGATTTACGCATAACACGCATAACGACCGCGTGCTTATGGAAAGAAGATGCGTGGCGAGGGACGTGGAGTTGGTTTGGACCTGCAAATCGGGGTTTGTCGAGATGGCCTCAGCTTTACAAATCGGGGGTTGGCGAGATGATTACTGATTTGCAAATCGGGGGTTGTAGGGTTCCTATCATTTGGATAAATCGCGATTTATCTAGAGCTTGCCACTTTGCTTCTCGGACACTCGGATTTTGTCGGAGAATACCTCGCCGGAAGGGACGGAGCCCTCGTGGGAGGTAAAGTGTCCCTTATAACTGTCCCGTTTTCGAATTTGGCATTCAGACAGTGAAATTATTAGGGAATTCACTGTCCGCATTTGAATTTGAGCGAACAGACAGTGGTTTGCAACTGGCTGTTTTTGATTATTGCCATTCAGACAGTGAATTTCAGTCATGATAAACTGTCTGGACTGAATTT
>JAFXQK010000004.1 GCA_017527205.1 Lachnospiraceae bacterium | reverse complement strand
TCTATTCAAGGTACAACCGACTGCCTGAAAGCCAAAAGTGAAATCCAGGCAAGCGGAAAAGCGGGGAAATGCTTGCCTGAGAAGAAAAAGAGGAGTCCAGGCAAGCGGAAAAGCGGGGAAATGCTTGCCTGAGAAGAAAAAGAGGAGTCCAGGCAAACGGAAAAGCGGGGAAATGCTTGCCTGATAGGAAAAAGAGGAGTCCAGGCAAGCGGAAAAGCGAGAGAATGCTTGCCTGAGAGAATAAAAGAGGAATCCAAGCAAGCATAGGGGAAGAGGTTGTTTGCCTGCAAGACGAAAATGAAATCTGAGCAAGCAGAAATAGGTGTGCGGTTCCAATTCGCATTTATCTAATGGAAAATATAAAAACCTTCAGTTTCTTCTTTGACGAAGATGCTGAAGGTTTTATTTTTGAATGGAAGAATCCTTTTGATATTCCATCACGTCTTCCACATTTCAATTTGGGATTTGCGGATTATGAAGAAATAGAATGGATTGGATGATTCCCCAAACGCTTAGCAAAACTCCAATTGCCATTGTAGTCAAGAATGATGTATTAAGGGCTAAATCCGATTACGAAAGTAGTTTTTCATAATATGTAATATTATGTATTGACAATACATAATATTGCGTATTATGCTAAAGGTAACATACAAACGAGGAGAAATCACATGCCGCTTTCACCCCAGGAAATGATTAGTCTTTTGAAACGAAATGGTTTTGAAGAAATCAGCCAAAATGGATCACATAAAAAATTTCGTAATCCTAACACAAAGAAAACCGTTATCGTACCTTATCATTCTAAGGGATGAAAGAAAGGGTTGGAGCAGGCAATCTTGAAACAGGCAGGTTTGAAATAAACTAGTTCTATGGAACGGAAAGGGGATTAGTATGAATAAGCTTTTTTATCCGGCTATTTTTCATAAAGCAGAAGAGGGAGGATTTTGGATTACCTTTCCAGACATTCCCGAATGTATGACACAGGGGGAAGACGTGCAGCAGGCATATGAAATGGCCGTAGATGCGCTTGGACTTGCCATCACAAGCAGGAAACAGGAGCGTGAAAGTATTCCTGTTCCGTCACAGCCCTATGATTTGAAGGTTGGAGAAGGGGAACTGTGCGTGGTGATTGAATTTGACATGCGGGCTTATCAAAAGAGGACAAACTCAAAAGCCGTTAAGAAAACGCTTAGCATCCCGCAGTGGTTAAACGAAGAAGCAATGGAGATGGGGGTTAATTTTTCGCAGGTGCTTCAAGAAGCGTTGATTCAGAAAATCGGAGCCAGATAGTTGTTTTATAAATCATTATTCTAGAATATTTCGCATGTTTTTAGATTCATCAAATTTCTACAAAATATTTAGAAATTATTCTATATGTCTGGCAAATGACCTGCTGATTACGTAGTTGGTGCAAAGATTACATAGTTCATGCAAGGCCATTTGTGTTTTTAAATGTCTTTTTCATAATGAATGTAGATGTTGGCAAGGAGGACATTGCATTTAAATGTTTCTAATACCTGTAATGCTTGTTGCGTTTATTGTTTTACGCATCAAGGAAATTATGGAATATTATAGGCTTTTCAAATTCTATTAGGGAGCAGGATTATGTATAGTTATTACAAATTTATCTGGAGATATTTTACGACAAAGGATAAAATTTTCTTTGCATGTACTGCTGTTCTTTCCATTGGAGCGAATGGTATTTCTGTCATACTGCCTGTGATGCAAAAAACGATGATTGATAAGATAACGATACATGAACAAAGCTTTATCGGGGTCATTGTCTTATGTATCGTTAGCATATTGGGAATAGCGGCAATCCTTTCGAATGCCATCATAATTAATAGTTTGTTATATCGAATCGAGAGAAATCTTCAACTTCGGTTATTATCATCTGCCATGACTGGACAGAATAAGATTATTAAGTCAAAAGGGCCTGGGGCATATATGGTCTCCGTATTTGGAGATTCTGAGCAGATGGCTATGCTAATAGATAATAATGTTTTTGATCTTTTGATGCAGATGATTGCAAGTGTTACGATTCTGGTTGTGTCATTACGTTGGTCACCTCTCTTTGTATGCGTCATAATACCTGCATATATAGGGTTAATATTAAATGAAATAATATCATCCAAATTATTCCGTAGTAATTTTGAAAAAGGCAGGGAAGCTGTTTATGAGATAAATCCGAGAGTTTTAGAAATGATTGAGAACAGAGATACTTTGTTAGGTTATGCCAGTGTTGATCACTTTATGATGAGCTTGAATAAACAATTTGATGGTAGAGACCTATATTTTAAGCGTGCTGGTAAGATAGAACGAGTATCTGAGGGGATAATCGGTGCAATTAAGACAGCAACAATGGTGGCCTTTTTTATTCTTTCACTCTATTACATTGGTAACAATAAGATGGAGGTATCGTCATTTGTAGCGTTAACAACCTGTTTTTCATATGTTTTTAGTCCAATAACAACTCTTAAGAAATGTGTAACTGGTTCTCAGAAGTATAAGACATTGAGGGATAAATTAGATGCTAGTTTACTAGATGATAAAAAGACTGGGATTCCAAGAAATAGTGATTTTGATATTAACCATTGCAGCTGCAAATATAATGAGGTTGATTATTCATTAAAAAATTTAACAATGACTTTTAACGGGATAACGGGGATCGTTGGATTGTCAGGAGAGGGAAAAACTTCCATTATAAAAATGATGCTTGGTGAGATTGCGCCAGAAGAGGGAAAATGCTTGATGGGTGGCGTGAAAACAGAAGATATTCCCAAACCTCTAATTCGTTCGGTCATAAGGTATCTCAAACAGGATGAAGAAATATTCGACGAAGATTTGAAGTATAATATTGTATTAAACAAAAAAGGGATTAGTAAGATAGAATACGATGAAATATTAAACAAAATATATCTTGAGTTAAGAAGCTTACGGGAGTGTAGAGATGATAACGAGGCCATGAAAAAAAAGCATGCCACGGAATGTGTTGTTGAATTGTTTGGGGTGTATGAACTTGGAGAAAATCGTAAGAAAAAAATAACGGAATATATGCAAATGATAAAGAATATGGACGCAGATCAACTTTTGTTTTTGGCTGGTCTTTATGCATCAAAAGAATACTATGTTGAATCTAAATATATTGAAATCATCCATGATTTAAATTTGACAAAGCTGGAAGGCAGACATTTGGGACAACGAGGAAATAAAATATCTGGTGGAGAAAAAAACAAGATTATACTTGCCAGGTTTTTGATTATGGAAAACCAGCAATTCTTTATTATTGATGAGCCATTTACAAATGTAGATACAATAAGTGAAACGACATGTATGAATGTTTTGAAGAAGTATTTGAAAGGTTCCCAAGGTATCATTATTTCGCATAAGCTTAACATTATTAAAGAATTAAGTAATAAAATATGTGTATTGAGCGAGGGAATGATAGTGATGGAAGGCGAGCATGAATACTTGCTGGATCACAGCAGTTTATATAAAAGTCTGTATGAAAGTTTCTTAAAGAAAGCCGAATTATTGGATTAATGCTCCTATGAAATAGGAATCAGGAACCGTGAAGACATTGGAGATTAGGCTAAAAAGTGTTTCTCCTTATCTGAGTAATTATACCTTTACGTTTATGGTCAAAAAAGGTAGAATGTATAGATAATACACAGGCGTCAGACCGAAATAATTTTGGCACTTTACATTATTCTCTTGTTTTGGCTGACAGGGATTTGAAAAATAAGAGAATCATTTTTGAGTCAGATGACCGATGCGTGGAGTACGTGGTCGGATATAAAGACAAAGAGGCTAAAGAAGGAATCTGCGTGCTGCTTTCCGATGATGAGCATTATTACGTAAAGGAATATGATTCGGAAGGCGATATCATAAACGAAGCGGTTGCTACCAAATCCGATTTGAAATCGGATCTGGTAAGCAAAATTTGTCGATTGACAAATGGAGGGTATTTATTGTATGGAGGAAGCACTATCAATTGTATAGATACAGATGGATCTTTTCTTACGGGGACGGAGATTTCCAAGTTACATATGTCATGTATTGAGTGTTACAATGACAATGTTTATGTTAGCTATTATGACGATAAAAGATGTTACTTGGCTGAACTGGATGCAAAAACCTTGACCTTCGGCCACGGTATTTCTATCGAAGGCAATGGCAGCCCTCTTGTCATTATGGATGATGGAACCATTCTGACAATAGCAAAAGACAAAATCATATCTATCGCGCCGGAAAACGGAGAGACGGAGAACCTATTTGATCTTAGCGGGTTTATCGGAATGGATTCGGATAGGATTCTGACATTTTATAAGAAGCACGATGAATTTTGGTTTATTATATGGTCGAGGGAGAGCGCTATTGGTAATGTACCGCAGGTTGTATCATTTATAAAAAAGAATGGCGAAGAAGGAATCGTTGAAGCAGAAAAGAAAAAGGAATCAGATATAGATGAATATGGACGGACAATCGTGAAATTATATGACCCCTATGGTATTGCGGAAATATCCATTGGATATTTGATTAAGGAATACAATCAGTTCAGCGAGCAATACAAGGTAGAATTGATCAGGGAACCAAGCGATCCATCGCTTCTGATCGCGGCTTCAGATGCGCCTGATCTGATTTTTCTGAGTGATGTATCGGGGCTAAGAAAATTTTATGATCAGGGATTTTTGGAGGATTTGGTACCGTATTTGGAAAAATCAGAGAAGCTCTCGGTAAAGGATATTCAAAAATATGTATTTCAACTATTTGGAGGCAATGAAGGAGAACTGTATGGCGTGACAAATGCTTGTGGGATTCAGGTGATTGCCGGAAAACGATCACAGATTGGTGACAGACAGACATGGACGGTAGATGAGTTTCTTTCCTGGCTGGAATCGGATCCGGAAATTTTCGGAACGTCACAGCTCAGCCCAATGAATATGTTTGATTATTGCTTCTTTGGAAATCTGAATAAATATGTGGATTTTGAAAAGGGGGAAGCAAAATTTACCCAGGATGATTTTAAGATGCTTGCGCAACGAATTAAAAACTTAAAATTCAAACAAAAGGAGTTCCCGACAACTGGCTTGGATGCAGACAATGACGACAGGCTGTTAATTACGATGGGCACGCAAACCATGAAATGGATTGGGAGGATGAGGTTTAAGGCAGGTGATGAAATCACCGTCATGAGTTATCCGAACGATGAGGGAAGCTTTGTGTCATTTCTTTCGGCGTGGGACAATCTGGCGATTTTGTCGAAAGGAAGTCAGAAGGACGGAGCCTATGATTTTATAGAGTTTTTTCTGTTAAGGGATGAGAAAACATCTGCCTATCAGGAAGCAGTACACGAGTCGTGCGAAGGGTTGTGTTATTCGGTAAACAGAATGTTTGAACATGAAAAAGAGCTGGTGCTTGGTGAATATGAGACAAAGATTCATGTTACGGACGGCCCAGGGGGATCTGAAATCGTCTCTTATATCGAGAAATATGAGATCACCCGGAAGGATGTGGAGCTTATGCAACACTTGCTGGATGTCGGCATTGCTGAGAGCGCGGAGGCGACAAAGATCAGAGTCATCGTTTATAGCGAGATGGATTCTTATCTGAAAGGCGAGAGGGATCTTGAAACGACTTGTAAAATGATTCAAAGCAGAGTACAATTGATGTTAGACGAGGGAAAATAAGTCTGAAACCTTGGAAATTCAATAAAGTATGCGCCCTTTGCTTGAATATTGGTCGATATTGGGTTATAATACTATTGGTCAATTTCGACTAGTGAAATACCTGGTTCGCGAGACGGAAAGAACGAAACTGGAGATTTGGGGATACGGTGAAAAATGAGCGACACAATTTATTGGCATCTGCCGGGGCTTTGCTATCTGGGGCTGTTAAATCACATATTTATTTTGGCTATGGAACGACATCCTGAGGCATTTCGGGATGGTTACAAAATCGGTTCAGTTTACGGAACGTTTCCCGGTGCCATTTGGAACGGCGGAAGGACCATGATTGGTTCTAGCTCCTCGAAGGAAATTCGCCAGATCATTTCTGCGTATAATCAAAAGGGCATCCCGGCCAGGTTTACGTGGACGAATTCCCTGTTAACAGAGGAACATGTCCATGACACATACTGTAATTTAATCATGCGTATTGCTGATAATGGAATGAATCAGGTTTTAGTGAACAGTCCGGTGCTGGAGGATTACCTGAGAAAGACATGGAGTCAATACAAACTCATTTCGTCCACGACGAAGAGAATTTTAAGTAAGGATGATCTGCTTCGGGAGTTGGAGAAGGACTATTATTTGGTTGTTTTGGATTATGACCTGAATCGTAATGAAACGGTACTAAAAGCGATTGAGCCACAAGCAGACAGGATTGAGATCTTAGTGAATGAAATCTGTCAACCAGGTTGTAAATATCGTACCCAGCATTATCTTGAAATGTCCAGGCATCAGTTGGAGTTTGACGGAGACGTGAATTTTCCGTGCCCTAACCATTCGGACGATAAAAGGACGTTTACCGAATGCATGAAGCGTCCGGCATTTATGAGTGTGGAAGAAGTGGAGCGTTACGTCAAGCGTGGCTTTCGGAATTTCAAGATCGTGGGTCGCGGACTGCCTAAACAATTTGTACTCGACTCCTACATATACTTCATGGTGAAGGAAGAGCATCAGGATTTTATAAGAGGTTTTGTGTTGAATACATTAAGACAGATGAATGCAAAAACAATATAATTTCAAATTTCTGCCAAATATGATTAAAAAATGACCACTTGCGAAGTGGTTGTTTTTTTTGTGGGTAAATTTTATAATATTGTCATGGCTTGTCATGGAGTGTCAATGGCTATGTTTTCCTATGTTACTGTGGAAGCTTACGGATCGTGAGGACTAAGAAATGTTTCGTTTATTATATCTCGAAGAGAATCCAAGGCGTGGCACGGCGGAGCGTCCCGTCTTCTTTCAGGATCTGAATCTGGATCAGATTATGGATCAGGTGACGGAGGACTGGGGTCAGGATGTGCGCGCTTATTTTTATGCGTTTCCGGAGAGCCAGGCGGAGGAAGCTTACCGCAGGGCAATCTACAGTGACGTAAAAAAAGAAGAAATCTATCGTGCCCTGATGGAATTTACGATGGGCATGCGTATCAGAAAGCAATATTTGGAGCGAAGGGAACGAGTCCAGGAGGAGCTGCAAAAGCAGGTATGGTATCTGCGAGAGACACAGAGCTATATTGCTGCCCTTGAGAGTCTGAAAGAGAGCCTGAAGAAGGCCGGGCCTGTTTCGGAAGGGATGAAGGCTCTATTGGATTGGGTTTCCGGAGAAATACAGAAAAAAGAATTTCAGGCGTTTCGCGCGGAGGTGTTATCGCTATGGCAAGAGCTTTCCGGTTTTCGCGTGCTTTTAACCTATGAGAAGGAACGCTTTACCATCGCGGAGGGAAAGGGAACGGGGAAATATGATCAATTCCTTTCCGAGTGTTTTCCGTCGCATGAAAAAATCTTTAAGAGTCCCTTCCTTGGAACGGAAGATTTTTCAAATCTCGAAGAGGAACTTGTCAAGCTCTTTCGGAAAAAGCACAAGGATTTCTTTGAACGGTTAAATGCCTTTTATCAGCGGAAATATGCCTATCTTCCAGAGGGTGCCATGGAGCTTTTGACGGAGATGGGATATTATCTTTCCTTCGCTAAATTCCAGAGGAAAATGCAGGAGAATGATTTCCTGTTTTGCACGCCAAGGGTGAGTGGAGATGTTTTATCCGCGAAGGGATTGTATGACCTCGCGCTTGCCTTGACGAATCTGGAAAAGGGACAGACGGTCATTTCCAATGACGCATACCTTGCGGCAGATGAGAGCTTCTTTGTCCTTACCGGCCCGAATCAGGGAGGTAAAACGACCTATGCAAGAAGTCTTGGACAGCTGATTTACTTTACCAAGATGGGTTTGGACGCACCTGCGGAGGCGGCGGAGGTTCCCTATTACCAAAATCTATGGACGCACTTTTCCGTGGAGGAAAGCGCGGAGACGGGACGAGGAAAGCTTATGGACGAGTTGGTTCGCCTAAAGCCCATGATGCAAAAGGGACAATCGAATTGCTTTGTTGTGATTAACGAGCTCTTTACGACGGCGGCAAATTATGATGCCAACGTGATGGGAAAGCGCGTGCTGGAATATTTCATTGGGGAGCATTGTAAGGGGATTTATGTCACGCATCTTTGCGATCTTTCGAAGGCGTGCGATGGCATCGTGAGCCTGCGCGCAGGGGTCGATGCCAATTTGGTACAGACCTATGAAATCAGGCGCAGTGAGGCGAAGGAGCTTGCCGGGGCAAATCGTCAGGTAGAGAAATATCGCTTGACCTATGAGCAGTTGAAAGAGAGGTTCGCATGAATGTAGGCTTATTATATGACTATAAGGAATGGACGCCCGTGAAGCCTTATTTTGACTGGGGCAGCATGACCACGGACCTCGGACTGGACACGCTGTTTTGGGCAGCGAGGCAGGACAGCGTCCTAAATGGCAGCAGGGTGGTTTATTCGGAGCATGAGGATTCCTATGTCGGCTTTGCGGTGAAGCGCGTGATGTGCGTCCCCTTGAAGACTAAGGAGGAGGTTCAGTACCGCCAGGAAATCCTAAAGGACGCTCTGGCGCATGAGGCATTTGTCGGGAAGCTGTATCGCCTTGCCAGCAAGGTGTTAGAGGACTGGGACAAGCTGGGCAGAAAGCGAAATAATACGGGCATCCGCGACACGAAGGCGGAGCTGATTACGGATCTTCAGGTATTTCGCGTGCTGGTATCCGGCATGGAGCAGGTGAAGGAGCTTCTTTCTAAAAATGTCAAAGAAATGCATTCTCGTGGCTTTCGCGAGCTGTATGACAGGGTCACGAAGGAGTTTTCGGAGGATGTCCAGAATCAGCTGGAGAAGATTTTGATGGATCTTTCGTTCTATACGGATGTCACGATTCATCAACCCAAGCGGAACCTCTTTTATTCCTACAGCCCCCGGATTCAGATGGAGTGCGGGTTGGAGGATGGACTAAAGATCGGGAGTCTTAAGCTCGAAAGCATGGAGACCATAGAAAAGCCCTACAGCAATCCCTATGGCATTAAGGCGAAGCTGCAGGGGCAGGTGAACAGCCTGGCCCCAGGCGTGATCGCACTCTACAAGGATCAGGCCATGCGAGAGGATGCCGCGCAGCTTGAATATGAGGCAGTGAACTATGTCTATTCCTGCTGTAGTAACGTCGCGGCTTCCTTTGGGCGCTTCTTTGATCAGCTTCGTTTTCAGACGGCATTTTATCTGGGGGCCATCAATATCAAATATCAGCTGCAGCGACATAAGACGGAATACTGCTTCCCGGAGGTGGGAGATCAGGAAAGCCTTAGCTTTACGGACCTCAAGGAGGTCGTTATGACCATGAAGCAAAAGGGCAACACGATTGGAAATGACGGAACGCTGGACGGCGAAATGCTGGTGATTGTGACGGGGGCAAATCAGGGAGGAAAGTCCACCTTCCTTAGAAGCATCGGAATTGCCCAGGTCATGATGCAGTGTGGCCTCATGGTTCCCGCAAAGCGTTACCAGAGCGGGCTCTACCCGAATTTCTTTACGCATTTTACAAGGCGTGAGGACAGTGCCATGAACAGCGGCAGGCTCGATGAGGAGCTTCGAAGAATGGATCAGATCGTCAGCAATCTCGGTGAAAACTCGCTTCTTCTTTTGAATGAATCCTTTGCAACGACAACGGAGAAGGAGGGCTCCGCGATAGCCTACGACATTCTTCGCGCACTCAAGGAGGAGGGTGTCAGGATCCTTACGGTGACGCACCTGTTATCCTTTGCACAGCGTGTTTATGAGGAGGCAGGCAGTCAACCGAAAGAAAAAACGAAGCTGGAGGGGCAGACCAAGAGCACGGAGGACGAAATCAAAAGTGAAGCAAGAGCTTCATGGTCAAATGTCGCGTTCCTGAGCGCACAGCGCCTTTCCGATGGCACCAGAACCTTCAAGATTCTGCCGCATGCGCCAGAGATGACGAGCTTTGGATTGGAGCTGTATGATGAGGTATTATCCTCAAACACATAATTTTTTCTTGCCATCAGACGCATTATGAAGTATCGTAAAAACAGAAGGTTTTCTTGAAGTACACGCAGATCTGAAAGGAGACGAAGGACACATATGGATTTTCGAGGGGTATTGGATTCCTATTCCTGCAAGGCATGTGTCATGTCCGTAGAGCTTTATCCCGATGGAAAGTATGGTAACATCAGGGTGGCTGCAGGTAATGAGGCGCATGCGAGGGAGATTCAGATGGTACGAGGTTATGCCTTTGAAGAGGGCATGCCCTACGAAGCCTGTTTTCCGAAAAATCTAAATTTTGAAGATTTTTGTTATCGAAGTGCCGCGCTGCATCAGCAGCTACATTCCTACGTGGACCTTTTTGAGATGGGTCTTTGGCTGGAAATGTATCTGCTTCCCCTGGAGTCTGATCAGGAGGGGATTGGATATTGTCTCTATTCCTACAATGTGGCTCCCAAGGCAGATACGGGGGTGATGACGGACGTGGCGCCTGAGGTTTCCTCGGCCGTTTTGGCATCCTGTATCAAGCTGCATGGAACGGAGGACTTTGAAACTTGCATTCACGAAGTCATTGACGACATCCGTAGTATTTGTGATGCAAGGAGATGCTGCCTGCTTCTCTTGGATGAAGAAGCGAGGGACTGCTATGTTCTTGTAGACTCTCAGCGGGAAGGCTATGTTGCGTCCCGTTCCGGGGAGAGCATGAACAAAAGCTTTTATGATACCGTGGAGACCTGGAAGACAACGATTGGCGGGAGCACCTGTCTTATCATCAAAAATGAACAGGACATGCAGGTCATTCAGGAGCGGAATCCTCTTTGGTATCAGTCGCTGCAAAAGGCAACGGTGGATACCTTAGTACTGTTTCCGCTGAAATATAACGGAAGACTTGTTGGTTATGTTTGGGCATCCAATTTTGACGTGGAAAATGCGGTGAAGATCAAGGGCGTATTGGAGCTCGCGACCTTCTTTATTGCTTCGAGAATTGCAAACTATCAGCTGGTAAAGCGTCTGGAGGTCCTTGGAACGATTGACCTTTTGACGGGAAGTAAGAATCGAAACGCCATGAATAACAGAGTGGCTGAGTTTGAAACGCCGGAATTCCATAAGCCAAAGAGCCTTGGCGTTGTTTTCTTAGACCTAAATGGTCTCAAGATGAAAAATGACAAAGAAGGTCATGATTCGGGAGACAGGCTCCTGAAAAAATCTGTCGCTGTTTTGCAACAGGTATTTGTGGATGAGGAGATCTATCGTGCGGGCGGAGACGAGTTTATGATTCTGGTCTTTGACTGTACGGAGCAGTATTTGCTAGACCGTATCGCCCGTCTTCGCCGGATCTGTGAGGAGGATCAGGAAGTAAGTTTTTCCATCGGTTACTGCATGGATGAAGGTGAGATGGACATCCGAAGGGACATGAGCGAGGCCGACAGACTCATGTATGAGGACAAGGAAAAATATTATCAGAAATATCCTGACAGGAAATATCGCTAGGCTTTTTTCGTGGGAGCGGACTGGAGGCGTAAGCCGCGGTAACGATTGACCATGGCCCAGAGCTCTTGCGGGCGTACCATGGCGAGATTGCCAGGAACGGATCCGGCGCCTGAACCAGCGACGTCATGACCTGATTTTGTGCCTGCGCCATCGCTCGTGCCGCGATTACCCGAGATGCATGCTGCGAAGCCCTGCTTTGTCAGCCTGTCATATAGGGCAGACACGCACTTGGGAAGCGGATCGCGCCCGTTGAAGTATTGCTCCTCGAGCGTGCGGAGCAAGGCCCCCAGGAGGTTTGTCTGTTCATTGTCGACCACCTGCTCCACAAATCGAAGCTCCACGGATTCATGATTGATGGAGACGGCATCCGTTCCATTTCCGCGCACCTTGACCTTGCGGCTCTCCGTCACTTCCTTATTCGGGAAGGGAATGCGATGGTCAGGGGAAATGGCCAGTGCGGCAGGAGCTTCTATTTTTTCAGAAGTCGCTTTTGCGGCTTCTTTTGCTTTTGCGGTAATGTCGATGGGCTTGTACTCGCGCATCTGCAGGATGGTGTCGGAAATCTCGAAGAAGGCACCGGAGCTTCCTGCTACTAAAATCGTAGAGATTCCCAGCTCCTCATAGAGCTGACGCATTCTCGAAAGGAAGGGGATGATGGGTTCCTCGCCTGGATGAATGACCTTTTGCATGAGGCTGTCGCGCACCATAAAGTTCGTCGCACTGGTATCCTCATCGATCAAAAGAGTTCTGCTTCCCGCGAGAATGGCCTCTACGGTGCAGGCTGCCTGAGACGTGCTCCCGCTGGCATCCTCCGTGGAAAAACACCTGGTATCACGCTTGCTGGGAAGATCGCGAATGAAAGCGCTGATGTCAAGCTGTTTGACACTGCGGCCGTCCTCAGAGCGGAGCTTCATGGCAGTATCCTCCGTGATGACATATTCGCGTCCATCCCCTGGCACGTGGTTATAGACGCCGCGCTCTAAGGCCTTAAGAAGCGTTGATTTTCCATGATAGCCGCCGCCCACGATCAGAGTGATGCCTTTTTTGATGCCAAGTCCGGCGATGGTGCGTCCACCGGGCAGACTTAAGGTGATGGCATCCTCGGAGGGACTTACAAATTCGACCGCGCCCTGCATGGGTCTGTCATCAACGCCGCTCTTTCTTGGCAGGATGGCGCCATTGGCGACAAATGCCGCGAGTCCTTTTTCTGAGAGCTGGTCGCGGATGGCCTTCTGATCATCCGCAAGGGAGATCCACCGTTGAATTTCTGCCTTGTCGGATACGGCGTAGCGAAGTGTTTTGGCAATGCAGGCAGGGACATATTCAAAAAGCATTTTCTTTAATTCCTGCGCCAGGGTCGTGCGTCCCGCTGCGGGGAAGCCGGCGCTGAAGCGAAGAACAAGACTGCCGTCAGCAGGGGTTATTGTCAGGGCGGAGCGCTCTAAGACCTCCTGACCGCAGGCGCTGACGGAGAGGGTGCCGGACTTTCCGGAGCCGCCGGCCTTGTGACTGTAGCGCCCCAGCTCCTTATGGAAGCCGCGGAGCAGATAGTCCTGCAGCATGATACGGCGATGCACCTGTGCGTAAAGCTCCTTGGGAAAGCCGTGCTGCGCAGCCTCAAGGTGGATGCTAAGGGAGGAGGGCGCCGCGAACGGATCCCCCTGCACGTGATCAATGGAAAGTACAAAGCCCTGGAAGGCATACCTTCCCTTTAGGCTTTTATAGGCGGGATAGGGCTTATGGTCAACCTCCCGAAGGAGCTGTTCTAATCTTCTCATGAAAAACACCTCATTTTTGCATATTTTTTGATAGTGAGTCTTTCTTTGTCCCTGGCATATCGTATCACGTTTTTTTCATCTAGGCAATGAGCTGAGAATGTACGTAATACAGAACAATCCTTTGTCATACTTGACTTTCCGCAAAGGCTTTGCTAGAATGCCGTGTGTTGAAAAGCATTTTATATAAAAGAATTCTGACGGAATGGAATTCTGGTTATGATGGAAAAGAGGAGAATGAAGAATGAAAAAGAAGATCATAGTGTTAGCATTGGCTTTGGGATTGAGCTTATCCGCATGTGGAACGGAGTCTGAGGAAAGCAAGGAGGATGCAATTTCAGGCGTGGCAATTTCTACGGAGAGTCAGCAGGCGAGTGATTCCGCAAAGGAGGGCGCTGCAGATGCGTCCGCAGATACGGCAGAAGCTCAAGGAGGCGAGACGGCCGGGTCTGAGGCGCAGACTCTTTCAGGGGATAGCTTTGTGGGGGAATATGTTGACGAAGACGGCAGTACGCTGGAAATTGCACCAAGTGTGGAGGACGAGACAAAATATGTCGTGCAAATTAGCATTTTCCGCCTGACAAGCCTTGAGGACGGCGTAGGAACGATGACGGCTGAGGGCTTAGAGTTTACGGCTACGGATGCAAATGGGGAGCCCATCGTTGGCGTGGTTACGCTGGAGGGTGATAAGGGAATCGTCACCTTTACGGATTCCACCTGGACCTATCTGGAAAACGGCACGAAGCTGGAGTTTACGAAAACCTCTGACATTCCTTTCCTTCAGCAGGAATAAGGAAAGCGGGTAAGAGAACTGAAAGAAGAGAACAGAACTAAAATAGAACGGAAAGAAAACAACTTATGTGACCGCGGTCATGGTTTTTGATGAAAATCATGACCACGGTCACTTTTCTTTCTGCCTTTTGGACGCTAACATGAAAGCATGGTTTGCAGCGTAGCTTCGCCTGGAGTGGCAGGAAGGGTTCACAAACACAAGCTTCCTGCAGGGTGACTGGAAACATATCATGGGGAATCGAAAGGAATGAAATCAACATGAAATCAAAACTGTCGGCTTGGACCTACGTAAAGAATAATAAACGAACGGTGGCCGTGCTTGTCACGGCGCTGGCCCTTTCCTTCATGGCGATGTATGCGGTGTACGTGCTGCTGATTACGACAACGGAGAGCTTTGAGGCGGTGATAGTGGAAATGCCAAAGAAGGTTTCCTACGCCGACCTCGGGAATCAAGCCTATGGCGTACTGAGGGATGATTATGAAACCTATGAGGAATTTAAGGCCGTCTACGATGCAAAGCAGGAGGAATTGATCGAAAACCTACGGGAACATGCCGGAATCGACGATGCACTGAATACGCAGGTGATCAGAAACACCTATCAATCCGTGATGGGATCCTACTCCTTCGAGGTACCGCTGATGGAGCCGGAAAGAATACCAGGTTTTCTGGAGCACGTGGATGCAAAATTGATCGATGGCGCCATGCCGAAGGAGGCAGGGGAGGTTCTGATCGATGAAACCATCATGAAGAATGGCAGTTACAAGATTGGAGACTGGTTTCAGAAGGACTGGTTTGGCGAGACCTTCCGCATCGTGGGAAGCATTCGGTCTAAGGGACTTTTTTCCGTGGGTGTTCCAAATGGATTTAGCAATAACGGCTGGTATATTGTGGTATATAATGACGAGACGACAACGGATCTGATCGGAATTTTACGGGACATGGGAATCCAGCTCGGAGATGAGGATGAGGTCTTGGACGCGAAGGAATACTACAAGGCCTATCGGAAGGACGTGGGAGAAGTCATAGATTCCGTTTTGGTAACACTCTTCGTTATTGTCATGGTCTTTCTTGCCATCCTGGTCTTGGTGACATATGTTTCCTTCATGCGAAACCGCGTCAGGGAATATTGCCTCTATGCATCCATCGGCTATGGCCGCGGAGAAATCTACGACATGATGCTCAGGGAGATGGCGATTTTGTTTGGATTTGGAACGGCGGCGGGACTGCTCATATCCCTGGGCATGGCCTGGGTGATTCACGGGTTCATTATTGAGCCGAAGGGACTGATCGGTCACGTCGTGTATGGGGAGCAGATTTTTAGAATCCTCGGAACCTATCTCTTTTTGATGGGAGTGCTGCAGATCCCCGTACTTTTCATCCTGCAGAGGATCAGGACCATAGATGCCATTGAGGATTAAATAGATTTGGGAGGAAGAGGCAATGTTTGAAGTAAAGAATATCTGCATGATTTATGACATGAATACGGACGTAAAAACCTATGCGCTGAAGGGCTTTGACTTATCCCTGCCGGAGAAAGGGCTCATTGGGATCATCGGACCGTCAGGCAGCGGAAAGAGCACGCTGATGTATTGCCTGTCAACGCTAAAGACGCCCACGGAGGGAAGCATTGTCTATAACGGCAAGGAGCTTACTTCCATTGGCAATGCACAGCGGGAGAGCCTTAGGCGCAGGGAGTTTGGCTTTATTTTTCAAAAGCATTATCTGGTCCCTTACATGACGGCGATGGACAATTGCCTCGTGGCAGCAATGAAAAAGGATGCAGAGGTGCAAAAAAAGGCAGAAAGCTTCTTTCAGGATTTAGGACTTTCCCAAAAGGAGTGGCATAAAAAGCCTGCAAAGCTCTCGGGCGGACAGTGTCAGAGAGTTGCCATTGCAAGGGCCATGATCAACAATCCCAAGGTTATCTTCGCGGATGAGCCCACGGCGAGTCTGGATCATGAAAATGCATTTAACGTCATGAAAATCCTAAAGAAGTATTCCCGGGAGAGACTGGTTTTGGTGGTGACGCATGACAGAAGCATTCTGCAGGATGCGGATCAGATCATAGAGATGTGGGATGGAGAGATTAGCAAATGAGACCAATGTCAGCATTTTATTATGTCAGGGAGAATAAGGGGAGAGCGGGAATCGTGATCTTTTTACTCTTTTTCACGACGCTGCTGTTCCTTGCAGGAAATTATATTGATAGTAACTATTATTACTGGAAGAAGGCCATGGAATACTCCGACAGGGTCGGCACGGTCAGTGCCATTTCCACGGATGAGGATCAGAAGGATTTCTTCGCATTTCGCGAGAAGCTGAAAAGCGATGAAAGTCTGATCGTGTATGACGTCTCCGGTTATGGATATTCGGGTCTGCCGTGGATTTGTACCATGGGCTTTGAGATGGGCAGCGCCTCCATGGTTTTTAACTCCGCAGAGGATATGGGGGATTGCTTTAAGAGGCTTGGAATCAAGGCTGACCTGTCTGAAGTGAAGGATGGCAGCGTATGTCTTTCCTCCGCGCTTGCCAGGCAGTATGGGCTGAAACAGGGGGATATTTTGGATGCTTCCGTTGATAAGAATATCAGTGGGCGTCATAGGGTTGGGGCCATCCTTGAGGATGATAGCTACGTTTTGTTTTATGTCGACCATACCGACACTCCTTATCGAATGCACGTCATGAGTAAGGAACTGTCGGGGCAGGCGCTTCGCGACTATCTCACAAAGCTTCGGGGAGATTCCAAGGTACATATCGATCAGCCCATGAGCGTAGAGGTCGAAGAACAGTTTGCACCGTTCAAGCTAATCTTTGGGGCAGGCATTGTGCTGTTGTCACTGGTGCTGGCGGTCGTGGTAAATTCCGTCATCACGGGTCAGTACCTTGCCAGAACCTATGAGTTTGGGGTCTATCGTGCCCTTGGGCTTAGCAAGGGGGAGATTTATGGAAAATGTGCGCGGGAGATTCTTGCGATGGATTTGCTTGCCATCATGTTCGGTGCGGTAATCATTTTTCTCTTTCTGTTTCTGGTAAATGAATTATATTATATTCCTGCGGGAAAGTTTTTGCCGTATTATTCTAACATGGGGCTGTATGCATTCCTTACGTCGAATGCGCTGGTGATATTGCCGACGATCCTCCTAAAGGGACGGAGCATGAGCAAGGCAGACGTGACGGAATTCTAAGCAAGGCCACAGGGCATGGTTCGCAATGCCGTTAAGTTAAGGATTTGGCAAAAACTCGGGGCTAGGTTTGGATTGTCTTTCTGGTAGACTTTTGACCATGTCGCAAGCTATGCTTGCGATCCTGAACGAAGTGAGGGACGTGCCGTAGGGCACGCTAAAAACCTTCCCCTCGAGAAAATGGAAGGCTTAACTATATGACATTGCGAACCATACCATGAGAATACGGCAAACTGTAGATGGAATTCCGTCATATAGAGATGAATAAGCAGAAAAGAGAGTAATCAGTAAAAAGGAGATGGGGCTATGAAAAAAGGAAAGTTAGTTTGGTTGTTTGTATGGTGCATCGTGTTGTGTCTGGGGATGGCGGGGTGTAGTGGATATACTTCCAGTTATTCAGCAACGGTTTTGATCACTGAGAATACGTCGAATTCTGCGTCGATCTCGTTTTCAACCATGAAGGGGAGCAAGGTGCTTCAGATGAAGACAAAGGAAGAGGGGAAAACGCTGGAGTATTCCGGATCTCTGGCGGAAGGAAAGGTTACCGTGTATTATGATGAGGATGGCTCGAAGAAGGAGCTTTTTACCTTAAGCGGCGGCGAGAAAGCGGAGAGTAGCGTGAAGCTGAACGCCAAGGGAAAGCTGTATGTCATGATTGAGACGGACGGAAAATGCGAGTCAGGGAAGTTTGCATTCAAAATCAAGTGATCGGTTCATGAAAGGAATAAAGACTTAGGGGTAGATACCTCCGGAGAAATCGTGTATAATTATCTTTCAAAGGATGGAAAAGAAATTACGGAGGTTGTCAGGGCAGAGGATTTCCTTGTGATGGAGGAGTACCTGGCCTATGAGGAACCTTTATCTCCGGACGTCACGTGCCCGGAAGAGAAAGCATTGGAGGTATTGTTGGATAATTTATGATCAATGTGATGATCTCTGACATTTGCATCATCCTGCTAATGCTCCTGTCGGCATACACGACCGGCAGACCGGCGTGGATGCTCACTGTGGGAGGAATGTTACTGATTTGCATCACGGCAGGATATTTGAAGGACGGCGAGGGGAAGCATCTTAAGACCGCACAGCTTCTCCTTGCGGTCTTATTTGCGTTGTTTATGGGAAACTGGTGGGGCTGTCTTATTTTTGTGTTCCTGCCGTGGCCCAAGGCTTGGCAGACCATGGTGATGACGAATGCCGTGCTAATCTTGGAACTCGTTTGGATGATCCTGCTTCATAAGAGCGATAATGCAGCGGTGAGTCTTTTGGCATGGAATGGGATAGAACTGGGCAGCGTGCAGGAAGCCATGGGGAGACACGGCTTTGGTTATCTGATTGCAGCCTGGCTGGCTGCGTGCTTTCTGATAAATCTCCTGAGCATCCTTGTGATGGCGGGGCGAATGTTGCTTCGCCGGCGGGAAGAGAAGGAGAAAGAAGGGCAGCGCAGGATCCAGAACTACAGCCTGAGTGAAATGCATGAAATCCAAAGGAATAAGGAGCTTTCAAGGCAGAGCTTTTACATAGATAAGAACGCGAGACTATTGGAGCGTGAGAACATCAGTCGCAATATTCATAACAGCGTAGGCCATTCCATTACGGCCGCCATTATGACCCTGGATGCGGCGGACATGCTGTTTGAGAAAAAGCCGGAGGAGGCACACAAGAGGATGAATGATGCAACGGAGCGCATTCGCGGGAGCCTTGGCGCCATTCGAAGTGCCGTGCGCGCCTTGGATGAGGAGGCAGCAGATACTTCGATCAAGGATCTGCTTTGTTACTTTGACAATATTTTGAACGAATTTTTGATGGACACGGATCGCACCTGTGACAGGCTGTATGAGTTTTATGATCCCGAGCGGGAGATTCCCAGGGAGCATGCAGAGTTTCTGACGGGTGCCCTGGAGGAGCTTTTGACCAATGGCGTCAAGCATGGCGGCGCAACGCATTTTGTCGTAAGGCTTTCCGGCGACAGCGCACATCTTCAACTGGAGGTCAGGGACAATGGCAGGAGTGATTTTCATGCGGAGACCAGCGCGGAGCTGATTCAAAATGGATTTGGATTAAAGAAGCTCACGTCCTATGCAGAGCGATGCGGCGGACGGACGAGCTTTCAAAATGAGGATGGCTTTCGTGCCATCGTGGAGCTGCCAATCTGAAGAGTGTAGAAGCGGTTTTATTGCCTGGGATGAAGGAATCGGTTATGATGTATGTGTGGGGCCAAAGGTAAGATTTGTTACAATCAAAAAAGGAGAAGCGTATGAAATTTAAGTATTGCAGGATTCAGGGGAAGGAGCTGGCCGCCAATACCAGAGCGGGGAAGGGCATTTTCAGTATGTTAAATCAGATGGTTACGGACGGCGTGATGGATGAAGAGGACGTGGGCCTTTTTAAGGAGATCGACTCTTGGTTTGTGGAGGAGTTGCCATTCCCGCCACAGTGTAAGCGTCAGGAAAAGGTGATCTGCTATTTCAAAACGGAAAACAGCGACATGATGATGAAAATGATCCGGCCGCTCCTATGGCTTTTAGAGCGATACAACCATGCATACTATGTTGTATATACGAATTTCCCCGGCGAGATCGTTTACGAGGATCAATATCAGATTGTTGTCAAGGTAGATGAGAACGTGGTGATCGAGGACGTGCAGGCCAGCTGGTCACCGGAGGATTAAGAAGGAAATGCATGGTAAGGGGATGAGTAAGACATGGATCGCGTTCTGTTAGTAGATGATGAAAATATGTTGTTAGACAGTCTGGAGATCATTCTTTCTTTGAATGACGTGGAAATTGTCGGAAAGGCGCACGACGGCAGGGAGGCGTTGGACATTCTTCGCGTAAAGCCCTCGTGCGACGTGGCGCTGGTGGATCTCAATATGAAGGGGATGGGCGGAATTGAGCTCATTGGACATTTAAAACGCATGTATCCCCAGGTGAAAATTCTTGTCCTGACCACCTTTTATGATGATAAAAACATCACCGATGCGATCAGCAATGGTGCAGACGGGTATCTTCTTAAGGACAGTGGAAAGGACGCAATTTTGGGCGCAGTTGCACAGATCATGCATGGCGTGAGCGTTCTGGATCCGAAGGTGATGCTGCGGCTGACGGCGCTGATGAATAAGAACAAAACAGTCGATCTCTGCGAGGAGATGACTGAGCGTGAGAGGGAGATTGCCACGCTGTTAGCGGAAGGACTAACAAACCGCCAGATCGCTGACAAGCTCTATGTTTCCGAGGGAACCGTGAAAAATTACGTCTCCTCCATCTATGACAAAACGGGAATCCATGACCGCGTAAAGCTTGTCGTGGCGCTGTCGGGAAACCTATGATTCATTTGCTTGGAACGAATCTTGCAGAAATAGAGAGCAGTTTGTTTTCGGAAGCCAGAGGAAGAAACCAGAGGAAGAAAGAATTTGGGTTGACGTAAGAAAAAGCCAGTTTTGTCGTGTATAGAGGTGAAAGGAGGTGCCTTTCGCATGGAGGATCAAAGAATCGTTCAACTCTACTGGGACAGGAATGAGCTTGCCATTGAGGAGACGGCAAAGAAGTATGGAGGATACTGTAGCGTCATTGCCGGAAACATACTGACGTCGCAGCAGGACGTGGAGGAATGTGTGAATGACACATGGCTTCACGCATGGAACGCCATGCCTCCTCACAGGCCCGCGAGGCTTTCGACATTTCTGGGAAAGATTACGCGGAATCTTTCCTTCGACCGCTACAAAAGTCTTCACCGCTTAAGACGAGGTGGACACACCGTAGATCTAGTCCTTGAGGAGCTTGCGGAGTGTGTTTCTTGTCAAGAAGACCCCGAGGGCGCATTTCAAGAACAGGAACTAAAGGCAGAGATCAATCAGTTTCTGATGACTCTTTCACGGGAGACTCGTTATTTGTTTATCTTGCGTTATTGGCATTGCAAGTCCATTCCTGAAATTGCGGAGCGATTTCGGAAGACGGAAAATCAGATTTCCGTGTCCTTAAGTCGTGTTCGCAAACAGTTGAAGTTGCATCTGGAAGGGAGGGGCTATCGCATATGAAAAAAGAAAAATTGTTTGAAATATTGGAAGATATTGACGAGGAGCAGGTAGAAAAGGCGGGGCAGTTTCGAAAAAAGAGAGTGGGACTGGGCGTGCTTGGAACCATCGCCGCGGCGTTCCTTTGTGTCATGATTGGCGTTCTTGTCATTTTGCAACATGGAAAAGAAAATATAGAGAATAAGGTTGGCGGAAAGAGAGGGGCAATGGTGCAAGGCACTGGGCCAGACTGTTTGCCGACACAGACGCCGGAGGTCACCACGCAGCCTAAGGAACAGGGGGAAACAGCAAGTGTCAGACTTGGAGAATGGTCAAAGGAGGACGAGGGCTGGTTGTCGAAGGTAACCGTTGTTGATGCCTTGATTCCGGAGCCAATAGGCAAGGGCATGACCGCGGATGAGTACTTAGAAAGTAATTTGCACTTTCAATGGCGTAATGACGAGACCTATCAGGCGAGCCGAACGGCGGCAAATGAGCTCGTGAATCCCATGCAGGTGGCTTACAATGCGATTGCAGGATCCCTCTTAACGCAGGGGGAGGAAAACTGCGTCTGCTCGCCCCTGAACGTCTATCTGGCGCTTTCACTCCTTGCGGAGACAACGGACGGGAATTCCAGAAAGCAGATTCTGGATTTCCTAGGCGTGGCAGACATCGAGACCTTGCGTGAAAACATAGACGCCCTTTGGAGCAGTAACTATGCGGACACGCCGACCTTTAAGAGTATTTTGGGGAACTCTCTTTGGTTGCGAAATGACACATCCTACAATGAGGAGACGCTAAAGAGGCTGGGAGAAACCTATCATGCCTTCTCCTTTGTCGGCGAGATGGGGTCGGAGGAGATGAATCAGGGACTTCGCTCCTGGACAAACCGTGCGACGGGAGGGCTCCTGGAGCAGTATGTAAAGGAGATGGAAATGTCTCCTCTTACGGTCATGGAGATGATTTCCACCATCTATTTCAAGGCGCGTTGGAGTGATCCTTTTCAGGAAGCAGCTACGAAGAAGGAGACCTTTCACGGAACGCATGGCGATCAGGAAGCGGACATGATGCACAAGGCATTTTACATGGCATATCGTTCGGACAAGGTGACGGCCATTCAGGTTAACTTGGAAGACGGCGGATGCGTCTATTTTTTCCTGCCAAAGGAAAATGTAAGCGTGGAAGAGCTAGTTACCGATCCCGAAATCCTTGATGCCCATCGCCGCTTGCTAAAGGTGGGAGAGGAACTCAATGAACTGGATAAAGAGACGGAAGAGATCATTAAGACTTTGGAGACTGAGGAGGCCATAAGTGAGGCTGTAGAGGCCCTCTGGGCACGGCATGAAGAGCGTTACGCACAGGTCGGATGGTCCTATCCGTTGGTTCACGCCTCCATTCCAAAATTTCACGTAGATCAGAAGACGGATCTGATAGAGTTCCTTGCAAATCAGGGGATGACGGACATCCTCAATTCGAATGCTTCTGACTTTTCGCCATTGACTAAGGATTCGAAGGAAATTTTTGTCAGCAAAGCGGAACATGCGGCAACGGTGGAGATTGACGAGCAGGGCATTATTGGTGCGGCATATGTGGAATTGGGAATTCCTTTAGGTGCGGCGATGCCCAGGGAAGAGATTGATTTTATCTTAGATCGTCCATTTATCTTTGTGGTTTACTCCGGTGATGGTTCCGTTTTGTTTGAGGGAATTGTGCGAAATATCGAATAGCAATAAATTATGACTTTCATGCAAGCATGAGCCATTGTGTTCGTGCATGGCTCTGAATTATAATAAATACAGAATAGAGAATGATGAGAAATAGTAAGAAGCTGCGAGGATGACGGAAATGGCAGGGAACAAGAAAAAGGAAATTGTGCGCATCGTGAAATTTGTATTATTTTCGGCGAGCGCAGGAATTATTCAGGCAGGAGCCATCTTTTTTACGGAGACACTGACACCTTTCCCTAGCTGGCTTTGTTATTTCATTGGGTTGGTACTGTCAGTGCTTTGGAACTTTACTCTGAACCGAAAGTTTACCTTCCAATCGGCAACAAACATTCCCATGGCCATGCTGAAGGTGGCAGCGTATTATGCCGTGTTTACTCCCCTTTCCACTTTGGGCGTAAAGTACTTAACGGAAAACTGCGGCTGGATGCCAGGCTTTGCAGATGCCCTTGCCATGGCAACAAACCTGATTACGGAGTTTCTCTACCAGCGATTTGTCGTCTTTGGAAAGAGCATTGACACGGCCGAAAGAAGCCAAGGAGGAAAGCATGGGGGAGAGAATAAATAAGCTCAATGAAGCCAAGAAAGCCAATGGAGCCAAGAAAGCCAATGGAGCCAAGAAAGCAGATGGAGCAAATAAAGCCAATGGAGCAAATAAGGCCAATGAAGCCAATAAAGCCAATGGAGCAAATAAGGCCAATGAAGCCAATGCAACCAAGCTGATTACATGGGGAGTTCTGGGTGTACTGAGTTTGTTTTTTGTAGGAATGCTAATCCTTTTGGCGTATGGTGGCAGGTCTGCCTCGGATGAGAAAAAAGAAACACAAGCAACCGATACTTACTTTACTGGTGAGATTACGGAAGTGACAAGTGGATTATATTATCGTGAGGCCAACGGAAGGATGGACTTTGAAAGATACGAACGGCATCAAGATACCTGCAACGCAAGTGAGCAAGGATGATCGCGGCGAAGCGTATGATACCATTGTTTCTACGCAAGTTTTCCAAGGCGTATTTTCGGATTTGATGCTTGGTGATCAAATTCGAGTGGCATACAATGAAAAGGCCGTGGAATGGGTGGAAAAGGATGCTCAGCTAAACGTGGTTTTTATGTTGTACAGGTTGGAAGATATAGAACCACAGAATGAAAGATATAGAACCACAGAATGAATAATGAGTTTTCGGTCAGATTTCTGGTATGACCGTTTAGGCTGTACTTGGGTTTATGAATTTGCCGACTAAATCCATTTTATTATCTTTTTCGGGAAAGTCAATTTTTTCAACCCGTACTGTTATCATTAAAAGCTACCCAAACCGCGTAAATCTCAAAACGGGTAGCTTTTCAGAGGCAGGTCAGAGAGAAAAAGCTACCCAGAATGCGGAAATCACGAAACGGGTAGCTTTTTGGAGGCAAGGCAGAGAGAAAAAGCTACCCAGACCGCGGAAATCTTGAAACTGGTAGCTTTTCGGAGGCAAGGCAGAGAGAAAAAACTACCCAAAACGCGGAAATCTCAAAACAGGTAGCTTTTTGGAGGCAAGGCAGAGATAAAAAACTACCAAGAACGCGGAAATCTCAAAACAGGTAGCTTTTTGGAGGCAAGGCAGAGAGAAAAGACTACCAAGAAAGCGCAAATCTCGAAACAGGTAGCTTTTCGCAGAACAGGTGGAGTTTAAGTCTACCGCTGGTTACACAATTTGTGGCATAAAGCAGAAATATGAAAGCAAAACAATACCGCTGAATAAGCTGATCATGCATATTCAGCGGTATTTCGTTTTGCTTTGTTATCTGCCCTTTGCGGCATTTAAGGAGATGCCATTGTCACCGAGAGGGATTTCGTGGTCGAGACCAACGAATTTACCGTTTTCTTGCCAGAGCACTTCCTTGACAAACTCATATTTTTCGCTGTCCCAAGTCGTGAAGTCATCCAGAAGGAGACCGCCCGTATCGCCAGAATTTGCATTCAGACACCAGAAGGTATGGTTCAAATGGTAGGTGGAAATGAGTTGCCGCATGCAAGTCATCCACTTTAGGTTCGGCTCCTTCATGAAGCCGCCCCATTCTCCGATGAGCAGGGGTGCAGTGTTATCCTCGTAAATGTAGAACCAGTTGTCATGCCAACAGTCCTTCATCAGGGAATTGTAATCGTAGCTACCCTTAAACCAAGGCTGTTCGTAAACCGTCGGGCCATAGTCATGAGGCGAGTAGACAAGCTTATCCTGATACTTCCCAAGGTCAATGGGATAATCCTTGACGGCCCGCAGGTTTCCGCCCCACCAGTTGAAATAGTAATCCTTGTCATCCTTGGAGGAGTAGTCGCCCTTGGAATTCTTCGGGTAGATTTCAGTACCCTCCACCATGATGAGGACGTTAGGATTCTTTGCAAGCACCTTTGCGGCAGCAGTCTCTGCCACATATTTCCAGTTATTTGCTTTTTTCGAATCGTTCCAAATCGCCGCGGCATCCCCTTCGTAGGGCTTGCCATGCGGCTCATTTTTTAGGTCAAAGGCGATAATTGTGTCGTTATTCTTATAACGGCCAGCCATCCATTCCAACGCCGCATAGTAATCATTTACGGTTACTTTGTCCGTGTACCAGAGGTTCACATTGTGGCCGGCGGCATTGGTTTCCGCAGAGTGAATGTCGATCATGACTTTGATACCGGAGGCTTCCGCCAAAGTTAGGAAATAATCAAAGATCTCCAGCGAATTCATCTTCGTCATGGCTGCGTTATAGGCCTGATTAAAGTTCGCCTGAGGATACTTGCCAGCGGCCCATTCGTTGATAAGTTGAGCGCTCATGGGCACGCGGATGAGGTTAAAGCCGTGGTCGGCAATGGCCTTGACCGTGGGTTCCATCTTGGAATTCCAAAGACCGTCGAAGGTATTGGTTCCCGTATTGTAGCCAAACCAGTTGACGCCAGTGAGCCAAACCTCCTTGCCGTCCTTATCCAGAATGCGACGGCCATCCGTATGAAGCCAGTCATCGCCTTGCTTAGCTTTGTCAGCCCGCTTTAGCATAGCCTCCACGTCCACGGCAGCCGTTTTGTCGCTGCCATTATTTCCCTGACCGCCATTGTTACTGCTTTGACTGCTGCCCTGATTATTGATGGCATCCTGATTCACGGCGCCGTTTTGGATCACGCATTCCTTACCGTTCAGCAATGCGCTCTGAATCTTTAAGTCGGACGCGGTTCCGAGATTACAGCCGAGATAGATGGCACCGCCTGCGAAGAGCTCAGAATTGTGCTCCGCAGGAGTGATAGTTAACTTGTCGCCTTTTGTTTCATAGGTTCCGTTCCAGCCGCTTACGCTTTTTAACCCGTCAATGGTTAAAACCAGTGTCCAATCCTTTACACTGTCAGTCGTTTGATTGGCCAATGCCAAATCCAGCGTACGCATCTTGGCCCCGCCTTCTTCCCAGCCATTCTGCTCAGAATAGGTTAGAACATAAGCAGCATTCTTAGTTGCATCAGAAGAGGCTTTATCGCTTTCGTTCGAGCCCTCTTCCGCTGCCTGAGAGGCATCCTGACTATCAGAGTTCGAACTATCGTTGGATGCATTGGAAGAATCAGATTCTTCAGAAGATGAATTTTCTCCGGAAGGCTTAGAAGAGTGCGCCTCTTCCGATGCTTGGTTCTCGCTAGAAGCTTTGGATGTTTTTGTATCCTCGTCAGATGCCTTGGTAGCTTCCGTGCTTTCGGCTTGCTTTGCCACCTCGGATTGCCCGCCTGCCTCTTTTTCGCCAGAGGGCCAGAATACCTTGATGCAAAGCAAAATAACGGCAATCGCCAAAACAACAACGGCAATCTTCCAACCCAAGGCACTCGTTTTTTTCGTCTCATTCATTGTATCTTTCATATTCATATACTCGCATAATTACAGTTTTATTCATAGATCATCATAACCTAATCATAACTTGATCAAAACCTAAATGCCTGCGCGGATGGACTCCCCGTGGAACAATTAGCCGGCAGCACTTAGCAAGCCGAGGCCCGAAAAGACATGAGCAGAGATTTATAATCGAGCGAATGTCTTTGAATGAGGGCCGAAGGTGAGCTTAGTGCAGTCCGAGCCGTTCCACGGGGAGTTCTCCGCGCAGGCGCGAAAGATTTTGAGAATTATCTTCTTCCAGACTTCTCAGGCTCTGGATAGGTTACGCCGAAGGTTTCAACGGTTACGCTTTCCATCACTTGATCCTCTAAAGGACGATCACGGAAATCAGTAGGGGTTTCGGCAATTTTGTTAACGATGTCCATACCCTCGATCACTTTGCCAAAGGCAGCATACTCGCCATCCAGATGAGGGCTGGTCTGATGCATGACAAAGAACTGGCTTCCTGCGGAATTCGGCATCATGGAACGAGCCATGGAAAGAACGCCGGGAGTGTGCTTTAGATCATTCTTAAATCCATTGTGGGAGAATTCCCCCTTGATGGAATAGCCGGGGCCACCCATGCCGGTGCCATCAGGACAGCCGCCCTGAATCATGAAGCCGCGAATGACGCGGTGGAAGATCAGACCGTTATAAAAGCCATTGCTTACTAAGCTGATGAAGTTATGAACGGTGTTGGGTGCAATTTCAGGATAGAGCTCTGCCTTGAAAACGGAGCCATCCTTCATGGTAAAGGTTACGATGGGATTTGACATGGGATTCCTCTCTTTCTTGAATTCATATCAGAATTCTTTTATTTTTTCAAAAATTTTATTTGCTTTGCATTGCAAAACAGTTATACTTATTCTAGCCTAAAACTTGATTTCCGTAAAGAGGAAAGGACAAGGGAAATGTTTTATTTGAAGTACGTTCTTTTGGAAATGACGCAGGAAGGGCAAGAGGGAGGCTGTATGCCGGCGGCCGGAGAGGCTTCCTGGGAGCGCAGCGAGTCTTGGCAGGCCTGGATTTCCTCTTTGAAGGAGATGGGGATCCAAGTGCTGACGAGAACCATGTATCTGAAAAATCCGACTGACGTCAGCAGGGCGGAAGCTGTAGAATCAGAGGGCGCAGCATGGGCGGAGACTGTCGAATTGGAAGCCGAAGGATGCGGCGGGCAGAAGAAACAGGCATGTTTATGGATCACGGATGACGCGAAGCGTGCATGGGCATATGCTCGAAAGGGCTTGCCGGTCATGGGAGTTTTGCGGGAGAGGAATTCAGAACTCCAGGGCTTTGACGGAGTCCCTTTTTTGGTGAGTGACCTGACGGAAGTGGAACCGGAATATTTGGAGAAGGTGTATCGAAGGCAAGCGGGGATTCCGTGGGAGATCGCGAGGACGAAGAGATGCGTGATCAGGGAAACGATTCCACGGGATGCAAAGGCGTTTTATGAAATTTACAAGGATCCAGCCGTTAAGGAATTCATGGAAGACCTTCCGAAGGATGCGGGTGCCTTTGAGGCATGGCTGGAGGATTATGCAAAGCATGTCTATTCTCTTTTGGAATATGGCATTTGGACCATTTGCCTTAAGGCTGAAAAGGATGAGAAATACAAGAAGCACAAGAAGTACATGCACGATCCTTTTGGGGAGAATGTGAATGATTGTAGGGGGGAGCATGTAGAGGACGACTTGGTAGTGATAGGGCGCGCAGGCTTGACCGTGCGAGAGGGCTATGACGCTCCGGAGCTTGGCTTTGTCATTGGTGAGCCCTGGCGCAGACAAGGGTATGCGCTGGAGGCTTGTGAGGCAATTTTGGAATATGCCAGAGGGCAGGAGCTTCCTGAGGTGATTGCCTTTGCGGAGGATGGGAATACTGCGTCTGTGGGGTTGCTGCGAAGGCTGGGGTTTCGAGAGACAAGTGAAGTGATTTTGGACGGGAGAATGTGCCGCATGTTTCAAAAATTTTTATCATGAAAGGGTCTCTGCCTAAACAAAAGAGATATGTGATTGCAAAGAAAGTATTTTTGCGGTTTTACGGTTGTAAAAGTGAACGCTTATAGTTATGCTGAATAAGAAGTAACAGTAAGAAGACAAATGCTGGATATAGAGGTTGTTAGAGACCAGAGGAGACGTCAATGGCTGGAACAGTAATGCATTTAGTAATAGCGGATCGTTTATTGGAAACGCTTCACATAAAGAATCCGGGATTTTTTTATTGTGGTAATTTGGCACCGGATGCGATCATGAATCGGAAAAATTATGAGCGCGAGATGAAGAGACATACGCATTTTAAGGACGGAATCCGGTTGCACGAGCTGCGCATTCCGGAGAACTTTCATGCATATTTGGAGAGACTGAATGCGTTTTATCACACGCTTGTAGAAAAGCCCGACCCACATCATGAAATCTACTTCGGGTACTTAACGCATATGCTGGTGGATGAATTGTATCTCTTGCATTTCAGGGATGGGTTTGTAGATCAGCTGGTTGCGCAGGGGAAGGAGCCAACGGATGAGGCATTCTTTCGCCTGTTTACGAAGGATGTGTATCTGGTGGATTTGGAGCTTGTCAGAACCTATGCCTTTCATTATCCCATGCCAGAAACCTTGCGTATCAAGGAGCCCTATGAAATACCAGGATTTATCACTTCGCAGGAGCTTTTGGACAGCAAGGAATTTATCATTAACATGAATTTCAAACAAAAGGGAAATGTGCCTGACTCTAAAAACGAAATCAACAGCTTTTATTTTCCGGAAGTGTCTGATCAATATACGAAAGAACTAAAGGTCATGACCCTGCAACAAAACCTTGATTTTATTGAACTTTGCGTGAGGGAGCTCCCTCGAATCCTCAAAGACCGCTATGGCCTAATGTAATAAATCCCCGCCTTTATTTCAGGGCGGGGATTCTTATGGTTGTTTTTTTGTCGTTGATGATGCAGGAAAATTCATAGGTTGGCTGCAGAAAGCCTTTGGTGTCAGTGACATAGGTGAGGGCGCAATCTGTAACGCTTACGTTCAAGGGCGAAGCAGTGGACGAGGTGTCGGCGTAATATTGAAAGTTGCCTGCCTTGATTTTCCCGTAAGCTTCCTCCGCACTAAGGATGGGAAAAGTCTTATAAGGCGTTCCTTCTTGTAGGTGATAATTTAATACGCCGATACCGGCATCTCCGTAATAGCAGCATTCCAGGAATCCGAAAAGAAGTCCTGCTTCCGTCTCCGCAGGCTTGAAATCGAATCGATACCAACCATTCCGACGTTCAGTAAAGGTAACTGTATCCTTCAGGGCTGCTTCAGAAAATGAAATGTCATATTTTTGCAGTGCCGACAGGAGTTCCTCCATACAAGCGCCCGTTACGGGTTCTGGCGCAACTGCTCCCTCAGGAAAAAGAAGCTGATCGTCTGTCAGATAATAGGCTCCGCCGTTATAGGAAAAAACAAGAGTGTACTTATGATTCTCGGAGTAAAAGAATGCTTCCCTGTCATAGGAGCGTATATTTTTCGCCTGAAGGGTTGTGTCAAGCATAGAAAAGAAATTGCTGACCTTTTCTGTTGCCTGCTCAAGCGAATACTGCCTTGTCTTCCATACCATGCCATCCCTTTTTTGAAAAGAATCCTGGACGGTAAGCATACCACTGGATGAATCCGTTGCGTATGTGATCTCTTGCGATGGTATCGTCACGCTTCCGGAGTTGACATAAAGGTAATCCTGCAAAACCATGTCAGATTCAGAAGAGAAGGATAAGGAAGTAGATACCTTCAGCAGCTTCTTGTTCGGCCGATCCAGGGGCTGATCCGGGTGCACGCCCAGCTCCATGGATTGGTATTTTATGAAAATGATGAGAAAGGCAAGCGCGGCAGCAAGGAGCGGAAGCTGCGCCATGAGCACCTTTTTGAACCCGTGGCGGGGCTTTTTTTGTGCGTCCTTGCGGATCCCTTTCCTTCCCGTGAGAAAATCATCTAAGAGGAGAAAACATCCGTAACCAATCAATGCGCCCATCGTGTTTCCCAATAGGTCATCTGGCTCAAACATGCCGCGATGCGTCAAAAGCTGCAGGCATTCAATCATCAGGGAAAAACCAAAGCCGGCGAGGAAAATGCGCCCTTCCCGCTGCATTTTTTCAAAGCCTAGGGGGAGCAGAAATCCGAGTGGCAAAAGCATGCAGTAATTGAGGATGATGTTACGCCAGGAGCTCACTGAACCCGTAATCCATGCCTCGCGGTAAGAATAAAACAGGGAATAAACTCGAGATGATGCCTCATCAGGAAATCGCATGAAGATGGTTGCGCACAGGACGACGAAGCAGTAGCACAGGAAGACGCACCACCAAAGAATGCGGCGCACGGGAAGACGCTTTTGGCCGCCCAGTTTTTTCTGATATATGAAACGATAGCATAGCAGGTAAATTGCCAGTAGTATTAGGACTAGGACAATGCCCGCGCTGGCGAAGGTGATCGCCAGCGAGAGCAAGGTAGAAAGTTGCATGGAAAAGCCTCCTAGTATTATTGGTAAAAGGAATCATATACTTCTTCAGGTATCGCAATATCATCATAGTTCCCTTCAAGGTATCCAATACTTACGGACTGCTCGATGGCTTCCAAAAGCTCAAGCGGAAGCTTACCGGATTGGATAAAGCAATCAATTCTGTTGTCCGTGGTAAATTCTGCCATTCCTAAAGGAACATAGTCCAAGGTAAGACCGGAATCATAATATCCCCAGATGAGATAGGGAGTCAGCTCCTTTAGAAATTCAACGTCGTGGATGACCAGGTTCCAATGAATATAGCGGTCACCCGAAGAGGTGTATTGCATCTCGGTGCCCATGGCAGGAGCAGCGAGAGCAACTCCGTTTTCATCATAGCCGAAATATCGATAAAGTGCGGCATGTGTTGTCTCGTTTTCAGAGACATTCAGACTTCCGCCGATCATCAAGTAAAGTATCTCATCGGGCTTAGGATCCCATTGCTTGCTTGGATACCAGCCAGAGACAAGCTTGATCGTATGCTCATACCAGTAAGGAATGTCATAATTGAATCGACGAATTCCTGCGTCTTTGGTGCGAAATTGTAGGTTAATGTTAAAAAGTCTGCTGGAGGAAAGCAGGTCGGAAATGCTTCGATGCTCTTCAAAGTCCTGGTGAAGGGCCTCCATCAGCTGACGAATTCTCTCCTGATCTGCGATGTGGGAATCCGTCGTATAGGCACCAGAGATGGTAATGTTCTCTGGCATGCCAAAGGCTAAGCTCTTTACGGGATAGAAGGTTTCCGCAAATTCCTTGGTTGCCACAAAGGGAGCAAGGGCAGACAGATTCTCGTCACTTAAGTTATAGGTGCGGTAGTAGGAGCCCCACTTTGTATAAACCTTTACGTTAAAATGACGATAACGGCCAGGGCGGTTGTTTTTTTGATCAGCAACGCATTTGCTCAAAAGCTCATAGATCTTTTCTGAATCATGGCTGATGATGCATTCTGATGGATCGTCATAACCGCTTTTGACGGTCAGGCCGTTCTTTGTCATGACCATATGACAGTCAGGGTCATTAAGTTGATTTACGTAAAGAGAAATGCCTGTAATGTTCTCTTTTTTGGGAAGTCTGGCGTCATAGCCAGTTACGTCAAAGTACATGCCGAAGACAATGGCAAGGGTAGTCCCAAGAACCATGACATATTGAAGCTTATGAGAAATCACTTCCTTAAAGCTTACGTGGTAGATCACGTTTAAGACACAGAAGGTCAGGGCGGTTCCGAAGAGGACGCCAAAGCTGCCCCAGGCAATGCGGGTATAGCTGCGCGTGGTTTCTAAAAAGATCAGCCCCAGCATAATGCCGCCGAGAACGGAGATGCAATAGCGAAAAACGATTCGAACAGGCTTGTATTCCAGACCGCGCTCCGAAAGCTCACTCGGCCTTTTTTGATAAAGCACGTAAGCTAATACGAAGTTCACCAGCATCAGAAGGATACTGATGCAACTGTGCCAGACTTCGGTAGGAACGGTTTCTGCTTTCGACCAGCATGTCGCAATGAGAATGATGGGCGAGGTCATCGGTGAAAACGCATACAGGGGATGGTAAAGCTGTAGGTAATCGGGGAGATAAACCGTATCAAAGAAGACACTTTGGAGCAGCATGTAAGCCCCTGTCATGACAAATGCCAACAGGCCAAGGGTAAAGCTTGCGATGATGGCGTTGAACAGGTTTCCTGAAAGCATGACGCCTAAAAGGCAGACGTGATAGATGATCAGGAAGCAAAGGGTCAAACGAACCATCGCCAATAAGGTGTATGCGAAGATCGAACCGAGGAAAATGCCTTTCATGTAAATGGCGATGATAACGAATACGATCAGGCTGTTGACAAGGGCAGGCACAAACCAGATAAGTAGTCCGTTCAGCCAGAACGCTAAAAAGAGTTTTCCTCTGGAGACGGGAGCGCTGTGATACAGGTCAACCATCTGTTTATGGTAGAGGTAACGGAAGCCAAAGAGGGCAACGATTGCCGCACCGACACAAGCGATAATTGCCATGAGTACCATGTGATAAGATAATAAATACTGTTTGCAAATGTCGAGGCGCATTAAGTGGAGCTCTGGCAGAGTCATAAGAAAATCATTATTGAAATTATACACCTGATCTCCAATGATTTTGTAGTTGGATGTACGATGAGCATACTGCTGCGTAAAGACGAACAGGCAGGCTACGGGGCCGGCCAGGAAGGAACCAAGGATGGAAAGAGCCAGCATCCAGTTCTTGTGATGAAGATCCTCCCGCATGAGCCCGAGAAGAGAGATGGAATTATTATTCGTAGAGCTTTGTGAAGTCATAACCTTTTACCTCCATTTCACTGATAAAGATTTCTTCCAGGGTGAGCGGGAGCAGCTCCCAGAAAACGGGTTGGAGCTCATGCTGCAGCATGGTGACGTCGGAGCTCTTTCCGCGCAGGGTAAGCGTCAGCAGCATGCCGGACTGCTCCTTTTTCAGGATGGGGAACTGCTCCCCAATCCGATCCAGCTGCTCTGGTGACTGCAAAACGCATTGAAGCTTAAAGATGCCAAGCTTCATGGAATCGAGATCCTGCGAGAAGAGAATGCCGCCCTTGTGTAACAGGCCGACATGGTCACAGATGTCCTCAAGCTCGCGCAGGTTGTGGGATGCAATAATCGGCGTCATGCCGCGGTCAGCCATCTCCTTGATGAACAGGCTCTTGATGGCTTGGCGGATGACGGGATCCAATCCGTCAAAGGTTTCATCGCAGAGCAGATACTTTGTGCCTGCGCTGACGCCAAGCATGACAGAAAGCTGCTTTTTCATGCCCTTGGAAAAGGTATTGATCTTTCGCTTGGGATCTAAGCTCAGGGTTTCCATGAGCTTTAGAAAGCGCTCCCGGTCAAAGCGGGGATACATGGTCTGATAATAACGGATCATGTCCATGGGCGTTCCATTTACAAAGAAATACTGGTCATCAGAAATATAGAAGACCTTTGACTTGGCAGCAGGGTTTTCATAGACCTTGTCACCGTCGATCAAAACCTCGCCCTCCTCCGGAGAATAGATGCCGCTGATGGTTCGCATCAGGGTGCTTTTTCCTGCACCGTTCGTACCGATGAGGCCGAATACCTGACCTTCTTCAATCTTTGCGGAAACGCTTTTTAATGCCGTAATTTCATCAAATTGTTTTGTGACGTTCTTGATCTCAATCATGTTGTCCATCCTCCTTAGCGGGTGAGACCGCATTATTTGCCAAATTGCCCGGATCGCCGGGCGAAGCGGTAGCATTGTCCTTGGCATAACAGCTCTGAGCCATGGCAAGGACGGCCTCCAGCGATAAACCGGAGGATTTTGCCTTGATGAGAGCATCCTCTAGCTCCTGCCTGGCAACGCTTTGATAGCCCTTCTGCCATTCGCTGCGATCCGTTACGTAATTCCCGCGCCCCACAACGGTGTAGATGTAGCCATCCTGCTCCAGCTGCATGTAAGCCCGCTGGATCGTGTTGGGATTGATGGACAGCTCCATGGCAAGGGATCGGACGGAGGGGAGCTTGGAATTGGATTCCAACGCGCCGCAAATAATCAGCTGCGAGAGCTTCTCCGTGATTTGTTCATATAAAGGTCTTTTGTCTCGATAATCGATTACAATCATAACGCCTCTCAATCTGTTGTCTAAGAAATCCTCTTCCCTAAAATCCAATTTCTAAAACCCAATTCCTAAAACCCAATTCCTAAAACCCAATTCCTAAAACCCATTTCCTAAAACCTGCTTCATGGAATCTATTTCGAAAAACCTATTTCCTAAAACCCATTTCCATAGGATCCATTTCATGAAATGCATATCATGGAAGTCAAAATCTCTGACAACGAAAACTAAGTGTATTATGTAGCTTAGTACACTCATAATACAGCCCGCTACTTTTTTTGTCAAGGGGGATTTGAAAAAAGTTTTGGGGAAACCAAGGGAGTTTTTGTGGCAAGAAAAAAGCCCGCCGAAGCGAGCTTTATGCCTGAAAGCAGTTGACGTTTGGCTGGAAACGGAGTCCCTGGTCGCCTGATTTCGCCTACAGAATTCCCGTAAACACTTCATAGAGGGACAGGCCGGAATAGACATGCAGGAAGAGCAAGAACCAACTGACGACAAGATAGGCGGAATGCGCTTTTCGCGTCTTTTCCTGCAGGGTGGAGAGCATCAGGCGATAAACGGCAACGGCATAGAAAATGGTCATGCCCGCCATCATGCACCAGGAAAAATTCCCTGCATCCTTGCGGCTTCCTGATTCTGCAAGGATGGAAAACTCGAGAACGCCAAAGGCATAGCCAAGTACGGAAAGGCGACCCTCGGCGGACTTGTAAAAGTATCCAAGATTCGTAAGAAGCATCCAAATCGGGAAGAGCATGCCAAGAAGAATCGAGGTGGGAACATCCAGGGTATAAAAATGCCAAACCTCCAGTGGCTTCGTTATGACAACGGAGGTTCCCTGCTCCGTACCCCAGAAAAAGAGGGCAACATATTCGGTCAAAATATAAGCGCAGGCAGGCAAGGAGGCAAGGGCCAGTCTCCATGCGGCGCCCCAGACGGCCAGAAGCTTTTGACGGCATTCCTGCTGGCCCTTGTTCTGTGCTTTCTTGGAACCTTGATCCTTTGTGCTGCCAGTCATACGACGCGGCCCTGCGATGGCACCGATCAAATCCATGAGGATGAGCAGGACGCCTGCAGGCAGCAGCATGTACAGAAAGGTTGGCTTTGCCAATACGGACAGGAGCGAGAAGAGACTAAAGCTTAGATAAGGATGCTTTCGAAAGAATACGGGAGCTTCCTTGCGGTAGCCGCGGATGACGTCGATGCCTGCCATCATGGCAAGCATGCCAAAGCCCTTTGAGGCGATATGTGTCGGGTTATGCAGCGGGTTTGGCGTAAAGGCGCCAAGGTATCCGTCCGAGAACCATGCCATGATTAAGGGCCCAACAAAGGACAGGGCGAAACCGCCGAGTGCGGCAAACGTCAGTCTCTTTTGTCCCGTATGACTTCTTAGCATACAGAAGAGAAACCATGTCATGACGCCAAAGGCAAACAGCCCAAAGATCGCAAAGGTAAAGGACGCTGCATCCCAAAGGGGAAGGCCTAAACGAGATTCCAGGGTCTTGACGATTAAGTGCCAAAGCATGTGGGGAACCTTGAGCCAGGTCTTAAAAAACTCCTCCGGATTTAGATAGAAGTTTTGGGCAAATTCCGCATGGGCCTTCATGTCCTCCGGACCCGCTGACATGCAGAAGGCATAGGCAATTTTGTAATAGACTACGAAGACAAGCACGCCTAGGGCACCCGCAGCCATGGGGCCGTAGGGCGTTTGATGATTGTTTTCCAGGTATCGCTCCCGGGAGGGATCCTTTGCATTGTCTTTCAGATAATTACGGAAAGCTTTCCAAGGTGTATTCATATGATTCCTTAACCTCATTTCTGATATTGATCATCCCTGGCGGCGGGCAATTCGCATGAAATGCATGTTTGAGCGGATCAATGGATGACATAAAAAGTGCAGGACAAATAGCCCTGCACGTATTGTAGCATGAAATACTTTTTCTGAAAAGCGTTTGTTATCGAAAAAGCTTTACATGTTCCTTCATAAAATTGGACATGCGGGGCAATCAGTTCCATAGGTCGCCCCAGACGAGGTCGCAAAGCTCGGTGCAATAGGAGTAAGAAAAGCCCGGATCCTGCCTGCGAATTTCATTTTCTGCGGCCAGCTCCTCATTATAGGAGGATAAAGGCAAAACGGTCACTCCGTCCTGCCCGCTTGTCAGGTGACAAACCAGTGCGGTCACGCCGTAATCGGAGATCGTAACATCACCATCCTCGCTCCTTGCCAAGGTGACCTGTGCCATGCCGCCAACCATGCGGTTTGCAACGCCGTCTCCCGAGGAAGAGGTCCAATTGACGTAATTGCCAAGGGAATAATATACCAGCATGGAATGTCCCGTCTCTTCATCCGTAAATAGTTCCACGGGCTCAATGACGTGGGGGTGCGTTCCGAGGACCAGATCCACGCCATTTTCCAGAAATATCTTCGTCCATTTTTCCTGAGAAGCATCCGCCGTCAGGCGATATTCCGTGCCCCAGTGCGGGCAGACTACCGTGAAATCCGCAACGGATTCCGCATACTGAATGTCCGAGACGACTTTACTCTTGTTGAGAAGATCAACGGCATAGGGCATGTCTTCCGGAAGTGGAATGCCATTTGTTCCATAGGTATAATTCAGAAAGGCAATCTTAATGCCGTCCTTCTCAAAAATATAA
This sequence comes from Lachnospiraceae bacterium, assembly GCA_017527205.1. Taxonomy (GTDB): domain Bacteria; phylum Bacillota; class Clostridia; order Lachnospirales; family Lachnospiraceae; genus Acetatifactor. The sequence continues at coordinate 39,084 of JAFXQK010000004.1, read as the reverse complement.
AGGGGATCGTCCGGATTGTCATGGAGGCCCAGCACGGTGATTTCCGGATAGCTTGTTTTCCAGAAATCCAGGCAATTCGTGACGCCCTTCTTGCCCTTGTCAAGCGCATGATTTGTTGCATGGCAGATGACGTCAAAGCCTGCCTCCACGAGATCGTCACCCACCTCATAGGGGGCATTGAACGCGGGATAGCCGCTGATCCCCAGCTCCGTGCCTCCGAGGATGACCTCCTGGTTGACAAGCGCAAGGTCTGCCGCCTGAATCAAATCCTTGGTCTTAGAAAAAATGGCATCATAGCTATAGGATCCGTCCTCGCGCCTGGCACTCTTCTCCACAGGCATGTGCAACAAAATATCTCCGACCATGAGCAGGGAAATCTCCTTTGGCGCACCCTGAGACTTCTTTTCCCAAGTGACGTCGTCTGAGGTTTCGCTGCCTGTCGCCTGATTCTCGTCGGAAGCAGCATCGGAAGGAAGCACTTCAGAAGAAGTTGCTTTAGAAGAGATAGCCTCGGAAAAAATAGCCTCAGAAGAAATAGCCTCAGAAGAAATTGTATCGGGAGAAAGCTCTTCAAAAGAAGCTGCGCCGGAAGGGGTTGTTTCAGTAGAAATCGCTTCCATAGGAAATGGCTCTATAGCAAAATCCGGCTGAGACGTCTGTCCGCAGCCGGTTGCCAATAAACTAAGTGAAAACGATGTTATCAGTAAAATAATCACTTTACGCATATGTTTCACCTCATGCATTCTTTACCTTTACACCGCCAGCGTATTATTTTCCGTAAAAGATCTGTGCGATGGGGCTGTCAGCGGAGAGGATCACGGTCTTGTTGCTGCCCTTCATGGATGCTTTCAGTGCATCCAGGCTTCTTACGAAGGAGTAGAATTCCTGGCGTCCTTCATCTGCATAGGCTTCGGAGAGGATTCTCATGTACTCAGCCTCGCCCTCGGCGATCAGAATCTCTGCTTCCTTTTCTGCCTCGGAGAGCATGACGGTTACTTCCTTATCCGTGGAGTTCATGATCTTTTTAGCCTCAGAGCTACCCTCTGCGGTATACTGCGCCGCAATGTTATTACGCTCGGAAATCATGCGCTCGTAAACGGCTGCCTTATTGTCATCAGGCAAATCCAATTGCTTAATCTGGAAGTCACGCAGGGCAATGCCATATTGATCCAGGGAGTTGCCGATGCTTGCGATGATGGCTGCGGAAAGGGCGCCATCACGGCCGGAAATCACGTCATCCTGACTGGTCGCGGAAATGATGTTCTTTGTTGCGTTGTAAACGGTAGTGTCCAGACGGCTTTCCGCATTGCTGATGGAACAGTTCAGAGTCTGGGCAAATTTCAGGGGATCCGTGATCTCCCAAAGGATATAACTGTCGCAGATCATGGTCTTTTTGTCGCTGGTGATGACGTCAGAGGGAGAGAGGTCATATAAAAGCGTTTTCTTTGGCAGGGTATCCACCGTCTGAATAAAGGGAATGCGGTAGGAAATGCCGGCGTTCTTTACGATGTGATCGATTTTTCCGAACTGGCGAACCAGACTGTATTGGTCCTCATTGGTGATGACAAAGCAGGAGGAACCGATCATCATGACAAGGATTACAAATATGATGAGAATGATTTTTATTGCTTTCTTCATTGTGTCACACTTTCTGCCGAAACGAGCGGCGCATCTCCGATAAAGGACTCCAGGGGAAGAACGGTCTGGGTTTCCCCGTTGGTACCCTCAATCACGATTTTCAGGCCCGGAAGAACGCTCTCCATGGTCTCATAGAACATACGCTCACGGGTGACGAGGGGATTCTTTACGTATTCTGCATACATGGCATTGAATCTGGCCACCTGCGCCGTTGCTTCATTGATTCGCTCGGTCTTTTTTGCCTCTGCGTTCTTGATAATGCCGTCGGCGCGGGCCTGAGCGGAAGGAATCTGCTCGTTCCTGTACTTATTTGCATTGTTCAGAGAGGTTTCCTTTCCCTGCTTTGCGGTTTCTACGGCCTTGAAGGCTTCCATGATGGTCTGGGTGGGGGGCTCGGAATCCTGAATCGTTATGTTCACGAGCTGAATACCAATGTCCTGTCTCTCAAGGTCTGAAATGATGCGCTCCTTGATGGAGGACTGGATTTCTCCCTTTCCTGTGGTTAAAACTGCATCCACGGGATAGCCGCTGATGACGGTACGAATGCAGCTCTTGCTGACGTTCTTTAAGATCTCCACGGGATTCTTGGAGGCGTACAGTGCCTTGACGGGATCGCTGTAGCGATACTCCACGAAGAAATCTACGTTGACGAAGTTGTAGTCAGAGGTGATCATCAGGGATTCCGACTCCTTGGACTGATTGGAAGCCATGTCATAACCAATCGAGAAGCCCTGAATCGTGGTATTTACCTTTCGGATTTGCTGCGCAAAGGGGATCTTGAAGTGGAGACCGGGTTCGGTAATGGGCTGGGCCTGACCGAAGGTCACCAGAACGCCTTGTTCCTGCTCGCCGATCTTGTAGGCGCTGTTCCATGCCACGATGATAAGTAGGATCAAAACGGCGATGACGCCTAAGAGCTTTAGTCCTGCCGTGCTGTTTCCAGATCCGCCTGACTTAAAGGGATTGGGGGCTTTGCCGCCTGTACTAAACTGCTTGTTAAAATTGTTTTTGTTTCCGCCGAGCGTTTCAAAACCGTTCGCGCGGTTTCTTGCGGAATCACTCATAGTGTTGCTCCTTTCTTGTGACCAGTGAACGTAGAATATGGAATGCCATATTTTAGTTAATATTGGTCCTGCGTTGTATTCACTTATTAAGTTCGCTATAATGATAACGAAAGAGAAGGGGAAATGCAAGGGGAAAGTGATGCACGATAGGAAATGGTAACGTGCAAAGGAATCAGGAGAAGGAAGAAGGGCGTGGAGGGTGAAGTGAGACGGGAAGGGGAGGTAAGAGAGGAGGCAGGAGAAGAAAAAAGATGCGGTGATTGGGGAAAGAAATGGATTGTTTCCGCAGGGAGAAGATGGTAAAATAAGTGGATAAGCAGAATGGAGCAAAGTTATCGCGAAGCGATTTTATATAAGAAAGGGGATTGGAGAAGGTGGCTGACGAAGGGAAAAAGATCGAAACGCTGAAAGCGCAGATCATGGAATATTTTGTTGGAAAAGAAGACATTGCAGAGAACGTACTGATTTGTTTGCTGGCGGGTGGTCACGTGCTTTTGGAGGACGTGCCGGGCGTAGGGAAAACAACGCTTGCAAGGACGTTGGCGAAATCGCTGGAATGTGATTTCGGAAGAATTCAGTTTACGCCGGATACTTTGCCGGGAGACGTCGTTGGAACGACGATCTACAACATGAAGACGGGCGAGTTTACCTATCGTGAAGGTGCGGTCATGCATCAGATCGTGCTTGCAGACGAGATCAATCGTACCTCGCCAAAAACGCAGTCGAGCCTTTTGGAGGCCATGGCGGAGGATCATGTCACGGTAGACGGGAAATCCTATTCGTTGCCCAAGCCCTTTATGGTCATGGCAACGCAGAACCCGGTAGAGTTTTTGGGAACCTACCCCTTGCCGGAGGCGCAGATGGACCGATTTATGATGCGGCTTTCCCTGGGATATCCTGATGACGCTGAGGAGCTTCGACTGGCAAAGAACTTTCTTGCAGGAAAAAAGCTAGAGGAGATTCAGGGCGTGTGTACGGCGCAGGACGTACTGGAAATGAAGGCACAGGTGGAAAAGGTTCAGGTGAGCGACGGCGTGATTAAATATGTTCAGGACATCATTGGAAAGACCCGTCAGGAAAAGAGCTTTGTTCTTGGCGCGAGTCCCAGGGCGATGCTAAGTCTCCTTCGTGCCTCGCAGGCGAAGGCCTATCTCATGGGCCGCGATTTCGTAAAGCCTGATGACGTCAAGGCCGTTGCCGTGAACGTACTGCATCATCGCTTAAGTCTGACGCCGGAGGCGAAGATTCGCAAGGAGGAGGTTGACCGTCTCCTGAAGGAATTGGTATTAAAGGCGAAGGTTCCCATGTAAAACAGAACCATCCCGTAGAAACGAAGACGGAACCATCCAGTAGAAACAAAAACGGAACCATCCCGTGGAAATGAAACAACGGCTTCCCGACGTGCCGCGGGAATGCCGAAGAATTTCGGAAAAAGAGAGAAGCATGACATGAAGCGCAATCGCATTATTTTTGCCATATTGTGGATTTTATCCCTAGTGGGGATCAGCTTTTTCGGCGGTCCCGTCAGCTATGGCTTTTTTGCGTGCCTTACTTTCGTGCCGATCTTCTCGTTGATTTACCTTATTTTCGTGTTTACGTTCTTCCGCATTTATCAGGAGCTGGACGGGAAAAATTTAGTGGCAAACCATACGGTGCCCTTTTATTTTACCCTGATGAATGAGTTCCACTTTGGCTTTTGTGCCATCAGGGTTCGGTTCTTTTCCTCCTTTTCCACCATCAGTGGCTTGGACGACGGAATTACCTACGAGCTCTTGCCGAAGACGGGCATTCAGAAGCAGACGAATCTTTCGTGCAAATACCGCGGCGAGTATGAGGTGGGAATTAAGAGCGTGGAGATTCAAGATTATTTTCGGCTGATTCGCATTTCCTACCACAATAAGGAGACTCTGCGCGTGATTGTAAAGCCGAATCTTGTGGATCTGAGCGAACTTAAGAGCATCGACCTGTCCCAGACCATGGCAAGGGAGACGCCGTTTAGTCAGATGGATCCCGACGTGCTGGTCAGAAATTACGAGCCAGGGGATGACATTCGCCAGATGAACTGGAAGGCGAGCGCCCGAAGCGGTCAGCTGCTGATCCGAAAGCGGACGGGTGAGGAGCGCGATGGTGTCTGCATTTTGATGGGCACGAATCGTTGCAGTGAAGAGATGGCGGAATATCTTCCCGTGGAGAATAAGATGCTGGAGGTCACGCTGGCGTTGGCACTGTTCTTCGCAAAGAAAAACATTGCGACGCATGTCTACTACCAGGCTGGCGGAATCGTGGAGAAGGGCGTGTCTGGTTTGGAGCAGTTTGATGCCTTTTATGAAGGCCTCTGTAACGTGGAATTTCGAAGCGACGTCTCAGAATCTGATTTTCTGGCGCAAGCCGCTACAAGAGCAGAGATTTTCCGTTGCAAAACGCTTTTTTTGGTGATGCACGAATGGACGGAGGCGGCATTGGAAATGCTGCGCCTTCTGAGAGAAAACAATGTCTTTGCCATCGCATGTCTGGTGCGGGATGAGCTTCCTGAGAATCTTGCAGGAGCAAAACAGCCTGGCATGGAGCTCGTGCAGATTGGCACAGAGGATGATCTTACGGAGGTGACGCCATGATTGCCATTTTGTATGATCTTCTCTATGTCATTCCCTTATCACTCCTTGCAGTTGCAGCAGGAGCCCCCTATTTTGGTGGCCCTGAAAACGTTATTTTTTTGCATGCCATCGCCATGGCCGTCGTGGGCGTTTGCATGGTATTAAAGCACTGGAAAAACCGAATGAAGTTCCTAATTCCCGGAACGATTTTGGTGCTTTGTACTGGCGTCATTTTGATGAAGGAGCCAGAGGAGCGGGCAGAGTTCCTTTGGCAGAATCAGTGGATTTTGTGGGTGGTGCTTACGGCGATCGGATGCTTTTTTGCAGGACTTTTGGTTGCTAAGGTCCGGATGGCCAGAAGGATCATGGCGGTAGGCATTCTTGTCTTTTTGATCCTGTTTATGACGCTGTGGACCCTGCCTGACAAGGCGGCGGTAGCCTTGGCACTCTTGCTTTTTATCTTGGTTGTTGTAGACGAAATTCAGCACTATTGGGATAAGAGCGGATATACCGACGCGAAGGGACATATGGTATCCGTTGCGCCCTTCTTATTGGCGCTTTGTATTGTCGTTTATTTGTTGCCTGCACCAGACCACCCGTATGACTGGAATTTTGTGGTGAGGCTTTGGGAGAGGGCGAGCTCGTACGTAAAGCTGACTTCACGCTGGTTCCATGGAGCGGACGAGGATTATGAGGGAGTCATTGGATTTTCCGATGAACATCATTTTTGGATCGGCCTGAAAAAGAAGGATCAGGAAATGATGACGCTCTCGGGCGGCACGAACGTGGGACAGGTGGTTTATTTGTCGGGAAAGGTGCTGGATACCTTTGACGGAAGACAGTGGACGGCGCAGAATGAAACGGTTGCCAGAGATCGAATGCTGGATACCTTGGAAACCGTAAGCGCCGTGACGCAATATGATCCTGATTATGTCAGAAATTATCTTTGGCGGGTGGAACTGAAAATCCGATATGAGGAGTTTAACACGAAATATTTCTTCACGCCGCTGAAGTCCATTTTGGGCAGAGAAAAGCTGGGAGAAGCCGGATTTTACCAACAGGGTGGCGATTTGCTGGCGACGAATAAGCTTGGCTATGGAACGGAGTATACCTTATCCTTCCTGCGCTTAAACCAGCAGCATGTCGGGTTCCAGACCTTCCTTCAGGAGGCGCAGGCTCCGACCAAAGAAACCTGGGAGATGGTCAGGGAGAAATACGAACCGCTGGATTTCTTCAAGGAGGATGGCTACGTGAAAAACGAGGGAACCTCCTATGAGGATTATCAGGATTATATTGAGCGGATTCAGAAATATTATCTGCCTGAGACGCATGTCTCGGAGCAGGTTCAGGAATACTTGGATCAGTTGTTTGATGGGGCGAAATCAGATTTAGAGAAGCTGAGCCGCATTGAGAATCTGCTGTCCTCCTATCAGTATTCAACGCATCCTGGGGAGCTTCCATCGGACGTGCAGACACCGGAGGATTTCCTCGATTACTTTTTACTGGAGAGTCAGACGGGGTACTGTAGTCATTTCGCCACGGCTTTTGTGCTCTTGGCGAGAAGTCAGGGAATTCCCGCGCGGTACGTCCAAGGATTTTATGTGCCGAAACAGGACCAGGAGGCCGTTATCGTGACATCCTCCATGGCACATGCCTGGCCCGAGGTTTATATCAAGGGCGTGGGTTGGCTTCCCTATGAACCGACGCCGGGAAAGAAATATTCCTTTGCGTGGGCCTTTAAGGTAAAATCAGACGGCTCCGGGCCGAGTGCTCCGATGAGTCATGATGAGGGAGAAGAGGAGATTGATCAGGATCTTCTGCTCCAAGAAGAAAAGGAAACCGTGCATATCAAATGGCGGGTTATTTTGATTCCTGCAGGACTTGTACTGGCATTCTTGGTGGCATTTCTGTTGATTGACCTCGCCTTAGTCAAGGCCTGGTACCGAAAGCTTTCCGATGCTGAGAAATTCCAGGTGACCTGTAAGAAGAGTCTGAAGGTGCTGAGCCTCATGGGCTGGGAGATGGAACAGGGCGAGACACTGGAGGAATTTGCACGCAGGGTTGGCAAGAAGGTTCCAAAGAGCATGCTCGGATTCTTAGAGCAATATGAATTCCTGCTTTACGCGGGAAAGCTCCCTGGAAACAGGGAACGCGCTGCGGCGGAAAAGGAGCTGGAGGGACTGCTGGATCGCTTAAAGACGATCAAAGGGAAGTGGTTTTTCTGGTATCGGTATCAAATTTTCCGCATGGAAGCGGGAAAAAAGCAGATGCTTGTGAATGGGAGTGACAAAACTTGAGGTATTATATTGCAGACAATCATTTCTTTCATGGGGCACTAAATAACAAGATGGACCATCGCGGGTTTGCCTCTGAGGAGGAAATGAATGAATACATGATTACAAAATGGAATGAGAAGGTTCGCAAGAAGGATGAGGTTGTCATCCTTGGGGATTTTTCGTTGGGTGGCGTGGAGGAAACCAAAGCGCTCTTGGACAGGTTACAGGGAAGGCTTCATTTGATTCTTGGAAATCATGACCGCGTGATGGAGAGCAAGAAGATGGATCTTTCGCGATTCGAATGGGTGAAGCGTTATGCGGAGCTCTCAGACAACGGACGGAAGGTCGTGCTTTGCCATTATCCCGTGTTTTGCTATAACGGGCAGTATCGGCTGGATCGGAACGGAAACCCGAGAACCTATATGCTCTATGGCCATGTGCATGACACCATGGATCAAAGGCTCGTGGAGCAATTTCAGGAGATTACGCGCGGTACGAAAACGATCAATGCAGCGGGGGAGGAGCAGGTGATTCCCTGTCATATGATCAACTGCTTTTGTAAGTATTCGGATTATACGCCATTGTCCCTTGATGAGTGGATTGAACTGGACAAGGCCAGAAAGAAACGGATGGTATGAAAAGTTTTGAGACCAAGATGGAAACAAAAGCTTCGAAAACACACTTGACAAACATGACGTTCCCCCATATACTTTGAGTGATTGCACAATGTGAATATGAGGAACTAATGGAAATAAAAAAGTCACAGTATAGGAGGTTATGACATGTTAGAGAAGATTAGAGAGGTAATTGCAGAACAGTTGGACGTGAATCCGGATGAGATTACCGAGGATACCAACCTGCAGGACGATCTGGGAGCAGATTCCCTGGATATCGTTGAACTGGTAATGGCATTTGAGTCCGAGTACGATATTGAGCTTCCCACGGAAGAGCTTGAGAACATTGCAACTGTTAAGGACATTATGGATCTGATGAAGAAGATGGGCGTTGACGCTTAAGTCGAAGCGACCAGTGAACCGCCAAATTGCCGAAAGAGGTTATGGAATCCCGAGGACGGGCATAGAATGATCTCACAGAAAGCAATTTGGCGGATTTTTTTATGTTAAATATGATTTGGGCTTTTATGATACTTGGCGGTATTCTCTGCGGCGTCCTGACGGGACACGTGGAGGAGCTTTCCTGCGCGGCATTAGAGAGCGCGGGAGACGCCATAACTCTCTGCATTACCATGGCGGGCGTCGTTGCGCTTTGGATGGGGCTGATGGAGATCGCAAAAGAGTCCGGACTAGTGGAGCGAATGACAAAGGGCATCGCTCCTTTTTTGCACTTTCTTTTTCCGCGGATTCCCAAGGGGCATCCTGCGCTGGAACACATCAGCACCAATGTCATCGCAAACATCTTGGGACTTGGCTGGGCCTGTACGCCCGCAGGACTAAAGGCGATGGAAGCGCTCGCCGATCTTGAGAAGGAGCGCGGAAATCCGCCGCAGGTCGCGTCCAACGAAATGTGTACCTTTCTCATCTTTAACATTTCTTCCCTGCAGCTTGTCCCCGTCAACATGATTGCCTATCGAAGTCAGTATGGCAGTGCGAATCCCGCGAGAATTATTGCGCCTGCGCTTCTTGCCACACTGATCAGCACGCTGGTTGCCATTGCCTTTTGCAAATGGAAGGATAGAAAGGAGCCGCCGATGAAAGGAAGGATGGAGGATGAGACTAGAGCTGGGGGAGAGGCGAAATGATGACACAGGTATCGAATTTTATTATTCCGGCGGTGATTTTTCTGGTGGTGGGGTTTGGCGTTTTGGGCCACGTGAAGATCTATGAGAGCTTTTTGAAGGGGGCTTCAGATGGGCTGAAAATTGTGGTTGAAATCGTGCCGACGCTGATTGGACTGATGATGGGCGTGGGAATTCTTCGCGCCTCTGGCTTTTTTACTCTTTTGGAGAGGGCACTTGCACCCGTGGCAGCCCTTTTCGGATTCCCTGCGCAGATCCTTTCCCTGCTGACGGTGAAGCTGTTTTCCTCCTCCGCGGCGACGGGACTCGTACTCGACGTGTTTGCAACCTATGGACCAGATTCCTATCCTGGCCTAATCACCAGCATCGTCATGAGCTGCACGGAAACCGTTTTCTACACCATGAGCGTCTATTTCCTCGCCGCAAAGGTAACAAAAACCCGCTACACGTTGACGGGAGCACTCCTGTCAACCGCAGCGGGTACCATCGCAGGCATTATCCTAGCAGCCGCAATCGCTTGAATATTATAAAGCTTGCGACAGGCTCGAGGGGGATGGGTTGGAGGGTCTTTCTAGGTCAAATGGTTAGTAGAAAGAGCCTCCAACCCAGCCCCCGAGTCGGCAAAATTCTTAGCGATTGGGGCGGAGATATACGTTTTGCTGCCCGCCCTGCGTATAGAGATTTCTGTATTCTGTGGGCGAGCATCCTTTGTTGCGCTTGAACGTACGATTAAAGGAGGACAAGCTGGAGAAGCCCGCCTGAATCGATACGTCCGTCACGGGGAACTTTGGCACGAGCAACATCTGCTCTGCCGCGTGAATACGCTTTTCCGTCAAATACTCATAGAAGGTATGATTGGTGTACTCCTTAAAGAGACGCGTGAAATAAAACTTTGAGAAGCCTGCAATTTGTGCGGCCTGCTCCAGCGTCATGTTCTCGGAGTAATGCTCATCAATATAATCCAATACCATCGAGAGCTGGCTGACCACGGAGCTGTTTTTGATGGTGCTTCCCGTGGACACGGGAATGGAGCCTACGTTCTTTTCACCAAGCTTCGCGAAGAAGCTGAGCAGGCAGGCATAGAGATTCATTTCCTTGGTCACGCTCTGTCCCCAATAATGCTCGGCAAGAAGCAAAATCAGCTTTGCTTCCTCCGTATAGTATTCTGGATCCTCGTCATAGGTAATCCGCATGGGCTGGGACAGCAGGGACTGGATATAATTATACCCAGGAAGCTGGGAGAGCAGGTTCAGCTCAAAAATGTAAATTAAGCGGGAACCCTGCGCGGGTGCCTCTAGGGAATGAATCGTTCCGGCAGGAATGATAAAAATGTCGCCTGGATCCAAAACATAGGTTTCGGAAAGAATGTGGGCAACATAATTCCCCTCCAGCGGCATAATGATCTCTAAGGCCGTATGCCAATGGCTGGAGAAGCTTGCAGACTGGACGTTGTACCAAAAGCGCATGGAGGAATTTTTGGCCACCTGAACATGCTCGTGCGTGCCCTCCAAAATTCGATCGCCATTGGGAACCATGTCTGGCTGTACCTTATATTTTTGTCTTTGCTCTGGTGAGAGACTGTAAATTTCGGGTGGGTTCATTTGTACTCCTTTTCCAAAAGAGCAATATATGCTTTGCAATTATTGCTCTTTCGCTTATCGTAGCACAAAAAACGCTGTTGTTCAAGAATTTCTGACGAAAAGTTGCGGTTTTCACAAAAAATACACAATTCTTTTAGCGCAATATTTGCATGATTCGACATATGGTTCCTATTATTTGTCAAATATTATTCATTGCGCGCAGGGTGATTTTGTAATCCATAACTCGTTAAGACATTCTTGAGATTCACAAAATCTGCTGGCCCCCAGGTTAACAAGAAACGATGGAATTCTTTGTCATCATACTGTTCTTCCCACAATGTCTTGGCCGATTCCCGAAGCTCCAGAATTTCCAGATAACCCAAATAATATTTCGGGTAGTTACATGGCGTTTGACAAATATAGGCATAGAGGGCGGCAAGCCCCTCTTCGTCAGAGACGCCATAGGCAGAGGTGAAATTTGCGATTTCTTCCAGGCTGGCTCCGTCATAGTGAATCATGAGATCCAATAGGGCAAAAAGGCAAAGGCGAAGACTTCGTTCATGCTTGGCAATCTGTACGCAGACGGCATCTGCCGCGCGATTTTGGTCAGAAAGAAGCCTGGAAGCAAAATCATAGGCATTTTGTTCCACGTACAATGCCCAACCCTCCAGATAACCGCCGCAGCCGCAGAGCTGACGCAGACGATTATGCTTTAGGGACAACAGATTTGCCGCAGAAAAGGCATTTTGATAAAGGTGCCCCGGGTATCCCTCATGTGCCAGCGTGACATAAAGCTCCAAACCCTGCGGCGTAGAGGACGGATTTACGTAGATCACGTTTTCACCGACGTCATCTATGGGAGCGGTTAAATAAAAGGCAGGAGCGCAATAGGGGCGGAGATTGGGAGACACGGTTTTTACCGTAACGCGAACGCTTTGCGGCAATGCGGGGTAAAGTCCCTGCATGCGCTCTTGCAGGTCCGTGAGCATTTGCACCTCGCTCACAAGCCCCAGATCCTCATAAGACCTGCTTTTTAGCGAAGAAAGGCAGCCCGGATACTTTTCTGAGAGTTGACGGATGACCGCAGCTTCGCGGGACAGCGTTTGCCCTAATAGCTGACGGATTTCCTCGGGAGACTTGCCGGATCCCGTAATGCTAGCCAGAAGCAGTGTATAGTATTCCTTGCCATTGGGATGGGATGCCAGGGGGATGAAACCATTTGGTGCGCCGTCTGCCAATGCGAGCAGGCCGCTTTTGAGCTCCTCATAGGCGGGCAGAAGAACGCGGACAAGCAACGAATTATGCTTTGCCACGTAAGCACGCCTCTCAGCCTCCTGCAGGGAAAGCCCTTGCAAACGCTCCTCAAAGCTGGTCTGCAGGAAATGCGTTCCCTGTTCAAGGGCTTCCCGCGAGATGATTTCCTCGCATTGTTCTGCGGTTTGCCGGAGACTGTCAGAAGAGGAGGAGAGCCCTGCCGCCGCTTTTTCCGCCTCATATAACAAGAGGGAAGAAAAGTAGTCCCGCGTCTGCGAAAGGAGCGCCATGTATTCTTCTATGTCCTTTCTGGAGCGAAAGGCATATTCACTAAAAAGAATGGGGAGCTCCTCCTGAATGCCCTGCGTAGGGGAAAGCGGGTCGCCGTAATAAGGGTACTCGGCAAGCGCCCTGGAAAGAAGGAGAGATCGCTCCAGACAATCACAGGCATATTGATCTTCGGCTGAGAGCTTTTCACGAGGAATGGCATGGAATTCCCGAAGCAGCGCGTCAAGCCCCTCCGCCGCCCCGTTCTCACTCCCGGGGACATAGAGCGGAAGCGTGACGGGATATTCCGTAATTCCGAAATTCTCAGGATGTGCAAGACTATAATGCAGTCCCAGCGTGTTTGTCGTCATCTCTCTCTCATACAGTGCCTGACAAAACTCCTCGAAAGGCTCCTCCTTTGGGAGCATCGGGCCGGAGTTTTCTGCAATGCCGCTTTTTTGTAATAGCGAAAAAACCAGACACAAGCCTGCCGTGACAAACGCCAAAATCCCACAGGCCATCAAGAACTGCGCTCCTGACAAATGCTTTTTACGATCCAATCTCATACCTCACTGCCACTATCCGCTTATTCATAATCTATGACTCCGCACATCTTTTGTGCTTGTATCTCGTAAAACATCTTGTTGATCCCTTCACACATCATGCGTCAGAGTAAACAAACTACATAGAAAGGCAAATGTGCGAACTAGGTAGCTTTGACCAGAATTTCAATAAGGAAGAAACTACCCGGAAAGCCCCAAATGACGATTTGGGTAGCTTTCACAAGGATCTGAAAAGGGAAAAAACTACCCGGAAAGCCTCAAATGACGATTTGGGTAGCTTTCGCCAGGATCTGAAAAGGGAAAAAACTACCCGGAAAGCCCCAAATGACGATTTGGGTAGCTTTCACCAGGATCTGATAAGGGAAAAAACTACCCGGAAAGCCTCAAATGACGATTTGGGTAGCTTTCACCAGGATCTGAAAAGGGAAAAAACTACCTGGAAAGCCCCAAAAGGCAATCTGGGTAGCTTTCGGCAGGATTCCCAAAGGGAAAAAGCTACCAGAAAAGATGGAAAAGGCAATCTGGGTAGCTTTTGTCAGGATTTCCAAAGGGAAAAAGCTACCAGAAAAGATGGAAAAGGCAATCTGGGTAGCTTTTGTCAGGATTCCCAAAGGGAAAAAGCTACCAGAAAAGATGGAAAAGGCAATCTGGGTAGCTTTTGTCAGGATTCCAAAGGGAAAAAGCTACCAGAAAAGATGGAAAAGGCAATCAGGGTAGCTTTCGGCAGGATTCCCAAAGGGAAAAAGCTACCCGGAAAGATGAAAAAGGTAAAAGGTTTTACAAGAGATATTGACTTCGGAAAACGCCTAGTTTATACTGTTGCCATGAGTGAGTTTTGCCCGATGAAGATTTATGGAAACGAAAGAAAATCCATAGATCCGGTTTCAGGGGGGCAAAAGAAAAAAGCCGTAAATTGGTGCCCTGTCGGACCAAAGGCGGAAAAGAGAGGAAAACAGGTATGGAAATTGCAAAAAATGCGATTCTTTCAGGAAAAGCGATCCTTGGGATCGAGTTTGGTTCTACCAGAATCAAGGCAGTACTCGTGGACGAAACCCATCAGCCTATTGCCATGGGCGTACATGATTGGGAAAACAGATTTGAGGATGAGATCTGGACCTATAGCATGAATGACATTACGACGGGTCTTCAGGACTGTTATGCGTCCTTGGTTAAGGACGTTAAGGAAAAATATGGCGTGGCACTTACCAAGCTGGGCGCCATCGGCTTTTCCGGCATGATGCACGGCTATATGCCCTTCGACAAGGACGGAAACCTTCTTGTACCCTTCCGTACCTGGAGAAATACCATGACGGGACAGGCCGTTAAGGAGCTGTCTCCCCTGTTTGCATTCAACGTGCCTCAGAGATGGAGCATTGCGCATCTCTATCAGGCGATCTTAAATCAGGAGAAGCATGTCAAGGACATCGCTTTCTTTACGACGCTGGCGGGCTTCATTCACTGGAAGCTCACGGGTCAGAAGGTGATGGGTATCGGTGAAGCCTCCGGCATGTTCCCCATCGATTCCGAGATCATGGATTACGACCAGAGGATGCTGGATCAGTTTGACTATCTTGTAAAGGACTGGGGCTATCAGTGGAAGATTCGTGAGATCCTGCCCAAGGTGCTTCGCGCAGGCGATAACGCCGGTACGCTGACCGCGGAAGGCGCAAAGTTCCTGGATCCTACGGGAGCTCTTGAGCCTGGATGCCCGATGTGTCCTCCCGAGGGCGATGCCGGAACTGGCATGGTTGCCACCAATGCCGTTAAGGTTCGCACGGGTAACGTATCCGCAGGTACCTCCATCTTTTCCATGGTGGTATTGGAGAAGGCACTTTCCAAGTATTATGAGGAGATCGACATGGTGACCACGCCCGACGGTTATCCCGTGGCCATGGTTCACTGCAACAACTGTACCTCTGACCTGAATGCATGGGTGAACCTTTTTAAGGAGTTTTCCGAGCAGTTTGGCATGAAGATAGACATGAATGATCTTTATGGAACCCTGTATCGCAAGGCTCTAGAGGCTGACAAGGACTGCGGCGGCCTGATGGCTTACAACTATTTCTCCGGAGAACCCGTAACGGGCTTAAATGACGGCGGAAGACCCATGTTCCTTCGCACGCCCGATGCTAAGTTTACGCTGGCAAACTTCATGAGAAGTCATCTGTACAGTGCGCTTGCTGCTCTGAAGGTTGGTAATGACATTTTGCTCAAGCAGGAGCAGATTACCGTGGACAGCCTGATGGGTCACGGCGGACTCTTCAAGACGCCCGTGGTAGGACAGAAGATGCTGGCAGCAGCCTTGAATGCACCCGTAACCGTAATGGATACGGCAAGTGAGGGCGGACCCTGGGGCATGGCGATCCTTGCCTGCTACATGATGGAAAAGGAAGAGGGCGAGGGGCTCGCTGATTATCTGGAAAAGAAGATCTTTGCAGGTCAGACGGGAACGACGATCGCACCCGACGCAGAGGACGTGGCAGGCTTTGACGCCTTCCTCGAGAAGTACGTAAACACCATACCAGCCCAGAAAGCAGCGGTGGAAGGACTCAAGTAAGAGATGCAAGGCAAGGAATATCAAGCAAAGAGATTCATAATTGGCGCGTAAAAGCGACGTGACTTAGAAAGCAAGAAGAAAGCAAAAAACAAACAGGAAGGGTTTGGGCTTTCGAAAATGGACATAAGGAGACGGAAGAGATGTTAGAGGAATTAAAGCAATTGGTATATGAGGCAAACATGGATCTGCCAAAGTATGGGCTGGTGACGTTTACCTGGGGAAACGTGAGCGCCATCGACCGGGCAACGGGTTATTTTGTCATCAAACCCAGTGGCGTGCCCTATGAAAAGCTTACGCCGGAAGACATGGTAGTGATGGATCTGAACGGAAATAAGGTGGAGGGAAGACTGAACCCTTCTTCTGACACGCCCACGCACTTAGAGTTGTACAAGGCCTTCCCGGAGATCGGCGGCGTGGTGCACACCCATTCTTCCTATGCGACAAGCTGGGCGCAGGCGGGAAGAAGCATTCCCTGCTATGGCACGACGCATGCGGATTACATTTATGGCGAGGTACCCTGCGTAAGATGTCTGACAAAGGAGGAAATCGAAGATGCCTACGAGGAGAACACCGGGCATTTGATTGTCAATGAATTTCAGCGCATGGGCAAGGATCCCATGGCGGTTCCCGCAGTGCTCTGCAAAAATCACGGACCATTCGCATGGGGGAAGGATGCCAAGGAAGCCGTTCATAATGCCGTAGTCCTGGAAGAGGTGGCAAAGATGGCATACCGCGCGGAGACCATCAATCCCCGCATTCAGCCTGCACCACAGGAGCTTCAGGACAAGCACTATTACCGCAAACACGGGGCAAACGCATACTACGGCCAAAAGGAACAGTAAATTTTTATGGACACTTTTGGTAAATTATGATACTCTTGAAGGTGGGTAAAATATGTGACGGCTCCCAAACCCCGGCGGAAACGCGTAGTTTTTGGATGGGGCGTGAGCCGTTACGCAATACTATAATAAAAGGCCGCTCCATAAGCGGCAGAATGGAGGAAACCATGAACAATTTAGAGCTGCAAAAGACAGCGAACGAAGTTCGTAAGGGGATCGTAACTGCAGTTCATGCTGCAAAGGCAGGACACCCCGGCGGATCTCTGTCCGCAGCAGACGTGTTCACCTATCTCTACTTTGAGGAGATGAACGTGGATCCTAAGAATCCTGACAAGGAGGATCGGGACCGCTTCGTACTTTCCAAGGGCCACACGGCTCCCGGACTTTATGCAACTTTGGCACAGAAGGGATATTTCCCCAAGGAGGAGCTTTTGAGCCTCAGAAAATTAGGCGCCCTTCTTCAGGGACATCCCTGCATTCATATCCCCGGCGTAGACATGTCCTCCGGTTCCCTGGGACAGGGAATCTCTGCCGCAGTCGGCATGGCGCTTGGCGCAAAGCTTGGCAACAAGGATTTCCGCGTTTATACGCTTCTTGGCGACGGCGAGATTCAGGAAGGACAGGTTTGGGAGGCTGCAATGTTCGCAGGCTTCCGCAAGCTGGACAACCTCGTAGTGATCGTTGACAACAACGGCCTGCAGATCGACGGACCCATCGACAAGGTTTGCTCTCCTTATCCCATTGATGAGAAGTTCAAGGCCTTCAATTTCCACGTAATCAACTGCAACGCGCATGATTTTGACGAGCTCCGCGCAGCCTTCAAGGAGGCAAAGGAGACCAAGGGCATGCCGACCGCCATCGTAGTGCACAGCACCAAGGGCAAGGGCGTTTCCTTCATGGAGAATCAGTGCGGCTGGCACGGCAAGGCTCCGAATGACGAGGAGTATGCAGTAGCTATGGCTGATCTGGAGAAGATTGGCGCTAGCCTTAACTAACGGGAAAGGTAGGTAAAGAGAAAATGGCAGACGTAAAGAAAATCGCTACCCGTGAAAGCTACGGTAATGCGTTAAAGGATTTGGCTGAAGAGTTCCCTAATCTGGTAGTTTTGGACGCAGACCTTGCCGAGGCTACCAAGACCGGCATTTTTAGAAAGGCATATCCCGATCGTCACATTGACTGTGGTATCGCGGAGTGTAACATGATGGGCGTGGCAGCAGGTCTCTCCCTGGTTGGAAAGATTCCCTTCGTAAGCTCCTTTGCCATGTTTGCGGCAGGCCGTGCTTATGAGCAGGTTCGTAACTCCATTGGTTACCCTCACCTGAACGTAAAAATCGGTGCAACCCATGCGGGCATCACCGTCGGTGAGGACGGCGCAACCCATCAGTGTAACGAGGACATTGCCCTGATGAGAACCATCCCCGGCATGGTTGTTATGGTTCCCTCCGATGACGTAGAGGCAAAGGCAGCCGTTCGTGCAGCTTTGGAGTACGAGGGCCCCGTATACATTCGTTTCGGTCGTGCGGCAGTTCCCGTAATCAATGACAAGCCTGATTACAAGTTTGAGATTGGTAAGGGTACCGTTGTTCGTCCCGGTAAGGACGTAACCATCGTTGCTACCGGTATCTGCGTAGATTCCGCTCTGGGCGCAGCTGAGAAGCTGGCTGCTGACGGCATCGACGCTGAGGTCATCAACATTTGTACCATCAAGCCTTTGGATGAGGACATCATTATCGCAAGCGCAAAGAAGACCGGAAAGGTTGTTACCGTGGAAGAGCATTCCGTAATCGGCGGCCTTGGCAGCGCAGTATGTGACTGTCTCTCCGAGAAGCTTCCGACTCCCGTGAAGAAGCTTGGCATGCAGGATATCTTCGGCGAGTCCGGTTCCGCAGGCGCTTTGGTTGCGAAGTATGGTTTGGACGCAGATGGCGTTTATGCATCCGTAAAGGCATTTATCTAAGAAATGACAGTCCGGGGCCGGCCGCGGAAAGCCGGCCCCCGGCATTTTGTCATCGAAAGGGAAAAGACCCTTGACGCAAAAAGAAGTTCATGCGCAAAAACTGTCAGCGATGCTGACGGATAAGGGGTTTCATGACATGAAAAATTACTTATCGCCATCAATTCTTGCGGCAGATTTTTGGAGCCTGGGCGAACAGATTCGGGCTGTGGAACGAGGAGGAGCCTCCTATCTTCACGTAGACGTGATGGATGGGGTATTTGTTCCTTCCATTTCCTTTGGGATGCCTGTTTTGGAGGCATTAAAGAGAAAAACAACGCTCCTTTTGGACGTGCATTTGATGATCGTCGAGCCGGAGCGATATATTGAAACCATGGCGAGCATGGGGGCAGATCTGATTAACTTTCATCTTGAGGCAACCTCGGATCCTCTTGAGGTCATTCAGAAGATTCGGAGCCTTGGAAAGAAGGTCGGAATCACGATCAAACCTGCCACGCCGATCACGGCGCTGAATCCTTATCTGGAGCTGGTGGACATGGTGCTGATCATGACCGTGGAGCCGGGCTTTGGAGGTCAGTCCATTATGATGGATTGCGTCGAAAAGGTGCGTCAGCTTCGAAAGAAGGTAACGGAGCTGGGCCTTGAGCTGGACATTGAGGTGGACGGCGGCGTCAAGGAAAGCAATCTGGAGATGGTTCTGGAGGCTGGTGCCAACGTCATCGTTGCAGGATCGGCCATTTTTGGCGGGAATCCTGAGGAACGGACAAAAGCTTTTGTCGAAAAAATGAACGTCGAAAATTAGAAAATAATGGGAGGAGGGCTTTTACCCTCCTTTCTTTCGATATCCCGTTTGGGGATGGGATATGGCAGAAACGAAGCATGATATCGCGTTCGCGATGGTATTAGGAGAGCTATAAGTATGGGGGAAAGATTTTACGCATTTCGTAAAAAGTGCCGCTCTCTGTCGGTGCGGCTTCCGCTGGGCTACGTGATCAGCGGTCTTTTCATCATGCTCCTCATTATCCCTTTTTCCTATTTTCGTTTTCAAAGAAGCATGGTACAAGACTATACCAGCATGGCACAGGGTCTTACTGGCCTGATGTCCCGCATGCTGGACGGTGATAAGGTACAGGAATACCTTGAGAAAAATACGGAGTTAGAAGAATACGTCAAGCTGCGCAGGCAATTTTGTGAGATGAAGGATAGTTACCCCGACGTGCTTTTTGCACATGTTCTTCGATTTAGCGAGGATGGCAGCTACGTCATCTTTAACATGCAGGATTCCGGAAAGAAGGCAGTCGGTGCACCGGGCGAGCTGGTGAAAATGGAGATGCCCTATCAGAAGTATCTGGGAGACCTGATGGCGGGAAAAGAGATTACGGTTAAGACGGGGAAAACCGCAGATGGTTATCTGCTAGCCTATTTCCGCCCCGTGTTTGACGGTAAGGGGAAGTACCAGTGTCACGTTTGCGTTGCATTTTCCCTGAAAGAGCTGAGAAGCAAGCATTTTTCGTTTTTGCTTGGAATGATAACGTACGTAACGTTGGCAATTTTGGTGGTGCTGCTCATTGATATTTCACTCGTCAGGAAAAGGGTCATTCGCCCGCTGGCTGCCATGTCAAATTGTGTGCGGAACTTTACCTATGACACGGAGCAGGACCGGTTCCGCAACGTTCAGGCCATGGAAGAGCTGAACCTTCAGACGCATGACGAGATTGAAGAGCTCTATTATGAGTTCATGTCCGTGATGAAGGAAAGCCTGTACTATATGACGAATCTCAGCAAGGCCAAGAATAATCTTCAGGAACAGGAAGAGAAGATTGATCAGATCAGCGAGACGGCTTATAAGGATTCCCTGACAAGCGTTGGAAATCCTGCGGCGTTTAATAAATTGGTGGACGTGCTGAATCGCGACATTGCTGAGAATAAGGCATCCTTTGCCATTGTCATGGTCGATCTGAACAACCTAAAATATGTCAATGATACCTTTGGACACAAATATGGCGACAGCTACATCAAGGGATGCTGCAATATCATTTGCAGCATTTACAAGAGATCACCCGTCTTCCGCGTGGGCGGAGATGAATTTGTCGTGGTCCTTCGCAACGAGGATTACATGAGCAGGCTCCTTCGCATGACGCAGATCAAGGAAGCCTTTAAGACGGCGCATGGAAAACAGGATGCGCAGCCTTGGGAGAAGTATTCCGCATCCGTCGGCATGGCGGAATATGAGGATGCGGATGAGAGCGTGGATCAGGTGCTCAAGCGGGCTGATAAGGTCATGTATGAAAATAAACTGAAATTCAAGGAGAAATACGGAAGCTATCGCTGATGGAGCAAAAGGAATCCATGCGGGAGCATTCAGCAACAGAAACGATAATCAACCAGAAAGCAGGAGGATGGAAATGAGTGAGGAAATGGAAGTGGTAAGGATGCCGATGATCGGGGATCCGGCGCCAGCCTTTCGGGCGATGACAACGATGGGAAAGGTGAATTTCCCGGAGGATTATAAGGGAAGCTGGGTGGTTTTGTTTTCGCATCCCGCTGATTTTACGCCGGTTTGTACGACGGAGTTTATTGGGTTTACGAAGATGGCGGGGGAGTTTGCCGCATTAAATACAAAGCTGATCGGGCTTTCCATTGATTCCCTGCACTCGCACCTTGCCTGGGCAAAAAGCATTGAGGGAATTGATCTGGACGGAAGCGGCGCGGTAAAGCTCGCTTTCCCCATCATTGCGGACATTAGCATGAGCGTGGCAAAGAAATATGGCATGCTGCAAACGGTCGCAAAGACGCAGACGGTACGCGCGGTATTTATCATTGATCCCGAGGGCGTCATTCGGGCCATTTTGTATTATCCGATGAGTACGGGAAGAAATCTTCCCGAGATCAAGAGGATCATTGAATCTTTGCAACTGCATGATGCCGAGCATGTTTCTACGCCTGCAAACTGGCAGCCTGGGGATGACGTAGTACTGGGTGCACCGCTGACGCTGGAGGAGGCGGAAAGTCGGGCAAATGATGCGAAGCTTCGCAATCTTGAGTGGTATCTTGCCATGAAAAAGATCTAAACTTATGACGTAAGGATTTGGCAAGCACTCGGGGTTAGGTTTGGATTGTCTTTCTGGTAGGATTTAGACCCAAAAAGACAATCCAAACCTTCCCCTCGAGAAATTGGAATCCTAAATGAATGACACTGGATAAACATCGTAACGCAAGGAGATAGAAACATGGGAATGTCATATTTGGAGGGGACCTGCCCCAAGTGTGGGGAAAAGACGAGGGAACAGAGCAATACTTGGGCGTATGGAAGTCCGATTCGGTTCTGCCCAAGATGTAAGCAGGAGTATTTGGACAAACGCTGGCGCGAGGTGGCCATCGACGGGTTTGATCCTAGAGGAACCAGTCCCGCCTATTATCTGAAGTGTTTTGTGGGATGTCTGGTTGGCCTGATCCTTAGCTATGGTTGGTATTATTATACGACGCATTATCGGGGCTATTACAACACGATGAACATCGCCATTATCATTGTCGCCGCGATTGGAACCATAGGGTGCCTTGGCCTGGCGATCTACATTGGGCTTGGTTTTGGGAAGAAGGCGGATGCTAAATATATGGAAGAGTCCAAACGGCGCCTTCGGGATGCAGATTACGTAAGAAAGCTTCAGTCCTATGGTTACGTTATTCCTGCGGAATACCTGGTCGGAATTACGAATTCCAGCGAAGAAATGGGTGGACAACAATAATGAATGACCGGCAGTAAGGGATGACTGATGGTAAGGAATGAGTGCCAGTAAGTAATGGGCGCCAATAAGAAATGATCGGCGAAAAACATGAGATGCGAGGCTGTGGGAATGCACCCGGCCTCCTTTTTATGCCCCTTTTTTGACATAGGGCTTGACTTTGCGGGTCGCAACGTGCTATGGTAAGAAACAGACAAATATGTCATGAAAGGCAATGACGAAGAGAGTACTTTAGGGGAGGCTTTCCAGAGAACGCTTCATATGCTGAGAGAAGCGAAGCTAAAGCTGAGGGAACATGGCTTCACGAGCTGCGCACCGAGCCAAAGGAATGAAACGAATCACGCAGAAATGGAAATATCGATCTTCTAAGCGTGTTATGAGGTTCAGACGGGGTTAGGCTGCGACGGGACCCGCCCGTTATGGCGGTAAGGATTCTTACGAAACGCAGGCGAAATTGAGCGGAATGCGTCTTGAAGAATTCGATGAGGCCTGCGCCGTGGACGCAGGTGAAGAGAAGTGGTACAGCGTTAATGACGCCTTCTTGCGTGCGAGTATTCGTGCGTGGGGAGGCGTTTCTTAATTGAGAGTCAAGATGGGAATCCTGTAGTCTGTCAGGAATTCAGGTAATCTAGCCAAAAAGTTTTGAGGGTTTTTTAGCCTTTAGGCAGTGAAAGAAATCAGGAGGTAGGTAAATTATGACGAACAAAGGGAAGTATTATTTAACGACAGCCATCGCCTATACGTCTGGCAAGCCGCATATCGGTAACTGCTATGAGATCATCTTAGCGGATGCCATTGTCAGATATAAGAGGGCGGACGGCTATGACGTGCATTTCCAGACGGGAAGCGACGAGCACGGTCAGAAGATCGAGACCCGTGCCATTGAGGAGGGCATGAGCCCCAAGGAATTTGTTGACATGACGGCGGGTACCATCAAGGGTCTTTGGGACATGATGGGAACCAGCTATGACCGCTTTATCCGCACGACGGATGCGGATCATGAGCGCCAGATTCAAAAGATTTTTAAGAAGCTCTACGATCAGGGAGACATTTACAAAGGAGCTTACGAGGGTAAGTATTGTACGGAGTGTGAGGCGTTCTATACCGAGACGCAGCTCAAGGACGGCAAGTGCCCCGTCTGCGGAGGCAACGTGCATGACGAGAAGGAGGAGGCTTACTTTTTCAAGATGAAGAAGTATGCGGATCGCCTGATCGAGCACATTAACACGCATCCCGAGTTCATTCAGCCCGTGTCCAGAAAGAATGAGATGATGAACAATTTCCTGCTCCCGGGACTTCAGGATCTTTGCGTATCCAGAACCTCCTTTAAGTGGGGCATTCCCGTGGACTTTGACGAGAGGCACGTGGTTTACGTATGGCTGGATGCACTGAGCAACTATATCACCGGCATTGGCTATGACGCAGACGGCGAAAGCGGCGAGCTTTACAAAAAGTATTGGCCTGCGGACCTGCATCTGATCGGTAAGGACATTATCCGCTTCCATACGATCTACTGGCCGATCTTCCTGATGGCACTTGGCGAGCCCCTGCCCAAGCAGGTCTTTGGCCATCCCTGGCTGTTGCAGGGCGGTGAAAAGATGAGTAAGTCCAAGGGCAACGTCATTTACGTAGATGACATGATAGACATCTTTGGATTGGATGCCGTTCGTTACTTTGTATTGCATGAGATGCCGTATGAAAATGACGGAACGATCACCTGGGAGCTCATGACGGAGCGCGTGAATTCCGATCTTGCGAACACGCTCGGAAATCTGGTAAATCGTACCGTTGCCATGAGCAATAAGTACTTTGGCGGTACCGTGGCAGACAAGGGCGCAGCCGTTCCCGAGATTGATGACGACTTAAAGGCCGTTGTTACGAGTGCCTATGAGAAGGTGGAAAAGCTCATGGACACGCTTCACGTGGCAGATGCACTGACGGAGATCTTTGCCGTATTTAAGCGTTTGAATAAGTATATTGATGAGACGGAGCCTTGGGTACTTGCAAAGGATCCCGCAAAGCAGGATCGTCTGGCAACGGTTCTTTACAATCTTAGCGAGGGCATCATCATCGGTGCTTCCCTGCTTGCACCGTTCCTTCCAACGACGGCAGAAAAGATCGCTTCTCAGCTTGGCACGAGCCTGCGCGACTTTGATCAGCTGGGACAGTTTGGTCTGAATCAGGGAAGCAAGGTGACCGAGAAGCCTGAGATCCTGTTTGCAAGGCTGGACAAGGCGGAGATCCTGAAGAAGGCCGATGAGGTACAGGCGCGTCAGCGTCAGGAGTTTATAGATCATCAGAAGAAGGCATTTGCAAATCTGGTGAAGGCCGGCAGAATGACGCAGGAGGAAGCAGACGCAAAGCTGGCGGAGCTTACTGGCGCAAAGGCTGGGGAAGCAGGCGCTGCAAAGGCGCAGGAGCCCGCAGCTCAGGCTCCCATTGATATTGAAGCAAAGCCGGAGATCACCTATGATGATTTTGCAAAGCTCCAGTTCCAGGTGGGTGAAATTCTGGCGTGTGAAGCAGTGAAGGGCTCCAAGAAGCTTCTTTGCAGTCAGGTGAAGATCGGCAGTCAGGTAAAGCAGATCCTTTCCGGCATTCGCGGAACCTACTCTCCAGAGGAGATGGTCGGCAAGAAGGTCATGGTGCTTGTGAACCTTGCACCCAGAAAGATGGCAGGACTTGAGAGCCAGGGAATGCTGCTTTGTGCGGAGGACGCTGAGGGTAAGCTGTCCCTGATGACTCCCGAAAAGGACATGCCTGCAGGCGCCGAAATCTGCTAATGCCGTAAATGTCAATCATAGTAAAATCTATGTAAAAATGTCTGGATAAACAGTAAAAAACAGTGTAAAAAATCTGGATAAACAGTAAAAGCCCTGCGTGGAAACGGCACGAAACCTGCCAAATACCACGCAGGGCTTTTGTTTTCCGCACTTTTTCTCTATTTATATTCTAAAATTTTAGTAAAGTCATTCCTTTTTTTGAAGTTATAAGGTATAATAATTGGTAAACTATATAAAAGTTTCCAAATCCCGAAGCGAAGGCGAGGGACATGCAAAAGGGCATGCCGGAAAACGATATCATGTACTTTTTTGAGAAGGGAAACCGATGTGATAAGGCATTCGGTAAACTCGAGGGGATGGTTGGAACGGTAACAGATGGCGGCGTTGTAGGAAAGACGGGGTTACGGTATGAGAAAAGAAGAATTCACGATCGATTCCAGAGACGGTATTCACAAGCTCTATTCGGTAAAGTATCTTCCGGACGGGGAACCAAAGGCCATTGTACAGATTGTGCATGGCATGTCGGAGTATCTGGGGAGATACGAAGAATTTGCCGCATTTCTTACGGAACGAGGATTTCTTGTCACGGGTGAGGATCATTTGGGACACGGCCAGTCCGTGCCTGAGGGAGAAACCTATGGGTATTTTTGCCAGATGGATCCCGCAACCGTATTGGTTCGCGACGTGCATCGCCTGAAAAAGACCGTACAAGGGCAATATCCCGGAATCCCGATCTTTATCCTGGGGCACAGCATGGGCTCCTATATCCTGAGAAACTATATGTGCCGTTATGGCACGGGCATTCAAGGTGCCATCATTATGGGAACGGGCATGGAGAATCGCGCATCGGTCATGTTTGTGCGCGCGCTTTCTAAATGCATGGAAATGATCTACGGGGAGAAGCATTTGAGTAGAACCCTGGATCAGCTGGTCATGGGCAGTTACAACAAACGAATTCCGAATCCTCGGACGGTCAGTGATTGGCTCTCAAAGAACGAAGAGTCCGTCAATCATTATCGCGTAGATCCGCTTTGCGGATTTCCTTTTACGGTCAATGGGTACCGCTGCCTGTTTGAACTCGTGAACAGGCTGTATAAGGCAGAAAACCTTTCGCACCTGCCTGCGGAGCTCCCAACGCTGATGGTTTCCGGCGAGGAGGATCCGGTGGGGGCTTACGGGAAGGGCGTAAAGCTTGCTTATGATTCCTTGGTGGGCGCGGGCATGAAGCACGTGGAGCTAAAACTATATTCGGGTGACCGACATGAGATACTGAACGAATTGGATCGGCAGCAGGTGATGGAGGACGTCGCCACATGGATGGAGAAGGTCTTGGGGCAGAAGTAGACGGCTGGGCACAACGGTTTCAGTAGGAGGTTGCGGAATGGAGTATGCCATCAGGTGGGCAAAACAGGACGAGTGGTATCGCGCAATGGATATGGTTTGGAGAACCTTTCTTCGCTTCGACGCGCCTGATTGTACGCCAGAGGGCAGACAGAATTTTCGCGGCTTTATCATGGATGACAGATTATACCAGGCCTTTCTAAAGGGAAGCTATCA
Source organism: Lachnospiraceae bacterium (assembly GCA_017527205.1). Taxonomy (GTDB): domain Bacteria; phylum Bacillota; class Clostridia; order Lachnospirales; family Lachnospiraceae; genus Acetatifactor. Next base: position 12,659 of record JAFXQK010000004.1, on the reverse strand, counting down.
GCTGCTGACGGCGCTGGACGGTGACAGGATCATTGGCGTGGGAAGTCTTAGAAACATCAATCACCTGTCGCTTCTTTTTGTGGAGGAGGCCTATCACTTGAAGGGCGTAGGCAGGGCAATGCTGGAGTATCTCTGCGATTACCTGAAGAATGAAGTGGGAGAGCGATATATTTCTGTGACGGCTTCACCCTACGGATTAGAGTTTTATAAAAAAATGGGATTTATGCAGATCAAACCACAGGAAATGTCCTATGGCATGCCGGTGGTTTCTATGGAAAAAGTATTTTGACGAAAGGGTAAACGAAAATGAAACTATTTAACATGGACGGTCCGCTGATGCAAGGACTGAGCAAAATGGCAGACCTTATGATTCTGAATCTGATCGCGCTCGTGTGTTGTCTGCCCGTGATTACGATTGGAGCCTCCATGACGGCGCTGCATTACATGGCGCTTAAGATCGTGCGCGGAGAGGAAGTCTATATCGCGCAGGGCTTTTGGAAATCCTTTAAGCAGAATTTCCGTCAGGCCACGGTCATTTGGCTGGCGCAGGTCGTCGTTATGTTCGTGCTGTTCATGGATTACTATATTTTGTATCGCGTTCCGGAGGCGAATCCCTCCATTATCGTGCAGGTGCTGTTCCTTGCAACGGCCCTGATTGCACTGGCGGAGTTTACGTTTATTTACCCCGTCCTTGCCAAATTTGACAATACGATCCTGCGAACCTTCCGCAATACCTTTATCATGGCAGTCATGCAGCTTCCGAAGGTCATTCTCATGATGGTGCTTTGGGCACTGCCCGTGTTGATTGCCGTTTTTGTGTTCCAGCTGTTCCCACTGACAATCCTTTTTGGATTGTCCCTTCCCGCCTATGGTTCCGCCTTCCTGTACAACAAGTTCTTTAAGAAGATGGAGGATCACGTGATGGAGCGCGCAAGAGCAGAGGGCTTACTTCCGGAAGATCCCGGCAGCGAAGACGAGCATATTTTTAGCGATGAAGTTCTGGCAACGGACAAGACAAAATAAGGCTTTTGAAAATGGGTTTGCAATGGACATAATAGCCAAAAATGTCTAAACTGTATTATGCAATATGTAGATTTGCGGATTCTATCGTAGCAATTCATACAATTCAGACGAAAAACTTTGGTGAAATCGGTCATGGTTAAAAAATAGCCCTTCTGTTATACTTACTATAGCTTGTTGGGTCTAAAATAATTAAACTAATTATAGCAAAGGCGAGATGAAAGGAGTTATTTACAATGGCAAGTCTATCACTGAAAAACATCTGCAAAGTATATCCCAACGGATTTGAAGCAGTTAAGAACTTCAACCTGGAGATCGCAGATCAGGAATTTATTATTTTTGTAGGACCTTCCGGATGCGGTAAGTCCACCACTCTTCGTATGATCGCAGGTCTGGAGGATATTTCCTCTGGTGAGCTGAAGATCGGCGACAGAGTTGTAAACGACGTAGAGCCTAAGGACAGAGATATCGCGATGGTATTCCAGAACTACGCTCTGTATCCTCATATGTCCGTATATGACAACATGGCATTTGGTCTGAAACTGAGAAAGGTTCCCAAGGATCAGATTGATAAGATGGTTAAGGAAGCAGCTAAGATCCTTGACCTGACTCCCCTCCTGGATCGTAAGCCGAAGGCTTTGTCCGGTGGTCAGAGACAGCGTGTAGCCATGGGTCGTGCAATCGTACGTAATCCTAAGGTATTCCTGATGGACGAGCCTCTGTCCAACCTGGATGCTAAGCTGCGTGTACAGATGAGAATCGAGATCGCTAAGCTGCATCAGAGACTGGGCACCACCATCATCTACGTTACCCATGACCAGACCGAGGCTATGACCCTTGGTACCAGAATCGTAGTTATGAAGGATGGCGTTATCCAGCAGGTAGATACCCCTCAGAATCTGTACGATAAGCCTCAGAACCTGTTCGTAGCAGGATTCATGGGATCCCCTCAGATGAACTTCCTGACCGCTACCGTTGCTGTTGAAGGCGACGTCGCTAACCTTGAGATCGCTGGAAAGAGCATTCCTCTTCCTCCCGCTAAGTCCAAGAAGCTGATCGAGGGCGGTTATGATGGAAAGCAGGTTATCTTTGGTATTCGTCCTGAGGACGTATATGATTCCGAGATGTTCATCGAGAATTCTCCTCACAGCACCTTCGAGTCCACCATTAAGGTGTACGAGCTGCTTGGTGCAGAAGTATATCTGTACTTCGATCTGGATGAGTTCCCTATGACCGCAAGAGTTGACTCTCGTACCAATTCCAGACCTGGCGATTCCGTTAAGTTTGCTCTGGACGTTGAGAAGATTCACGTATTCGACAGAGATACTGAGAAGATCATTACCAACTAGTAAGAATCTTTCAGGGGTGCTGGAAACAGCACCCCTTATTTATTAGCGAGGAAGGACTTATATGATTTCAAATCAGATTATTCAAACGAGCATTGATGAATTGAAGGCCATTACCAAGGTGGATCTTTGTGTTTTTGATTTAAGCGGCAGCTGGGTTGCCGGCTCCGTGGATACGCTGGATTTAAACCCTGCCCTGATTCGGGATTTTGCATCTTCGCCCGCTGACAGTCAGGTCATTGGCACTCATCACCTGCTGAAGATTTATGATGAGGGTGATTTGCTGTTTGTGCTTGTCGCAAAAGGATTTTCAGATGACGTTTACATGGTGGGAAAGATTGCTACCTGTCAGATTCAAAATCTTGTGATCGCTTACAAGGAAAAGATCGACAGAAATGGTTTCTTCCAAAATCTGATTATGGATAATCTGCTTTTGGTAGATGTTTATAATCGCGCGAAAAAGCTTCGAATTGACGTAAACGTTCCTCGTGTCATTTATCTCGTGGAGGCTACGGGGGAAAAGGCCAGCATGGTCATGGAGCTTCTAAAAGGAATGTTTAGTTCTCAGACGGGGGACTACGTAACTGCCGTGGACGAGAACAGCGTCATTTTGATTAAGAGCGTCGATGCAGAGGCAACGGGCAAGGATTTGGAGACTGTTGCGGAAACCATCGTTGACATGGCAAGCACGGAAATCATGGTCAGCGTTCGCGTATCCCTGGGCACCATGGTTCACGAGCTAAAGGATCTTTCGAAGTCCTACAAGGAAGCGAAGATGGCGATGGACGTCGGGAAGATCTTCTATGCGGAAAAGTCCGTGGCGGCATATCATTCGCTCGGCATTGGCCGCCTGATTTATCAGCTTCCGATCAATCTTTGTAAGATTTTCATTGAGGAGATTTTCGGAGACAACATTCCGACGGAGCTTGATGACGAAACCTTAAATACCTTGAATAAATTTTTTGAAAATAATCTGAACGTATCTGAGACCGCAAGGCAGTTATACGTTCATCGAAATACGCTTGTGTATCGCATTGAGCGCATTCAGGAGAGCACGGGACTGAATCTAAGAACCTTTGATGATGCCCTGACCTTTAAGATTGCCTTGATGGTAGCCAATTACATGAAGTATTTGGATGACGCTGAATAAAGCAAGGTCTAATTTGGACATCCCCTGCATAGAATGATGTAGGGGGTGTTTTTTATGTATTTTGATCAAAAAATAAAATATTTGGATTATCTGGAAAATGGAATCAGAGTGCGAGGCGCAGGGTTTATCAGGTTGGAGTGTTGGGGGAAAACCTGCAGCTTGATCATACAGGCGTCCGGACTCTTTGAAAATGCGAAGGGCAGTTATCCTGTCATGCTTGTGTTGCCGGAAAAGGAGGAACAGCTTAGCGAGCTGCAACTGCAAAATGGTAAGGGCAGGCTGGAGCTTCGAAACTTAAACAGCGAAGACTTGAAGGAGCTTTGTAAGGTTCGAATTCCTTTGGGGGAAATGCGACAATTGGTCGCCGTGTTGCGCGAGGAAGCGGAGAGAGCAAGAATTGCACCAAAAAGTATGCCGCAGAGTGGAGCACAAAGCATCGTAAGTGGGAACATGCCAAGACCAGTTGTCATTAGTAGCCCTGGAGAGGGAATGCTTCAAGATGAGAGCGAATCTGTGATAATTGAGAAGATGGCTGATTCAAAAGAGGGGCAAATTCCAAGCAGCATGGTGAATCAAGAGAAGGAAGAACAGATCACCGCTTACAACGTACGTCAAACGAAAGACGTGATAGATACAAAAGCTAAGAATGAGCGAGCCTTGAGCGAAGGCAGGGAGCTCACGAGCGCAGATCAAGATAAGGATTGCAAGAGTATGGGAAAGGAGAACAAAGGAAAAGAGAATATAGGAAAAGAGAACATGGGAAAAGAGATGATTAGGACGATGGAGACAAAGACGCAAGAAGGAGGACGGCAGGAGGAAGCTTCGTTTTCCTATCAGGCAAATTTACGGCCTGGAAAGTGGGAACAGCTGATCGCCATTTACCCGCCGATCACTCCCTTTGGTGATACGAGACGGTATCTACAAATCAGTCCGGGAGACTTTGTGATCCTTAAGGATCGTTCTTATCGCATGGTGAATAACAGCTTTCTTTTGCATGGATATTTTACCTATCGTCATCTGATCCTGCATCGTCAAAATCGCAGGGGGGAGATGATATATTATGTCGGGGTTCCGGGACGATATTATGACAAGGAAAAGGAGGTTGCCATCCTTTTTGGCTTTGAGAGCTTTGAGGGTGCGCAGGAGCCTGCAAGGGAGGGGGATTTCGGTTATTACATGATGCGAGTCGAGCTATGATTCTGTGATTTCTCGCTGGTAAAAGGGACCAATCAAGCCGATGGTCCTTACGCGGAAAGGGGCCAGACAGTCTATAGGCCTTCCCCGGAAATGGTGGCCGTGTGAGCCTATAGGCCTTCCCCTGTAAAGGGCGGGATGAAGCTCTCCTTGGCGGTTTCGCCTTCCTGCAGGAAGCCGCGCTCAATGCCGATCATTTCCGCAAAGCTTAGGAGCCGTTCATATTCCTCGTTCGTCACCCTGCGATTTATGTCTTCAAATGCAGGGTCATTCGCTATCTGAGGCATAGGCGTATACTGGTTCATGACGCTGACAAAGACATGATCGCCAAAGGTATCATGGAGCCAGCGGAGCACGCGCTTGGATTCTCCAACCTGACCGGGAAGGAGGAGGTGACGCACGATCATGCCGCGGCGCATGAGCCCCGTAGAGTCATCAAACACGGGGTCACCTACCTGACGATACATTTCCTGTAAAGCAAGAGACGCCTTCTCAAAATAATCAGGACAATTGGAAAACCGTGCGGCGGGAGCGCTGGAACGATATTTTAGGTCAGGCAGGTAAATGTCGATTAGGCCATCAAGCATACGAAGAGACTCCACCTCCTCATAGCCTCCGGTATTATAGACAACAGGCAGGGTAAGGCCCTGCTTTTTTGCTGCGATGAGAGCAAGCCGAATTTGCGGAATGTAGTGCGTCGGCGTGACTAGGTTGATATTGTTGGCACCTTTTTCCTGAAGCTCCAAAAAGATTTGAGAGAGTCTTTCTAAGCTGATGGCCTGTCCTTGATTTCCAAGGGCGATTTCACGGTTTTGGCAGTATATGCAACGCAAATTACAACCGGAGAAAAAGACCGTGCCAGATCCGTTGGTACCCGAAATGCAAGGCTCCTCCCAAAAGTGCAATGCAGCCCGCGCAGCAAAGATTTCTGCCGTCTGGCCGCAATAGCCCGTGCCGCCGGCCATACGGTCCGCGGAGCAATGACGGGGACATAAATTGCAGGAGGAGAGAGCCTCGCTTAATTGTGCATTCATGGTAGTACCTCATTAAGAGTGATGTATGCTTGGCAAGCGCTAATCCCGCTTGGCAAGCGCCATTCGCAAAATGTCTTCCACTTCGTGGAAGCCGCCGCGATGCGGCGATTTTGCTCATGAAGTGGCGCTCATCTCATCAATGTCATAACACAAAAAAGTCTGCAAGCAGCCTTTTTGTGTATTATGGCATTGATGGCCAAGCTGGAAAAACAAACCGTGCACGGCCTGGCCGCACTGCAACTCCACCCGGTAACCTTACGGCACATGGAAAATTCCGCTTAGTGCTGCTTTGTTCCCAACCTGACACGGTTCGCAGATTTCCATTGCGCAAGACCGAATTTCACCATTGCAGGCAAACCCGACAATGCACGGCTTTTATAGTGTATCTGTTTTTCATGGATTTGTCAAGGGTTAGAGGGTTTGAATTGTTTGGTTGATCCCCTTCGGAAGCTTCTTTTATTGCCTTTTTTGGCATTTGCCTCTATAATGGGAATGGAGTCTTACATGCCTTGTGAGAAAATCTACGGAGGAAAATGGGATGGAAGTAAATCAGGCATATAATCGTGAATTGAAGGAATCTCTGGTGAATGCAGCCATTGGCGTACTCATGCAAAACAACCTGATGACGCAGGAGGATTTGAAAGGCCTTAGCGTAAGCCTTGGGTATCTCTTTACCACGGAGGAGAATCAGGTTGAGGGGCTTTTTCAGATTTGTGTTTCTGGAAAGAACCATTATTTCGCAGCGCAAAAGGGAAAGCTCATGATGGTAAACATCAATGAGGAAATGTACCAGCAGACAATTACCTATATGGAGGGGTATCATCCCTGTCTCAAAAGCAAGGAGCTTCCTGAGACAAAGCTTCAGAAAAAACGCCGCGAGAAAAATAACAAAATTGTCAGCAAAAAGAAGATTTCGACGGCGGATATGCTGATGACGCGCTGGGATGATGAAAGGATTACTCTAAGGGACAAGGAAGCGATCTGCAAAAGGGCAATTGCCTGCTTTTTTGTCATTCAGATTGCCTGTGACATTGGAAAGAACAATTATGAGGAAGGGCTGAATTACTTCAAGCCGATGATCGAAAAATTCGGTGTCATGGATCAGCTGAACTCTAAGGAAAAGCGCATCATTGATGGTTCCTATTCCATGCAGGATGCGATTGACATGGATTGGGCGTATGAGGCATTTTGGTCGCTCTGCTGGTGTCTGGGTCTTGTCAAGGATATCTCTGACGCAAGCAAGGTTTGTGACTGCCAAAAGGCCATTTTCCTGATTCAGAGCTGCGAGTCCGTACAGGATCTCGTGAAAAGAAGTAAGCTCAGGAGCAAGGAAGACATTCTTGACATGCTGGACCTTTATTACCGATACAATTGGGCAATCAATGATGCCAAGGTAAATGCGAAGGCCTCCATTGGGAACCTGGATCCTTCAATCGTGATCGAACGCAGACGTGGCTTGGAATGGGTTGTAACGGAGGAAGAGGATTGGTATGACATGACGTTTCCGGCATAAAGGACGGAAACATATTCTTCAAATTGACAGCAGAGGAAAGAGGAAACAAGATGACGGATTATCAATTACTTTGTGAACAGGCGAAAGCGCTTGCGGAGGATGCACCGTGGGATATCACGGTTTATGCAAATATTTCAGCGTTGCTTTATGATTCACTGGACGAGTTGAATTGGGCAGGATTTTATTTGCTGCGAAATGGAGCATTGGTGCTAGGGCCATTTCAGGGAAAGACGGCGTGCATGCGAATTCCCGTGGGAAAGGGCGTTTGTGGCACGGCCGTACAGGAAGACAGGATTCAGCGAGTAGAGGACGTGCATGCATTCCCAGGACATATTGCCTGTGACAGTGCATCGGCCTCAGAAATCGTCCTTCCGATCCACTGTAATGGAGAGATCATTGGCGTGCTTGACATCGACAGTCCGATTCGGGGACGCTTTACGGCAGAGGACGAACAGGGGTTGCGGAAGATCGTGCAAGTAGTAGAAAGCTATTTAGCCATCTGAAAAAAGGCCACGGCGTATATGCAGCCGTTACCTTTTACTTTTGTTATGCTTTATTCTTTATGCAAGTTTATGAGATGACTCCCGTAGGAGAGCAATAGATGGTAGTTTTCCATTTTGTAAATAGACGTATAGATCGTATTTATGGAAATGGTGAGTAGCCCTTCTGAAAGCTCCGAAACAGCCTTGGTCATTTCATAACCGTAGCAGTCCTTTTGTCTCAGAAAGTAAAGTATGAGCATGTCTGTAATTCCGCTAAAGAAATTGTTACTTGAAGCCATTTTTTCCTTAACTTCCTGAGGATTTCCGACTAAAAAGAATTCCGACTCGAAAATCGACACGGGAAAGGGCGGAGAATCCAGCAAAAAATGTACCTGAATTCGCTTGTGAAAATCCCGGAAGCCAAGGGGAAAATTACCTTCCGGACAAAGGGAAAAACGACTTCAGTTGATGTTGGATGAAGGGAAATAATTCTGAAAAGAAAACAGTTTCCATAGTATAGTTAACCTTCAGCACATTCGGGATTGGGGACTACCCTTGCCTGTTCCTTCTCAGTCTTGTTGCGTTTGCGAAGGTCCACGAAAAAGTCTTTCAGTACCTGACTGCATTCTTCCTCAAGGATGCCGCGGTAGACGATGCATTGATGGTTGAACTGCGGCATTTCTAGAAGGTTTAAAATGGAGCCTGCGCAGCCAGCCTTGGGATTCATGCAGCCCATGACGACCTCGGGAATCCGCGCCTGAACGATGGCTCCGGCGCACATTTGGCATGGCTCCAGCGTGACATAGAGGGTGCATCCCTCCAGCCTCCAGTCGCCAATGACCTTGCTTGCCTTGCGGATGGCCGTGATCTCCGCATGACAGAGCGTATTCTTGTCAGTGTTGCGGCGGTTATAGCCGCGCCCGATGATTTTGCCATCGTAAACAATGACGCAGCCAATGGGTACCTCGCCCAGGGCTGCTGCTTTTTTTGCCTGCTTTAGGGCTTCTTTCATATATTTTTCCTGTATGGAAGGAATACCAGTCATAAAAAACTCCTTTCGGGGTAACAATGAGAGTAAGGGCAGTCAAACCTGCTGCCTGTATGGGGCAAAAGACGGCCAGAAAAAGGAGGCAATCTTTATGGAACAAAATAAAAATCGTACGTGGGTCAGAATTCTGGGGTTTGTCATTCTCGTTGCGATCTCGCTGATGGAGGCTGTTTCCTCCGTATGGACGAGAATACGACGCAAGTGGGCAGAGCTATAAGGGAAGCGCATAATGATGAAAAACAAATGTCTGCTTCGCAGCCGCTTGTTTTTCTACTGCATGTTTTATATTATACCATACTCACATGGCTTCTGAAAGTAAGAAAATGAGGGCTACGCCAATTTGACTGCGCGGAAAATGTCACGTGGGGTGGAAAGAATGTAGTTTTTGTGGTATTCTGTGAGATAGAACCACGTCAATAGTGGCTGATGGAAAGAAGGATGAAGCATGTTACTATGTGGGTTACAAAAGACAACCTTGTTGGATTTTCCGGGGCATGTTGCCTGTACGATTTTTACGGGCGGCTGTAATTTTCGTTGTCCTTATTGCCAGAACAGTGAGCTGGTAGTAGATCCTGCGGCGTTCCCGAAGGTTTTTGAGGAAGAGGTCATGGCCTTTTTAAGAAAGCGCAAGGGGATTCTGGAAGGGGTCTGCGTAACGGGAGGCGAGCCGACCCTGCAGCCCGATCTTGCACGGTTTCTTCGAGAGATCAAGGAGCTCGGATATCTGGTGAAGCTCGACACGAACGGATATCAGCCGGAGATACTGCAAAGTCTTTTGGAGGAAGGACTTTTGGATTATGTCGCCATGGACGTAAAGGCTTCCAGGGAAAAGTATGCGATGACCGTAGGCGTGCCGCATCTAGACGTTTCCAGGCTGGAAAGAAGCGTGTCCCTGCTTATGGGGCAGGATAAAATACCGTATGAATTTCGCACCACGGCGGTCAAAGGACTGCATGACCCGGAGGAGTTTGAGGAGATCGGCAAGTGGCTTGCCGGTGCAAGGGCACTATTTTTACAGAACTATCGGGAAAGTGAAAACGTGCTAGATCCAACGCAAAATATGGGCAGTTTTGAGCGGACAGAACTAGAAAACATGGCTGAGAGGGCAAGAAAGTACATTGCCAGAGTGGAACTCCGTGGTGTAGAATAATATTGTAAGAAATATGAGATGAAACAATCTAATTTGAAAAGGTGGAATGAGAGCTTCCTTGGGAAGTATGTATTATGAAGCATTTGATCGGTGATAAAAAGTTTTACGCAAACGTTCTGAAGGTGGCTGTGCCCATCATGATTCAGAACGGTATTTCTAATTTTGTAAGTCTCCTTGACAACATCATGATTGGGCAGGTTGGCACGGAGCAGATGAGCGGGATCGCCATTGTCAACCAGCTCATGTTTGTCTTTTACTTAGGGATTTTTGGAGCGCTTTCCGCAGCGGGAATTTTCAGTGCTCAGTTTTATGGAAAGGGCGATCACGAAGGCGTGCGCCATGCGATGCGCTTTAAGCTGTATGTATCCGTCGTTCTTGTGGTGCTGGGCATTGTGGCATTTCTCCGGTATGGCGATCAGTTGATCTTACTGTATTTACATGATGAAGGCGGAACGACGCAGTCCCTGGATGCGGCGCTGCGGTACGGACGGGAATATCTTGCAGTGATGCTGATCGGACTCATGCCCTTTGGCATAGAGGAGGCATATGCAAGTACGTTGAGGGAATGTGGTGAGACAAGGCTTCCCATGCTTGCCGGCATCATTGCTGTCTTTGTGAATTTAGGATTTAACTATCTGTTGATTTTTGGTAAGTTTGGTTTTCCGGTGCTTGGTGTTACCGGTGCGGCGATCGCAACGGTGATTTCCCGTTACATACAGCTTTTGGTCGTGGTCGTATGGACGCATTTGCATACGAGACGCGTTCCCTTCGCGAAGGGGCTTTACGGAAGCTATGTCATTCCAAAGGCTCTGATTGGCAAAATTGCCGTAAAGGGATTGCCGCTGATGGCAAATGAGATTCTTTGGGCAGCGGGCATGGCCGTGCTCAACCAATGCTACTCCCTGCGCGGACTGGATGCCATAGCGGGACTGAATATCGCATCTACCATTACGAATCTGTTTAACATTGTGTTTATTGCCATGGGAAGTGCCATTTCGATCATGGTCGGGCAGCTTCTTGGCGCGGGCAAGATGGAGGAAGCAAAGGATACGGATGCCAAGCTGATCGCCTTTTCCGTATTCTCCTGTTTTGGAATCGGGGCGATTCTGATGCTGTTGGCACCGCTGTTCCCGCTCTTTTACAACACGACGGAGCAGGTGCGGGCGCTGGCAACGGGATTTATCCGCGTGGGAGCAGCGTGCATGCCGATTTACGCATTCATGCATGCGTCCTACTTTACGCTTCGCTCCGGCGGAAAGACGCTGATCACGTTCTGCTTTGACAGCGTATTTCTTTGGGTAGTCAGTACGCCTTTGGCGTTTGTTCTTAGCAGATATACGACATTACCGATTTTGACGCTGTACCTTTGCGTACAGCTGATTGATCTGATTAAGTGCGGGATCGGATTTGTGTTGGTCAAGAAGGGCGTTTGGCTGCATAATATCGTTGCGCAGGAGCAGGCAAAGGAATGAGCGAATGGAGAGCAATGTCGTTTTCGAACGATGAATTTAGGAAAGAAGAACGAACCAAATAGTTTTATGAAGGATGGTTCAGAAAAGACAGGAACACGTAGACGAGGGCGGGCAATAGAAGCAAGACAAAAGAAAGAGGAAAAACATGGAAGAGAAAAAGATCATCAAGCAGCAGTTATTGACTGGGGAGAGAGCGCTCTTTATGAGCAAGGATTTACATATTGTGGATTGCACCTTTGCAGACGGGGAATCGCCCTTGAAGGAGAGCCGCGACATTGAGCTTGAGGGTAGCATGTTCAAGTGGAAGTATCCCCTTTGGTATTGTAAGAACGTTACGGCGAAGAATTGTGTTTGGTTTGACATGGCAAGGGCCGGCGTCTGGTATACGGACAACGTGACGCTGGAGAATACGCCCATCGATGCGCCGAAGAATTTTAGAAGGTGTAAGGGCGTCACTCTTCGCAACGTGTCCTTCTCCAATGCGGAGGAGACTCTTTGGAGCTGCGAGGACGTGGAGCTTACGCACGTTACGGCGAAGGGCAATTACTTTGCCATGAATTCGAGCAATATCAAGGTGAATGATTTTACGCTGTATGGCAATTATTCCTTTGATGGGGCAAAGAACGTCGAGATCCGTAACAGCCGCCTGCTTTCCAAGGATTCCTTCTGGAACAGCGAGAACGTGACGGTGTATGATTCCTTTATCTCGGGGGAGTATCTGGGCTGGAATGCCAAGAATCTGACGCTGATCAACTGCACCATCGAGAGTCTGCAGGGCATGTGCTACATTGACAATCTCGTGATGAAGAATTGCAAGCTTTTGAATACAACACTTGCATTTGAATATTCCACCGTCGAGGCAGACATTGTCAGCAAGATTGACAGCGTACTCAATCCGACCGCTGGTACGATCACGGCAGATTCGATCGGGGAACTCATTTTGGAGAAGGACAAGATCGATCCTGCAAAGACGCGGATCACCTGCCGGGACATGCAGGAGTAAATCTTTGAAAATGCACTCGTGAGAAATCCATTCAGACGAAGAGCGGTTGACTTTAGACAAGCGAATAGGCGCAGAAACGGTTGGGGGACATAGAATGACAGAAGGGTTTGATTTTGATAAAAAGGTAGATCGGCGGGGAACGGACTCGTATAAGTGGGACGTGGCGGAACATGAGCTTCCCATGTGGGTTGCGGACATGGATTTCGAGACGGCGCCCTGTATTCGGGAGGCCATCGAGAAGCGTGCC